>DASTKH010000042.1:0-185931 GCA_035716025.1 Xanthobacteraceae bacterium
CCATGCCGACTGGAAATCGCGCGTATAGATCTCCAACAGGTCTTCGACCAGATTGTCGTATTGTTCGGAGACCGCGGCCTGTTCGCCGGCCGCGCCCAACACCCAGCGATCCCGCTTCACCTGCTCGGTAATGTCGCCGAGCCGCTCGACAAAGGCCCGCTGGAAACCCGCATAGGTGAAGAAGCCCGGAACCTTGATGTCCTCGATCGGTTTGCCGCCGGCTCCCTCGAAGACGAGCGCGACGTCGGGGCCGCCGTGACGGACCACCTCCCAGTCGCGTGCGAGATGTGAGGTTCGTGCCTGGGACTTGAGGAGCTCATAAGCGCGCTGCGCCACGGAAAGGCGGGCGAGCGTCTTTTGGCATTCCTCGACGAGCGGCCCGTGCAGCGTGAACAAGGGCTCCCGGTCGGCGCCGAGATCGAGCATCGCCACAAGATGCTCTTCCAGCGCCTTGCGGCCCTCGGCATTGGCGGCGCCGGGATAGAGGTTCTCTGCCCAGTCGCGCCGCATCCAGTTGACGATCAGATCCTTGTCCGCGGCGTGCAGGCCGCCGATCATCAGGTAGACCTTGAGGGCCTCGTACAGGAAGCTCGGATTGTTGCGGTTGGCCTCCAGCACTTCCTCGAGCCGGAAGGCAAGACGCGGGCGGAACATGCGCTCGAGTGCGACCGCATAGGCGCTCTCGGAGGAAGACTGTAGCCGCTCGCGCTGTGAGAGCCCGAATGTTGCGGCAAGCGGGGTCGACACGTCCTTCGTGGCAAAGCCCGACGGCATGTGCCGCAACCGATGCAGGATCGGGAGCACCTTGGCGAAATCGCGATCCGCGACGAGGGATTCGCGCGGCAAGGGTCCCGCCGCCTGCTGATACTGGACGACCGCCGTGCCGGTGTTGCGGATGAGCGCGCTGTTGCGCGTATAGCTCAGCCACCACACGCCCGCGCAGGCGAGGGCGAGCAGGGCGATCGCAGCGTACGCGCCAGTACGCAGGATGAAGGCCCGCCGCACCGCGGCGCGGTCGGTGGAAACCCATGCCGCCTCGCCGATGATCACCTTGTTGATGAGGTTGGTGAGGAAGAAGCTCTTGCCCCTCCCGGAATAGCCGGCGGCTGCGACCTCTTCTGCCCCGAAGGAGCGCGCGAGCGCGCCGATCACCCGGTCGATCGGCGTGCCCTCCTGCGTTCCGGAAGTGAAATAGAAGCCGCGCAAAGTTGCGTTGGCGTGATAGCGCGTAGGCTCGAAGATGGCGTTGAGGAAGTCGAAGATCGTGCGCTTGAGGGCCGCCATCTGGGCGGGGAAGCCGTACAGCGCAACCCGGGTCGTTGGCGCCGGCTCCTCCTGCAGGCGGTCAGTCAGATCGTTGTTGAGGCGCTCGATCAGCGCGTCGAACTCGAACGGGACCTCGCCGACGAGATTGCGGGTCTTGTCGTTGGTCTGGAACGTCGCGCCCCAGACCTGCTTGCGTCCCTCCTCGCCGAGATTGCCGAAGAATTCCATGAAGCCTGCGACGAGGTCGCATTTCGTGAACAGAGCGTAGACCGGGAAATCGACCTTGAGGCGCTCATGCAGTTCGAGCAGGCGCGCCCGGATCGCGTTCGCATGGGCGCTGAGCTCGGCCGAGCTCAGCGTCATCAGGTCTTCGAGGCTGATCGCTACGATCACGCCGTTGATCGGCTGACGTGGCCGGTTCTTCTTCAACAGATCGAGGAAGGAAACCCAGCTCTGCTGGTCGGCGGCGCTGTCGGAGTCCTGCGTCGTGTATCGGCCCGCAGTGTCGATCAGCACCGCGTCCTCGGTGAACCACCAGTCGCAATAGCGGGTGCCGCCGACGCCGGCGACCGCAGCCGGCGTTGCCCCGCGCGAGAGCGGGAATTTGAGCCCGGAATTGACGAGCGCGGTCGTCTTTCCTGAGCCGGGAGGACCGATCAGGAGATACCAGGGAAGGTCGTAGAGGTAATCGGCTTTGCCGCCGCTGGCTGCCTTCAGCGTCGCCAGCGCGTCCTTCATTTTCTCCTTCAGGACGGGCGTGTCGACGTCGTCCCTCTTGTCCTTCTCGCTCTGGGCGATACCCTCGGCAAGCGCTTCCGCCCGTTTCTTGCGGCGCCAGAAGGTAAACCCTCCGAATCCCGCAAGCAGCGCGGTGATCACCACCACGGCGCTCTCGCGGACGATGTAGCTGTCGAACGGTCGCCATCCGCCGATATTGATCAGCGGTCCGTACTGCCAGATCATCACCGAGACGGACGAAAGTCCGACACCGTACAGTACGATGCGGAGTATCTGTCCGGCAGGGCCTGACGTTAACCACTTTGGCATGAGCGTTGTCCTGCGGCTTGCCGCTCAGTCGGTGCGCGGAATCAGCACTTCGACGCGCCGGTTTTGTGCACGTCCGTCGGGAGTGTCGTTGCTGGCGATCGGCTGATCTGCGCCCTTGCCTTCGATCTGCAGGCGTTCCGGCTTGGAAAGACCCTTCTTGAGCACCGCTGCGACGGCCTCCGCGCGCGCCACCGAAAGGTGGAAATTCGAAGGAAAGCGCACGTTCTTGATCGGGATGCTGTCGGTATGGCCGACCACCTTGATGAAGCCCGTCTCGTTCTCCACCGCGCGGGCGATCTTGGCGGCCACGGGAAGGAATTTCTCGCGCACGTCGGCCTTGCCGGATTCGAAAAGCACGAGATCTCCGACCCGGAAGATGATCGTGTTGGCGGTCTGCACGAGCTTGACCGTCGTGTTGCAGTCCGCTCCGAGCTCCGCGCAGATGCGTTGCAACTGCGTGATCCGATTGACCGGCGGCGGGGGCGGCGGGGGCGGCGGCGGTGCGATGATGCGCCGCGCGATCTCGATCTTGTCTTGCGGATGCAGGGCAAGCGTCGCGGCCGCCACCGACTCGGCCTCATTCCCGAGCAGCGTGCGCAGTCCCGCGAACAGCATGAGGAGCAGCAACGCGGCAACCGATGCCGTAATCCACACCGGGATGCGGAGCCGCGAGGTGCGGGCCTCGAGCCTCTGGCCCTGCCAGCGCGGCGAAAGGTCGTGGATGACCTTCGGCTTCACGCGACGCAGCACTTCGTAGAGGTTGCGCTGAATCTGCTGCAGCTGGGCCTGGCCGTTCGGCGTGGTCCGATGCAGCCCCTGGAAGCCGAGCGCGAGACAGGCGTGTTGCAGCTCGAGCACCGGGTAGTTGACCAGGGGATCTTTCAGTTTCTGTTCGAGCTCTTCGAAAAAACGCACGCCGCCGATCCGCTCGCCGAAGAAGCGGGTCAGCATGCTGTACTGCGCCCAGACGTGGCGATCCTCGGTCGGGATGTTCTGGACGATATCGTCGGCCGTGGCGCAGAGGATGTACTTTGCCACGTTGGCCTGGTCTTCCGGAATGCCGGCCGACCGGATGTCCTTTTCGAAGAATTTGATGGCGTCGGCGACCTGTTCCATCAGGCTCGCAAAGGAGGCGCGCATCAGCGCGACGCGCAGCCGCCCGAGCAGCAACAGCAGCGGCCCGGCTGACCGCATGATCGGGTTCTCGTGGGGGGCGGCGAGCTCGTCGAGCCGCAATTCGCGGAGGCTTGCGGTCTGCGCACCGACTTGCTGCGGCGCGGCGGGACGCTGGGTCTGAATCCAGTCTTCCGGGGCGGGCGTCTGCGGCGCCGTTCCGTATGCCGGCGCGGCGGGGTGGCCGGGATAGGGGGAGGTCGGGGGATAGGGCGGCGCGGCGGGCGGATAAGGCGGCGCGGCGGGGTGGCCGGGCGCCGCATAGGGATTGGGCGCCGGCGGAACGTAGGGGGTCCCTGCAGGCGGTGCGTAGGGGGACGGCGCAGGTGGCTGCGGATAGGGGTTCGGAACCGGCGGAACATAGCCGGGCGGGGGCGCGCCTGCCCCGGGGGGCGGGCCGGCCGGCCCGGTGGGGGGCGGCGGTGGCGGCGGGGGATAGCCCGGAGGCGCCGCCGCGGGGGGCTGCGGCGGGGCAACAGGACGGCGAGCCCCTGGATTGGGCCTGATGATCGTGCGCTCTCCCCTCCCGAAAGCGCCGAACGGTCCGTCTTTGTCGCTCATCGCCGGTCTTCCAGAATTGCCCAGAGCTCCAGTTGGAGATCGGGCCAGTCACCGGAGAAGTGCATGCCGATCGAACTCGCCGTCGAGAACTCTGGCCAGAGCGGCGACTTGCGGTCAAGATAGAAGTAGACGTGATCGGTTATCGCACGAATCTGTGGCGGGGGCGTGGGCAGATGGACGAGCGGCACGCCGGGCAAATTGGCGTGCACGATTTCGTTCATCTTGGTGTTCGGACCCAGCTTGAAGAGGTGCGGGAACTGGTGCTGGATTTCGATCAGCGGCCGGCGCGCCGCGACTTCGAGCACGAAATTCGCGTTACGGAACAGACTCCGGTCGCGGATCGTCGATACAAAGGCGTTCTGCGCCCGCTCGATGATTTCGAGGCGAATGGCTCGGCGTCCGAGACGCGCGCTCAGGAAATCCTGCAAGTCGCGCATCAGGTTGGCGAACGTGTATTCCAGATTGTCGTGGTCGTAGGCGGGATAATCCCGCGCGTGGCGCTCAGGCGTGGCAAACGTCGCCAGCTCGCCCGCAAGCCGCAAAAATTCCTCGAACAGCCGCTCCGGGTGGATATAGGTCGAGCCGCGAAAGTGCCGCAGCACGTTGATGTGCCGGTTGAGGAGTTGCAGCACGAAATAATCGACACTCTGCAAACCGCCCCCGGAAGTCGGGTCCGCCGCGTAGCGGGCCAGTTCTTCGAGCTTGTTGTCGATCCAGCCGACCACGCGGTCGATCCAGCCGTCCACCACCGGATGGGCCGTGCAGGTGAGAACCGGCGGCACGTATTTTTCGTCGAAAATGATGGTGCGATCGCGCACTTCCAGAATGCGAGCGATGCCAAGCGTGACGTAGCCCGGCTTCGCTGTCTTGCGCAGTTCGAGGGCGAGCCGCGGAAACGCCACTTCGATTTGCTCCTCGATACGCAATGACGAGGTGGAATCGATAAAGGTCTCGGGCGCGCTCGTGTAGCGACTGGCGCTTTCTGCGTCCCGTTCGTCGACTTCGCGCGTGTTGGGCGCGGCAACCGGCAATGTCAGCCAGGCGATCTGACTTGCGGCACTGTCAGGCACATCGATCGGCTCCGGCGGCGGACAGTCGCCGGGAATGTCGAACGGCGTGCCGTCCGGCATGATGCCCACCGCGCGGCGCAGCGCGAACTTGCTCTGCGTAGCAAGATCGCGATCGATCTCCAGATGCGAAAAACCCCAGGGATAAGGGGTGATGTACCGAACCCGGCTGTCGATCAAATGTTCGAGATAACGGTCGCTTTGCTGTAGGTGGTGCGGGCGCAGAAACAGCCCCTCCGACCAGACGACCTTGCTGTACCAAGACATCGAGCCCCGCGTGTCTTCAGCGAATCCGGTTGCAGACTAGCCTATTTCTTGCCGCGCTCGTAACACTCGGCGAAATACTGCATGAACACGTCGACGAGCCCGCCTTCGTTGCGCCGGGTTTTGATTTGCCAGCGCGCGACATAGGCGTCCCACAGGCGCGCCTTGCGCGATCCGATGACGGCGGCAATGCCGCGGTCGTTATCGGTCTCGCTCTCGATCGTCTGCGGGTCGAAATCGGCCACCAGCATGCGCAGGGCCTGTTGCATGGCCGCGTAGGTCATGACCTGGTGCGTCTTGAGATCGCTGAAGCTCTGCTCGAATGCACGCGGTGCATCGAGATAGCTCGAAGTCCGCGGGCCGAACATGATGCGGAGCGCCTCATCCGTGGTCGGCGAGAACTTCAGCGGATTGTTGTCGAGCGCCTGGATCATCGTCTGATTGGCGCTGCGGGTCATTCGCTTTGCTTCGACGCGCGCGCTGAGCAGCTGGCGCACGTTTTCGGCCACGAGACGCATCAGCGCGCCGAGCATCTCCGCGAGCTGCTCCGGCGTGTGGCGAGCCAGAAATTCCTCAGGGATGCCGGCGCCACGCGCAAAACAGCGAAGGATGTCGGCGTTGCCGCCTGCGGCAGGCGCGAGGGGCTGTGTACTGGCCGGGGGGGCCGCGGCGACCGGCGGCGCGGGCCGGCCGATGCCGGCATTTGCACCGCCTGCGGGCGTCGCGCCTGGCGCGGTTTCAGGGGTGCCCCAAGGCCCGTCGGGCTCGCTCGAGACCCAGACGGGCCGACGCGGCGTTGGGACCGGTGGAGGAGGTTCTGGCGCGGGAGCGGGCTTCGGCGCGCCGCTTGCCCAATCGAGATCGTCGGGCGGGCCGTCGCCGCGCGCCATCGGCGGTGGAGGCGGCGGCTCGAAAGGCGGCGTCGCCTGCGGCAGGTCGACGTCGAAATGCGAGGCGATGCGCGGTGTTGCACCGGAAAGCGGGTCCGGAACATCGGCCGCCCAATCCAGGAAATCGGAGTGCACCGGCCGAGGCGCCTCGCGCGGCGATAAAACGGCCGAGCGATCGACCGGCGGCGCCGCATCCTCGATGGGCGTCCAAAGATCATCGTAGGACGGGGCCGGGCGTTGGTCGAGCGCGGGCCGTGCGGCGGCGCCTTCCTCCCCCGTGACGGAGACCGCGATGATGTAGTGCCCGATGACGAGCCGGTCGCCATCCCGCAGCAGGTGCGGCCCTTTCAGCCGCCCCTCGCTTCCATACAGGAAGGTGCCGTTCGTGGACACGTCATGCAGCCAATAGCCGCCGTCCTTGTAACGGATTTCGCAGTGTTTGCTCGATATGAAACGGGTCGGGTCGGGCAGCGTCCAATCGAGATGGGTGTCGCGGCCGATGTCAATTCCCCGCTTGCCCGAGACGGTGACGCTCAAGGGGCCGCCGTCCGGCAACGTCGCTTCGTTTTCGATCCTCAAGCTGAGCGGCATGCTCGCGTCGTTCCCTCGCGCAGTCCCCGCACCATCGTCGGCCGGCTCGCATCCGCGCGGCAGCCGGACGATGCGGCAGTCGTCCGGCAGCGCGGAATTTTCTGATGCATTATATCATCTCTTAGGGCTCGTCTCCCGCAAGCCGTTTTCCTTGCTCGATGCATTGGCGCAGTTGATCCTGGCGTTGATCCGCCGGCGCCTGCGAGAACGCCAGCATGATCGCCGCACGCGCCGCGCGCGGTGTCTGATACGGCGGAAACGGTACGCCCGGCATCGCAATGCCGCCGGCCCAACCGGCCGCAAGGGCGAGCCACGTCGAAGGCGACTGCCGGCCGCCTTCGATGCCGCATTGCAGCGCCTGCAGGCGACGCTCCTCCTCGGGCTCCTTCACCCAGTTTTCGGCGGCCGCAAGCGCGGCGTCCTCCGCGTTAGAGCGTTGCGGGGCCAGCAGCCGGACCGACTGACAGGCCCACCAGACCGCCTCGCGCCGTGGCAGCAGATAGGACAGAAACTGCACCGCCTTGACCAGTTGGCCCTCCGAGACCAGCGCGTTTACGAACGCGAGCGACGGCTGATCCGTCGGCTCCATGTCCATTTCTTCGGCCGCCGTCGGAAACGCCTCATAGAGGTCGCGGTCGGTCAGGAATCGCAGGCGCGCCATCGCTGCGCGAACCTCAGTTGATGCGGACCATCACGCCATTGATGGTGATGCCCGAATTGTCGATCTTGATCGTGTTGCCGCCCACCGTGAGCTTGATCTCGGTGACGGCGTCGATATGAATTTTCTGGTCGGAATGGACCGAAATGGTCCCGGTGACCGTGCGATCCTCATTGCCGCCGATATTCGTCGAATAGTTGCTCTTGATGAATTGCCTGCGGCTGCCCTCCAGGATGTCGAGGCTCTGATCTCCCTTCTTGATCGTCAGTTTGTCATCGCCATTTTGAATCGTCGTTTCGCGTGAGGGACTGCCTCTGACCGGCGAAAAGACCCGCCCGATGTCCCAGGTCTCCGAATTGCGGATCGTGACCTTGTGGTCCTTCTGGGCGTGCATCCGGATGAATTCCTCGCCCTTCCTGTCCTCGAACATGAACTCATTGTAACCGCCGCCGCCGATCGTGGAATTGGACTTCAGCCCGGACTGCGTCCGCTGATCGCCACCATTCTCCGCCATGGGATAGGGATAGCGGTTGTCGCCATTGTAGACGCAGCCGATCACGATCGGGTGATCGGGATCGCCCTCCTCGTAGGCGATGACCACTTCCATGCCGATCCGGGGGATGAACTGGGCACCCCAGTTGGAGCCGGCCCAGAGCTGAGCGACCCGCGTCCAGCGCGAATGTGTCGCGGGGCTGTTGTAGCCCCTATTCCGATCCCAGAAATACTCGACCAGGATGCGTCCGTGCTCGTCCACCCAGATCTCCTGACCGGACGGGCCGCAAACCCTGCCGGTGTGCATCCCGTAGACGAGCGGCCGCGGGGTGATTTGCGGCGCCCGGAACGGATGATCATAGGGCAGGAACTCGTAAGTGCCGTCATAGGCATCGTTTGCGGCGTTCGGATCGTTGCTCGATTCGTAGGCTTCGGTGACGTAGGAATGCGTCGCCCGCACAACGCAATAGAGCTTGTTTTCCGTTTCGTCGGCGTGCTTGGCGAGCTTGATCTTGGCGCCCGGAAACAGCGGTGCCGCATCGCCATTGGCATAGCGGCGGTTGTCAAACGCCTGCTCGGCCTCCAGGCGGACCGTCGCGCGCTGAAAGCCAAGGTTCAGGTCCTTATAGTTAACCGGGTGATCATAAAGCTCGCCAATGCCTTTGGCTTGTTTGGTCGCCAGCAGGCCCTGGCCCGGCGCTTTGAAGTTGTAATCGTTGGTGACTACGGTCTTGCTGCGCGTGCGGCGCTCCGAATGCCAGTCGAACAGGTGCTCCTCGGCGCCGCCTTCCGCACCGACGATTGAACGCAATGGAACAGAACTGAAACCGGGAATGGCGCTGTACCCGGATTTGGAATCGGTCAGGACGAGGTTGTGGGAACCTTGCTGATGCTCAAAAAAATAGAAAATGCCTTCTTCCTCCATCAGTCGTGAGACGAAGGCGAGATCCGTTTCCCGGTACTGCACGGTGTATTCGCGCTTGGTGTACATGTTTTCGAGGCGAAATTCATAAAGGCCGGATTCATGGTTGCGTTGAAATACCTGGGTAATGATTTCATCGACCGTCATGTCGGCATAAATGACGCAATCTGTCGTGCGCGAAAGGAGCCACAACCACGGGCGAAAGACGAGATTGTAGACGTAATAGCGGCCGCGCAACCCCGCATTCTGCGCTTCGATCAAACGCGCGTGGTAGTAGCGCGTTGTCGAATAAGATTCGTGCGTAATCGTGCACCCCTTGCCCAGCACGCTTTCAAAGTTGATCTTGGGGTCCTCGCTGACGACCTCGGCACGCCACTCGAAGAGCTCGCTCAGACCTTCGGTGATGTCGTAGCGCGCAAGACAAACCTTGTCCCTCGGAATGCCGGAGTCGAAATCGATCCTGGCAACGCGCCCGTCCTGAGTCATGGCCATGGATTTCGAAGCCTCTTTCCTGCCTAGGGTAAGGTCGTTCTGCCGGAGTCGGACCACGTTGGTGCTTTGCGTGGTCCCCGACAGGGCAGCCGCGCGCGCGGCGACAGGATACGGGGAGCCTGCCCCGCGGCCGGGTCGTTGCCGATAGCACGCAAAGCCATAGTCCCGCTGCCACGAGATGGAGCTGCTCGCCCGGTTAGTGACGGAATGCCGGCCGGGGGTTCAAAATCGAGAGCGAGGCCGACCTTCGGCCGTTCACGGACGAGACGATATACCAGGCGCCAACCGGGCGTCGAGGCTGAGCCGGGCGGCGAAATTCGACCGGAGTTGAAGCGCGGGGTGCACGCCGCCTATGATGTTTGCGGTAATCAAAGCACCGGCCCCGACAAGCGGCCGGATCGGCGCGAGGGGATAGGGGCGAATGGCTGGAACGGATCTGGCGGCGCTGACGGCCCCGGTGTCTGAAGACGATCCATGCGGGCCCGATCTCGATCTCGAAGGCGATGCCGATTATCTGAATTTTCTGGCGCGCGCCGAAGGGCTGTTGCCGAGTTCGTTTTTCTCGGGACCGGACGGCGCACCGTTCGACCGCGCGAGCGTCGATTTCGCGACCGAGTTCGCCAATGCCGCGCCGCTGCTCGAGCGCACGCGCGACATTCGTCTGCTCAGTATGCTCGCGCGCTTCCACCTTCTCAATCGCGACATCGTGGGGTTCCGGACATTCGTCGAGGCGATCGCCCGGCTGCTTGATGAGCGTTGGGACGCGGTGCATCCGCGCGGCGAGGGCGGCGACTACATGTTCCGGATGTCGGCGATCGAAACGCTCGACGATCCGCCGACGGTCATCCTTCCCATGCAGTTCATTCCGCTCGCGCTGCACCGGCGGCACGGGCAGATCAATTTTCGCGCCTACATGGTGGCCGTTGGCGAAGCAAGGGCGCCCGAGGGGGAGGAAGCGCTGGACGGACCGGCCATCGAGCGCGCGCTGATGGAGGTGGATCTGCCGCCGCTCGTCGAGATGCTCCAGCATTTCGACGCCGTGCAGCGGGCGCTCGGACAAATCCGTCAAGTCTGGATCGAGCGGGCGGGTTTCGAGCAGGCCGTCAACCTGGAGCGAGCCGTTCAACTGTCCGGCCGCATCGTCACGCTGCTCAATGACATTGTCGTGAAGCGCGATCCGAGCGCGGGGGTGGCTACGGCGCCGGCCGCCACGGTCGCGCAGGAGGAGCAGGAGGCCGAGGCATCGCAGCACGCCGAAAGTTCCGTCGCTTCGGTTGCGACCGGCCCTCTCAGGAATCGCGACGACGTCGCCGCCGCGTTTGCCGCGGTGGTCGGCTATTTCAGTCGTGCGGAGCCCTCCAGTCCGGCGCTGCTGCTGGCCCGGCAGGCGCAGCAGCTTGTCGGCTGCAGCTTCATCGAAGCGATGCGGATTCTGATGCCCGCACATGTCGAGCAGGCGTCGATCGCGATTGGCGGCGCACAGGTCTTCGATATTCCGATCGAACGGCTGTCAATGCTGCCGACCGACCCGGGCGGAGCGGATGGTTCAGGCCACTCCGCGGTGCCCGAAGCCGCCGGCGGCGCAGGGGAGGGTTCCGCGGCGGCGGAGGCGTCCGCCGCTCCGGCCGCCTTCAAGGTCGAATCGCGCCAGCAGGCGCTCGCCCTTCTCGACCAGATCGCCGCCTATTATCGAGCCGCGGAGCCGACAAGTCCGATCCCCATCATTACCGACCGGGCGCGGCGCCTTGCCGAGCGGGATTTCATGACCCTGCTGAAGGATTTTCTGCCCGAAGCCGCGTTAAGGACGATCACCCAGGGAGGCTGAAAGATCCCGCCGCCGGCGGTACCGGGGCGCGCTTTGTCGCTGCCGCACGATGCATCTTACCTGTTGTCATGTTCGATTCCTGTCGATAACCTGAAACTGGGGCGGTCTGCTGTCTAAACGCAACCGCGAGGAGACTCATCCATGGCAACCGACAGTGGGCAAAGGTTCATTCGGCGCAACCGCGCGCCGCGGGTGCACATCAGTTACGAAGATCCCTACGACGCCGACCGTCGGGTCGAACTGCCCTTCGTGATGGGCGTCATGGCCGACCTTTCCGGGAACAATGCCGGCGTTGAAAAGCCCGACGTCGCGGACCGTAATTTTCTTGACATCGACATGGACAATTTTGAGGCGCGACTGAAGGCCATCAATCCGGGCGTCTCGTTCAAGGTCGAGAACAAGTTGAATGACGGCGGCGGCGAGAAGCTGTCCGTCAATCTCCGCTTCGAGAAGATGGAGGATTTCGGCCCCGCCGCGGTTGCGCGACAGGTTCCGGCGCTCGCCAAGTTGCTCGAAGCGCGCGAACAGCTGTCCAATCTTCTCAAATACATGGACGGCAAGGTGGCCGCGGAAGACCAGATCAAGAAGCTGCTCTCTGACCCGCAGCTCATGGAAGCGCTGAAGGAGCGCGCCGCGCAGACGCCCGCGGATGCCGGCCAAGACGATCAGGCGAAATCTGACGACAACGCGTGAGGTCATCGATGTCCACGGAAGCTGTCGGCTCAACGAGACAGGCCGGTGTCGAGACGCGCACGGCCGACGAATTCGCCGCGGTGCTTAAGCAAAGTTTCAAGCCGCGCAGCGAACGCGCGGCGACGGAGGTCGAGAACGCCGTTGCGACGCTGGTGCGTCAGGCCCTGCAGGACACGAGCGTCATCAAGGACGACGTGCTCGACACCATCGAGACGATGATCGCGAAGCTCGATCAGAAACTCACCGAGCAGGTCAACCTCATTATCCATGCGCCGGAGTTTCAGAAGCTCGAATCGGCCTGGCGCGGGCTGCACTACCTCGTCTTCAACAGCGAAACCGACGCGAACCTGAAGATTCGCGTCATGAACGTGTCCAAGAACGAGCTGTATCGCAATCTCAGGCTCTACCCCGGCGCGCGCTGGGACCAGAGCCCCCTGTTCAAGAAGATCTACGAGCAGGAATTCGGGCAGTTGGGCGGGGAACCCTACGGCGCCTTGATCTGCGATTACTACTTCAGCCATCTGCCGACCGACGTGCAGCTGATGCGTGATCTCAGCAAGGTCGCGGCGGCGGCGCATGCACCACTGTTTGCCGGCGCCGATCCGACCCTGATGGGCATGGATTCGTGGACGGAGCTCATGAATCCGCGCGATCTGAGCAAGCTGTTCGACACGCCCGAATATGCCGCCTGGAAGGGACTGCGGGACTCCGACGATTCTCGTTACCTCGGACTGTGCATGCCGCGGGTGCTGGCGCGTCTGCCCTACGGCGCAAAGTCCGAACCGGTCGAGGAGTTCGCCTTCGAGGAGGAGACGGACGGTCACAAGGGCGAAAAATATGCCTGGATGAACGCGGCCTACGCGATGGCCGTGAACGTCAACCGGGCCTTCAAGGAGTATGGCTGGTGCACCCGCATCCGCGGTGTGCAGTCGGGCGGCGAGGTGATCAATCTGCCGACCCATACTTTCCCGACCGACGACGGCGGCGTCGATCTGAAATGTCCGACCGAAATCGCCATCACAGACCGGCGGGAGCACGAGCTCGCGAAATCGGGCCTGATACCGATCATCCATCGCAAAAATACCGACAAGGCGGCGTTCATCGGCGCCCAGTCGGTCTACAAGCCCAAAGCCTATCAGGGAAAACACGGCGTCGAGGCGACCGCGTCCGACAATCTGTCGGCCCGTCTGCCCTACATGTTCGCCGTCTCGCGCTTTGCGCACTACCTCAAATGCATGGTGCGCGACAAGATCGGCTCCATGAAGGAGAAGGATGAGCTGCGGCGCTGGCTGCAGGACTGGATCAACGAATATGTCGACGGCGATCCGGTCAATTCCAGCGAGGCCACCAAATGCCGCAAGCCTCTGGCGGCGGCCAAGGTGGAGATCTTCGAGAACGAAGAGAACCCCGGGTACTACAATGCCCGCTTCTACCTGCGTCCGCATTATCAGCTGGAGGGTGTGGACATAGGCATGAGCCTGGTGTCGCGTCTCCCGTCCGGAAACGGCTGATCATCTCCGGACCGGGAGTTTTGAACCAAGCCGTCGATCGTGGCGACAAAGGTGCATCGCGGAGGTTGAGGCCTCCGCACAGCAGATCGAACCGCATTCAGCAGCAGACAGCCAGCAGCTTATCCAAAGGGGACTTTCGATGGGAGCCTTCGACGCATTCCTCAAGCTCACCGACATCAAGGGTGAAACGCAGGACACAAAGCACCAAGACGAGATCGAGATCGACTCCTACTCCTGGGGCGCCGTGCAGACCGGCACCTCCGCATTCGGCGGCGGCGCCGGCAGCGGCAAGGTCGACATGCAGGACTTCCACTTCACCAAGAAGATCGACAGCGCCACGCCCGCCCTGTTCATCCACATGGCGAAGGGCAAGCCGATTTCGGAAGCCAAACTGACGCTCCGCAAGGCGGGCGGCGATCAGCAGGAATATCTGATCGTCACCTTCAAGAACGTCACGGTGAGCTCGCTCCAGCAATCCGGCCACTCACAGGGCACGCAGATCCCGATGGAGAGCATTTCGCTCAACTTCGAGGAGGTGAAGTACGAGTACAAGAAGCAGGAGGCCGATGGCTCCGTGAAGCCGGCCGGCGAGTTCGGCTGGAACCTCAAGAAGAACGCGCCAGTCTGACCGTTCTCGATCGAGAGCCGCCGGCCCGCCTGCGGGCCGGGGCTCGAAGCCAAAGCTTTTCCGTCGTGTCGGGCGCGAGCCGTGCGGTTCGCGCCCGACAGGCACTCCGGCAACCACAGCGCTCACGATGGCTGGCCCGAGCAAGACAGATCGGCTGAGCCCGCCGCTCATGTACGCCTTTCGCGGCGCGCACGCGGCCCGCGACGCCAAGAAGAAGCTCGATTTGCGCGACGAGTCCGGAGAACGCGTGATCGCCAGCCGCCGTACGTCGCGCGGCTCCATCACCGAACCGCTCCTGCGACGCGAGGTGGCGACAGACCTGACCGCCTTGATGAACACGATCGCGCTGGAGTCGAGCCTGGACCTCGGAGGCCACGACTACGTCCGCAAGTCGGTGCTCAATTTCGGCTTTCCCGACCTGGTTCACCGCTCCATTGACGAAGCCTCGGTTGGCAACATCAAGAACGAGATTCGGACCGTGCTGCGGCAATTCGAGCCGCGCCTGGTGCAGGAGTCGATTCAGGTTGTGCGCGACGAGACGGTGGACGCGACCGAACTGAAGATCCGCTTCGTGGTCAATGCCGATCTTGCCTGCGAACCGCTCAACGTTCCCGTGGAATTCGTCGCGGATGTCGAGCTCGACAGCGGCAAGATCGTAATCAATCGCCTGTAGGCTCATGAACCGGGAATTTCTCGATCTCTACAATCGAGAACTCCAGCTGCTGCATGAGCAGGCGCGGGAATTCGCGGAGGAATATCCCGGGATCGCCGAGCGCTTGGGCGGCCTCGTCACGGACCGCATGGACCCGATGGTGGCGGGCCTGCTCGAGGGCGCGGCGTTTCTCGCCGCACGCGTGCAGCTCAAGATCAAGCACGAATTCTCAGAATTTACCAATAATCTGCTCGAACAGCTCGTCCCGAACTATCTGGCCCCGACGCCGTCGGTGCTGCTCGCCAAGATCGCTCCGAAATTCGGCGACCCCGGCCTGCGCGAGGGACTTTCCATTCCGCGTGGCGCCTATATCGACGCGACTTACCGCGAGCGCGATCGCAATATCGCCTGCCGGTATCGGCTCGTTACCGGCATGACTCTGTGGCCCTTCGACGTCACGGGCGCCGAGTACTACCCGACACCGGGGCCCTTGCAGGCGCTCGGCCTTCCCGCCGGGCCCGAAGTGCTCGCAGGCATGCGGCTGTCGCTGACGCACCGCGTGGCGGCGCGACGCGACGACGAAATCTCCGACACCGAGGCGGTCAAGCAGCCGAGCACATGGTTTGCGGGCTGCCGCATATCGGACTTGCCGATTCATCTCCTCGGCAGCGAGTCCGATGCGGTTGCACTCTACGAGCAACTGTTTGCGGATTGCGTGGGGATCTATTTCCGCTTCCTCGACGAATTCGGCGACCCGGTCGTGCTGCCGGCGCCGCGGGACTGCCTGGTGCAAATCGGTTTCGACGACGAGGAGGCACTCTTTCCGAGCGATCCGCGCATCTTCCGCGGCTTCGACTATTTGCGCGAATTTTTCATCTTCCCCCGCAAATTTCTCGGCTTCAAGCTGGTTCGGCTGAATGAAATCGTGCCGAAGCTCAAGGCCAAGTCCGTCGACATTCTGTTCGCTTTCGACGAAGTCAACACGCGGCTGTCGGCGGCCGTGCACGGCGGCATGTTCGCAACCTATGCCGCACCTGCGATCAATCTGTTCGAGAAGACGACGGACCGCATCATCGTCAAACCGAACCAGCACGAATATCACGTGGTGCCGGATCGCAGCCGCTATCTCGAATACGAGCCGCACCGCCTCCTCGAGGTTTACGCTCATTTTCCCGGTAGCCAGGAGCGCGTGCCGGTGAGGCCGCTCTATTCAGCGGGCCTCGAGGCCTTCAAAGGCGATTCCGGCCTCTACTATACGGTCCGGCGCATGCCGCGCCGGCGGACCTTCGAGGAAAAGCTCTACGGCGCAACTTCGGACTACACCGGCACCGACATGTTCATCTCGCTCGGAGAGCCGGCAACCGTCGAAAGTCCGGAGTCCGTCAGCGAACTGAGCATCCGGGCGCTTTGCTCGAACCGGCACCTGCCGGAGCATTTGCCGGTCGGGGAGGGCGGTGCCGATTTCCGTCTCATCGACGACGTGTCGCTCGACGTGATGTGCATCGCCGGCCCGACCCCGCCGCGCGAGCCGGTGGTCGGGTATTTCCGCAGCCGGACCGAGGTCGCCTATACCGGCGCGGTGACCTGGCGGCTCGTCAACCTCTTGAGCCTTAATCATCTCGGTCTGGTCGAACGCGGCGCCGGCAAGAACGCCCAGGCGCTGCGCGAAATCCTGTCGATTTTTGCGGACCTCTCCGACAGCGCGACCGAGCGGAAGATCCGCGGCATCCGCAATGTGGATAGCCGGCCGGTCGTGCGGCGCGTGCGGCAGCGCGCCGGAACGGGCGCAGCGCGGGGGATCGAGGTGACGGTTCTGCTTGATGAGAAGGCGTTCGAGGGCAGCGGCGCCTTTCTGCTTGGCGCCGTACTGGATCGCTTTTTCGGAGAATATGTCGGCCTCAATCATTTCGCCCAGCTCGTCGTTCGTACGGTCGAGCGGGGAGAGATCATGCGCTGGCCGACGCGAACCGGGTCGCGGAGGCCGCTGTGAGTTTTCTCAAAGAAGCCGCGGCCGAACCCTGGCGCTTCGACTTCTTTGCGGCGATGCGCCTGCTCGAGCGCAGCTACAGCCAGCAGCCGCGGATCGGCGACAGCGCAAGTCTCCGCGAGGACTATGTAACCCTCGGACAGGATCCCTATCTCGAATTTCCCGCTTCCAATCTCACGGCCGTCGAGCGACTGCCGCAAGGACGGCTGCGGGTGCTGGTGCGCTTTCTCGGCCTGTTGGGTCCCCAGGGGGCCCTGCCGCTTGCCACGACCGAGGAAGCGTTGCACTGGAGCCTCATGCGGGATGATGCCTTCCCGCGCTTCCTGGACATCTTCAACAACCGCTTTCTCCAGCTCTTTTTCCGCGTCTGGGCCGACGCACGCCCGATCGCGCAACACGACCGGCCGCGAGAGGACCGTTTCGTCACCTATATCGGATCGACCATCGGCCTCGGCTCAGGCATCTTTCACAATCTCGACAGCATACCGGACTCCGCAAAACTCGCCTTTGCGGGATTGATCGGCGCCCAGGCACGAGGCGCCTCGCGCCTGCGCGGCCTCATCAGCGGCATGTTCAATGTCGCAGTCGAAATCGAGGAATTCGTGGGTTCCTACCTCGAATTCGAGGCTTCTCAGCGCACGCGCCTCGGACAGCGCAACAGTCGGCTCGGGGCCGACATGTTGATGGGCTCCTCGGTGTTCTCGATCGAGGACAAGTTCCGGGTCCGCATCTATGTTGAGGACATGGAGCACTATATCGCCTTTCTCCCCAGCGGCGATCTTAGCGAGCCCCTCGCGGACCTCATCTATTTCTATATCGGCGACCAACTGAGCTGGGAGGTGGAGCTGGCAATTCCCGCCGGGAAGGTTCAGCCGCTGAGATTGTCGAAGTTCGGCCAGCTCGGGTGGACGAGTTGGATGTCGCCCAAATGGGCCGAGCTCGAAGAGGCCTATCGCCGGGATGCACGCTTCCATCCCGCGGAGATACTGAAGCAGAAACGCGAGCGTGCGGCGCGTGCCGCAAGGGGGTAGTCATGGCCGACATTAGCCTGGAAGCGGTCACCGGAAAGCTGAACCGGATCGGATATGAGACGTTCATCCAAGCGCTGCGGCAGGCGAAAGGCGCGGGCAACCGCAATGTCGAACTTGCGCATTGGCTGGCCCACCTGCTGAACAAGGATCGTACGGACCTGAGCCTGACGGCCGATCACTTCAAGCTCGATCGCGGGCGGCTCGCTTCCGATGTGGCCCGTGTCATCGACGGGTTCCGCAAGAACGAAACGGAGATGCCCGGCGTCTCCAATGTCGTGACCGATCTCCTCGATCGGGGCTGGCATTACGCGACGCTGTTCTTCGGCGAAACGCAGATCCGCAGCGGTCACATGCTGGTCGGGGCGCTCAAGACGCTCGACCTTAGGCGAGCCTTTACAAACGTTTCGCAGGAGTTCGCGAAGATCAATGTCGACGTGCTGGCTAACGAACACCGCACCATCTGGGCGGGGTCGGAGGAGGAAAACCTGCGCCCGATGGACGGTTCAGGTCTACGCGCGGCAGGCACGCCGGGCGCGGAGGCGGCCGGCGGGCCGGCGGGGACGACTGCGCTCGACCGTTTCTCGCAGGACCTGACCGCAAAGGCCGCCGCCGGCGAGATGGACCCGATCCTCGGCCGCGACGACGAGATTCGTCAGCTGATCGACGTGCTGATGCGCCGTCGCCAGAACAACCCGATCCTCACCGGTGAGGCCGGCGTGGGTAAGACCGCGGTCGTGGAAGGGTTCGCGCAGCGCATTGCCGCCGGCGACGTGCCGCCGCCGCTGCGCGGCGTCAAGCTGTGTGCGCTCGATATCGGTTTGATGCAGGCGGGCGCCTCAATGAAAGGCGAATTCGAGCAACGCCTGCGTTCCGTCATTGACGAGGTACAAGCCTCCCCGCAACCGATCATTCTTTTCATTGACGAAGCGCACACGCTCATAGGAGCCGGCGGTGCGGCCGGCACCGGCGATGCCGCCAATCTGCTCAAGCCCGCCCTCGCGCGCGGCACCCTGCGCACCATCGCGGCGACCACGTGGTCGGAATACCGACAACACATTGAGAAGGATCCGGCTCTTACCCGGCGCTTCCAGCCGATCCACGTGGAGGAGCCGGACGTCGAGAAATGCTGCATCATGCTACGCGGCGTTCTCGGCCCCATGGAACGCCACCACAAGGTGCGGATCTCCGACGCAGCGATCACGGCGGCCGTCAAGCTGTCGCACCGCTATATTCCCGCGCGGCAACTTCCCGACAAAGCGGTGAGCCTGCTTGACACGGCGGCGGCGCGTGTCGCCATCAGCCAGTCGGCGACGCCGGCGATGATCGAAGACACCCGCGTTGCGATTGCGGCCCGCGAGGCCGAACGGGCCGCGCTCGTCAGCGACAGTGATCTGGGAACTTCGGCCGATGAGCGGATCGCCGCGATCGATGCCGAGATCGCATCCCTCAAGGCCAAGCTCGCCGAACTTGAAAGCGAGTGGGAAACCGAAAAGGCGCTTGTCAACGAAATCCGCAGCCTGCGGGAGATTCTCAGCGAGCCGAAAAGGGGCGGGAACGGCCAGGCTTTGCCGGAAGCGGAGGCCGCCCCGCTCTCGCCGGCTGCGTCGGACAACGATGCCGGCGCGGAGTCTTCGCCTGCGCCTGTGGCAACCAGGGGCGGGGCAAACGACGGCCCCGAGGTCCGCCGGCGTTTGCGCGAAAGATTCGAGGAATTGGAATCCCGTCCGCCGGAGCGGCGGATGATCTATGCGCATGTGGACGAACAGGCGGTTGCCTCGGTGGTGGCCGATTGGACCGGAATTCCGGTCGGCCGGATGGTGGCGGACGAGGTGCAGACCATCCTCAATCTCGCGGACAATCTGGCGAAACGGGTTATCGGCCAGGATCACGGACTGCGGATGATTGCCAAGCGCATCGAGACGAACCGCGCCAAGCTCGACAATCCCAACAAGCCGATCGGCGTGTTCATGCTCGCCGGCCCCTCGGGCGTGGGCAAGACGGAAACGGCACTTGCGCTCGCCGAACAGCTCTACGGCGGCGAGCAGAACATGATCACCATCAATATGAGCGAATTCCAGGAGGCCCATACCGTCTCCACGCTGAAGGGGGCGCCGCCCGGCTATGTCGGCTATGGCGAGGGCGGACGGCTGACGGAGGCCGTGCGACGAAAGCCCTACAGCGTCGTCCTCCTCGATGAGATCGAGAAGGCGCACCCCGACGTCCACGAGCTTTTCTTCCAGGTGTTCGACAAAGGGCAGATGGAGGACGGGACAGGCCGCCGCATCGATTTCAAGAACACCCTGATCATCCTCACGACCAATGTCGGGACGAATTTGATCATGGGTCTGTCGGCCGATCCCATGTACCGGCAGAACCCGGAAGCACTCGCCGAACAGCTTCGTCCGGAGCTTCTGAAGGTTTTTCCCGCCGCATTGCTGGGACGCATCGTGGCCATTCCGTACTATCCGCTGTCCGACGAGATGCTGGCCGGCATCGTCCGCCTGCAGCTCGGTCGCATCGCGCGACGGATCCAGGAGAATCATGGCGCGAAGCTTGTTTATGGCGACGACGTGGTCGAGCACATCGTATCGCGGTGCAATGATCCGGACTCCGGCGGGCGCATGGTCGACAACATCATTACCAACACAATTCTGCCGGCCCTTTCCCGCGAATTTCTCAGCCGCTCGCTCAACAAGGAGGTTCCGCGGGAGGCGCGGGTCGCAATCGAAAACGGTGCCTTTGCCTATTCGTGGGTCTAGCTATTCATGGGTTCAGGGTGACGGCCGGGGCTCCCACGCCTGCGGCAGGCGCGTCTCCTCCTTTGCCGGCCGGCCTGCTGCCGGAGCTGGCTCAGCCTGGCCTTGCCGCCCTTAGGTGAACCGGGAGTGCTGTCCGCGAAACTAACGGAAGAACGCTTCTTCGGCTTGGCCACTGGTATCGCTGGGTCTTCGGGATTTACGATCCCGCGGATTTTCGGCAGGCCGGGGCAGGGCCGACAGATACGATCCGGCTTGAACGAGGATCCGGCGCGGCCCGGTCCGCACGGGGTGTCAGAGCGATGGGGTGCTTGGCGCGTAAGACTCTCTTGGCGGCATTGCTGAGCGCGCCGTTGGCGTTCTCGGCCATGGCCGACGATGTCGTGCTGAAGCGGTTCACGGCGGGGACGGGGCTCAACGCGGTCGGCTTGGTGCAGGGCGGGGAGGACACCGAACTGGCGGGTCCACAGGCGATTTACGCCGGCGACGACGGCAAATTGTTCCTGCTCGACCAGGTGAACGGGCGCATTCTGAGCTTCGATCCGAAAAAGCCGCAGGCGGCTGCCAAGGCCCTCCAACTGCCCGGAAACGTTCAGCCGACCGACCTCGTGGTACGTCAGGACGGCATTTTCGTCTGGGACGGCGAAGTGCGCGCCCTCCGTGCCAAGGGACGCGATGACGATGCGCCGACCCGCGGGCTGGAGGAGTTTCAGACCCGCGCCGCAGAAGACGAGTTCACGCTCGGCATGTTCGCGCAAATGGGCTCGCAGAAGCTCGGCAGTGCCGATGAACTCCTCGAAGAGAGCACGCGCGCTTTGCCGAAGCCCCGTACGCCTCTCCCGGTGAAGCAGTCCCTTCTCACGCGCGGCGGCGGACCGGTGGTGGCGAGCATCGCCACGGACAAGAGCGGCTCGCTCGCGGATATCCAGGTCCGTGGCCAAGGATCGACAGAGGCTTTTGCAAAGCTGCGTCTCAAAGTGAGCGATCGGCTTGGCGCGGTCGAATTTCTGGATATCGACAAGAAGGGCCGGATGTTCGTGCTGGCCGAAAACATTCCGACCGATACGGCGGATTCGGCCGCGGCCTTCGTAGCACGCTTTTCGCCGATGGGCGCTCTGGAGGGGATCTTCGAATTGCCGCTCTCGGAGAGCGCCGCGGTGTCGCGTCGGGCGGTGACGGTTTCGGAAGAGGGCGAGGTCTATTTCCTTCGCACCCGCCAGACGGCCGTCGATGTCCTCGGCGTTGGCTTTCGCCCGCTACGTAACGCCAAAGTGATCGATGTGCACGGGACGCGACGGGCCGGCGGGTCGCCTTCGCTGTCGGCCCGTGGGGCGCGCGCAGCGGTGCGGCCTTTGACCCGCGCCGAGGTGATCCGGACCGCCTTCATGTTCGAGCGCGCGCGCTGGCGCGTCACGCCGTCGCTCTACGGGCCGGATCCGGACCGCACCTGCACGGGATTCCGACGCGTCCGGCGCCCCGGCTACCTGCACGGGAAGCTCGGCCAGGAGGTGCGCGGGATTCCCTATTGCTGGGGCTGCCACGGCTCGCTGCAACAGATCAGCAACGCCTTCGCGCGCGGGGCGCTCGCCGGCAACGTCTGCACGCGCGACGAGCCGCGCCGCGACGTGGCGGGCGTCGACTGCTCTGCCTTCGTGAGCGCGGCCTGGGGCCTTGCCAGCCATTTCACCACGATCGCCATACCGAGCATCACCAAGGTCGTGAGCAATCCGTGGGACATGCTGCCCGGAGATGCATTCAACAAGCCGGGCTCGCACGTGATGTTGTTTCTGCGCTTTACGCCGGACCGCAAGGTGGAGGTCATGGAGGCTTCGCCCGGCGCGTGCAACGGCCGGGTCTGCCGCAACGTGTATCCTTTGTCATCCTTGCTGGCGCGTGGGTACACGCCGGTGCGCTTTCGCGCCTTGACGGAGGACATGACGGCGCGGGTCGACGTGCCGAGCGAGGAGGTCGAGAAGCCGGCCGCGAAACCGCGCCGGGAAAACCAGTCACGCCGCTCCAATCACCGGCGGCGACGGTGATCGCAGTTTCATGCGACGAGTGGCGCCCCGGTGCGTTCTTGACGGCAGGTTCATTCGCAGGCGACGGGCAGAAACGTGAGCATCCAGGTCATTCTGCGTTTGCCCGGGCCGGCCGACACCCTGCTGATCGGCCATCGCGCGATATTCCGGCACCCGCGTGATCTTTCCGTGCAGCTCCCGGAGGATGCGGTGCGCAGGCTTCTCTCTGCCCGCGGTGCCGACTGGTCGAACCTCGCCGCTCTTCGCCAGTTCTGGCAACCCTGGCAATACGATCCGCTGCGGACGAACGTCAATACCCGCGACCTCGTCGATCGCGTCGCAACTCTGACCGCCAACGGAACGCTCCAGGCCTACATCGCGAACTACCGCGCCGTCGATCGCGATCGCTTTAGCGCGGAGGCGCAGCGCGCGATCGAGCAGATCCTGCCGCAGCTCTTCGCGACCCCGATTACGATCGGCGCGCAATCGGCAAAGCCGAACGTGGGAATTCCCGCCGATGTAGAGCGCCTGACGCAGGTCATCCGCCGTGCGGCGGACCATCTCAGCCCTGCCTTCCGCCAAATCTATGTGCGCAGGCTCGACAAGGTGACGTTGACAACCTTCCTTGCGGCGTTGACGGCATGGGTCGACCAGCGGGAAGACGCGATCGGGCTCATTTTCGATTCGCTCCTGTTGGGAAGCGGACTTGTTTACGTGCCGTCGCGCAAGGCGGAGGCGGCGCGAAATCTCTATCGGACGCTGGAAATCCTCGAAAAGGATACGGTAACGACCAGGAATATCGAGGAGGCGGCGTGGTGGTTCGCCGAGGCGCTGAGCGAATTGGGGCCTTCCACTTTGCTGAACGTCGTCTTGCGCGGCACCCGGCCGACGCCGGCCTGCACGGTCAGGGAGGACGACGGCTACAAGCCCCCGCCTCCGGTTGCGAAACCGCCGGAACGGTATTTGGCTCGGTCGACGCGCACCAGCAGCCCACCCGCTTCGCCTCCACCGCCACAGCCCCCTTCGCCGCCGGCAGGCGCCTCGCCGCCGAGCGGCGCAACGAAGCCGGTCGGGCCTCTCGGAGGCAAGCCGAAGGGTCGGCGCACGCCCGTGCGCCGCGGTGACAATCAACGTAGTGACGAACTGGAAAATGCGTCGGCCGATACGCTCGCGGCGGCTGGCTTCGACGTGGAGCAGAATCCTCCGGCGAAGCCGAACGGAAAGAAGCCCGACTACAAGATCAACGGAGAGTACTTCGACAATATCGCGCCGGGCCCCAAGACGAAGGCCGCCAATATCGTGGACCGGGCGGCGTCCAAAGTCGCGGTTGATCAGGCCGACAGGGTGGTCATCAACATGACCGACAACAATCTTTCTCCGGCCGATCTGCAGAAGGAGTTCAAGACGGCCTTCGATACCCCCGACAGTTCAGTTCAGGACCTCAAAGAGGCTATTATCATCGGCAAGGACGGAAGCATCACCCACCTGGTGCCGCCGTTCGATCAGCCGCTGTGACGGGAGCCGAGCCGTGGCGATTGAATACGAGTTCCGGTCCGCCGCCGACCTCGATCCGGATCGCGCGACAAAGCTTGTCGCGGCATGCCCCGGCGTTGAACGGTCGGAGCATGGACTTTCCGCGCCGGGAATTAACGACATCACCGTGGTGAAGGAATCCGCGCTGGGGCGTCGGCTGATCCGCGAAGGGCTCGGCTTCGAGTCAAACGTCCGCATCGTCATCCATGTGTCGAAAGAGGACCCGGAGGTGGGAGAGGATGAGGTCGCGCGCCTCCTGGAACAATTGCTTCCGCAACTCCCCGGCGATCTCGCGTTGCTTCTCAACAACGAGAAGGTGGTCGCTTTGCGAAAGGGGGGGAAGGTGTTGCTGAACCGTGATTTGCAATTCTGGCGCGACCGGCGTGCATTCGTCAGAGCAACGGCCTTTCTCGAGTCGATCCCTGACCTGACGTGACGCCCGCCGTTCCCGTCGGCACGGACACGCAACGCACGCGACGCTCGACTCGTCAAGCCGCTTTCAGCCTTCCGACTCCGGCGGATGGTTTGACCGTCCCGGAACGCAAGGCTATGCTCAAAAAAAACGAAGAAGCGACCCGCATCGAGGTCGCTTGCGCCCGGGGGAGACGTCCATGACCGCCTTGTCACGGTTCATTCTGCGCAGCCTGATCGTTGCCGCCACGCTTCTCTGCGCAGGCCCGCTTTGGGCGCAGCAACCGCCGCTGAAAATCGGTTTCGGAATGGCGCTGAGCGGCGGCTTGGCCGGCGGCGGCAAAGCGGCGCTGCTCACTTACCAAATCTGGCAAGAGGAGATCAACAAACGCGGCGGCCTGCTCGGCCGGAAGGTGGAACTCGTCTATTACGACGACCAGAGCAACCCCGCGACCGTGCCGGGCATCTACTCCAAACTTCTCGATATAGATAAGGTGGATGTCATCATCTCCGGCTACGGCACCGTGCCGGTGGTGGCCGCGATGCCGGTGGTGATGGGGCGCAAAAAGACGTTCCTCGCCTATTACGCGCTCGATGCGAACGCCAAGTTCAAATACGACCGCTATTTCACGATGCAGCCGAGCGGACCCGACCCGCAAAGCGAGTTCTCGATCGGCTTCTTCGAGCTTGCCGCGAAGCTGAACCCGAAACCGCAGACCGTCGCGATCGTTGGCGCCGACGCCGAATACGGGCAGATCGCCATGGCCGGCGCGCGCGAACATGCCAAGAAGAAGGGCTTCAAGATCGTTTACGACCAGAGCTACCCGCCCGCGACGGTCGATTTCACGTCGATCGTTCGCACGATCAAGGTCGCCAATCCCGATCTCGTCTTCATCGCTTCCTATCCGCCCGACACGGCCGGAATGCTGCGTGCGATTTACGAGGTCGGGCTGAGCGCCAAGGTGCTGGGCGGTGGCATGGTGGGTCTGCAATATGCGGCGCTCAAGCAGCAGTTCGGCTACCAGCTCAACAACGTGGTCTGCTACGATTATTACGCGCCGGAGCCGACTATGAAGTTCCCGGGCGTCGACGAGGTGCTGGCCAAGTACCGCGCGCGAGCCGCGGAAGCCGGCGTGGACGTGCTCGGCCTCTACATCCCGCCGTTCGCCTATGCGCAGATGCAGATTCTCGAGGAGACCGCGAAGGCGGTGAACGGCTTCGACGACGCCAAGATGGCGGAGTATCTGCACAAGACGACCTTCAAGACGGTGGTCGGCGACATCAAGTTCGGCAAATACGGTGAGTGGGAGACGCCACGCATCCTGCTGGTGCAGTACCAGAACATCAAAGGCAACGACGTGAACCAGTTCAAGGACGCGGGCAAGCAAGTCATCGTCTATCCGCCGCGCTTCAAGTCGGGCGAGTTGAAGGTGCCGTTCACGCCGACCAAACAATGACGCAAGAATACACCGCGCCGGCGGGAAGTCTGGCATGGCGCTGAGCCCGGAACTGCTGGTGAACGCGCTGGTCACCGGCGTGCTTCTCGCCGGGTTCTATGCGGCGGTGTCGGTCGGGATCACCATCGCATTCGGGATGCTCGATATCGTCAACATCGCGCATCCCGCCTTCATCATTCTCGGATCCTTTGTCGCGTTCTATCTCAACAGCACGTTCGGAATCGATCCGCTGATCGCTTCTCTGCTCGCCATTCCCTTCGCCTATGCGGCGGGCCGGATCCTCTACAAGATGTATTACTTCGCCTTCGAGAGGCACGGCGAGGAGTCACTGCAGGGGCTCGCCTTCTTTTTCGGCATTCTGTTCATCGTGGAAGTGGGCCTGCTCCTCGTGTTCGGCGTGGACTATCGCTTTGTCGAGGCGGGCTATATCCGCCAGACGATCGAGCTCGGCTATGTCGCACTGCCGTTCCGGCTGCTGATCCCGCTTGCCGTCGGGCTCGCAATGGTTGCGGCAACCTACGTGTTCATGAGCCGCACCTTTCTCGGCCGCGCGATCCTCGCGGTGTCGCAGGACCCGGGCGCGTTGCGCCTGGTCGGCGGCAACCCCGTGCGCGTGAAGGAGATTGCCTTCGGCATCTCAATCGCAACAGCCGTTGTCGCCGGCGCCTTGCTCATCATCATCCAGCCGGTCGAGCCGTCGCTCGGGCGGGAATATATCGGCCGGGTGTTTGCGATCTGCGTCATGGGCGGAATGACGAGCCTCGGCGGAACTGTTCTCGCCTCTTTGATTCTCGGCATCGCGGAGGCGCTGACGACAACTTTCGGCGGGCCGTCCTGGGCGCCGGCCGTCGCTTTTGGCCTTCTCATTCTCACGCTCGGCTTGAAACCGGAAGGCATTTTCGGACGATGAGCGCCGTCGAAGCCGGAATGCGCGACACGACCGTGCAACGCCGCGCCGTCCAGCGGTATCTTGTTCCGCTCGGCGTCAGCGCGGCAATCATCCTGCTTGCCTTTGCGCTCCTCGATTGGATCGCCATCGAATACGCCTATCTCGCGACCTACACGATTCTTCAATACGTGGTGCTGGCGACCGCCTGGAACATTTTCGGCGGTTATGCCGGCTATGTGAATTTCGGCGTTGCCGCATTCTTCGCCCTTGGCGTTTATGCGAGCGTCGTGAACTATCTCACGCTGCAATTGCCCTTGCCGGTGATGATCCTCATTGCCGGCGTGATTTCCGGGGTTGTCGGCCTCGGCATGGGCTATCTGACACTGCGGCTTCGCGGTGTCTTCTTCTCGATCGCTACGCTGGCGTTCGCGGTCGTGCTCAACACGATCTTCATCAATTGGCACTTTGTGGGCGGCTCGCGCGGGGTCTCGGTGGTGCGGCCCGAGGCACCGGCATTCTTCAACAGCTATACGCGCTATCTCTTCGCCGTCATGCTCCTGCTAGCGGTCGCCTCGGTGCTGATCGCACGTGCCATCGAGTATTCCTGGCTCGGCCGCGGACTGGCAGCAATCCGCGACGACGAGCTCGCGGCCGAATGCAGCGGCGTTCCTGCCCTGCGGCTGAAGCTGATGGCCACAACCATCAGCGGCGCCTTGATGGGCATGGCCGGGGCACCGTTTCCCTATTACATCACCTATGTCGATCCGGCCTCCGCATTCAGCCTGACCATCGCCGTCAACACGGTCGCCATGCCCGTGATCGGCGGCATGACAACCTGGATCGGGCCCGTGATCGGGGCGATGCTGCTCGGGACACTGCAGCAGGTTGCGACCGTCACCATCTCCTCCGTGCTGAGCCTCATGTTGGTCGGCGTCCTCCTGGTCGTGTTCGTGGCGCTTGCCCCACGCGGCATCGTCGGCGTCGTCAAGGATCTGCGGGAGCGGACGAAATGAACGACAGCGCGCGGCCGATCCTCGAGGCGCGGGCGCTCACAAAGCGGTTCGGCGGGTTCACGGCGGTCGAGTCGCTGGACTTCGTGCTTGGAGAGCACGAACGTGTGGGGCTGATCGGGCCGAACGGGTCGGGCAAAAGTACCTTCGTCAATGCCCTGACCGGCGTTTTCGCGATCGATGAGGGAACTGTTCTCTTCGACGGCAGCGACATCACGCGCCTCAAACCCTGGGAACGGGCGCGCCTCGGGCTTTCGCGGAGCTTTCAAATTCCGCGGCCGTTCAAGGGACAGACGGTCCGTGAAAACATTGAAATCCCCCTGATGTTTGCCGTCGGCCATCGCGACCCGGACCGCGTGCAGGCGGAGGCCGAAAAAGTTCTGGCGCAGGTCGGGCTTCTGGGTCGCGCCGACGCGAGCCCGAAAAGCTTGACTCAAGTTGAGCTGCGCAAGATGGAACTCGGGCGGGCCCTCGCGGCGAAACCGCGGGTTCTCATCGCCGACGAATCCATGGCCGGTCTGTCGGACACGGAAGTCGACGAGGTATTGGAGGTACTCCTCAAGCTGAACGCAGAAGGCATCAGCATCGTGCTGATCGAGCACATCATGCGGGCCGTCGTTCGCTTTTCGCAACGCATTGTCGTGCTGGTCGCGGGGCAAAAAATCGCGGACGGGGAGCCGGGCGAAGTCATGTCCCATCCCGAAGTCGAAAGGGCGTATCTTGGCCAGTAGCCTGACCATCGAAGACGTGACGGCAGGATACGGCGCGGTGCATGTGCTGTCCGGCGTGACGATGCATGCGGCCGACGGCGAGACCGTCGTTCTGCTCGGTACCAACGGCAACGGCAAATCCACGCTGATCAAGTGCGTAACCGGCCAGGTGCGGCCGACGTCGGGCCGTATCGTTGCGGAAATCGACGGGCGTAGTCACAATCTCGTCGGCATGGCGACCGAGGATATCGTCGGTCTCGGCATCGGCATCGTGCCGGAAGGACGCCGGCTTTTCCCCAAGCTCACGGTCGAGGAAAATCTGCTCCTCGGAGCCTATCGGACCGGGGCACGGGGGAAGATCGGGGAAAATCTCGAGTTCTGCTTCGAGACCTTTCCCCGCCTGCGGGAGCGCCGCAACCAGATGGCCGGCTCGATGAGCGGCGGCGAGCAGCAGATGCTCGCGCTCGGGCGTGCGTTGATGGCCTCGCCGCGTATCCTCATCGTCGACGAGCCCTCCGTCGGGCTTGCGCCCATTCTTGTCGCGCGCGTCATAGACAAGATCGCGGAGCTGAAAACGGCCCTGAGGCTCACAGTTCTCATGGCCGAGCAGAATTTCCAGCAGGCGATTCGCATCGCCGATCGCGGCTATGTTCTCGTCCACGGCCGGATCGAGTTTTCGGCAAACAGCGTCGAGGATTTGCGGCGCAGTGACGTCGTTCGTCGGCTCTATCTCGGCGTGAGCTGACCGATGGGCGGCCGGCGGGACACGGCGGGCAAATCAAATGAGAACGCGCGTCGCCGCGGACCCGTGGCCGATGCGTCGAGTGGCAAGCCTTCCCGCGGCTCGGCAGTTTTCAGGCGCACCCCCTGCGGCTGCGGTCGATTTCGACGCGTGCAGCGCAGAGGATGACGTTTCCGCTCACTCCGGCAAAGGACCAAAGGCCGGCGGCGGAATGCGTCGCTTCGACGCCGCTTCGTAAGTCGAGGCTATTCGCAGCAACACATCCTCTTTGCCGGGCTCGGCGCGGAACACGAGCGAAAATGGCAGGCCGGGCTCGGGTATCTGCCTCGGCGTGTAGGTCGGCTTGGAGACGTAACGCGTGCCGTCTTCGCTCAGGGCGAACACGGGGTCGTACACCGTCGTGACATAGCCGGCCGGGATCAGCATCTCCGTCAGCCCCGCATTCGGGCCCATTAACGATTCGGGCGCAAGATTGCTGGGGATGTCGTACTGGTGCGGGTGGCCGATCAGCCCAGGCGGCCAGGGGGTGTGCAGTCGCACCAGCGCGTCGAGCTTGTTCTCGAGGATCACCATCATGTCGGCGCGGCGCAGCAGTTCGCGAAGCATGATGCGCTCGTCCACGCCCTGTCGGCCGCCGAGCGGATTGCGCGGATCGGTGATCTCTTCCCAGTTCTTGAAGGCGGCGCGCTGGTCGTCGCCCCAGAATTTGGAGCGAGCGTTGAGCGCGGCCCAGTCCGCAAGCGTCTCGGTAAACCCCTTTGCCTTCCAGTCCTCCGCGCGGCGCGTGAGGTACTGCGAAATATGGAAGCGGAAGGCGTTGGCCAACTGCTGCTGCTGGATCGTGCCGATGTCCAGATTGACAGGCGGCTCGATCCGGCCTTCGGCAAGGCCGACGAGATAGTCCATCGGCGCCATCGTGCCGGAGCCGAACACCTTTCCTGGCTGGAACTCGGTGGGGATGATGGCTTCGGCGAATTCCTTGAACAAAGGCTGTCCGTCTGGACCGAGGCGGAACAGGATGTCCGGCATGAACACGGGGATAAGCCGGGCGAGGGCCTTGCGGAAATCCACGGTCATCCGCTCGACCTCGGGATCCGGGGTCCACCACCGGTGCGACGACTCCACGAGCGTCGCGCCGAGCTTGCGACCGAGGATCTCTTTGATTTCCCGGGCGGCGGCGGTGACGATCGGCTCCTCTGTCTTGGAGCCGGGCGGAATCACCATCGACTCGCGAATGACCCCAAGTCGGATCCCCCGGAGCTCTCCCGGCGCGCCCTTGCCCGCGATGTGACTCACATAGGGCGTCGAGAGCACGGACGAGCGGGGCACGGTCGTATAGACGTCCCGCGGGTCGTAATAACCGCCATCGGGGTCTTTGAGTGCATCGAGGATTTTCGCGCAGTCCGCGATCGTGCGCGCATGGATGCCGCTGCGGTCGCAATAGATGTCGGCGCCGATCGCGCCGCCGTCGAACCCGAGCATCGCCTTGTGCGGCAGAATGAGCGCCACCGCGTTGTGATTGGAAGGACCGCGGCAGGAGGCCCGGGTTTCCTCACCGAGGCTCGCCATCACGAGGTTGACGCTCACCGACAGCGCCGAGCCGGAGCTCGATCCGAGCGAGGCGGCGCGCGTGGTATCGTATGGGTTCGCCGGGTTGCCGCCCCAGGACGAACGCTGATAACCGAGCGTCGAGGCAAGCACCTTTTCGGGCTTGTGGCGGCCGCCGGGGTCGCCCGCGCGGCCGTTGTACTCGGTGCAGACGGCCTTGGCGAAAATGATCGCGCCCTTTTTGCGGAGCTGGTCCACGAGGATGTGGTCCTGCGCCGGAAAATCGATGTCGTAGGCGGCGTCCCCGCCGCCGGTGGAGCGCATGTCCTTCACGTCAAAGGAGTCCTTAAACGAAAAGACGACTCCGTACATCGGTAGCGCTTCGAGATCGGGGTTGCGGCCGTATTTGGCGTCCAGGGCGGCGGCCTGCTCCAACGCATCCGGCAGGTGACGGAAATATTCGCACACCGGGGGCGCGCCGGGCGGCAGCGGTCCAAGAGAGGGATGGCGGTCGAATTCGCCCTTGCACGTCACGGAGCGCTCGCCGCGAATGTTGAGCGTCGACAGCGCGTTCACCTGTCCGGCGTTTGGAATGCCGACGATCATGCCGTATTGCTGCTGCACGCTCGGGTCCGAGGCGGTGGGCTCCATACGACCGAATTCAAGCGGCGGGCCCTTGTACTTGTCGAGGTCCGGCAGCAGTTCGGACGCTTTCAACGTCTGTGTTGGGAAGGTCAGCGGCGCCTGTGCGCGTACCGTGCCGGTCGCCGGAGGAATCGGCGCGCCATCCTCGGTCACCAGCATGCTGCAAACGCCGTTGAAGGCGCGCGCCCGGGCAATGTACTGCTCGACCACGTCCACGCACGTGGTCTCGCCTGCCCGGATTGCCGCATGCAGGTCGTCGATCGTTGCTTCTTCAACCCGGAAGCGGCGCTTCTTGGCGGTTTTTGGGGCAGCGAGGGCTTGGTCCGTCATTTGTCCTTGTTTGTCCTTGGCGGTTCGAGAACAGCGCTGCGAGACTGTAAGGCTTCGCCGCTCCCGAACGCAATCCCGCCTGGGGATTCGGGTCTGCGGGCACCTTAAAGGCACCGCCAAAAGCCCTGCGGACGTCTCCTTCGCACCGCCAAAGAGGACTGCAGGTCTCGGTCTGCCGGAAAGGGCCCGAGCCCTGGCGCCTTCCGCCAGTCTTACGCTGCCTCTTCGTCAGCGCGGCCTGTTGCGGTAAATAAGGGGATTGCGGTCCAGGGTCGGCACGAGGATCGGAATGAGGGAAGAGACGCGCAGGGTGATCGCATTCGAGGCCGCCTTCCGCATCAACGGCTATCCGCCGACGACGGTATTCAGCCTCGATCGCGGGATGCATTCGATCATGAGCCCCGGCTATGATCACGAGGCTCGCGCCCGTTTCACGACATCGGAGGGACCGATCTTTCATCACGGGACGGACAGCCACATCGATCTCGTGATCATCGGGCGTACCTTCAAGGGCTATGATTTCTGCGAAGGCCATCATTTCGCCGGTTCCGTCGAAGGAGGAACTGTCGAAGTGTTCGATTACGGCGAGGATCGTACCTACAAGTACTACGTTTGACGCCCGTCTCAGGCTCGCTCGCGCCGGCCGGGAAGAGGGCAGGTTTGCGCCGCAGCAACTCCTCAAGGCCGGCGCTGGCAGGAGAACGTCTCGATCAGTTGGCGGCTCGTGACGGGGATGCCACCGCGGGCCGCCACGTGGGCGCGGGCGGTCGGGCAGGGGAGCCAGAAGTAATTGGCGCGCGGGTCGATGACCAGTCGGGCCGGAGTATAGCCTGGCGCGAGAAGGACGGAGAGAAACGGCGTTGTCGAGGACCAGGCGAGCCGGTCGAGACCGGCCGCAAGCCGCTCGGCGGATACGAAGCGCGGATCGCCGAGGCGCGGGTCGGAAGCCGGGCCCGCGGTGAGAGTGCGCAAGGCCGTCCGGTAACGCTCCCATCCGGCGACGAACTTGGCGGTTTCGACCGCGTGGACGAGACTGACGAGCAGAAGGGCCCCGCAGGCGGCCGGACCGGCGGCTCGCGCGAAGCGCGTTGGCGCGAGCTTTCGCAGGCCGTGTAACGGCCAGAAGGTCCTCCCCTCATTGAGCAGTACGCGGCCCGCCGCCAGAAGACCTGCCGCGGGGTCGAGAACGAGCAAAAGCGTGCGGAGATAGTACCGGTCTTCGGCGTGCAGCGCGTGGTCGAAGCGAAGCCAATAGACCCCGAGCCCCAGAAGCACGAGCGAGGCGGCGACCCACGGCGCGCTGCCGCGCGCAAGGCTGCTCGCAAGTGCGAATGCGATTCCGTAGACGGTAAGCGTTCCGGCAAACAGGAGAACAAGATCGGCTCGGAGGATCTCGGGATCGAACACGTGAAGCGCCGCCCTCGAGAAAACGCCGGCGAAATACGGATCGGGCTTTGCGGTCGCGTGCACGAGGATCCACAGCGCGAGCGCCAGCGAAGCAGCGAGGCCCGCCCTGCGGAAGGCCGGGTCGCGAAGGCCGCGCGGGATGAGACCGACGACAATGGCGGCGGCAAAGAGAAGCGCGCCCTCATGCGTGAACAGCAGCGCGAGCAAGGCGAAAACAACGAGGACGAGGGCGGATGCCCCGGGGCGCGCAGCGTGGCAGAGCGCGAGCGTCGGCCAGAATAGCGCGTGCGCCATCCAGGTTTCGGTCGGAAAGCCGAACACCAGCGGGCATAGCACGGCGGTTGCCGCGCAGGCGGAGACGAAAAAGATGCGTCCCTCGGACCTGTCGGCCGCGAAGGTGGCGATGAGGCCGAGTAGGGGCGCGACGAAGAACAGGGTGCCGTAAAGCACGATCGCACCGTGCGCGTCCCCGGTGAGCGCGCCGTAGGTTTCGGCGGGAAGGTGGGCAAAGAGATAGGTGAAAAAGCGACCCGGAATGTTGTGCCAATGGAACGCCCAGGCGCTGTCGGCGGCGACCGCATAGGAAAAAAGCGCGCCGTCGCCGTACGCTTCGAGCCCGGCTCCGACGCCGATCGCGACGAAAAGGACGGACCATGCAAAACCGCTCGCAACAGCGAGCGCGGCCCCAGAACCGCCTCTCGCGAACGAGAAACGGAGTCTGCCGCCGCCAATGGCGCTAACCGCCGGCGAAAGGGTCATCCCATCTGTCCCCGCCACGGAGCCGCCGCCGGGCACTCCGCCAAAGGGTCCAGTGTAGGGGCCGGCAGGCCCGCATGGCCAGCAGGCTGCGCCGGCGGCCGGTAAGACGACGCGGGCGCCGGTCATCTTGTCCGGCGCATTTTTCGATTGTCCCCCTTCACCGCGCGCAGACTCCGGGCAGCTTCCCGGCCGCACAGACCCCCGCCCGGAGTCCTACGACACGGACCTCAGATAGTCTTCGAGCTGGCTGAAGCTCGCGGCAGGCCCGGCCCGCATGCTGTCACGGCCAGCCTCGAAGGTTCGCGTCTCTTCGTCGGTGGCGTTGTAGGGTGCCCACCGAACCGTCACCGCCGTCTTGCCGTCCGCTTCCGCGAACGTCGTGCGGGAAAGCGTTTCGAGTGGCCAAGTCGGAGCCATCGGATGACGGGTGACACCGCCGTTCGCGTCCGAGAACGAAACAACAAAGTCCAGGATTTCCGGCGCGACGATCTCGCGATAGGTGAGCTTACCCCACATCTCCTGCCCGTTGGGTGAGCGCATGCCGTAGTGAAAAGCGCCGCCGGGACGCAGGTCGATCGTGCAGTGCGTCATCACGAAGCCCTTAGGTCCCCACCAGCGCATCAGGTGCCTTCGTTCGGTATAGGCATCCCAGACGCGCTCTCTGGGAATTGCGATGGTGTGCGAAATGACAAATTCTCCTGCGCCTGTCTTTGTTTCCAATTCCATCTCACGTTCCCTTCGGAGTCTATGCCGCCCGAAACCAGGGCTCAGCGCGAGGCGGATGGAAGGGGATGGGCGAAGCTCCAGGCGTGGCCGAAGGGATCCAACACCTGGGCATAGCGCGCGCCCCAGAACGCGTCCCAGGGCGGCATGATGACAGTCGCGCCGGCCTCAGCGGCGCGCCTCACCGCCGCGTCGCAATTCGGCACATCGAGGTGAAGCATCATCGTCGTCCCGCCGAGTGTGCCGGGCGGCGCAATCTTGCCGCCGCTGCATTTGTCCCGATGCTCAGGAAAATCATCGACCAGGTACACCTTCGCGCCGTTCACGATCATTTCGGCGTGCAGCAGGCGCGTGCCGTTCTCCTCAGGCATACGCATTGTTTCGGTCGCGCCAAGCGCCTTGCGATAGAATTCGAGGGCTGCCGCCGCGTCCTTGACGACGAGATGCGCAATAACGCCTTGCTCGGCCATGGGCTTGCTCCTGTGGTGGCGGGTGCGTATCGGAAAGCCGGCGCCGCAGGCTCGACCCCGCGCCGTGGCTCGGAGCAATCACTTAACTGAACGGTTAAATAACGTCAAGGGGCGGCGCCTGGGCCTCAAATGATCCGGCACACTTCGTCGAAGGCGAAGCGCGGGTCGCGGGGGCGGATGGTCCGCGGGTCGCCGCGGCCCAGATTGCAAAGGAAATTGGATTTGAAGTCAGCGCGTGTTCCCGAGGTTCGGCAGACTTCCGTCGTTGACGCAGACTTCTCCCAGGCAGAAAGCTTCGTTATGACGGCGGCCACGACACTCAACGGGTGAATTCATGAAGCTCGCTACATTTGTCAACGCGCAGGGCAAACCGACCGTCGGCATTGTCGACACCGCCCGCGACGCGATCCTCGATCTTGCCCCCGAGTTTACCGACATGCTGGCGCTGATCGATGCCGGGCCGGCCGGGCTTGAGAAGGCGCGGGCGCTTGCGGCGCAGTGGCCGGAAAACCGGGCGCGGCCTCTGAAAGGGACGCGGCTGCTTGCGCCACTGCCGGAACCGCGTCAGATGCGCGACTGCCTTGTCTTCGAGGCCCACTTGCGCAACTCGCGCGAGCAGCAGGCAAAGCGCAGCGGCAAGGAGCCGCCTCCGATCCCGCAGGTGTGGTACGAGCAGCCCATCTACTACAAGTGCAACCGCTTCAGCGTCGTCGGCCCCGAGACCGACGTGATCTGGCCTCGCTACTCGAACCACATGGACTATGAGTGCGAAATGGCGGCCGTGATCGGCAAGACCGGCAAGGATATCGAGCCGGCGCGCGCGATGGAGCACATTTTCGGCTTCACCATCTTCAACGACTTCTCCGCGCGCGATGCGCAATTCCGCGAGATGGCGGGGCGGCTCGGGCCGGCCAAAGGCAAAGACTTTGACACCGGCAATGTGCTCGGCCCGTGGATCGTGACCACCGACGAGATCGGCGATCCGCACAACCTCAACATGGAGGTGCGGGTGAACGGGGAACGCTGGGGCGGCGGCAATTCACGCGACATGCACCACAAATTCCCGGCGATCCTCGCCTTTATTTCCCAGTCGGAGACTCTGCACGCCGGCGAGGTGATCGGCTCGGGCACGGTCGGCACCGGCTCGTCGAACGAAATCGGCCGGCAGATCAAGCACGGCGACGTCGTCGAACTGGAAATCGAAAAGATCGGCGTCCTGCGCAACCGGGTGTTGCACCCAAACGCGGGGAAATGAGCGTCGGGGCCGGGCAAACGGCCCCGCCTCGGCTCCAAGCCGCTCCTAAACGGTCAGGGTGATCTTGCCGAAATGCTTGTTGGCTTGCGCATGCGCAAGCGCAGCCGCCGCCTCATCGAGCGGGAAGCTCCGGTCGAGCGGCATTTTCAAGCGTCCCGCGGTCAAGTCGTCCCAGAGGTCCTCGCGCGTCAGCCGGCAGATCGTCCGGATTTCCTCGATCGAGCGCGTGCGGAACGAAGCGCCGATATACCAAATGCGCTTGCGGGCGTGCAGGTCGAACTCGAAGGGTCCCCTCATGCCACCAAGCCGTCCAATCGATACGATGCGGCCGAGCACGCGTGTCGCTTCGAGATTCTGATTGGCGACATAGCCCGAAACCATGTCGACGATGATGTCGACACCATCCCCGGTCGCTTTCAGCACCTCGGCGACCCAGCCCGGATCGCGCGAGTCGATGGCAAGATCGGCGCCGAATTCCTTGAGCCGCGCACGACGCTCCGGATTGGTCGACGAGCCGATGACGAGCCGCGCTCCTTTCACCTTGGCGATCTGCATGCCCATGAGGCCGACGCCCGAGCTTGCGCCCTGGATCAACACCGCATAGCCGGGCTTGAAAGCCCCGTTGGTGATGATCGCGTCATGCATGGTCTGCAGCGCGATCGGCAGGGCCGCTGCCTGCTCGAACGACATTCCGTCGGGGATCGGATAGGTACGCCCTGCGTCCGCGACCGCCTGCTCGGCGAAGCTCGCCGAACCCGAGCACATGACGCGATCGCCCGGCCTGTACGCGCTCACACCCGGCCCCGCTTCGATCACCTCTCCTGAAAACTCCATGCCGCCGATGGCGCCCAGGCCGCCGAGCGGCCCGTGCCGGTGGCCGGCCGCCATGTGAAGATCGGCGCGGTTAATGCCGCAGGCGCGCACCTTCACGAGAATCTCGCCTGCCTTCGGCTGCGGAGCCGGTACGTCGCGGATCTCGATCCCCTTTTCTCCGATGACGGCAGCCTTCATGCGTGCGGTCCTCCCAGCAAGCGGCAATCCTTCAGCATCGTACTTTGATCACTTGATCGACTTGTGCGCGATGCATCTCGGACGGTCAAGACTTCCGGCCGAGGCGGCGCCGCGGGAGGGCGCCGCTTGAGCGCAAGGGACGCCCGTTCCCGGCGCGAGGCTCAGGCCGGCGCACGATTCCCTTCCGCCGCAGCCGCCCGCGCCGGCTCTTTTCCCGTGAAGGCCGGCATTACGTCGCGTGCGAAGCGCCGAAGGGCCTCGCGCGATCCGCCGCAGCTCATGATGACATATTCGACGCCGACCTGACGCAGGGCTTCGAGCGCGGCGGCGATCTCATCGACCGTCCCGATCAGCGTGTTGGCATTCGCCCTGGGATCGTAATGGGTATAGGCGAGGATGTGCGAGCCGCGCTCCTGTCCGGGCGCCCGGGCGACTTTGAGGATTTGCTGGCGCGCCCTATTGTTGCGCTCGATGGCCGCGTCCTTTTCCGCTTGGTCGTAGGCGACGAACATGTCGCGCGCGACCGTAATCGACATCGGGTCGAAGCCGCGGCCGAGGGCGGCGAGTTCGGCGCGGTAGAGCGCGATGCGCTCACCGTGCTCCGCAGCGGATGCGAATTGATCAAGAATGAGATTGTAGCCGCGGCGTGCGACCTTGCGGATCGAGTCGGAGCTGCCGGCCGCCATCCAGAACGGGGGATGAGGCCGCTGATAAGTGGGCGGCTCGACCACGATGTTCTCGAACTGCCAGAAGCGCCCGCGATACGAAAAGCGCTCCGTCGATGTCCAGGCCTTGGTGATGACGTCGAGCGCCTCGTCGAAGCGCGCCTCCGCCTCCTCGGGCGGGATCTGGAATCCCGTGAACTCCGTGTGGCGGTAGCCTTTGCCGACCCCGAAATCGAGACGGCCCTCCGAAAGCAGATCGAGGGTCGCCGCCTGCTCGGCGAGAATGACCGGGTTGTGCCAAGGCAGCACCATGACCGCGGTGCCAAGGCGCAGGCTGCGCGTGCGTGCGGCGAGCCAGGTCAGCAACGTCAAAGTCGCGGAGACCTGGTTCCAGCCCGTGAAATGGTGCTCGACCACGAACGTGCTTTCGTAGCCCAGTGCCTCGGCCTCGACATTGAGCTCGATGAAATCGTGAAATCCTTGGCCCATGACGGCATTGCCGCTGCCGCCGCCCGCCTGGGCCCCGCCGAAAAGGCCGAACCGCATCGCATCCTCATCCTTCAGCTTGTCGTTCGAAGCTACAGAGGACGCAGCCTGCTGCCAACCGGCGGAAACGAAAAGGAGTATTGCCGACCCTGGCGCAAGAGTCGTGCGCGGACGCTTGACGCGGTTTGCACTCTGTCGCTACGGAACACCGCATGAAGGCGATCCTCCTCACCCGGACCGGCGGCCCCGAAGCGCTCACCTATGTGGAGGTGCCGACGCCCCGTCCGCGCGAGAACGAGGTGCTGGTGAAGGCCGACACGATCGGCGTCAGCCGTCCGGAGATTCTGGTCCGCACCGGGACCTATGCCTGGATGCCGCCTTTGCCGGCGATCCCCGGCATCGAAATGGCGGGCACCGTCGTCGAGCGCGGGGCGGCGGTGCGCGACGTGGCGATCGGTGAAAAGGTGTTCGTCTCGGCGCGGGAATTGCCGCAGCGTGCGGGCTGCTATGCCGAATACATCGCGGTGCCCGGAAAGGCCCTTTTTCGCCTCCCCCCCGAAGTGGACTTGGAGGCGGCCGCCTGCCTCTCCAACTATCAGGTCGCCTACCACGTACTGCACACGGCCGCGCGCTGTATGCCCGGCGGCTGGGCCGTGGTCGACGCCGCCGCCGGCGGTGTCGGCAGCGCGGCCGTCGAGCTTGCGAAGGCAGCGGGCATGCGCGTCATCGGCCTCGTCGGGTCGCCAGCGAAGCGCGCGGCCATCATCGCTTTCGGCGCCGACCATGCCGTCGACACCGCGGGCGAGGACGTCGTCTCGCGGGTCATGGAGATCACCGGCGGGCACGGCGGCGACCTCGTGCTCGACAGCGTCGGCGGCAAGGACTTCGCGCGCAATTTCGCGATGCTCGCCCCTTTCGGCACGGTCGTTTCCTACGGCAAGTTCCAGGGCAACCCTCCGGAAACGCTGGTCGCCGATATGGGCAAAACCTACTTCACGCGCAGCCCCGCTTTACGCTTCTTCACGATGCACACGCTCGACGACCGGCCGGACATCCGCGCCCGCGCGACGCAGGACCTGATCGCGAGGCTTGCGGCGGGCGCGATCCGTCCTCTCATCCACGCGCGCCTGCCTCTCGCCGAGGCCGCCACGGCGCACCGCATGCTCGAAGCGCGCGAGGTCATCGGCAAAGTGCTTCTCAAGCCGTAATCGAGCAATGCAAGCCACGCTGTCGCGCGGCTTTCCAGCCTCAACGAAAACGAAGAAGGACAAAAACATGGATTTCAGCGCGAACGGCAAGAGCTTCCCGCCGTACGAATTCCGGGTAGAGCGCGGCAAGATCAAGGAGTTCGCCGACGCTCTCGGCGACCGCAACCCGGTCTATCACGATCCGGAAAGCCCGGCCGCGAAGGCCGCGGGCGGCATTCTTGCTCCGCCGACCTTGCTGCGGACGTTTCTCTACGAGACGCGCGATGCCGTGGAGGCCTTGAAGGTCGAGGATTGGAGCTACATCGTCCACGGCGAGCAGGAGTTCGAATATTTCGCGCCGATCCACGCGGGCGACGTTCTCACCGCACAGGACCGCATCGTCTCGATGACGGAAAAGGAAAGCCGGCGCGCCGGGAAGCTGCAGATCGCCGTGATCGAGACCACCTTTCACAACCAGCGCGGCGAAAAGGTGCAGGTCGCCCGCCGCACCCTCATCGAAACCGGCAAGCGCATCGCGGACTGACCCGATCGACATTCCCGCAGGCTGCCCGACAGGAATAGCTCCATGACGAAACCGCTTTATTTCGATGCTCTCAAGGTCGGCGATGAGGCGCCGAAACTCGTGTGCGGGCCGCTGACGCGCACCGATTTCGTCCGTTACGCCGGCGCCTCCCACGATTTCAACCCCAACCATCACGACGAGGTCTACGCTCAGAAGAGCGGCAACAAGAGTGTGTTCGGAATGGGCATGCTCGCCGGCGGCTACTGTGCCCGCCAGCTCACTGATTGGCTCGGCGACGGCGTACTGCGTCGCCTGCGCATCCGCTTCGCCTCGCGCTTCTGGCCGGACGATGTCCTCACCTGTACGGCCAAAATCACGGGCAAGACCGAACAGGCGAACGGCGGGCTCGTTGAATGCGAATTCATGTCCGTCAATCAAGCGGGCGAGGTCATCATCCGCGGCGACGCCACCGCCATTCTGCCCCGGAGCTGACCCGATGGACCTTCTGCGCACGCTGCTTTTCGTTCCCGGCAACAAGGACCGGCTGCTCGACAAGGCGCCGTCGGCTGGCGCCGATGGGCTTCTTTACGATCTCGAAGATTCCGTTCCCGCTGCAGAACGGCAGATTGCGCGGGAAAAGGTGCGGGCCCGTCTCCAAGGCCCCGCCGACGTGCCACGCTATGTGCGGATCAACGGCGTCGAAGATGCCGGCCCGAAGGAGGTCGAAGCCGATCTTGCGGCGGTAGTGGTTCCGGGACTTGCCGGGGTGGTGCTGCCAAAGCCCGGCTCACCTGATGAAGCGCGCTTCGTCGCCTCGGTGCTCGATCGCTGTGAGCAACAGGCGGGCTTGCCGAGCTGCACGATCGAGATCGTGCCGCTGATCGAGTCGGCGCGTGGCGTCCATTTCTGTTACGACATCCTTACCGCGACTCCCCGCATGGCCTCGGTGATCATCGGTTCGGCCGAGGACGCCGATCTCATGACCGATCTCGGCTGCCGCTGGTCGCTTTCCGGCACGGAACTGCATTACGCGCGCTCGAAGGTTCTGCTCGAAGCGCGCGCCGCCGGAATCAAGAACCCCATGGACGGTGTCTACCCGCGCATCAACGACATCGACGGGCTCGTGAAGGACAGCGAGAACGCGCGTGCCCTCGGCTATCGCGGCAAGACCGTGATTCATCCGAACCAGATCGCACCCGTCAACGCGGTGTTTACGCCCAGCGAACGCGAGATCGCCTATGCGCGCGAAATGCTCGAGGCCTATGACGCGGCGGTCGCGCAGGGCTCGGGAGCGATCAGCTTCCGCGGCAAGATGATCGATCGCGCCATGGTGAAGACCGCGCGGGAACTCGTCGCGCGGTTTTCGTAAATCCTTTCGCTTGGCGCCGCCCTACCAAGCCTCCGATAAGGGCTCCGGGGCGGCGGAGGACAACGGAAAGCTGCATGCTCTCCGTTCGTCCCGGCGAACACCGGGCTCAAGATAAAGCAATGGGCCCTCCGTCCGGATCCGCGTTTTCACTTCGCGCAAGAACGGACAGAGACGGTCGCGCCCGACGTCGGAGCGGCCCGGCCCGTCAGTATTTAAAGTTCCGTGCGAATTCCTCGAACGCCTTACGGTCGAACTTGTTCGCCTCGTCGATGATGTCGAGCGTGTAGAGCTTCGAGAGGTCCTTGATCTTGCCTTTCATCTGCGGGGCGAAGCCTTCCGCGAACTTTTCCGAGGCCTTCCATTGTTCGGGCGTGGCGACGCCCATTCGCTGGTCCTTGGAATCGGGCTGCGGGAACCATTTGTCGCGCCGCACTTCCAACAGCTTGATCATGTCTTCAAGCTGCTCGGCATCCGATTTCCCCTTGAGCTTGCTCTCCGGATAGAGATCCCAATGCAGCAGGACGGCCGCACGCGGATTGAGGGCGGTGAAGATCTGCCCTTTCGCGATCGAGCGGAACATCTTGCCGTACAGCTCCTTTCGTTTGGCGAACTCCTGCCGGTTCACGAGATAGGTGTTGCCGAACAGTTCCTTGGCGACCGGCGGATTGGGCAGCACGCGGACCGGGAAGCCGGCGACCCCGATACGGAAGAATTCGACGTCCCAGATGGCGAGCGCATCGACGCTGCCGTTGTGCAAAGCACGTCCTGCAGGACCGCCAGCTCCGACGGTCACCCAGTTCACGTCGTTCTTCGGGTCGATACCCATCTGCGCGAAGACGCCCTGCAGAAAGAAGAAGCCGCTGTCTCCGGTCGAGCGGATGCCGATCGTCTTGCCCTTGAGCTCCTTGATGTCCTTGATGGGGCTGTCCGGCTTCACGGCCGTCTGGTTGTGGACGCGCGGCATCCACGTATAGGCGCTGATGAGGCCGAGCTCCGGGTGATCGGCATAGGCCGGAATGATGTTGTAGGCAGAGGTGGTGGCAAACTCGACTTGCGCGTTCGACAGCATCTGCAGCGGCAGGGACGTGTTCGTCGAATTGACGATCTTGAGCTCGATTCCGTCGTCCTGGTACCAATGCAGCCGCTTGTGCATGCCGATCGTCTGGAAGGCCACCTGCGCGTCATTGACGCCCGAGGCCAATCCGCACCGCATCGCCTGAAGCTGCGCCCGCGCCACGGCCGGCGCCATGAGCGCGCCCGCGGCGACCGCCGCGGCCCCTTTGCCGAATTGTCGTCTTGTCAGCATGCTCTCCTCCTTGGCGTTTGCTCGTGCGGCACTGTTCTTTTGGCCGCATCGCCGTTAGCGTAACTGAGCCTTCGAACGGAGTCGTGCGCCTCAAGATTGCGCGCTGTCAATTGATTGCGAGGTGTTCGCTTGGTGGACATGCGAAGCGACAAAATTTTGCCGGAAGACGCTCTCGCCCGGCGCCGCAAGCCGACCTTTCGCCTTCCGGCGGGCGCGTGCGATGCCCATTGCCATGTCTTTGGGCCAACCGATCGGTTTCCTTATGCGTCGAGCCGCCGTTACACACCGGCGGAGGCGCCGAAGGAGGCACTCGCGGCCCTGCATGCGCATCTCGGGGTCGACCGTAGCGTCATCGTCCAGGCGAGCTGCCACGGCACCGACAACCGCGCGATGCTCGACGCGATTGCCGACGATCCCGCTCGCAAGCGAGGAGTCGCGATCGTGGACGATACGTTCAGGGATCGCGATCTCGCCGACCTGCACGCGGGCGGCGTGCGCGGCGTGCGGTTCAATTTCGTGCGCCACCTCGGCGGGGCGCCGGACGAGCGCGTGTTTCACCGCGTGATCGAGCGCATCAAGGTGCTCGGCTGGCACGTCGTGCTGCATCTTGATGCAAGCGATATTGAGACGCTCGCCCCGATGATCCGCGCGCTGCCCGTGCCGTTCGTGATCGATCACATGGGTCGGGTCGAGGCTGCGCGCGGTCTGGATCAGCCTGCGGTGCGCGCCCTGCTCGACCTTGCCCGGCTGGAGTCGTGTTGGATCAAGCTCTCGGGCGCGGAGCGCATTGCCCGCTATCCGTTCGACGATGCGGTGCCGATCGCCCGCGCGATCCTGAACGCCGCGCCACAGCGGGTAATGTGGGGCACGGACTTCCCGCACCCAAATCTCAAAGATCCGGTCGACGAGGTCGATCTCGTCGATCTGTTGCCGCGCATCGCCGAAACGGATGCGGCGCGACACAACCTTCTCGTCGCCAATCCTGCGCGGCTTTATGGGTTTTCGTGAAAGCCCGCAGCGCGTGCGCTCTCACGCCACGTGGCGGGCCGGTTTGCGGCTCGGCGTGAGAAGATCGCAATCTTCGCGCATGTCGAGCCGATGCAATTCGGCGAGCGCGCGTTGCGCATCGGCTTGGCCGAGAACAGGACTCGCAAGCTCCAGGAATTTTTCATCGAGCTCGGAATCGCTCAGCGGATCGTCGGGATCGCCCTTGCGGGTATGCTGCAAATGCGTGAAACGCCGGCCGTCGCGTGTTTCGATCGTCACCCGCGCGGCGCGCTGCTTTGGGAAGCACGCATCGAGTTCGGGATCGACCGCAAGCGCAATACGCTGCATCAATTCTTGCGCGGCGGCATCCCGCAGGCGGTCCGACCTGAATGCGTCGGAGCGCGCATTGCCATGCACGAGCGCGGTTGCGACCACATAAGGCAGACTGAACTTGCCTTGAAACGGTGTCTCGACGCTGCGAAGCCCGGCCACCTTCAACGCCGTGCCATAAGTTGCGATCTCAATGCGGGTGATGTCACCCGACGCCAGCCCATGTCGCGCCTGCAGCGTCTTGGCGCCGTCGATCGCCGCAAACGTGTGCCCGCAGCAACCGTGGTTCTTCACGGTCATGCGCGAGATGTTATGCACCTTTCCGAGATCGGCGAAGGCGGCGTTCCAGTCCGGGTCCGGCCCCATTGCTCGGCCAAATCCGGCCTCGCCTTCGACGATATCGAGCGCGCCGGTGAACCCGTGGACGGCGGCGAGCGCGGCGAGCACGCCGGCCTCGGCCGCGTGGCCTGCGTGGAGCGGCTTGCTCATGGAGTCCGAGCGGAAGCCCTGCTGTAGCCCGGCCGCCATTGTCGCGGCCGTCGCCATCGCATGCGCGAACTGACGCGGGTCCGCCCTGAGGATCGTCGCGGCGGCCGCCGCGGCGCCGAAAGTCCCGACCGTCCCGGTCGTGTGCCAGAAGCGGTAATGCGCCGGTACCATGGCAGCGGCAATGCGGGTCGAAATCTCGTAGCCGACGATTATGCCGCGCAGAAGATCAAGCCCGCCCACGCGCTGCGTCTGCGCCGCAGCAAGTGCGGCTGCGACGGTTGGGGATCCGGGATGATAGACGCCGTCACGAAAAATGTCGTCGAATTCCGTGATGTGTGACGCCGTACCATTGAGGAGTGCCGCAACGCGCGTCGGGGCGCGCTCCAAAGTGCCGTAGACAATGGCGCGGCCGCGTCCGATCTCCTCGGCGAGCGCGGCGCGCAGATTTGCGGCCGCAGGCTCGCTGGTGCCGGGCAACATGGCCGCAAACCAATCGATGACCGCCCGCTTGGCATCGTGCAGGACATCCGATGCGGGCGTCTCCATCCGCGTTTGCGCGGCGTAGCGGCCTAAGACGTCGAGCAGCATTGTCCTTCCCCGCATTCTGCCGCCAAAGCTTGCTGCCGACAAAGAACACGGCTTTCAGGCTGGTTCCTTCACGGCCGTTTCGGCGATCTTCAAGGCTTCGCTTACGGCGTTGAGCGTGTCGTTCACGGCCTCGCGGGCCTTGCCGTCGAGTGCATAAGGCAGGTCGAGCTCTCCCATGCGCTGCTGCTGCGCGATCGTGCCGCGCGTCACCGCGGGGTCGAGTTTCAGTTCTTCGAGTGTCTTCGCGACCTCGCGCATTTCAGCGGCCCGCCGGATGCCGTGACGGTCCATGCGTTCGAGATTGTATTGGACCTGCGCGCGCCAATCGAGCCCCGGAAAGCTCTCTTGCAGCGAGGCGAAGATCTGTTCCGTCACGCCGGCACGGTGCGCAGCCACGAAACACTCGAACGAGAGCGCCTCAAGCCCCTTTACCATGACGCTCCGGATCATCTTGATCGCCGCCGCCATGCCGATCTCGGGACCCGCAAGGTTCACGCGCATGTCCATGCCGCGCATGACCGGCAAGAGTTCCGCAGCGAAAGGACCGGCAAGCAGCATCGGCGTGCGATGGCGCGCCGGGTGCACCGGCGCCATGACGGCGACATCGACATAGCGCCCATGACCTTCCATGGCGGAGGCGACCTCGCGTTTTCGGGCCGGCGAAACCGAATTGATGTCGAGGAAGAATTGTTGCGCCGCAAGATGCGGCTTTACGCTCTCGGCCGCGGCAAGGCTCGCGCTGGCGGTTACCGCAGAAATGATGAGATCCGCGCCCGTGACGGCTTCCGCCGCCGAGGAGGCGGCGCGCACGCCGATCGTTTCCGCAGCGCGCAGCAGTCGGGCGCCCGCCGGGCGCGGAAAGAGAATGTCCCAGGCGGCGATCTCGACGGTGCCTGCTTCACAAAGGCCGCCCGCGAGCGCTTGCCCCGCTTCGCCGAACCCGATGAATGCAATGCGATGTCGAATGGCTGTGAAGCTCATGAATATCCCACCTTTCGGCCGCTTTTTTCGTTGCCGGCCGTACCGCCACGCATTGGTCCCCGCCAAGACGATTCTTTCGGCCGCAACCCGGCAGGGTGCGGTCGGCGCCGAGCGTGGCTCTGCCCCTCGAGGCTAGCCGAAATGCCGAGGCGTTGCAGCCCCGGCGCTGTGGTGGGATTCTATTTAGCCTGGGGGCGATAGAATTTCGCGGTGCCGGTGACCTTAACGCTGCGGGTGACGGTGACTTTCGTTCCGCCGGAACTGGTCGTTTGAGGGGGCTCGTCGCGGGAGACGAATTCGAGCTGATTGAGCTGCACGGCCCGGGAGCCGTTGACGTTCTGTTCGTACACGGAAACGGCTCCGTTGCTGCCCGACTCGGCGACAATGGCCGTGTGGTGGGGGCGAGACAGGGTTTGCGTCTCGGTGCTTTCCTCCCAGGACCCGTCGGCCTTGGTGATCCGCGTCGTCGTGGTAATCGTCACGGTATAATTTTTGAACTGAATGACGTCTCCCGCACGCGTTTGGCTGACCGTCACCGCGCTGCCCCAGACATAGTCGGCGGTCGGGGTGATCTTGCCATAGCTGTCCGCGCTCTTGGCCCCGACGGACTTGAGCGCCTGATCCGCCAATGCATAGCATTCCCCGTCCCCGACCTGCTGGCCCGAGCGGTCGGAGGCAAATTTCACGGTCTGCTCAGACTGTTGTGTCGAAACTTCCGGCATGGCGCGTTCTCCGAGGCAAGAGGATGGCACAAAAGGCAGGCGCAAGACGGCGGCAGAAATCGCCGGAGAAATACGAATACGGCGCTCCGACCCGCGCCTCTTCCTTAGTGCAATTCCGATGGTATCAAGTTCATGATCCTGTGCATGGGGCGGGGAATCGATGACGATCCCGCCTCACGCATATCCGCCCCCAGAGCCGGGGCACACGGCACCCGGACTCGCCGCATTTTTGCTGGCCCCGCGAAGCGTCGCGATCATCGGCGCCTCGGACGACCCCACGAAATCCGCCGCCCGACCGCTCCAATATCTGCGGCGGAGCGGTTACCGAGGCAGAATTTATCCGATCAACCCGCATCGGGACTGGGTCTTGGGCGAACGCGCTTGGCGCACGCTCACCGACCTGCCGGAGCGTCCGGACCACGCCTACGTGCTGACGGGAAGCGACGCCGCAGTGGCGGCCGTGGAGGAATGCGGCCGGATCGGCATTCCGGTCGCCACTGTGCTGGCGGATGGCTTCGCCCCGACCAACCCGAAAGGCGCCGCCCGCGCCGCGCGCCTCCGCGAGGCCTGCGTCCGCCACGGCATCCGTGTTGTCGGCCCGAGCTGTCTCGGGGTGGTCAATCTGCGGGAGCGGCTCATGCTGACCGCCAATGCCGCCTTTGCGGAAGCGGGACTGCCGATCGGCGGGGCATTTGTGGCATCCCAGAGCGGCAGCGTGATCGGAGCGCTCGCTTCACGCGGAAAGGAGCGCGGCATCGGCTTCGCCGGTCTCGTGTCCGTCGGCAGCGAAATTGATCTTTCGATTGGCGAGATCTGCGCCGCGACGCTGGATGACCCGGACATCGACGGCTACCTGCTGTTTCTCGAAAACCTCCGCCACGCCGAGACCCTGCGACGTTTTGCCCGCGGCGCCGCCGAACGCGGCAAGCCCGTCGCAGCCTACAAGCTCGGCCGCTCTGCCGAGGCCCGCGAGCTTGCGCTGTCGCACACCGGGGCGCTGGCCGGCGAGGACGATGTTGCCGACGCTTTTCTGAGGGAGTGCGGCATCGCCCGCGTCGAGACCTTCGAGGGCCTGCTCGAAGCCCTCCCCCTGCTCAAGAGGGTCCCAATCGACGAGCCGGGACAGAGGCGCGACCGGGTCGGCGTCGTCACCACGACGGGGGGCGTTGCCGCCATGGTGGTCGATCAGCTCGCCGTTCGCAGCGTCTCGGTTGTTGGCCCTGGGCCGGAGACGTTGGCGCGCCTTGCGGCGGCCGGTGCGGCCGTTGAGCCCGGCCGAATCGTTGACCTGACCCTTGCGGGAACCCGCTATCCGGTCATGAAAGCGGCGCTCGATACGATGCTGACCGCGCCCGAATTCGACCTCGTGGTCGCGGTCGTGGGGTCTTCGGCCCGGTTCCAGCCGGAGCTCGCCGTGGAGCCGGTGATCGACAGTGCGAAAAGCGCGAAGCCGATCGCGGCTTTTCTCGCGCCCGACGCCCCCGACGCCCTCAACCGGCTGATGCGCGGCGGCGTGCCGAGCTTCCGCACGCCGGAAGCCTGCGCCGACGTGATCGCAGCCGCCCTGCGGCGACGCCGGCCGCGGGAACGATCCGCTGCCGCCCGCCCCTTGCCAGCCGGTCGGCACATGTTGGACGAGCTGAAGGCCTATGGGCTGCTCGACGCCGTGGGCGTGGCGCGCGCGCCCACGGTTGCGCTCCCTGCTGAAGCGCGCGAACCGCCCCTCCTTCCGTTCCCCTATCCGGTCGCCGTCAAAGCGCTAAGCGGCAAGCTTGCCCACAAGAGCGACGTCGGCGGCGTGGTGCTCGGCGTACCGGACGGAGCGGGTTTGCTTTCCGCCGTTGCGATGATCCGCGAAAACCTCGCCAGACAGGGGCTTGTTGTCGAAAAAGTCCTGATCCAGCCCATGGTTCGGGGCCTTGGCGAGGCGCTGATCGGTTACCGGGTCGATGCCGAGGTCGGGCCGCTCGTGGTCCTCGCGGCCGGCGGTCTTCTCACGGAAATTTACAGGGATCGGACCCTGCGCTTCGCACCGGTCGACCGCGAGGCGGCGCGGGAGATGATCGGGGAGGTCAGGGCGCTCCGGGCGCTTTCCGGACTCCGGGGGCAGGCGGCGGGCGATCTCGACGCGCTTGCCGAGGCGATCGTCCGCTTTTCCCACTTCGCCGACATGCCGGAAATCATCGAAGCGGAAAGCAATCCCGTCATTGTGCGGGAGGCCGGACGCGGGGTTGTTGCTGTCGATGCCGTGGCGGTCGCGGCGGTTCTCGCAAATTCGTGAACGGCCACCTGCGCCGCCGATTCCACTGGATGGACAGCGCAAAGCGCGGCACACTGGTATTGCGCCCGCCCGCGGCGGGATCGCCCATCAAGCGCTGAAAAGAATGTCGCCGGATACGAGCCGGTGGGGAGGAAGCCATGATTGATCGTTTGAAGACGTCGCGGCGCAGCCTCATGAAGGGAGGCGTGGCCCTCGCGGCAGTTGTCGGCCTTGGCGGAAGCCGCGCGGCGCATGCGCAGGATCGCGCCACAACTCCTCATCTCAAGCAGCTCTATGAGGCGGCGAAGAAAGAGGGCGAACTCACTTGGTACACGGCCCACTCCGACGACGTGACCGCGCAAGCGCTTGGGCGCGATTTCGAGGCGGCCTTTCCCGGCATCAAGGCGAATGTCGTGCGCACCACCGCGCAGGTCGCCTATCAGCGCGTCACCCAGGAGCTTCGCGCGGGCGCCATGCAGGTCGACGTGCTCTCGTCCACCGACATGGGGCACTACGTCTATCTCAAGGACAAGAAGCTGCTCGAACAGTATCGGCCGGAGAACGCCGAAAAGGTGCTGGACATCTATAAGAACTACGACCCGGACGGATATTACTATGTCACGTCGGCCGGCATGATCGGCATGGCCATCAACACCTCCAAGGTCGGTGAGGCGGACGCGCCGAAGAACTGGACCGAAGCCGCCGATCCGAAGTGGAAGGACAAGCTCGCCTTCGGACACCCCGCCTTTTCCGGCTATGTCGGCACCTGGACGGTGCAGATGCGCAAGATGTACGGCTGGGGCTTCTTTCAAAAGCTCGCCAAAAACAATCCGCAGATCGGCCGCTCGATCAACGACACGGTGACGATGTTGAACGCGGGCGAACGCGTCGTTGCCGGTCACGCACCCAACGGCCCGATGATGCAAAGCGCGCAGAAGGGCAATCCCCTTAAGATGATCTATCCAACGGACGGTACGGTCCTGATCCTTGCGCCTTCGGGAATTATGAAAGGCGTTCGGCATCCCAATGCCGCGAGGCTCTTCCTCGAATATCTGATGACACCCGAAGCCTCGAAAATCTGGATCGATCACTTCAACGAATCCATCCGTCCAGAGGTTACGCCGCCGTCGGGCATAACCGCGGCAAAAGACGTGAAGACGATCCGACCCAGCGTGGAGGAAATCACCAAGGGCATTCCCGAGGTGATCAAGCAGTGGCGCGACACCTTCGGCGTGTGATCGCCGATGCGCCGAGACCGGACCCGCGCCGTTCGGCCGCGCCCGCGCGCCCGCGACAGGGCGCGCCGTAATCGCGCGTCCGCCCGGCAAAGGCCGCCGCTCTGGAATGTCCCCTGCGGACCAAACGAGTCGCTGCCGCGGACGGCCCGCCCATGAGCACCACAACCGAAGCCCTCGTAGCCGCTCGTGTTCGTTCGGGCCTGGGGCAGCGCCTGCGCCACTTCGACCCGAGTATGATTCTTTGGCTCGTGATGATCGGGATCCTCGTGTTCCTCATCGCGAGCCCGATGGTCCGGCTCATTGTCGCGAGTTTCCAGGTCACCGAAACGGGCGGGCTTACGCTCGACAACTACCGCAACGCCTATCTCAATTGGCGGCACCTCGAGGCGCTCCTCAATTCCCTGGAGCTCGGCGCCGGTGTCGCGTTTCTCGCTGCCCTGTTCGGGGTGCCGATCGCCTGGGCGGTGTCGCGCACCGACATGCCCGCGAAAGGCTTCGTGCGGTTGATGGTCCTCGGCGCATTTATCACCCCGCCCTACCTCGCTGCGGTCGGCTGGATCCTGCTCGCCGGACCGAACGCCGGCTGGCTCAACAAGGCATGGATCGCGATAACCGGCGCCGACCATGGCATTTTCAACGTCTATTCGATGCCAGGTCTCATCCTGGTGGTCGCGATCACCTCCTTCCCTTACATCTTCGTTTTCACCAATGCCGCGCTCGATCTCGTCTCGTCAGAGATGGAGGATGCCGCACACATTCTGGGCGCAGGCAAGTGGCGCACGACTTTCCGTGTCACCCTGCCGCTGGTGCTGCCCGCCATTCTCGGCGGCCTTATCATCAGCTTTCTTGAAGCCATCGCGCTGTTCGGAGCGCCGGCCCTCATCGCCCTGCCCGCCCGCTTCCAGGTCGTGGCGACGCAGCTTTGGCAGTTTTTCGAGTTCCCCGTGCGGGTGGAATTGGCGGCAGCCTATGCCATGCCGCTGCTGCTGATCACTGTCGGCCTGTTCTGGCTGCAAAATCGCGTGCTTGGTCGGAAAGGCTATGCTGCGGTGACGGGCAAGGGCGGAGAACGTCGCCTGATCGCCCTCGGCCCCTGGCGCTGGGTCCTCTTCGGCTATTCGTGTTTCGTGGGCGCGTTGGCCGTCGGCCTGCCGATGATCGTGCTGCTGCAGGCGGCTTTTGCGAAGGCCTGGGGACGCGGCTTCTCGCTCGACAATCTCACGCTGCGCAATTTCAAATATCTCCTGTTCGAGCAGACACAGGCGCAGGACACGATCCTGAACACTTTCATCTATGCGAGCGCCACAGCTTTCGCGGCGATCGCACTCTCGCTTGCGATCGCCTATGTGGTGAGCCGCAAGCTCGTCCCCTGGTCGAATGTGCTCACTTTCCTGTGCATGGCGCCGTTCGTAATACCGGGGATCGTTCTGGCGATCGGCTTCTATGCCGCCTATGCACCGCCTCCGCTTGCGCTCTACGGCACGGGCACCATCCTGGTCCTGGCCTATGTGACGCGTTTCTTGCCGATCGCCTACACGTCGAGCTCCGCCGGCATGCGCAGCATCAATCCCGAAATGGAGGAGGCGGTGCGTATTCTCGGCGGCGGCCGGCTGCTTGCGATCCGCAAAGTTCTCGCCCCGCTCCTCAAGAAGAACCTCGCCGGGGCCTGGATCCTCGTCTTTATTCCGGCGACACGCGAGCTCTCCTCGGCCATCTTTCTTGTCGGCCCGAACACGCGGGTGATTTCCGTCATGCTCTTCGATCTGTCGGAGGAGGGAAATTTCGAAGTGCTGTCGGCGCTCGGGGCCATCCTGCTGGTCGTCACCATCGCGATCGCGGCCATCGGATTCAAGGTTATCGGCCGCGACTTCATGCTGCGGAGGAACACGTGACCACTCTCGCGTTGCGCGGCATCGAAAAGCGGTTCGGCGATTTTTTCGCTGTGCGCGACTTCAATCTCGACCTCCAATCTGGCGAGTTCGTCTCTCTGCTCGGCCCTTCCGGCTGCGGCAAGACGACCACGCTGCGCATGATCGCCGGTTTCATCGATCCGACCGCCGGCACGATCGAAATGGATGGGCGCGTCCTTTCCTCCCCGGCCGGGTCGTTGCCGCCCGAGAAGCGACAGATGTCGATGATCTTCCAGAGCTATGCGGTCTGGCCGAACATGACGGTTGCGGAAAACGTGGCGTTCGGCCTCAAGCTGCGAAAGCTCCCCGCGGAGGAAGTACGCCGCCGCGTCGGCGAAATGCTCGACGTCGTGCAGATGGCGCATCTTGCAGACCGTTATCCCTCAGAGCTGTCCGGCGGCCAGCAGCAGCGCGTCGCGCTTGCTCGCGCCCTCGTCATCAAGCCCGCGGTGCTTCTTCTCGATGAGCCGCTCTCTAACCTCGACGCGAATCTGCGAGAGGAAATGCGGTTTGAAATCCGTAGGCTGCACGACGAATTCCGCATTACGACGGTTTACGTGACGCATGACCAGGGCGAGGCCATGGTGACGTCAGACCGCATTGCGGTCATGAATCAGGGCCGCATCGAGCAGATCGACGCCCCGCATGCCCTGTATACGCGGCCGCGGACACGCTTCGTCGCCGGTTTCATCGGCCGCACCAATTTCATCGAAGGCGTCTGCAACGGCGCGGATATCGTTTTCGACCAGTTCAGCCTGCCGCGCGGCGCGATCGAGAATGGAGCGGCGCTGTGCGGCACCGTTACGTTTTCGGTGCGTCCGCAGAGCATGAGGCTGTCGCGCTCCGGCGGGGGGCGCAGCGACATGCCGGCTTTCCCGGTCACGATTGCGGAGCGCGCCTATCTCGGAGAGTACTGGAACTATGTGGTCGTGCCGAAGGGCGGATCGACCCGCCTGCGCGTCACCACTCCGCCGCTTGACATTTACGACGTAGGCGATTCCGCCTGGATTGAGCTCGATCCGCGACAGATGGCGGCGATATCCTGAGCTTACCGATCCCATCCGACGAGACTAGACTCGTGCGCCGGCTTCCGCCACGCTCCCGCCTCGCCGCGAACAGAAACAACGGCTCTCCCTTCTTTGCGATTCCTCTGACGGACCATCGACCGAACTGCATTTCCACTTTCGCCTTGCAGGAGCCGCCATGCCCCGTCCGCTCGCCAGTCAGGCGCTGTCCCGTTTCCGAGTGCTCGACCTGACCAGGGCGCGCGCCGGCCCGACCGCTGCGCGCCAGCTCGCCGACTGGGGCGCCGACGTCATCAAGATCGAGATGACGCAGGAAGGCGTCGATATGGGCGACAACCGCCACGGGTTTGATTTTCAGAACCTTCACCGCAACAAGCGCAGCCTTACCCTCGATCTCAAGAACCCGGCGGGCCTCGACGTCTTCAAACGGCTCGCCAAGTCGGCCGACGTCATCATCGAGAACTACCGGCCGGACGTAAAATTCCGCCTCGGCATCGACTACGAATCGATCAAGGCGATCAATCCGCGCATCGTCTACGGTTCGATCTCCGGATTCGGTCAGGACGGGCCGTACCGCGAGCGGCCGGGCTTCGATCAGATCGCGCAGGGCATGGGCGGACTGATGTGGATCACCGGACTGCCCGGCCAGGGGCCGGTGCGCGTCGGCGTGCCGATCGCCGATCTGACGGCCGGCATGTATCTCGCGATGGGCATCCTGATCGCCCTCCTGGAGCGCGAGGTTTCCGGCGAGGGCCAGTGGGTGCGCACCTCTTTGCTGGAGGCGCAGATCGCGATGCTGGACTTCCAGGCCGCCCGCTGGCTCATCGCCAAGGAGATCCCGCCGCAGGCCGGCAACGACCACCCGACCGGCATTCCCACGGGCGTGTTCCCCACCAAGGATGGCCATATGAACATCGCCGCCTCGAACCAGCACATGTTCAAGCGCCTGTGCATCGCGCTCGGGGCCGAACATCTCGTCGATCATCCCGATTTCGCTACCGGCGCGCTGCGCTCCCAAAACCGCCAGGCCTGCAATGCCGCGATCGCCGAAATCACCAAGACCAAAACCACGGCGGAATGGATCGAACTTCTCAATGCGCAGAGCGTACCATGCGGACCGATCTACAAAATGAACGAGGTCTTCGCAGACCCGCAGGTGAAACATCTCGGCATGGCGTCTGACGTCACCTCGCCGAAGCTCGGTCCCATCCAGGTGCTCCGCCACGCGGTGGAAATGAGCCGAACGCCGGCAAGAATTGCCGCGGCAACGCCCGAACGCGGCGAGCACAGCGACGAAGTGCTCCGCGACGTCGGTTACGGCGATGCCGAGATCGCCGCACTGCGCGCCGCCAAGGTCGTATGAAGCGGACCCTTCCGCTGAACGCGACAAGACGTTAGGGAACCGGCGATCGGTTGAGAGCTTCGGGACAGGAAATGATCGACAAACGGGTCTCCTCCCTCGCGGAGGCCGTCTCCGGCGTGAAGGACGGCGCGACCGTGCTGCTCGCGGGCTTCGGCAGCGTCGGCGAGCCGGTGGAGCTTATCGAGGCGCTGCATGATACGGGCGTGCGCGATCTCGTGGTGGTCGCCAACAATGCCGGCCTCGGCGACACCGGGCTTGCGCGGTTGATCGGTTCCGGGCGCGTGCGCAAGATCATCTGCTCCTTTCCGCGCACCGCCGACCCGCATTGCTTCGATGCGGCCTATCGGGCCGGCAAGCTCGAACTCGAGCTCGTCCCGCAAGGGACGCTCTCGGAACGCATCCGTGCCGGCGGAGCGGGAATCGCCGCCTTCTACACCCGCGTTTCGGCGGGGACCGAGGTTGCCAACGGCAAAGAGGTCCGGCAATTCGCCGGCCAGCCGCATGTGCTCGAAGAGGCGATCCGTGGCGATCTCGCCTTGATCCGCGCCGAGACGGGCGACCGTTGGGGCAACCTCACCTACCGGCTGTCGGCGCGCAACTTCAATCCGGTCATGGCGATGGCAGCCGACCTCACCGTCGCCCAGGTCTCGCAGTTCGTGGAGCTCGGCAGCATCGACCCCGACCACGTGCATACGCCGGGCATTTTCGTGGACCGGATCGTCGCCGTTCCGAGGAGCCACAGCGCATGATCTCCCTCACCCGCCGACAAATCGCTTGGCGCGCCGCCCAGGATCTGCCCGACGGAGCCTATGTCAACCTCGGCATCGGCCTGCCGACCCTCGTCTCGAATTTTGTTCCGGCCGACCGTGAGGTCGTCTTCCACGCGGAGAACGGCGTGCTGGGGCAAGGGCCGGCACCGGCGCCGGGCGAGGAAGACCCCGATCTCATCAATGCCGGCCGAGGGTTCATCACTCTGGTCAGAGGCGGCGCCATCGTTCACCACAATGACGCCTTCGTGATCATTCGCGGCGGACATCTCGACTGCACGCTGCTCGGCGCCTTCCAAGTGTCGGCCCTCGGGGACCTCGCCAACTGGGCGACCGACGATCCGACCTTTCCGCCCGGGCTCGGCGGGGCGATGGACCTTGCCGTCGGCGCCAAGGAAGTGCGGGTTCTGCTCGAACACACGACGAAGGACGGACGGCCGCGCCTTGTCGAGCGCTGTACCTATCCGCTCACCGCCGCGCGTTGCGTGAAGCGCATCTACACCAATCTCGCGGTCCTGGATGTGACGGACGGCGGGTTTATGGCGCGCGAGATGGTTCCGGGCCTGAGCCGCGAGGCGCTTCAGGCGAAAACCGGCGCGCCAATCGCTTTCGCGGCCGACTGCGGGCTATTGAAGGCGCCGGCGCTCGACTGAGAGACCAATCATTCGCCGGCGCCGCCCGGCTCGGCGCCGTCGCGATCCGCGGGCCGGCCTCAATACGGGAACGGCTTGAGCCGATGCTCGGCTTCGGCGGGAACCGGCACGCGCGTCGTGTTCATCACCATGGCGAGCAGCGTGTAGTAGCCGAGGATCGCGACGGCATCGATGACGCCCTGCTCGCCGAAATGCGCGATGAGCCTGGCATAGGTCGCATCGCTGACGCAGCGATTGCGCTGCAATTCGTCGTAAAGATCATAGAGCGCCGCCTCGTCGGCGGCCATCGCGTCCGGTCGCCGCCCCTCGGCGATGGCTTCGACGATGTCCGGCTTGAGCCCACCCTTCAAGGCAAGACCGCGATGCGCGTGCCATTCGGTGCCCTGCGTCCAAGTGCGGGCAACCAGGAGAATGAGAAACTCGCTCAAGCGCGGCGGAAGAACGCTGTTGAAGCGCAGATGCTCGCCGAGCTTCTGCACGCGCGTCAGCGTCTCCGGGCTGCGCAGCAACGGGATGAACGGGCCGCCAATGCGGCCGCGGGGACCCGCGATCAGTTCGGCAACCGCCTTCTTCTGCGCTTCGCTTAGCTTCTCCTGCGGAATTTCGGGCATGCGGGCGCCTGACATGGGCCTTTCCTCTCTTGGGGAGCGTCAGTTGGGGGTCTGGGAGTCGGGCTCGGCGGAGCGTGTCAGGCCTCGCCCGGCAGCGGATGCAGACGGAAGCCTGCCGCCCGCTCGGTTCTTTCCGCCGACTCCGCAGGGTCGATGTCGAGGATCCAGGTGTTGGCGTCGTAGCGCTTGCCGTTCACCCGCTCCGTGGGCGCATTCACGACCCAGAGCAGCGGCGGGACCATCTCGTCCGGCTCGACGAGGCGCGGGGCCTTGCCCTCCCGGCTCCAGTCGCGCATTTCCTGCGCCATGCCGGGCGTATTCGCCCCGGCGCCCGGATTGACGATGGCGACCGCGAGCCCCGTCCCTTCAGCCGCCTTCGCCCAGATTTCGGTTGCCATTTCGAGCGCGGCTTTCGATGGCCCGTAGGGCGACGAATTGGGCCTGTTCATCGTGTCGAGCTTCGTCGTCACGTTGACGATCCGGCCCCAACCCTGGGCGATCATCTTCGGCGCAAGCCGCCGCGCCATCTGGTCGGCGGCGACGTAATTCGTATCCATCGTGGTCTGTACGATTTCGTCGGATATCTCCCAGAACTTCTTCGGCCCCTTTTCCGTGAAGCGCGTCGGGTCGATATAGGTGAACGTCACGCCCGCATTGTTGACAAGAATGTCCACCTTGCCGAAGCGCTTCTCGGCCTCTGCGATCACGCGATCGCATTCGGCGGGCCTGCGCAGATCGGCGACAAGGCCGAAGACGCGTTCGGCGCAGCCCGCCTCCTTGGCCGTCGCCATGAATGCGTCCACATCGGCGGCGATGTGGCCGACGGCGCAGACTTGGGCGCCCTGTCGCGCAAGCCCGAGGGCCATGGCGCGCCCGAGACCGCGCAATCCTCCGGTGACGATGGCCGCGCGTTGCATAATGCCTCCCGTTCCTTCTCGTGCTGTCTTGGCCGAGCAGCCGATTTCTTTCGCACGGATGTGCGCACACCCGCGATGCGGTAGCCGGAAAAGCACCGTTTCCCTGCGTTCCGCTTGCGCCAGCTTGGTCTGCGGGATCTGCCCGGCCGAACAAGGCGCCCAGGTGAAAACCTTAAGTCAGCCTCGCGGCTGCCGCCACGGATGGATTACAGATCGGTCGGACGCGGCCGCTTCGAGATACGGCTCTTTGCCGGGGCCGCCATGGCTGCCGGTGCCCCCTCAAGGAACGCCTTCACTTTGTCCTCGATGACGGCGTCGAGATCCTCGGGCACGCGCAGGCCAAAGACCCAGCGCCGCACCCCGATGTAGAAAATCGAGGCGATCACCGCCCAGACAAGCTCGACCTCGGTCTCGCTTGCCGGCTCCCTTTCGAGGGGCGGGCGGCCCGTCTCGAAGCGAACCTCGGCCACCACTTTGGACCAGATCCGCTCCCGCATGAACCGAAGATAGCGCCGGTTGATGTCGAGACCTTCGAGGCCCGAGAACAAAAAGAGTCGGATCCACTCATAGGTCAGAATGCTGCGCGTGTAGTCCTGATAGAAGCGCACGAGCCGCGCCTGCAGGGGCTGCGTGCGGTCCGTGAGCCAAACCTCCCAGTCTGGATTCCAGCGGGCGACGAACACCTCCTCGTAGACGCGCTCGATCAGCGCGTTCTTGTTGGAGAAGTAGCGGTAAAGCAGCGGTTGGGTGATGCCGAGCCGCTCGGCAAGGTCGCGCGTCCTGCCTTTGAAGCCGTGTTCGGCGAAAAAGCGGATCGCCTCCTTGACGATCTGCGCCTCCCGCTCTGCCCGTGGAAGGCGCCGACGCGTGCGCGTCGGGCGCGGTGCCGGGCGGGCGGAGCGGACCCGCTGCTTGTGGACCAGAAGACTGAGCTGCCGGCGCGGCACGGGAGGTGGACCTGATAGGCGTGTCGACACAGGGACAAGGCTGCTTGCGCCTTGCTGTTATGTGAACGCGGGCCAAGAGGCAAATCTCCGGCACGCCGTTGATTGCCAGTTGACCCTGCCGCCCAGCGCTTTAATAATCAAATGATAATTACCAACGGAGCCAGCAATGACACGCGCGCGCAGAAGCGGAAGGCGGCGTGCCGTCATCATCGGCGGATCGATGTCCGGGCTCTTTTCGGCCGCCTTCCTTCGCCAGATCGGATGGGATGTGGATGTGTACGAGCGCTCGCCGGTCGAGCTTGTCGGCCGCGGCGCGGGGATTACGACGCACCCCGAACTTCTGGAGGCCCTCGAGGCGAGCGGCGCGGGCACGAAGGAGCTCGGTGTCCCCGTTACGAAGCGCATGGCTATCGACCGGAACGGCCGTGTCACCGAGGAGCGGCACCTGCCGCAGATCCTCACCTCATGGGACAGGCTGCAGCGCCTGCTTCGGGAAACGATCGACCCTGCGCACTATCATCTTGGCTGGACCTTCGAGCGCGTCGAGCAGGACGAGGGCGGCGTCCGCGTCTATTTTTCCGGCGACCGCGTCGAAGAGGCCGACATTCTGGTTGGCGGCGACGGCATCCGCTCCAGTGTGCGCGGCCAGGTCGCGCCGGAACTGCAGCCGGTCTACGCCGGATACTATATCTGGCGTGGCACGCCCAACGAGGCCGACCTTGCGCCGCGCACGCTGAAGGAAATCTTCCCCTATTTCACCTTCTACCTGCCGCCGCAGCAGGAAATCATCACCTATCCGATCGCCGGGTTCGACAATGATCTGCGGCCCGGCCGCCGCCGGTACAACTTCATCTGGTACCGCGTTGCGGACGCCGATCAGCTCCGCGAGATGAATATTGACGAAAACGGCCGCCAGCACGAATTTTCCGTGCCGCCTCCGCTGATCCGCAAGGAGTTGATCCGGCAGATGCAGGCTGACGCGCGCGAAATCATGCCCGAAGTGATGCTCGACTGCGTCATGAAGATGCCGCAGCCTTTCATCACGCCGATCTACGATTTCACGGCACACCGCATCGTATTCGGCCGCGTCGCGATGGTGGGCGATGCCGCTGCCAATGCGCGCCCGCACATGGGCTTCGGTGTCGCCAAGGCGGGCGGCGATGCCCAGGCCTTGGCGCGCGCGCTGCGCGATCACGAGGACGTTGATCGGGCGCTCGAAGCCTATAATGCCGAGCGGCAGCCCATCGGAAACGCGATCGTTTTGCACGGGCGCAAGCTCGGAACGCATATGGGCGTGAACCTCAAGACCGAGGAGGACCGCCGCATGCATGCGTTGCTCCAGAGCGACGGGGCGATGCTCGACTGGATCGCGGTGCCGCATTTTCTCGATGCCTATCGATGAAACGGATTTCCGTCCGCGCCTTGCCCGCAAAGCCGGCCACGCGACAAACCGCCGCCTTTGCGGTCCTTGAATTTTGGCGTTGGCACAAACGAGCGGAGCGTGTGATCCGATGACCGACCTTCCCAAACCCGAGCATGCCCGCAACATGCGGATCGTCGGCTATTCCGATCAGGGCGGACGGCCGGACGGCGTGCAGGTTATGGTGCATCGCGGCCACGCCTATGTCGGCCACATGTTCTCCAAGGGGTTTTCGGTGATCGACGTGCGCGATCCTACGCAACCGCGCCCCGTCGCCTATATCGCTGCCCCGCCGAATACCTGGAACATTCATCTGCAAACGCACGAGGATCTGCTGCTGGTCATCCACGCGAAGGACATGTTCGCGGCGGCCGAATTCGCCGATGAGCGCGCCTATTACAAGGGACAACTCGGGCAAGCGGTGGGCACGGCGGCCGCGCGGACCGCGCCGGCGCGCGACTGGACCGCGGGGCTTGCGGTCTACGACATTGCGAAGCCGGATGCCCCCAAACGCATCGGCTTCATGCCGGTCGAGGGCGGCGGCGTGCACCGCATCTGGTATACCGGCGGGCGCTGGGCCTATGTCTCGGCCCTGCTCGACGGTTTCACCGACTACATTTTTCTTACCGTCGACATGAGCGATCCGACAGAGCCGCGCGAAGTCGGCCGTTGGTGGATTCCGGGGATGCATCAGGCCGGCGGCGAAACGCCCTCGTGGAATCCGACAAGCCGCTTCGGCCTGCACCACGCGATCATTCACGGCGATACGGCCTATGCTGCCTGGCGCGACGCCGGCATGGTCGTTCTCGACATCGCCGACCGCGCGCAGCCGAAGCTCATCCTCCACCGCGACGGCACGCCGCCCTTCGGCGGCGGCACGCACAATTGCCTGCCGCTTCCCGACCGCGAGCTGCTGGTCGTGCTCGACGAAGCGGTGCTCGACCATCAGGAAGACGGCGTAAAGAACATCTGGGTGTTCGACAATCGCAACAAGGCGAATCCGCGAATCCTCGCAACCTTCCCGCAGCCTGAGGAATTCGACTACAAGGGCAAAGGCGGTCATTTCGGCCCGCACAATCTGCACGAAAACCGGCCCGGCACTTTCGTGTCGTCGGAGTTGATCTTCGCGACCTATCAGAATGCCGGTGTACGGGTGTTCGACATCCGCGATCCGGCAAGACCGAGAGAGGTCGGCGCGCTCGTCCCACCGCCGCCGGCCCGCATGATGGATCAGCGGCCGAACCGGGCGCGCGTGATCCAATCGGCCGACGTCTTTGTCGACGCCGGCGGTCTCGTCTACGTGACGGACTATAACGCGGGCCTGTACGTTCTCGAATACCGCGGTTGAGCAGCGCGCCCAGACGGCGTCGCCCGTCTCGGCGAAGCCGAACTCCGGAGACCCGCATGGAACAGGCAGAAGACATTCGGCGCGGCGTTCTGCCGGAGACTGCTCTCGATCAGCTCTTCCGAAAGGCGCGGACCCACGAGGAATTCTCCGGTCCTGTGAGCGAGGCGCAGCTTCGCGCGATCTACGACCTCATGAAATTCGGGCCGACGACCGCGAACACCCAGCCGCTGCGCATCGTGTTCGTACAGAGCGCCGAAGCCAAGGAACTGCTGTCGCCTGCGCTCTCCTCCGACAATCGCGGCAAAACCATGCGGGCACCGGTGACCGCCATCCTCGCCTATGACACGCGCTTCTATGAGCACCTTATCCGGACGTTCCCGCATAAGCCGGAGGCGCGCGGCTGGTTCGAAGGGCGCCCGCAGCACATCGAGACGACGGCACTGCGCAACTCCTCCCTGCAGGGCGCCTATTTCATCCTCGCCGCCCGCGCGGTCGGTCTCGACTGCGGGCCGATGTCGGGCTTCGACAACGCCAAGGTCGACGCCGCCTTCTTTCCCGACGACTGACCACAATGCGGACGTGGTCGTGCGGGTCGAAACACACCAGAGGAAGCGCGCCGACGGGGCTGCAAAGCCGAAACGTTTTCGTGCTCGGCGGTTCTCGGTCCTTGACGCCCGCATGCGCGGCCTGAAAAGCTGTCGGGCATCGCCATCGGTCACTCCGCAAACGTCCATGCTCAAAATCCGCGCGCCGAAGGACTTTTATGCCGGCCTTGTCTTCGTCGGCATTGGCTTGCTCGGTGCGGTGCTGGCTCTTCAGTATCCGCTCGGCAGTGCCCTGCGCATGGGGCCGGGTTACCTGCCGACCATCCTGTCCTGCGTCGTGGTGTTGCTCGGGCTCACCATTCTTCTGCGCGCATTCGTCATCGACGGCGAGCCGGCATCGCGGGTGGTGTGGCGGCCGCTCGTGTTTGTCACGGCCTCGATCGTTCTCTTCGGCGTGACGATCACGCATGTCGGCCTCGTGATCTCGATCATCCTCACGGCGGTCGTCGGCGGCTTTGCGGCGCGCGACATGAGCCGTATCGAGCTCATCGTGCTGGCCCTGGGATTGGCCGCCTTTTCGGCGGTCGTATTCGTCTATCTTCTCGGTCAGCCGTTCGATTTGTGGCCGACATGACGGCGATTTTCGACCATCTCAGCTTGGGCTTCGGCGCCGCTCTGTCGCTTGCCAATCTCGGTTTTTGCCTGATCGGCGTGCTGCTCGGCACGCTGATCGGCGTGCTGCCGGGGATCGGACCGACCGCGACGATCGCGATGCTGTTGCCGCTCACCTTCGGCATGTCGCCACTTGCGGCGCTGATCATGCTTGCCGGCATCTATTATGGCTCGCAGTTCGGCGGCTCGACCACCGCCATTCTGGTCAACCTGCCCGGCGAATCGGGCTCGGTGGTCACCTGCATCGACGGCCATCAGATGGCGCGGCAGGGCAGGGCGGGGGCCGCTCTGTCGATCGCCGCCATCGGCTCGTTCATCGCCGGCACCGCAGGCACCATCGTCATCGCTATCTTCGGCCCGGTACTCGCGGCGTTTTCGCAGAAATTCAACTCGCCCGAATATTTCTCGCTGATGGTCCTCGGCCTCGTCTCGGCGGTGGTGCTCGCGCACGGCTCGCTGCTCAAGGCCGTGACCATGATCTTTGTCGGCCTGCTGCTCGGCATGGTCGGTACCGACATGACGACGAGCACGCAACGCTACACCTTCGGCATTCCAGAGCTGTCGGACGGACTGGGATTCGTGCCTGTGGCGCTCGGCCTGTTCGGCCTGTCCGAAATCATCGTCAATCTCGAAAGACCGGAGACGCGCTCGCTGCTGTCCGGCAAGATCACAGGCCTCTGGATCACATGGCAGGAGCTCAAGGCCAGCATTCCGGCCGTGCTGCGTGGCACCGGGCTGGGCTGCGGCTTCGGCATTCTGCCGGGCGGGGGCCCGACCCTGAGCGCGTTCGCATCCTACACGTTGGAGAAGAAGCTCGCCGCCGATCCGTCGCGATTCGGCAAAGGGGCGATCGAAGGCGTCGCCGGTCCGGAGTCCGCCAACAATGCCGCGGCGCAGACTTCGTTCATTCCATTGCTTACCTTGGGCATTCCCTCGAACGCCGTAATGGCCTTGATGATGGGGGCGATGATGATCCAGGGCGTCGCCCCCGGCGCCCAGGTTATGAACCAGCGCCCCGAACTGTTCTGGGGGCTCATCGCGTCGATGTGGATCGGCAACGCGATGCTGCTCGTGATCAACCTGCCGCTGGTCGGACTCTGGGCGAGCCTGCTCAAAACTCCGTACCGGATGATGTTCCCGTGCATCCTGGCTTTCTCGTGCATCGGGATCTATTCGCTCAATACAAGCCCCTTCGAGGTGGTGGTCACTGCCTTTTTCGGAGTGGTCGGCTACGTTTTCGCAAAGCTCGACTGCGAGCCCGCGCCGCTGCTGCTCGGATTTGTGCTCGGCCCGTTGATGGAGACGAGTTTGCGCCGAGCCCTGTTGATCTCGCGCGGCGACCCGATGGTGTTTCTCGAACGGCCGATCTCTGCCGTCCTGCTCGGGCTTGCCGCCTTGCTGCTGTTGATCGTCATCGTGCCGGCGGCGCGCCGGGGCCGCGAAACCGCGTTTCAGGAATGACGTGGGATCGGCGCGAGCCCTTACGGCTCGTCCCAGATCGGTGCGTGTGGCGGGTTGGCGCGGCGGCGGTGCTTTGCGCGCAGCGCAGCGATGCGAGTGAATTCTTCGGCGCTGAGCGTGAAGTCGAAGATCGCGAGGTTCTCGCGCAGCCGCTCGGGCCTGGTGGATTTGGGGATCGGGGCCACGCCTTCGTTCTGCGTGATCCAGCGCAGGATGATTTGCGCCGGCGTACGGCCGCGTGCGCGGGCAATCTCCTCGATGATCGGGTCCGCGAGAATGTCCCCGCCCCGCATGAACGGGCAATAGCCGATCAGCGCCATGCCGTGGCGCCGGCAGGCGGCGTAAACCTTGCGTTGATCGAGATAAGGGTGGAATTCGACCTCGTTCACGCACAAGGGTTCGGGGCAGAGCCGCGCGGCTTCGTCCAACAGGGTCGTGGTGAAGTTGGCGACGCCGATGTGTTTTGCAACGCCGTTCCGCCTCTGCTTGGCGAGCACCTGCATGGTTTCCGCAAGCGGAATTTGCGGGTTGGGCCAGTGCACGAGCAGCAGATCGACATAGGAGACGTCGAGATCCTTGAGGCTGCCCTCGACTGACCGCTCAAAATCGGCGGTCCGCAGATTCTCGTGGCTCACTTTCGTGACGAGAAAAATCTGCTCGCGCGGCACGCCGGAGGCACGCATGCCCTTGCCGACTTCGACCTCGGTCCAGTATTTGCGCGCCGCGTCGATGAGACGGTGGCCCGAACGCAGGGCGCTCGCCACGATCGCGACTCCCGCCTCGCCCTTGAGGTCGGTGGTGCCGAAGCCGATGGCCGGTATGGCCGCGCCGTGCGCATGGAGCCGCGGCAGCGGTGGATGTGCAAGAAGCCCGGGTTCGTTCATGGACACGTCCTTCACGCTGCCTTTGCGGCGGCGCCGCGCAGGTTCAGAATTCTTCGGGCCACCGCCGGGGTCGCGACGCGCTCGCCCAGGGCTTCAATGATCTTCACGGCGCGCTCGACGAGGGCGGCGTTGCTCGGCGCGAAAACGCCTTGCTCGAGGTAGAGGTTGTCCTCGAGGCCGACGCGCGTGTGGCCACCGAGAATGACCGCCTGCGCGACCATGGGAAATTCGAAGCGGGAAATGCCGAAGCCCGCCCAGACGCAGGGCTGCGGCAACATGTTGCGCATCAGCATCATGGCCTCGGGCGTTGCCGGCGCGCCGTAGGCGATCCCGAGGCAGATCTGGATCATGCAGGGCGTCGGCAACACGCCTTCCGAGATCAATTGATGGGCGAGCCGCACCTGGCCGGTGTCGAAGACCTCGAGTTCCATTGTCACGCCCGCCTCGCGAATGAGGCGTGCCATCTCGCGCAGATGCGCCGGGACATTCGTGAACGCGCTCTCGCCGAAATTCATCGTCGCGAGATCGAGCGTGCAAATTTCGGGTCGCAGTTCCAGCACGTGACGCACACGCTCGGCCGGGGTGGCCATCATGCGGGTGGCATTCACGTTGGGGTCCTGCGGCGAGGGCATGAAGCGCGCGCCGGGCCCCGTCGTCAGGTTGATCACGATGTCCACATCGCTGGAGCGGATGCGGTCGACCACCTCTCGGTAATGGGCAAGCTCCATGCTCTGGCCGCCCGTCTGCGGGTTGCGGACATGGATGTGGACGATTGCGGCGCCGGCGCGTGCCGCCTCGATGGCCGAATTGGCGATCTCTTCCGGTGTCACGGGAATGGCGGGGTGTTTGCCGACCGTATCGGCGGCGCCGGTAATCGCGCAGGTGATGATGACGTCCCTCGCCATGTTCGATCCTTTCCGCTGCAAAGCTTGACCCGTGGCCACCGGCTTGTATCGTAGCGCTTCAAACGAACGTTTGCCACAGGCGGCCCTCGCCGGCGGCAGGGCGCTCATCGCGCCGCAACGCTTGCCCTTCCGGGTGTGGCTTTCCCGAGACCTCTGCCTTTCAAGGAGATGCCGATGCCGTATTCCGACGCGTTCGAGCCGCTTTCCCCTGTGGGGCCTGCGCCCTTCAAGCGCAACGAGTCCCTCAAAATTCCGCTGCGCAACCGCAAGAAGCCGATCACGCTCGACGACATCGAGGAAATGTCGCTCAAGGTGCGCAACTGGGGCAAATGGGGCCCGGACGACGAGGTCGGCACGCTGAACTACGCAACCGATGCGATGCGGGCCGAAGCCGCCAAGCTCATCAGGAAGGGCAAGGCGTTTCCGCTTGCAATCCAGTTCGGGGCAGACGGTCCGCAGACCGGCGGACGCGGACGCATCAACCCGATCCACCTGATGCGGCACGACGGCGCCGACGGCTATTCGGGCCTGCGCGATCAGGATGCGGGCCTGCGCAGCGCCGATGACTGGCTCATCATGCCGCTGCAGGCAGCCACGCATTGGGACGCCCTCTCGCACATCTTCTACAAGGATCGCATGTGGAACGGTTACGACATGCGCGAGGTCATGTCGTGGGGTGCGCGAAAATGCGGGATCGAAAAGACGCGCGGCAAGGCCTCGGGCCGCGGCGTGCTGCTCGACATTCCGCGGGTGAAAGGTGTGGAATTTCTCGAAGACGGCACGCCGATTACGCCCGAAGATCTCGACGAGGCCGCCGAGAAGCAGAAGGTGAAAGTCGGCACCGGGGATTTCCTCATCGTCCGCACCGGACAGATGGAAGCCTGCCGCAAGCGCGGTTCGTGGGGCTCCTATGCGGGCGGGGATGCGCCCGGCCTATCCTTCGAGACGGCGGAATGGCTGCACAGGAAACAGGTCGCGGCGGTCGCGACCGACACCTGGGGCTGCGAGGTGCGCCCGAACGACACCGAGCCCGGCATTTTCCAGCCATGGCACTGGGTCGTCATTCCGTCGATGGGCCTCACCATGGGCGAGATCTTCGATCTCGAGGAACTCGCCAAGGATTGTGCCGAGGACAAGCAGTACGACTTCTTCTTCTCGGCGCCGTCCTTGCCGGTGAAGGGCGCCGTCGGCGCGCCTGTGGTGCCGATGGCGTTCAAGTAGGCGCGCTGCCGGTTTCGCTTGTGCCCCTCTCCCGCTTGCGGGAGAGATTGGCGAGCGCCTCAGGCGCGAGCCGGGTGAGGGGGGTGACCGTGAGCAGTGCGCGCTTTGCCCTCACCCGGATTGCTCTTGCGATCCGCCCTTTCCCCGCACGCAGGGAGAGGTGACGAAGCCCAATCCTGCCATCTGTGAGCGTCCCATGACGACACCTGCGCAATCTGCCTCCCGCAACGACACCATCACCGGCGCGCGCTATATCGCGCACACGCTCAACGCCTACGGGCTCGACCATGTCTTCTTCATGGATGCGGTGTTACGCCGCACGCTGGCGGAGATCGGCACGTTCGACATTCGCCGCATCCTCGCGCATTCGGAGAAAGCCGCCGTCTACATGGCGGACGGCTATGCGCGCGCGAGCGGTCGCGTCGCGGTCGTGATGGCGCAGTCGGTTGGCGCCGCGAACCTCGCCGCCGGCTTGCAGGACGCGCGGCTCTTCGGTTCCCCCATTATCGCCGTCACCGGCCGCCATGTCCCGGCGAACCAGTATCGCAACGCTTACCAGGAACTGCCGCACGAGCCGATGTTCTCGGCCTTCGTGAAAGCGTCGTATCGGGTGGACGCGCCCGAGCAGCTGCCCCGCCTCCTGCGGCAATGCTTCCGCGAGGCCGCGTCGGGCCCCACGCGGCCGGTGCATCTCGACGTGGCCGGCAATACCGGCAACGTCACCGATTTCTGGGAACTCATCCTCGACCAGGCGATCGAGCGGGAATACGCGACCGTGCCGCCGCAGCGGCCGGCCGGCGATCCGGTGCAGATCGAAAAGGCCGCGAAGGCAATCCGCGCGGCCGAGCGACCGGTCGTAATCGCCGGCGCGGGCGTCGTCATCTCGCGCGCGGAAAAGGCGCTTCGGGCTTTCGTCGAGAAGACCGGGATCCCGCTCGTCGCCGCGCTCGACGCCAAGCAAGTGCTCACCGACGATCACCCGTTGAACGGGGGCATCGTCGGCACCTATTCCTGCCATTGCGCCAACAAGCTCGTCGCCGAAGCGGATCTCGCGATTTTCGTCGGCTCGGATACCGGCGACCAGGTCACGAACAACTTCACGCTCCCGCGCCCGGGCGTGCCCGTCATCCAGATCGACATCGATCCGGTGGAGCTTGGCCGCAATTTCGGCGGGGCGATCGGCATCCATGCCGATCCGCGCGCAGCCGTCGAGCAACTCACCGCGGTGCTCGCGCAGACATCGCGGCCGCAATGGCAGGCGCGCGTGAAAGAGCTCGTGGCGGAATGGCGGGCCTACATCGCGCCAAACTACAACTCCGATGCCTCGCCGATCCGGCCCGAGCGTCTCTGCAAGGAGCTCGGCGAATGGCTGCCGGCGGATGCGATCGTCGTGGCCGATACCGGCTATTCGTCGCAATGGTCGGGAACCATGATGCCGCTCCGGTACGAGACCCAGAATTACTACCGCGCGGCGGGCTCGCTCGGCTGGGCCTTCCCGGCTGCGCTCGGCGCGAAATGTGCCTGCCCGGACCGACCGGTCGTCTGTTTCACCGGCGACGGCGGATTCCTCTATCACCTGCCGGAGATGGAGACGGCGCGGCGCTGGAACATCAACACGATCACGATCGTCAACAACAATGGCCGGCTTGCGCAGGGCCTGCGCAATCTCACCAATGCTCACAAGGGCATCCCCGGGCGCATGGAGGAATTGTTCACGTTCGCGCCGACGAACTATTCGGCCATCGCCGAAGCGTTCGGCTGTCTCGGCATTCGCGTTGAGCGTCCGCAAGACATACGTCCCGCGCTGGAACGGGCCCTTGCGGCTAACCGGCCGACGATCATCGACGTGGCCAGCGACGAGGCTGCACAGGCCGATCTGCCCTGGACTCCCGCAGGGTAGGGTCTCACGGCGATCCTCGGGCGGACACCCGCAAGCGCTCCGCTGGAGCGCATGGGGCGTTCCGAACCGAGGTACCGTCGTGAACTCTACTCCGACAAACAAACCGAAGACCGACCGTGCGCGGGCGCGCGAAGCGGCGGCCACATATGCGGTGTCTGCGGTTCTCGTCCTTTGCTGGGCATCCGGATTTGTCGTGCCCCGCGCATTCGAGGCTTACGCGGAGCCTTTGACCTTCGTCGCGCTGCGTAACGGTGCAGCGCTCGTGATTCTTTCCGCCGTCGCGCTTGCCCTGCGCAGCCCCTGGCCGCGCGGGTACGTCGATCTTGCAGGGCTGCTCTGGAGCGGCGCCTTCCTTCAGGGCTTGTCGCTGTCGCTCATGTACTGGTCCGTCTACCACGGCATCCCCGTGGCCATCGCCGCGCTTGTCGGCGGCTTGCAGCCCGTCGTCACGGCGCTGATCGCCTCGCAAGTCTTTGACGAGGCGTTGTCGGCAGGCCAGTGGCTCGTCATTGTCGTCGGCTTTGCCGGCGTGGCGCTTGTCGTGGCCCCGAAACTCGGCGCAACCGCGGGCGGGTTTCCCGCCGGCTTGTTGTTGTGCTGCTTGCTCGGCGTGGTTTCGATCGCCTACGGAACGCTGCAGCAGAAGCGTTTCGAGCGCACGGGCCGTCCTTCGACGCGCACCGCCGTAATGTTCGCCGGCGCTCTCGTGCCGCCGGCGGTCGGGGCCGCTTTTTTCGAGAGCCCTCGGGTGATCTGGTCCCCGGAGTTCCTTGTCATCTATGCCTGGTCGACACTGGCGCTCGCCATCGGTGCGACGATGGCGCTATTGTTTCTCGTCCGGCGCGGCGCAGCGGCACGTGCGACGTCGTTCCTCTCTTGCGCCGCCCGGGGCGGCCGCGATGGCCCATTTCGGGTTCGGCGAACCGGTCACGGCCATTCAGCTCGCCGGGTTTGCGGTCAGTGCCGTCGGCGTGCTGCTCGTGCAGAGGCGGCCGGCGTCCACAGCGGCCGTTGGTGCGCGCGCGGCCTGAAGCGGCGCAGAGCGTCCGGCGGCGGACCCGCCGCCGGACATGCGTTCAATGGCTGAGCTTGACGTTGTTGTCGCGAACGACCTTGCCCCAGAAAGCGATTTCGTTGCGGATATAGTCGCCGGCCGCCGCGATCGACCATTGGTTCTCCGGGTAGGCTGCGACCGAGTTGTCGGCGAAGGCCTTCTTCACGACGGGATCCGCAAGGGTCTCGCGCAGTGCGGCATTGATCCGCTCAAGCACCGGCCGCGGCGTCCCGGCCGGCGCAAAGAGCGCATGCCAGAAGGGGCGTTCCAGTTCCTTGTGACCGACCTCGCCGTAGGTCGGCACATCCGGCAACGCAGGGTCGCGCTTGCTTGCGGTCGAAACAAACGCCTTGAGCTTGCCGGCCTGAACCAGCCGCGTCGCCACCGCCGCGCCCACGCCGGCGACGTCGATGTGCTCGCCCAGGAGGTCGTTCACCGCCGGGGCGATGCCTCGATAGGGAATGAAGGTCGGGTTGACCCCCATGACCCGCATCACCAGGATTGACTGCAGATGGCCGTTCGTCCCCGCACCGGGATGGCCCCATTTGCCGGGCTTGCCCGGCCCGTTCATCCACGCGGCGAGCTCCGCGAACGTCTTCGGCGGCAGCGATTTACGGCCCAGCAGATAGGTGTGGCTGAGGTTTACGAGGCCGACGGTCACGAAGTCCTTTTCGGTGTCGAAAGAGAGTTTCTCGTAGAGTGCCGGTGTGATTGCGAAGCCGTTCTGGTGAATGAGCAGCGTGTAGCCGTCGGGTGCGGCGCGTGCGGCGCGCGCCATGCCGATGGTGCCGCCCGCACCGGGCACGTTCTCGATCACGATCTGCTGGCCGAGCGCGGCGGACATGCGGTCGACAATCAGACGCGCCGTGGCATCCGCAGGCCCGCCCGCGGACGACGGCACGATGAGGGTGACCGGCCGGCTGGGATAGGCATCGGTGCGGCCGGGTGCGGCCGACCAGACGAGCGCCAGAAAGGCAAACGCACCGGCCCGGAGGGCCGGCGAGAACCGTTTCATGATTTCCTCCCCGAATGCGTTTCGTTGTTGTCGTTCTTGCCCGCATTCTGCACGGGGCGGCGCGCGCGGCAAGCCGGCGCGGCGGGGGGCTCATCGCCCGCGGGCCTCGGCGAGCCGGTCTGCGAAATAGCCGATCGTCTTGCGGTAGACGACGGCACGGTTCCACTCGTAGAGCACTTGGAAGTTGGCCGAGCCTTCGTGATAGGGCTGGCCCGGCTTCCAACCGTAGCTCTTGAGGAAATTAGCGGTGGACGCGAGCACGTCCGGCGCGCTGCGGATCAGATCGGCGCGACCGTCACCGTCATAATCCAAGGCGAACTTGATGTAGGAGGACGGCAGGAACTGCGTCTGGCCGAGCTCTCCCGCATAGGCGCCGCGCATCTCGTCGAGGGTCAGGTCGCCGCGCTGGAGAATCTGCAGGGCGGCCAGCAATTCCTTCTGGAAGAGCTCGGTGCGCCGGCAGTCATGGGCGAGCGTGGCGAGTACGCGAAAGGTCGGAAGTTTGCCGAGATCTCCGGTGCCGAAATCGCTTTCCAGTCCCCAGATCGCCGTGATGATTTCCGCCGGCACACCGAACTGCCGTTCGATTCGCTCGAAAAGGGCGGCGTGACGCCGCAGCATCTGCGCCCCGCGCTTGATCCTGGCCGCGGTGACGCGTGTCCGGACATAGTCCTCGAAACTCTTGCGAAAGGTGCCGCGCTGGCGACGGTCGAAGGCCAGAACCTTCGGGTCGGGTGTCGTACCCGCAAGAGCACGCGAAAGTGTCGCCTGCGAGATGCCGGCGGCTGCGGCTTCGCGCGAGAAGGCCGTGATAAAGGCGTTGAAGTCCCCGCCGCAGGGCGCGGCGAGAACCGGAGAATGGGAGGCGAATGAGAGAAGAGAGACGGCGGCGAGAACAAGCAGGCGAAATGAGCTCATGCGCGACTCTTAGGCAGCCTTTCCCCCGCCCTTGTGATGGCACGGATGAGCCTCTGCCTCAAGCCGGGCTGAATTTGGCGTCCTGTCGCAGTCCTCGAAGCAAGGCCCGGAAAGCGCTAGCGCCGGCGGCCGAGCGCGCGGAAGCCCTGTGCGACGAACGGCACGATGCGGGCAAGGGTGGCTTCGACGTCGGTCGGATCGCAGGTGCCGCCGGAAAGATGCTGGATGCGGCCGGAATTGGCCATCGTGTAGTTCTGGATCCCGAGCAGACAGTGGAACCCCCAATAGATTTCCACCCGCGGGTGATCGGGCAGCGCCTCCGCGAGCGCATCGATGAATTTCTCATTGGAGGCGTCAAAAATCTGCTCGAACCGGGCGCGGCTCATGCCGACCCGCTCGACCGCGAGCCGGGCGCGCAGCCGCATGTGGTCGGCTCCGCCCGGCTGCCGCGACATTTCGAGCGAAGGACGCAGAAAAGCTTCGACGACGTCTTCGAGTCGGGGCCGGCCGTTGCGGTCGCGCCGCAAGGCGGCGAGCAAACGCATCCGCTCTTCGACCAGCCCGTTCGCGCGCACGCCCACCACTTCGGCGAGGAGCGCGAGCTTCGAGCCGAAATGGTAGTTCACCGACGCAAGATTGACCTTCGCAAGGGCCGTGATGTCGCGCATGCTCACGGCGTCGAAGCCGTATTCGGCGAACAGCATCTCGGCGGCCTGGATGATGCGGGCGCGCGTGTCGCCGTTCGGGTCCACCACCGCGCGCGGAAGGGAAGGCCGCTTTGCGGCTGCCGCGGGCGTGGGCCGCTCGATGCGCTTGGCGCGAGTGCGTTGCATGCAGAAAGTGAACCCTTGAGACGACCCCGGGAGGGTTGACGCGCAAGGCGATTTGGCTCACTGTAAATTCAAACGTTTGTTTGAACAAGTCGGAAAATCCGGAAAGGAAGAAGGAGTCTCGCCCGTGCTCAAGCCGATGATCCAGCTCTATCCCGTGCTCCCCACCAAGGACGAGGCGGAACGGGCCGCGCTGCGCCCCGTCGGTCGCAACCGGAAGCTCTATCAGGAAACGCTCGTCGGCTGGCATGACATCGTCAAGGCCGCGGACGATCTCGGTCTTTGGGGCGCGGCGACGATCGAGCACCATTTCTGGTCGGAGGGTTACGAGGTCGGCCCCAACCCGGGCGTGCTCGATGCCTATTGGGCTGCGATCACCAAGAACATTCGCGTCGGCGCTCTTGGCTACGTGATGAGCACGCAGAATCCGATCCGCGTCGCCGAGGAGATCGCCATCATCGATCATTTGTCCAAGGGGCGCACCTTCGCGGGCTTTGCACGCGGCTACCAGTCGCGTTGGACGAACGTGGTGGGACAGCATCTCGGCGCACGCGCAACGAAATCGCCTTCCGCCGCCGTCTACAATCCGGCCACCCAGATGGTCGGCTTTTCGCAATCGACGGACAAGGAACGCGACCTCAACGACGATGCCCGCAACCGCGCGATCTTCGAGGAGGAGATCGACATCGTCATTAAGGCGTGGACCCAGGAGAGCTTCTCGCACAAGGGGCTGAACTGGAACATTCCCTATCCGGCGGAAACCGGCGTCGATGACTGGCCGCTCGGCAAGCAGGGGGTCACGGGCCGGCTCGGTGCCCCGCGCGAGGTGGACGCCGAGGGAAATGTGCGCGAGGTCTGCGTTGTTCCTGCGCCCTATCAGGACCCGCATCCGCCGGTGTTCGTCTCCGGCAGCGGCAGCCCGGAAACCATCGAATATTGCGCGGGGCGCGGTTTCATCCCGGTCTATTTCACCAACATCAACACGGCGGCGCCGCTGTCGCAGCGCTATCTCGATATCTCGCGCAAGGCAGGCTACAGCTGGCGGCCCGGCCAGAACCAATGCCTCGTGCGCTGGATGCAGATCGGCAAAACCGAGGAGGAGGCGCGCGAGCGCGTGATGCGCTGGGACTCCGACATCTTCAAGAATTTCTACGCCGCCATGGGCCGGCGCAAGATGAACCTCGAAGATCTGTACGGTTCGATCATCGGCTCGGGCCTTTATGTCGTCGGCACGGTCGACTCGGTGCGTCAGCAGCTCATCGAGCAGTGGAAGCTCTTCCCCGCAGAGCATATCTGCCTCATCTTCCATTACGCGCAGATGCCGAAGGAAGCCGTCATCGAAACACTCGATCTGTTCATGAAGCACATCAAGCCGGCGCTTGACGAGGTGATCGCGGATCAGCGGCGGAAGGCGGCTTGAGAAGCTCGCAACGACGAACCGGAGAAGGTTCGCTTCAGGGAGGAAAGCGATGCATAGGTGGTTTGTTGCGCCGCTTGCGGCGCTGGCTTTCGTCGTGGGTCTGAGCGTGCCTCAGGCCCCGGCGCAGGAGCAGTACCCGACGAAGCCGATCAAGATCGTCGTCCCGTATCCGCCGGGCGGCGCGACTGATATCACTGCTCGCATCTTCGCCGACAAGCTCACGCCGCTCCTCGGCCAGCAGATCGTCATCGAGAACAAGCCGGGGGCGGCGACCAATATCGCGGCGGAATATGTCGCGCGTTCCGCAGCCGACGGATACACGCTCTATGTGGCGAACTTCGCCTCGCACGCGGTGAACCGCTGGCTGTTCTCCAAACTGCCGTTCGATCCGGTCGCGGATTTCACGCATGTGGCGATGCTCGTTCGCGGGCCGATGTTCCTTTGCCTCAAGCCAGGCCTCAATTTCCCGAGCGTCAAAGAGCTCGTCGAATATGCCCGGAAGAACCCTGGCAAGCTCACCTACGGTTCGACCGGGAACGGATCGCCCAACCACATTTCTGGCGAGCTCTTGAAGCACCTCGCCAAGATCGACGTTGTCCACGTGCCCTATACGGGCTCGGCGCAGCTCTACAATGATCTGCTCGCCGGTCAGATCGACTACGGCTTCGACGCCGCAGTGATCCAGTTCCATCGCAATGGGCGGCTGAAATGCATCGGGGTCGCCTCGACGTTCCGCTGGCCGACGGATCCCGACCTTCCACCGCTTGCCGAGTCCGGCGTGCCGGGCTTCGATCTCGTGAGCTTTTTCGGCATCGTCGGACCCAAGGGGCTGCCGCAGCCGATCGTGGAAAAGCTCAACGCGGCCTTCGTCGAGGTGGCGAAGCTGCCGGAAGTCGCCGAGAAGCTCAAAGTGACGGCCGTTGTTCCGTTCCCGGCTTCGCTCGAGGAAACCCGCAAGTTCCTGCTGGAGCAGGACAAGAAATGGGCGCCGATCGTGAAGGCGTCCGGCGCGAAGGTGGATTGAACCCCGCCAGGAGCACGCGCGTCCCGGCCTGCCCTTAGCCGGCCGGGACAGGCGTCACCTTGCCCGTCCGGGACGATTCGACGAGCGCGTCGAACACGGCCATGCCGTGCAAGACTTGCTCGATGTCGACGGGATAGGGCGTTTTCTCGCGGATGCTGCGCGCAAAGGCGGCAAGCTCCGCGCCCAGCATGTTGAAGCCTGCATATTCGATGACCTCGGGCGGCGGCGCGACGACATGACCCTCGGGCGGTCGGTCCGGCACGCCGGTGAAGCGGAAGGTCTGCAGCGACGTGTGGGAAATCTCCGCGAGTCCCTTCGTGCCGTAGACCGCGAAATTGAAATGCGGGGCGGTCGAGATCGAGCAGAAGATCGTGCCCACCACTCCGCTTTCGAAGCGCAGCGTGACCGTGGTGGTATCGTCGGTCGGGCTCGCGCTGACCCGCCGTGTCAGGCAGTAGACCTCGCGCACGCGGCCTGCGAATTCGATCATGTGGTCGAGGAGATGCACGCCGACCGCGGTCATGGAGCCGGCGGGCGATTCCTCCGGGTGGGAGCGCCAGTTGTCGGCCGGCAGAAACGGCGCGGTGTTCGACGTCTGCTGGCCGACCATGGCGACCAGTCGGCCGAGTCGGCCGTCCCCGAGTCGCGCCCGCACCTCGGCAATCGACGGATGGAAGCGGCGGTTGAAACCGACGGCAAGCACGAGCCCGGCCTGCCGCACGGTCTCAACCGCGCGCCGCGCGCTCGCCCGGTCGAGGGTGATCGGCTTTTCGACGAAGACGTGCTTGCCGGCGGCCACCGCCTCGAGCACCTGCCGCTCGTGCTGACTGTGCGGCGTCGCCAGAACCACGGCGTCGACGTCGGGGTCGGCGAGAATGTCCGCATAGCTGTCGCGCAGCGGCAGGTTTCTCTCGGCGCAGAACGACGCCGCGGCCGCGCGGGTGCGGGTCGTCGCGGCAACGAAGGCGATGTCGCTGCTGTTGCCGTGCACGGCGTTGACGAGGGCTCGGCCCCAGCGGCCGAGCCCGACGACGGCAGCCCTCACCATCTCCGTCTCACTTGGGCGGGATGATCGGCAGCAGCACGTAGGGCATCTTTCCCGGCTCGAAGTGCAGCCGGTTGGTGCCGCCGAAGATCGCCGGCGGGCGATCGTGCGGATTGGTGTGCGTGAAGGGGCCGACGCCCTTCATCGGATAAGCGGCATTCGGAACGCCCGCGTCGGTGCCGTCGTACTCGTAGTCCTTGCCGCGCACCGACAAGGCGATGCGGTAGCCGACGGGTACGACGATGCAGGTCGGCCAGATCTCAACGTCGAGCTCGACCGGAACGCCGGGCGTCAGAGGCTGCTTCTCGTCATGGGTGTGCCACGGCCGATAGGGCAGGGAGCGCTTCGGATCGAGCTTGCGATGCGAGGCGCGCAGCCAGCCGAGGCCGACCGGCGTTCGCGGGTCGTTCGAGCCGATGAACACGACCTCCTTGCCTTCCGGATCGAAGACGCGGAGAGCAAGAAAAACGTCTGCGTCGGTCGTATCGGACGAAAGCCACAGTTTGGCGGCCACCGGCCCGGTGATCTCCGTCTCTTCCGTCATGGGAGGTGACGAGAAAGTGAGGCCGTTGCCGGTCGTGTTGTAGCTGATCGTGGCGCCGTCGCGCGGTTCGTCGGTCGTCAAGAGCCGATTGCTCGGCTCAAGGTAAACCTTCGTCCATTTGGTGCGCGCCAGCGGCCACTCGTTCTCCGCTCGCCACTCGAACTTTTCGCCTGGCCGGCGGATGTTGAGCGCGACCGGCGGCTGCTTGTCCCAGCCCGTGTTCTCGCCCTTGAGGAAGTGACCGAAAAATCGGCGCTGAAGCGCTTCGCCGTACTTGGAGTAGAAGTGGGTGAAATGCGTGTCGCCGTGCACTTCCAGCCACTTCTGCGACGAGCCCGCGCGCGCCCAGCCCTCGTAATTGCCGCGCGGGTGCAATCCCTGGCCGCCCCAGTTCGCGGCCGAGAGCAGCGGGACCTTGATCTTCTCGAATTGGGCCGTGCGAGCCGCATAGTAGTCGTCGATGAGCTCCCGGCGCAGCACCTCGCCGCCGACATCGGCACGGTTCTTTTTCAGTTCCTCCTCGGACAGGGTCTCCGGGCCCGCGACCGGCTCGCCGGTGACAACGCTCTTCGGACCACGGTCGCCGACACCGTGCTGCACGCTCACAACTTGGCGATTGAACCAGTTGCCGAGGAAGTCGCAGAGAATGCCTCCGTGGCGGCAAAGCTCCCGGTAATAGTCGGAAGAGCCCTCCCAGATGCACAGCGCGGCAAGGTGCGGCGGGTTGAGGGCGCCGACATGCCACTGATTCATCGCGTAGTAGGAAATGCCGCAGATGCCGACCTTCCCGTTCGACCAGGGCTGCGTGCCGGCCCACTCGACACACTCGTAGAGGTCCTGGGTCTCGCGCGGAGACCAGGTGTCGATGATGCCGGGCGAGCGGCCGGCGCCGCGCGAGTCGACACGGACCAGCACATAGCCGTCCGGCACCCACTTCTCGGGGTCGAGAAGTTCCCAGTTCTGATACTTGTTGCTCGATCCCTCGAGCACTTCGGGTGCCGCCTTCACGAGACGCGCCCAGTTCGCCTTGTAGCCTTCCTGGAAGGAAAGGCCCTTGGCATACGGGCCGTAGGAAAGGATCACCGGATACGTGCCGTCCGCGATCGGCCGGAACACGTCGGCGCGAAGGACCAACCCGTCGCCCATGGGAATCGGCGCGTCCCAGTCGATACGCATGCCGTCGCGGACTTCACTCTTCATCTGCTCCATGCCTTTTCACCTTTTTTGTTGCGAACGCGCTTGTGCGCGCGGGCGGCGCTGGAATGCGCGCGGGGTGTCGTGCGGGTGAGCGGACGCTAACACCCCGGGATTTCCGCCTCAATGCATTGACGCGGCAAATTTCGTACGGGCATTCTGCACGCCCGTCATGACTGCTCTCTCGCGCGAGCTTCCCGGATGAAGGCGGCGATAATCGGCGTCGGTCAATCACCTTACACGCGCCGTCCGGAATCCGGACAGAGCGCGCACACCTTCATTCGCGATGCCGTCCGCGCGGCACTTGCGGATGCGGACATTTCGGCGCGCGATATCGATGGGATGGCGGTGGCGTCGTTCTCGCTCGCGCCCGACACCGCCGTCGACCTTGCCTGGAAGCTCGGCCTGTCTCTCAAATGGCTGTTGCAGGATACCAACGGCGGTTCGTCGGCGATGAACATGCTGGGGCACGCGCTGCGCGGCATCGAAACCGGCGCGGCCTCGGTCATTCTCGTGACCGCCGGCGATGCGACCGGCCTCGCCGGCTATGGCAAGATCGCTGCAAGCTACAACATCGCGACGCGCGATCATCTCGCGCCCCTCGGGCACGGCGGACCGAACGGCGTCTATGCTCTCGTCACCGCCCGGCAGATGAAGACATACGGCCTGGACAAGACGGACTACGGCCACATGGCGATTGCCCAGCGCGCCTGGGCCGCCGGCAACCCGAATGCCGTTTATCGGGCGCCGCTGACGATGGAGGAGTATCTCGGCGCGCCGATGGTCGCCGATCCGCTCACACGCTACGACTGCGTGCCGGTGGTCGCCGGCGCACAGGCGATCATCCTCGCACATCCGGAGCGAGTGCCGCGCGGCCGGCCCGTCGTCCGCGTTCGGGCGATCCGCCACAGCTTCAATCACGACAATCAGGCAGGGGACGGGCTCAAGACGGGCATCAGCACGTTTGCGGATGCGCTTTGGCGCGAAGCGGGTGTGCGACCCGGAGACATCGATGTCGCCTGCATCTATGACGACTATCCGGCGATGGTGCTGGCGCAGCTCGCCGATCTCGGCCTCATTCCCAACGGCGATCTGAAGCGCTTTGCGCGCGTCGACATCGGCGAACGGCGCTTTCCGCTCAATACCCACGGCGGAATGATGTCGGCGGGCCAGCCGGGCGGGCCTGCCGGAGGACTCAACCACATTTCCGAGGCGGTGCTGCAGCTCCAAGATCGCGCAGGAGCCCGCCAAGTCCCCAATGCGCGGCTGGCGGTGGTCACGGGATACGGTATGACGATGTACCGCTATGGCGGAACGGCGGCCGCCGCGATCCTGGAGCGCACGGCATGACGCGCGGCTTCACGATTTTCCGTTGCCGCAATTGCGGTGCGGCGCTGTTTCCGGAGCGGTTGCTCTGTCCGCGCTGCCACGGCGCGGATTTTGCGCCCGAACGTCGCGATCGCGGGACGGTCGAGGAGATTTCCACGATCCGTCATATGATCGGCCAGACGGACTGGAAGCCCCGCGTGATCGCCAATGTCCGCGTCGCCGAGGATCTTCACATCACCGTCGGGCTGCTCGACTCTTCCGGGCCCGGCGACACGATCGATCTTTATGAGAAGGCGGGCGCTCCTTTCGGGGTGGCGCATGGAGCGAGCCTCCCGAGCTGAGGCGGGCCTTCCTCATTCCGCAGCCGCGCGCCCACCTTCGCGGCCGCCGCTGCCGAGCCGTGTCACACCTTGCGCGGCAAGGCCGGCGATCTCCTCGGCCGAATAGCCGAGTTCGCGCAGGATTTCCTCCGAATGCTCGCCCAGCATCGGTGAAGGTCGGCTGAAATCCGGGCCGTCATGGTCGAGCAGAATGGGATTGCGCACGGCCCGCATTTTGCCAAGCCGCGGGTGCTCGATATTCTGCACCAGATTGCGCGCGACGCTCTGCGGATGTTCGAGGACTTCCTTGTAGTTGTTGACGCGGGAACAAGGGATTCCGGCCTCGTTGAGGGCGGTTTCGAGCTCCGTCGAGTCGCGGCCGCGCACGGCGGGCTCGATGAGTTCGAGGAGCGGCCCTTCATTGGCCTTGCGGCTCGCATAGGAGGCAAAGCGCGGATCCGCGATATGGGCTTCGAGACCCAAGACCCGCATCAGCCGCGCGAAGCCCGCATCGTTGGACGTGCCGATCGCCAGATGGCGGCCGTCGCGCGTCTCGAACAATTGATAGGGCGCATTGAGCCGGTGCTTGTTGCCGAGCGGCTGAGGGATGCCGCCGGTCGTGAGATATTCGGCCGCCTCCCAGGCCGCCGCGGCGACTGAGGCTTCCACGAGCGAGACGTCGGCGATCCGGCCTTCGCCCTGGCGGGCTGCTCCCAGGAGCCCGGAGAGCATGGCGTAGGTCGCAAACAGCGCGCCGAACATGTCGGCCGTCTGGATACCGGGCCGCACCGGCATCTCGCCGGGGTAGCCGGTGACCGAGAGCGATCCCGAAAAGGCTTCGATGATGAGGTTCACGCCTGCCCGCCGGCTCTCGGGCCCGGTTTGGCCGAAACCGGAGACGGACGTGTAGACGATGCGCGGGTTGACCGCGCGCACGTCGTCGGGGCCGAGGCCGAGCTTTTTCAGGACGCCGGGCCGGTAGGCTTCGAGAACGGCGTCGGAGCGGGCGGCGAGCTTGAGGAAGACCTCCCGCGCCTCCGGCCGCTTCAGATCCAGGACCAGGCTACGCTTGTTGCGGTTGAGCGCGGCGAAGCTCGGGCTCTCGCCGTCGACCTGCGGCGGCATGGCGCGCGCCATATCACCCTTCGGCGGTTCCACCTTGATGACGTCCGCGCCCATGTCGGCGAGCAGGGTGCCGCAGAACGGTCCGGCGATGAAATTGGCGAGTTCGAGTATGCGAATCCCGGAAAGCGGCTTCGGCATGTCCTTCGCTGGTCCTTGTCGACGCGGTTTGCGGGAATCGGGGCGGTAGTGGCCGACGCCGCGGCCGCTACCGCTTCTTCCCGCGTGCGGAAGAGGCCCGCGCCCCCTTATTTGATCTTCAATCCCGCCTTGTCGATGATTTCCTTGTACATCGGCACTTCGCGGGCGATCCGCTCCTTGAACTTCTCGGGGCCGTGCGCCAGCACGCCGAGGCCCGACTTCATGTATTTCGCCTTGATGTCGGGATCCGCAAGGATCTTGCTCAGCTCCTGCACGAGGCGGTCGATGATCGGCTTCGGCACGCCGGCGGGCGCGTAGAGCCCCTGGAAGGTGTCCGTCTCCGCATTCTTGATTCCGACCTCCGCAAGCGTCGGCACGTCGGGCAACTCGGGCCAGCGCTCCTCTCCCGTCTGCACGATGGGGCGGAGTGAGCCGGCCGCAATCAGCGCGCCGAGCGAGCCGAGATTGGCCGTGTACACGTCCACCTGGCCCGCAAGAGCAGCCTGCGTTGCGGGGCCCGCGCCTGCGAACGGAATGTGCACAACGTTGAGGCCGAGCCGCAGCTTGACGAGCTCGAAGCCGAGATAGGGCGTCGTGCCGACGCCGGAGCTCGTGTAATTGAGCTTGCCGGGATTGGCCTTCGCCTTCGCGACGAAGTCCTGGAACGTCTTGATCGGCGAGTCCTTCGGCACGACGATCACGTTCGGCGCCGCCCCGAAGACCATTACGGGTTCGAAATCCTTGAACGGATCATAGGTCGCGTTGGCATAGAGGCTGGGGTTCACCACGAAGGCGCTCGAGCAGCCGAGGAAGGTGTAGCCATCCGGCTTGGCGCGCGCGGCCGCGGTGATGCCGATATTGCCGCCGGCGCCCGCGCGGTTCTCGATGATGACCGGCTGACCCAGCGCTTTGCCGAGCTGCGTGTTAATCATCCGCACCGCGGTGTCGGTGCCGCCGCCGGCGGGAAAGCAGACGATGACCGTGATCGGGTGGTCGGGCCAGGCCGCCTGCGCCGGCGCGCCAGCGAAAAAGCCGGTCGCGAGCGCAAGCGCCGCAGCCAGAACAGTCCGCCGTCCGCTATCGGCTGCGGCGGGAAAACGGAAACGCATTCGAAATCCTCCGCGTTCTGTGTTCGATGATTTCATGTATGCGCTTAGCGGAAATCGAACGGCCCGTCATGAGTGAGGAATGCGCAAAGGCTGACAAAATCGTGCGAGTCCGAATGGCGGACACCGCGAGCAGTCGCTGCCGGCGCACGAAGCAAGGCTCCTATGTCTTGAGCTAGGTTCGCGGATGCTCGATGATGCGCGCGTCAACCACTCTCCTCGAGCCTGCTGATGCTGTGCCCGGCGCGATGCGCGGCAGCGGCTTGCAAACATCACCTTGGGAGGATCAGTCCGTGCCGAAGACGACGGGTGCCCGCTATATCGCGGAGTTTCTGAAAGCTTCCGACGTCAGCCACCTCTTTTTCGTGCCGTCGATCCTGCTCGACACAATGGCGGCGATGGAGGACCTCGACATCCGCCGTGTCATGGTCCACGGCGAAAAGGCCGCCGCCTATATGGCGGACGCGTTCGCCCGCGTAACGGGGCGCCCGGGCGTGTGTTGCGCGCAGCAGATCGGCGCCTCCAATCTCGCCGCCGGCCTGCGCGACGCATACATGGCCTGCACCCCGCTCATTGCCCTGACGGGCGGATATTCTCCGGCCACGCGAAACCGCAATCCCTATCAGGGCGTCGAGGATTTTCACCAGTTCGACGGCGTGACCAAGTTCAACGCCTATGTCGATACGCCGCAACGCCTGCCCGACATGCTGCGGCAGGCCTATCGCGAAGCAACGTCGGGGACGCCGCGCCCGGTGCATCTGCGCCTCGGCGGACATCACGGCCAGATGGTCGAAGGCGAAGCCGATCTCGAGCACGTGTCGGTGGAAAAGCGCTTTCAGCGCGCGCCGGCCTTTAGACCGAAAGCGCCGGACGAGGATGTCGCGGACGCTCTGCGGGCGATCGAAAAGGCCGAACGGCCGATCATCGTGGCGGGCGGCGGGGTGGTTTATTCCGGCGCGCAAACGGAGGTGGTGAAGCTCGCCGAAACGTTGAACGTGCCGGTCGCAACCAGCATGAACGCGAAAGGCACCATTCCCGACACGCATTCGCTGGCCGTGGGGATCGTCGGGACTTATTCGCGCGCCTGCGCCAACCGCGCGGTTCATGAGGCGGATCTTGTCTTCTTCATCGGTAGTCAGACCGGTGGGCAGGTCACGGCCAATTGGACCAAGCCGCCGCGCGGTACGCCCGTCATCGAACTCAACATCAATCCGGCGGATATGGGACGCAACTATCCGAATGTGGCGAGCCTGTGCGGCGACGCGAAAGTCGTCCTCTCGCAGATGATTGCGGCGGCGAGGCCGGGCAAAAACTCCAATGCCGAATGGGTCAAGCGGGTGCAGGGTTTCGTTGCCGAGTGGCGCGCGGAGGCCGATCGGCAGCGCCGGTCGGATGCCGTGCCGATGCGGCCCGAACGCGTCTGCGCGGAGCTGACGGCCGGCCTGCCGAAGGATGCGATCTTGGTCTCCGATACCGGCCATTCCGGCATGTGGACGGGCGCCATGATCGAGCTCAATGAACCGACCCAGCGCTATCTGCGTTGTGCGGGTTCGCTCGGCTGGGCGTTTCCGGCGGCCCTCGGCGCGAAATGCGCGGCGCCCGATCGCCCGGTCGTGTGTTTCACGGGCGACGGCGGGTTCTATTATCACATCGCCGAGCTCGAGACGGCGGCGCGCCACGGCATCAATGCGGTCATTGTCGTCAACAACAACAGCGCGCTCAATCAGGAAATTCCGCTCTACGATTCCGTTTACGGCGGTCAGCAGCGAGGCAAATCGAGCGAGATGTGGAAATTTACGGACCGCAACTTCGCGCAGATCGCCGAGAGCTTCGGGTGTGCAGGCCTGCGCGCGGAGACTCCGGCGCAGTTCAAGGACGCGCTCGCGAAAGCGCTTGCCATGCAGCGCCCGGTGGTTATCGACACCGTCACAGACATGCGGGCGTTCGCGCGTCGCGCATGGCAGCCGGAAGGAGCCAGCAGTGGACATTGACATGAGGGCGCCGGGACTCGACGAGATCGTCGGCGCCGACCCGCCCCTCGACATCATCGCCCATGGTCTCGTCTTCGGCGAAGGTCCGGTCTGGGATAAGCGCAAGAAGCGCTTCCTGTGGACCGAGATCATCGGCGACTCCCTCTGGGAGTACACGCCGGGAGTGGGTTCGAAGCGCATCATGCACCCGACCGGTCACGGTAACGGCCTCACCTTCGACCTCGAAGGGCGGCTCTTGTGTGCCGGCTGGGGCTCGCGCCGCATTTGGCGGATCGAACATGACGGCGCGGTGGTGACCGTTGCGTCGCATTACGAGGGCAAGAAATTCAATAGCCCGAACGATATCGTGGTCCGCTCCGACGGCACGATCTATTGGACGGATTCCGCGGGCGGTCTCGTCATTCCGGGCATGCCGACGGACGATCTGCAGCGCTATCTCGACGTCCAAGGCGTCTTCTGCCTCACGCCGAAAGGCGAGGTGCATCTCGCGATCGCCGACTGCACCTACCCGAACGGGCTTGCCTTCTCGGTCGACGAGAAGATCCTCTACGTCAACGACAGCCGGCTCGGCATCATCCGCGCCTTCGACGTGGCGGCCGACGGAAGCTGTGGGCCGGGGCGGCTGTTTCACAAGCTTGCCGGCACCGAGGGCGGCGTGGCCGACGGCATGAAGGTCGACCAGAAGGACAACGTGTACTGCACCGGGCCGGGCGGCATCCACATCATCGACAAGGGCGGCAAGTTGCTCGGGCGCCTGCGCGTTCCGGGCCATTGCACCAATCTCGCGTGGGGTGGCGACGACTGGCGGTCGTTGTACATCACGACGTTCCACGACGTCGTCCGCACGCGCCTGCAGATCCCCGGCGTGCCGGTGTGGTGAAGGAGCAAACCGACATGAGCTGGGAATTCGAGCGCGTGGCAAGCCCCTTCAAGGGCCCGGCAAACGGCATCGTCTGGGACGGCAAGGCCATCATCTTCAGCCTCATGGAGGACATGCGGCTGATGCGGTTCGACCCCGAGTCGGGGACGACCAGTGAGCTTCGCAAATACACCAACCGCGTCAACGGCCTGGCGATCGGCCGCGGCGGCGAATTGTACGGCTGTCAGGAAGGAGGAAGGCGCCTTGTCGAATTTTCTCCGGACGGACGGATGTTTGCCGTCGATGCATTGCTCGACGGCAAGTACCACAACCACCCGAGCGACCTGACGGTGGACAGCCAGCGCCGCATCTGGTTCGCCGACCCTCACAGCGACACGCTCGCCTTCGGGCCGCAGATCTTTCCGCCGCTCGACCACGCGTCGGTGTTGCGCCTCGAGAAGAACGAGCGCAACGCCTGGACTTGCCGCCGCATCACCTACGATACGGTGGCGCCGCGCTCGGTGCTGCTGGCGCCGGACGAAAAGACGCTCTACGTCGCCGAGGGCGAGCCGCGCAGCCCGCGGCGGGAACTGCGCGCCTATCCGATCAACGACGACGGCACGGTCGGCACGCCGATCGTGCTGCACACGTTCGGTGCCGACCATCGCGGTCCCCACCGGGGCATCGAAGGCATGTGCCTCGACGCCGACGGCAATCTCGTCGCCGTGGGGGGTTGGAAGAGGAGCGGTCCCGGTCCGCTCGTCTATGTGTTTTCGCCGAGCGGGGCCGTTATTGAGACGCATCCGATTCCGGGCGACCTGCCCAATCGCTGCTGTTTCGGCGGCGCCCGGCTCGACACGTTGTACGTAACGACGGGAGAGGGCGAGCTTTACCGGGCCAAGGCGAACCGCACCGGCTTCGTGCGGCGCGAATAGCGTGTGAGGCGCGGTGCCCGAACAACCAGGGAGAGGATCGGAAGAAATGACGCTGAAGACCGAACGGCGACGCGACAACCAGCAGTGGCTTCTCGATCACATGGTGAAGACCACCGGGCGCGTCCAGAATTTCGCCTATGATCAGCGCATCGTTCCGCCCGAGGTCAAGTCCTACGCCATGATTCCGCGCGCGATCGAGAAGGTCGCGCGCCACATCGAGACGCTCGCCCGCGCGGCCGAAAAGGCGGGACACCGCAAGACGGCGGGTGAGCTCTACTGGAACGCCAGCGAACATTATCGCGAGGCGCAGCATACGATCTTCGAGGATGACAACCCCGAGAAGATTTATCTGCACGGCAAGCTGCTCGAATGTTTCGACGGCGTCATGCGGCTCGCCGACAACCCGATCGAGCGCGTCGAAATCCCCTTCGAGGGAAACTATATCCAGGGCGTGTTTCACATGCTGCCCGGGCGGCCGAAGGCGCCCACGGTGCTGTGGATCCCCGGCATGGACATCACCAAGGAATCGGTGATCGATCCCAACCGCCACCCCTTCGTCGAACGCGGCATGCATTGCCTCATGATCGACGGACCCGGTCAGGGCACCAGCAACATTCGCAAGATCCGCGTCACCCACGACAACTACCGGCGTGCCGGAAAGGCGGCGATCGATTGGCTGGTGCAGAGGCCCGAGGTGGACGCGGAAAAGATCGGGGTTTCCGGATTTTCCTTCGGCTCCTATTGGGGCATGGAGATTGCGGCGACCGACCCGCGCGTCAAGGCGATCGCGACGGCCGCTGCCTGCTACGGGCCGAAGCGCGCCATTTTCGAGCAGGCCTCGCCGCGTTTCAAACAGGTCTTCATGTACATGGCGGGCATCCACGACGAAGATGCCTTCGACGAGATGGCCGCCAAAATGACTCTCGACGGGCTTGCGCCGCAGGTGAAATGTCCTTCGCTGCAGGTGGTCGGCGAATTCGATCCGCTCGCGCCGCTCGACGACGTGCTGGCGGTCTATCGCAAGGTGCCGCCGCCGCGCGAGCTCTGGGTCGTCGAGAACGATTTTCACGTCCCGCGCGGGATCGAGAATTTCGGCTTCACGCAGTTCTACCCGTTCCTGGCCGATTGGCTCGCCGATGCCTTTTCCAGGGGGAAGCCCGCCGACCTCGACCAGATTATACTGGTCAAGCAGAAGGAAGGTGCCGGGCCTTATTCCGAGCCTGCCAAGGGCGTCCATCTGCCTGAAAGGATCGGACGCGATTTCAAAGGCCTGACGGACGCGCAGCTTGGTCCGGCCGGGGTCAAGAAGTAACGCGCTGGGCGCGTCGGCCCGCCAATACCACAAGGAGGAGGCTATGGCATTCAAGGATAGAAGGCGGAACGAGGGGGGGATGGCCCGGCGCCGCGCGGTGAGGCCTCTGGCGGGGGTGGCTGCGGCTGCGGTTGCGGCCGCGCTTGCAGGCGCGACCTGGGTCTGGGCGTCGGACGCCTATCCCTCTCGGCCGATCCGGGTCCTCGTCGGGCCGAGCTCGGAGGTCGCGGTGCGGCTGATCGGCGAGAAGCTGCATCCCCGCATCGGCCAGCCGTTGGTCATCGAGAGCCGCCCGGGCGGCGGCGGCGAGGTCGCGGCGAAGGCGGTCGCCACCGCGGATCCGGACGGCTACACGCTGCTCTATGCAACCTCCTCCTACACGCTCAACACCGCACTCGGCCTTGCCGGATACGATTTCGTCAACGAGTTCGCACCGATCGCGCTGTTCGGCATCACCCCGTTCACGCTGCTGGTGCATCCCTCGGTGCCGGCGAAGTCGGTGCAGGAACTCATCGCTTATGCCAAGTCGAAGCCCGGCGAGATCAATTGCGGCTCGTCCGGGTTCGGCACACCGCCGCATCTCGGCTGCGAGATGTTCAACGCCATGGCCGGCGTGAAGACGGTGCATGTTCCGTTCCGCAACGTGTCGGCGGCGCTAAACGGCATTCTGGGCAACCAGGTGCAGATGTTCTTCTCGGTCTCGATCAACGGCAAGCCGCTGGTCGAGGCGGGCAGCCTGCGGGCGCTCGCCGTCACCACGCCCAAGCCCTCGCGGATTGCGCCGGGGTTGCCGACCATGGATTCGGTCATCCCGGGCTTCATCATCACCGGCTGGGGGTCGCTCGTCGCGCCCGCAAAGACCCCGCAGCCCGTGATCGAGACCTTGAACAAGGAGGTGATGGGAATCTTGCGAGACCCGGAACTGCAGTCGAAATTTCTCGTCACGGGAATGGAGCCCTCGGACGTGACCACGCCCGCGGAGTTCAAGACCTTCATCAAGGACGATATCGATCGCTGGAACAAGCTGATCGACAGAGCGGGGGTCGAGCGCGGGAGGCGCTGACGGCGGGCCGTCTGGCGCGGCCGGTGATCCGGTCTGGCGGTCGATCTTGTACGGCCGGGCCGTGTTCGATACATAGCGGCCGGGCGTTTGCCCGCGCTTGGCGTTCCTGGAGAGGTGGCTGAGTGGTTGAAAGCACCGCACTCGAAATGCGGCATACGGGCAACCGTATCGGGGGTTCGAATCCCTCCCTCTCCGCCACAAAATATTGATCGGGCTGCAATTTCCGTTGGTTCTGCGCGGCACGCCGAGCCGCATGGTCGGCTCTGCGGGTCGCGCCCGGTGCAGGGTAACGCGCACCGAAGACGCGAACGCTCTGTCCCGAAGGCACGCCGCTCATCGACGTTGCAAGATCGGGTGGCCAAGTTGCAGTCGCAGGGTGCAGGATGTGGCGGGAGCCACGGGCAAGCTGCCGGCGGACAACGGCGCGACATTCCCGCCGCACGGTCCCCGGGCGCGCCTCGCCGTCGAGGCAGTGGCCTTCCGAACGATCTCGGCACTCTCGGCGAGCAAAGGGGCCTGCAGAACCGACACTCCGTTCGGCACGAGACTGTCACCGATGTCTTAGGGGCGTTCCGTCACCCATGTCTCCGGGCCGGACAAGATGCGAATCGGTAGCGGGGGAGGGACTCGAACCCCCGACACGCGGATTATGATTCCGCTGCTCTAACCAGCTGAGCTACCCCGCCGAACCGACGCAAAACTCCCTCTCCCTGCGCGTGGCATCGCAGGGTCCGGAGGCGCGGCACACATCTAGGACATCTCGACGCCGTTTCCAAGCGCTGCGTCGGCGTGGTCGATGCCCTTCTTCAATGCAGCGATTGACCGCCGGTCGCCTGCGGCGCGGCGGCCCCGGTCGGCCTATCCCCACGCTTTGCGAGGCGCGCCTTGGCAGCCTCCACCACGGCCTCGGGGGTAATGCCGAAATACTTGTAGAGGTCCTTGTAGGGCGCGCTCGCGCCGAAGCCGGTCATGCCTACGAACGCGCCGTCGGCACCGATGATCGCGTCCCAGCCCTGCCGCACGGCGGCTTCGACCCCGATCTTCACCGGCGCGTCGCCGAGAATGACCCGCCGGGCCGATTCGGGCGCCTCGAAAAGCAGCTCGAAGCACGGAACGGAGACAACCCGGGTCGGCGTCCCGGCCGCCGCGAGTTGCTTCTGCGCCTCGACGGCGATCGCGACTTCCGAGCCGCTCGCGAAAAGCGAGACCTGTGCCGTCCCCTCGGCCGCAACGAGCTCATAGGCCCCATAGACGCAGCGATTGCGCCCCTCGCCGGCCAGGCGCAATTGCGGCAGGGCCTGGCGGGTGAGCGCGATGACGCTTGGCCGCGTGGCGTCTCGCAAGGCAAGCTCCCAGCACTCGATCGTCTCGACCGCGTCGCAGGGCCGGAAGACCAGGAGGTTCGGAATGGCGCGCAGCGCTGCAAGATGCTCGACCGGCTGGTGCGTCGGCCCGTCCTCGCCGAGGCCGATGGAATCGTGCGTCATCACGAAGATGACCTGCCGGCCTGTCATCGCGGCAAGCCGGATCGCCGGGCGGCAATAATCGGAAAAAACCAGGAACGTGCCGGAATACGGGACAATGCCTCCATGCAGCGCCATGCCGTTCATGGCCGCGGCCATGCCGTGTTCGCGGACCCCATAGTGGATAAAGCGGCCGCCGTAATTCTCGGCTGAGAGCACGGTCATGCCCTTCGGCCGGGTGTTGTTCGAGCCGGTCAGGTCGGCCGAGCCGCCCACGAGCTCGGGAATGGCCTGCGTGAGGGCGGCGAGGGCGTTTTCGGAGGCCTGCCGGGTGGCAATGGTCTGCGGTGCGGCCTCGAGCGTCTCCTTGACGCTCCGCACCGCGGCTTCGATCGCCGCCTCGTCGATTTCCGAGCGGACTCTTCGCTGAAATTCCGAACGGATCTGCCCCGGCGCAGCGGCGAGGCGCTTCTTCCAATCGGCATGGGCGCGCTTGCCGCGTTCGCCGGTCGCCCGCCAATGCGCGAGGACCTCGGCGGGAATTTCGAAAGGCGCGTGCGGCCAATTGAGCTTCGCCCGTGCGCCGGCGATCTCCTCGGCGCCGAGCGGCGCGCCGTGCGACTTCTCGCTGCCGGCCTTGGTGGGGGCGCCGAAGGCAATTGTGGTGCGGCAGGCGATGAGGCTTGGCCGATCCGCCGTTCGCGCCTGCTCGATCGCCGCGGCGATGGCCTGCGGGTCATGCCCGTCGATGCGCATGGCGTTCCAGCCCGCCGCCTCGAAGCGCTTGAGCTGGTCGACGGAGTCGGCGAGCGAGAGGGGGCCGTCGATGGTGATGCCGTTGTCGTCGAACAGCACGATGAGCCGGGAAAGCCTGAGGTGGCCGGCGAGCGCGATCGCTTCCTGGCTCACGCCCTCCATCAGATCGCCGTCAGAGGCCAGCACATAGGTGTGATGATCGACGAGGTCGCTGCCGAAGACGGCGGCGAGGTGCCGCTCCGCGATGGCCATTCCCACGGCGTTGGCGAGGCCCTGGCCGAGCGGCCCCGTCGTGGTCTCGACGCCCGGCGTGACGAAGCTCTCCGGGTGGCCGGGGGTTTTCGAGTGAAGTTGGCGGAAGCGCTTCAGCTCTTCGATCGGCATGCCCGGATAGCCGGTGAGGTGGAGCAGGGCATAGATCAGCATCGAGCCGTGGCCGGCCGAAAGCACGAAACGGTCGCGATCGGGCCAAGCCGGATCGGACGGGTCGAATTTGAGGAACCGGGAGAACAGTACGGTGGCGATGTCCGCGGTGCCCATGGGCATACCGGGATGGCCGGACTTCGCCTGCTCCACCGCGTCCATGGTCAAGGCCCGGATGGCATTGGCCATCAGATCGTGGGTGGTGCGCGTCATTGTCAGCATGGGGCCAGATCTCTTGCGAACCGGGCCACTGCGGGACGCCGTTTCGACTTTCCGCGAGGACATGTTGTGCCTCGCCGGTCGCTTCCGCGGCCGTCAGGGAAGAGTCTGGAACGAGGCGCGGGACACATAACATGCCACCCCCCCCTGTCAAACGCGCCGCCGAAGGCTGTGTGGCCAAAATCCGGCCTTATCCGCGGGAAAGGCTCGGGGTTGATCCTCCGTGCCGGCCGCCCCGCGCCCCGGGGTGCCGAATCTGCTAAAGGAGACCGTCGTGAGCGACCCGACTCCCATCGAAGCGGCGACCCGCCGGCTTGCTGCGGCCCTCGAGGGGCTGGATGCGGCTCTCGAGCGCCGCCGCGACGCCGACCGCCGCGAAGCCGCGTTGGCGGCCCAGATTGCGGCGCTCGGCGCCGACCGCTCGCGCCTTGCCGCCGAACTCGATATCCACGCGGCGCGCGCCCAGCGGCTCGAGACTGCGACCCGCGAGGTCTCCCGCCGGGTGGATTCGGCGATCGAGGCTGTCCGGGCCGTCGTCGCACGCCAGGAACGTTAGAGGCGCGCGGAACGGGCGCCGAAAGGGGCGAAGGCGATGTCGCACGTAAACGTCACCATCAACGGTCGCCAATATCGGATGGCGTGCGAGGACGGTCAGGAGGATCACCTACGCGCCCTCGCGGAGAGTTTCGACAGGCGCATCGGCAGCCTTCGCGCCAATTTCGGAGAGATCGGCGATATGCGCCTCACCGTGATGGCCGCGCTGATGCTGGCCGACGAGCTTGCCGAGGCGGAGAGCCGCCTCAAGGCGATCGAGCAGGAGCGCGACGGTTTGCGCGAGCATGGCGCTGCGACGCAATCGGCCGTCATTGCCGCCCTCAACGCCGCTTCGGAACGAATCGAGGCGGTGACGCGCGGTCTCAACCAAACGCTCGGCGAAGCCGCGCTGCCCATCGGCTGAATGCCGGGCGTTCCGCCCGCGCAGGCGGCCCGTAATGCGCGCGGGACCCGCGGCCCGCTTATCGGTTCAAGACGTTGAATCGGAAGTTGAGGCCGACCGTGATCCAGTTCGCATGCTCGCCGGTGATGTTGCGACCATAGATCACGTCGATGTCGAGGCTCTCGACCGGCGTGAAGCGCAGCCCGAGCTGGGCGCGGGGGTCGCGGTCGACGCCGTCTCCGGCGACACCGAACACCTCGCCGATCAGCGTGAACGGCTTTGCGAAGCTCCACTCGAATCCGGCGCCCCAGGTGGCGAAATGCTGCCCCACGCTCGGGTCCCACAGCCAGCCGCCGTTGACGTTGACGCGGAGCGCTTCGTTCACCGCGAAAGTGAACGGCACGTTGAGGAAGACGCCGTTCGTCACGCCATTGGTGAGGTCGTGGGTGACGCCGCCCGAAAGCCCAAGTCCGAGACGTCCCGGCTCGATCGGCAGGAAGTTGGTCTTGCCCTTGAGGGTGACGGTCGTGCCCCAGGCGCCGGCATCGCGGAAGCGCTGAAACTGCACGCCGACCTCGACAGGTCGTCCCAAATTGGCGACGCAAGCCGGCGCGACCGTGCCGATGAAGTCGTGATTGCCCGCGAAGGAGACCCACGATTCGACTTTGCAGGCGCCGACCTCATCGACGCCCGCGTCGTCGACCGCAAAGGCGCCGCCGGCCGCGCGCGCAGCTTGCGGCGCCGCCGCGACCGCAATCAGCACCGCCGCAGCGACGGTGGCCGCGCTTGCGCGGCTTCGCCGGGTCGCAACTGCATCGAGAAGAGCTTGAAATCGACAGGTGAATACAGCCATGGCGTCGCCCGAGTTGCCGAGGTCGCAACACATAGGCCGCACTGTGTCCTGCGATCCAGCACCGCGGCGGCCCCCATCGCCGATTTGCGCCGCGCTGTGCGATGGGAACCACAAATTTGCATTCGAATAATTCTGATCCGGAAAAGCGTCAGCGTGCCGGCGTGCCGGCGAGGAAGTCGAAGTCGCAGCCCGCGCCCGCCTGCGTGACGTGTTCGACGTAAAGCCGGACGTAACCGCGCGCCGGGACAGCAGGCGGCGTCCATGTCGCACGGCGCCGCGCAAGCTCCGCTTCGTCCACGAGCACATCGAGGCGGCGGCCCCGCGCATCGAGCCGGATACGGTCGCCCGTCTTGACGAGCGCCAGAGGTCCGCCAGCGGCCGCCTCGGGCGCGGCATGCAGCACGACCGTGCCGAAGGCCGTACCGCTCATGCGGGCATCGGAGATGCGGACCATGTCCTTCACCCCCTTCGCGCCGAGTTTCTTCGGGATCGGCAGCGCCCCGGCCTCCGGCATACCGGGCGCTCCGACGGGTCCGGCATTGCGGAGCACCATCACGTGATCCGGTGTCACCTCGAGGGCGGGGTCGTCGATCCGCTGCTCCAGATCGGCCAGGGAGTCGAAGACGAGCGCCGGCCCCTCGTGCTGGCAGAGCGCGGGCGTTGCGGCGGAGAGCTTGATCACCGCGCCGTCGGGCGCGAGCGAACCTTTGAGAACCGCAATCGCTTCGCCGCTGACCACGGGATTGTTGAGCGGCCGGATGACCTCGTCGTCCACATAGGCCGGCCAGCGCGCGATCACTTCGCCAAGCGTTTCGCCGGACACGATGCGGGCGGAAAGATCGAGATGGTCCCGTAGGCGGCGCCAGAGGGCGGGCAATGCCCCGCCGACATGGAAATCGGGCGCAAAATGTTCGCCAGCGGGCCGCAGATTGGCGAGCACGGGCACTTCACGTCCGAGCCGGTCCAACTCGTCGAGGTCGTAAGTCAAACCGGCGCGTCCGGCAATCGCCGCAAGATGCACGACGCCGTTGGTCGAGCCGGAGGTCGCCTGCAGCACCGCGGAGGCGTTGCGCAGCGCCGCCTTGGTAAGGAGTTCGCGCGGGCGAGGGCTGCCGCTGCGGGCCATTTCGACGGCGCGCTTTCCCGTCGCTTCCGCAAGCCGCATGCGTTCCGAGGAGACGGCGGGCGCCGTCGCGGCGCCGGGTAGCGTGAAACCGAGCGTTTCCGCGATCATCGCCATCGTGCTGGCGGTGCCCATCACCATGCAGGTGCCGGCGGTGGGCATCAGCGCATCGTGGGCGCGGTTGAGGTCGGCCTCGCTGATCTGCCCGGCGCGGAACGACGCCCACAGGCGCCTGCAATCGGTGCAGGCGCCCATCGGGCGGCCCTCGTGCATGCCCGACATCATCGGGCCGACCGGGATGACGATCGAGGGTATGTCGGCGCTGATCGCGCCCATCAACTCCGCCGGAATGGTCTTGTCGCAGCCTCCGATCAGCACCGCGGAATCGAGGGGCAACGCCTTGAGCATCTCTTCCGTGTCCATCGCCATGAGATTGCGCAGGAGCATGGAGGTCGGAAACGAGAAGGCCTCGTGGATGGAAATGGTCGGGAAGATGAAGGGCAGGCCGCCGGCGAGCCGCACGCCGGCCGCCACCTTTTCGGCAAGTTGCCCGGCCGTCCTGTGGCAGGGATTGAAGTCGGAGGCCGTCGAGAGAATCCCGACGATGGGCCGGTCCAAGGCTTCGTCCGTATAACCCGCTCCCTTCAGGAAGCCGCGCCGCAGAAACAGCGCGAACTCTTCGTCACCGTATTGCGCCAGCCGCGACCGCAAGCCCCGCTTCATCTTCGCTTTCCTTTATGTCCAGGCGTCCGGGCCCGGACATTGCCCGAGGCAAGCGGCTTCGTTCAACGGAAAAGCGCGTGCACACCCCAAACGCTCGGCCAAGGCATGGACGAAAGGCAGTCCGCCCGGACGGGCGGTCCGGGCGGACATTCGGATCGGCGCCGGGGGGCGGACGGGGATTTGCGCCGACCAGAAAGGAAATCGGCGATCAGCAGACCTCGCGATACCCGACGACGTTGCCGAACCGGTCGACCATCGCGACGGTGCGGCAGCGCGGCTGGGAGGCGGCTGCGGCAATGGCTGCGGTCCCGATGATGGCGGCAGCGATGCCGAGACCCACCCCATGGTGGTGATGGCGATGGCGCCAGTGGCGGGCCTGTGCGTCATTGGCAGACGCAAGCACGGTGCCGAACAGCGCGAGGGCGGCAAGGGGTACGGCAAGAACCTTCACGGTGCGGCGGATCATGGATGTCTCCTGTTTCGGCGTTGCGAGGCGTTGTGCACCTTTGTCGCGGGGCCTGCGCGTCCGGTTCAAAGCGCAAGGGGCGGGGCTTTCGGCCGGCGCTCGGGAGGTTCATATTGACCGTCAACGGGCCAATGGAGGCGGCTTTTCCGCGGAGGAACGGCAATGTTGCAGAAACTTGAATTCAAGCGTGAGGCGAACCTGATCGGCGGCGAATGGGTGGCTGCAGACAACGGCGCGACGATCGAAGTGAACGATCCCGCAACCGGAGAGGTGATCGGCACGGTCCCGCGCTGCGGACGGGCCGAAACGAAGCGGGCGATCGAGGCCGCCGCGCGGGCATTCCCCGACTGGAGCAGGAGGACCGGCGCAGAGCGCGCGGAGGCGCTGCGGCGGCTGGTCGCGCTTATCGAGCAGAACAAGGAGGAGCTCGCGATGCTCCTCACCATCGAGCAGGGCAAGCCGCTCTCCGAGTCGCGGACCGAGGTGGCTTCGAGCGCCGCCTATGTGTTGTGGTTTGCCGAAGAGGCCCGGCGCATCTACGGGGACATGATTCCCTCGCCCTGGGCGGATCGGCGCATCCTGGTGATGAAACAGCCGGTCGGTGTCGTCGCCGCGATCACCCCGTGGAACTTTCCCTCCTCGATGATCGCCCGCAAGCTCGGCCCGGCGCTGGCGACGGGTTGCACCATGGTGATCAAGCCGGCCTCACAGACGCCGTATTCAGGCCTCGCCTGGGGCGTGTTGTGCGAGAAGGCCGGCATCCCGCCCGGCGTCGTGAACATCGTCACGGGTTCGGCGTCCGAGATCGGCGAAGAGCTGACGTCGAACCCGCTCGTCCGCAAGGTGACGTTCACGGGCTCGACGGAGGTCGGCAAGAGGCTCGTCGAACAGGCCGCGCGCACCATGAAACGCGTGTCCATGGAACTCGGCGGCAATGCCCCCTTCATCGTCTTTGACGACGCCGATCTGGACGCCGCCGTTGCCGGTGCCATGCCGTCGAAATACCGCAACGCCGGACAGACTTGCGTCTGCGCCAATCGTTTCATCGTTCAGGCGGGAATCTACGACGCCTTTGCCGAGAAGCTTGCCGAAGCCTCGCGCAAGATGAAGGTCAGCAACGGTCTCGAGGAGGGCGCGGTCATCGGCCCGCTCATTGACGAAAAGGCGGTCGAGAAGGTCGAGGAGCACATCGCCGATGCGGTCGGCAAGGGCGCCCGGGTGATCACGGGCGGCAAGCGCCACAAACTCGGCGGTACTTTCTTCGAACCGACGGTGATCACCAATGTCACGCCGCAGATGAAGGTTGCGCGCGAGGAGACCTTCGGGCCGCTTGCCCCGCTGTTCCGGTTCGAGACGGAGGAGGAGGCGATCCGCATGGCGAACGCCACCGAATACGGTCTTGCCTGCTATTTCTACACGCGCGATCTCGGCCGCGCCTTCAGAGTGGCGGAGCGCCTGCAGTATGGTCAGGTCGGCATCAATGCCGGGCTCATTACCACGGAGGTCGCGCCGTTCGGCGGCGTCAAGGAATCGGGGCTCGGCCGGGAAGGCTCGAAATACGGATGGGACGACTATGTGGACGTGAAATATGTCTGCGTCGCCGGCGTGTGAGCGGGCGGTCGTTCGAGCGCTCGCGCGCGGACCAAAGCCCGCGCGTCTGTTTCCGGGCGGATTTCGAGCGTCGCGCGGAGCCACGCGCTCTGCCTATTTGATCCCCACGAGATCGATCAGCGCCGACATGCCGTCGTGGCCGCTGCCTTCATGGATGACGCTGTCGTGTTCGCGGATCTCCAGCGACGAGAGGTCCGCGAACGCATTTTCAAGCAGCGGGCGCGTGTAGAGGTGCTCGGGGATGCGCGGGCCGCCGGTGCCGTAGGCGATCTGCTCGGGACGGTAGCCCTGGATCAGCAGAAGCCCGCCGGGTTTGAGAGCCTGCTTCATCCCCGCAAAGATTTTTGTCCGCAGCTCCGGCCAGGCGAACTGGATGAAGATGGCGACGACGACGTCATAGGCGGCCTGCGGCCACGCCCAGGTCGCGAGATCGGCCTGTAGGAACTCCACCGCGACCCCGCGCTCGGCGGCGAGCCGGCGGGCCTTGGCGAGTGCGGTGGGGGAAAAGTCGATGGCCGTGACCGCGAGCCCTTGCTCGGCGAGCCAGACGCCGTTGCGCCCCTCGCCGTCGGCGATGGCGAGCGCCTTCGTGCCGGGGCGAAGGCGGCGCTTCTGGGCGGCGAGGAAGGCATTGGGCACTGTGCCGAAAAGATAATCCGGCCGAGCGTACCGCTGCTCCCAGTGGTCAAGATCGGACATCGCCTTCGACCCTCCTCTTCGCAGCTGCAATGCGGCGCCGGCCTCGATGAAGGCTTGCGCGTTTGCGGCGGCGACCGTAAGCGTTCCCGCAACCGCCGCGCAAGCCTCGCCGGCGGCGTAGTTGCGTCGGGAGGGCGCCATGGCGCGCGTGGTGGCGATTGTTGGTAGCGGGCTCATCGGCCGCTCCTGGGCGTGCGTCTTTGCGCGCGCCGGCTGGGAGGCGCGGCTCCATGATTCCGTCCCCGGGCAGGCAGAGCGCGCGCGGGACCTCATCGCGGCCTCTCTGCGAGAGCAGGCGACCCATGGACTTGTGCAGGATCCCGCGGCCGCGCTCGCGCGGATCAGCATTGTCCGCGATCTCGCCGAGGCGGTCGCCGGGGCTTCCTTCGTGCAAGAAAGCACGCCCGAAACGATCGAGAACAAATGCGCGGTCTTTCGTGCGCTCGACGCGCTCGCGCCGGGGGACGCGGTCCTGGCGTCTTCGACGTCGTTCATCGTGGCGAGCCGCTTCAGCGAGGGGCTCGCCGGACGCGCCCGTTGTCTCGTCGCCCATCCCGTGAATCCGCCGCACCTCGTGCCGCTCGTGGAGCTTGTCGGCGCGCCTTGGACTGCGCCGGAAACGGTCGCCCGGGCGAAATCCGTGTATGAGGAGATCGGGCAGGTGCCGATCGTGGTTCGGAAGGAGATCGACGGTTTCATTCTCAACCGTCTGCAGGGCGCGCTCCTTGCGGAAGCCTTCCGCCTCGTCGGCGAAGGCTATGTGTCCCCGCAGGACTGTGACAAGACCGTTAAGGATGGGCTCGGCCTGCGATGGTCGTTCATGGGGCCGTTCGAGACCATCGATCTCAACGCTCCCGGCGGGATTGCCGACTATTGCGCCCGCTATACCGGTCCCTACCGCAAGATGCAGGCCGCGCCAGCTGCGCCTTCAGTCTTCGACAGCAAGAATGTCGCCGCCATCGTCACGCAGTGGGGCTTGCCTGCAGCCCCCGACAGGCTGGCAAGCCGCATGGCATGGCGCGACAGGCGGCTTGCCGCGTTGCGAGCTCACAAGGCTTCGCAGGAACAGGTTTGAACCCCTAAGATCGCCGGCATCCTGCCGACAACTCCAAGAGGAAGCACGAGGATAATCATGGCCAATAAAGTTATCATCACCTGCGCGGTCACCGGCTCCATCCACACGCCGACGATGTCGCCGCATCTGCCGATTACGCCGGATGAGATTTGCGATGCCGCCGTCGGGGCCGCCGAGGCGGGGGCCGCGATCGTGCATCTGCATGCCCGAAACCCGGAAAACGGCCGGCCGGATCAGACGCCCGAGGCCTTCCTCAAATTCGTGCCGCGCATCAAGCAGCGCTGCAACGTGGTAATCAATCTCACGTCCGGCGGCGCGCCGCAGATGACCGTGCAGGAGCGGGTGAAGCCCGCCGCCGAGCTCAAGCCGGAGGTTGCGAGCCTCAACATGGGCTCGATCAATTTTGCCCTCTACCCGATGCTCAACCGCTACAAGGAATTCAAGCACGATTGGGAACGCGCCTATCTCGAGAACACGCGCGACCTCGTGTTCCGCAACACCTTCCAGGACATCGAATACATTCTGAAGACCTGCCAAGGGAACGATACGCGCTTCGAGTTCGAATGCTACGACATCGCGCATCTTTACAACCTCGCGCACTTCCTCGATCGCGGCTTGGTCAAGCCGCCGCTGTTCGTGCAGTCGGTGTTTGGAATTCTCGGCGGCATCGGCACGCATCCCGAGGATGTGATGATGATGAAGCGCACCGCCGACCGCCTGTTCGGCGACAAGTATCGCTGGTCGGTGCTCGGCGCAGGCCGCAATCAGATGCCGATCGCGGCGATGGCGGCGGCGATGGGCGGCAATGTGCGTGTCGGGCTCGAGGACTCGCTCTGGATCGGCCCCGGCAAGCTTGCGAAGTCGAACGCCGAGCAGGTCACCAAGGTGCGGCAGATCATCGAGGGGCTTGGTCTGGAGGTCGCGACTCCGGATGAGGCGCGCGAAATTCTCGCGCTCAAGGGCGGCGACAAGGTCAACTTCTAAGCGGGATGAGAGCAGGCCGGATCGTGCCACGTTCCGCGCCATGCCCCAAAGGCGGGTATCCCCGATGGGGCCCGCTTTGCGGCGCGCGGTCCGTGCTCGATCATCCTTCCCTCGGATCCCGAGCCTGAAATCGGCCAAACGCTCCCGGGGCGGCATATCTTCGCCCCGGGTGAAGCCCGGGCGAACCCCGGCCTCCGCTTGCGAGCACGCGGACGGCAGATGCCAAGGGGGCCGGTGCGTCGGCGCGGGCGCGCGGCCCTGCGCCCAGCCGTTTTGCGTCGTGCGCGTTGCGCGCTGCGATGCCCCCGCTTTCGTAAGCAGACGACAATCGGCCCCTTTTCGCTGCGCCATAATGCCGGCATACAGGGGGCGATGGCTGCGCTCGACACCCTGACCCTTACCATTCTGCTGGGTGCGCTGCTGGTGCTTGCCGGCATCGTGTCGAGCTTGATCGCGCTGCGCTTCGGCGTCCCGCTGCTTCTCGTTTTTCTCTTTGTCGGCCTCTTCGCGGGCGAGGCCGGGCCCGGGGGGATCAAATTCGACGACGTGGCCTCGGCCTATATGGTGGGGGCCGTTGCGCTCGGATTGATTCTTTTCGACGGTGGGCTGCGGACGCGCCTGCCGACCTTTCGCAGCGTCATGGCGCCGGCCGCCTTGCTGGCCACGCTGGGCGTTCTGTTGACGGCGGCCGTGGTCGCGCCGGTCGCGAGGCTCACCCTGGGCCTGAGCTGGCTGGAAAGCCTGCTGACGGGCGCGGTCATCGCCTCGACGGACGCGGCCGCCGTATTCTTCCTCATGCACTCGCGCGGTCTTCGGTTGCGGCCGCGGGTCGCGGCGACGCTCGAGGTCGAATCCGGCACAAACGACCCCTTCGCGATCTTTTTGACGCTGCTCCTCGTCCAAATCCTCCTCGTCGGCGAGACGAACTGGCCGACCGCCGCGCTCGAACTCGCCCGCAAGGCGCTGATCGGTCTCTTCGCGGGGATCGGAGGGGGCCGCGCTGCGGTCTATCTGCTTAACCGCTTCAACTTGCCGCAGGGGCTGCACGGCGTCTTTGTCGCCACCGCCGCGCTCGTCATTTTCGCGGCCGCCGAGGCATTTCACGGCTCGGGATATCTCGCGGCCTATGTTGCGGGACTTGTGGTCGGCAACCGGCCGACGCGCGCGCACGGGACCATCATCGTTTTCCTCGACGCAACAACGTGGCTGGCCCAGCTCGTGATGTTCGTCATTCTTGGGCTGCTGGTGTGGCCGCAGCGTCTGCCGGCGACGCTGCCGGCTGCGCTCGCCGTCGCCTTGACGCTCATGTTGGTGGCGCGGCCTGCCGCGGTGTTTCTCTGCCTTGCCCCCTTTCGTTATGCCTGGCGCGAGAAGCTTTTCATCTCGTGGGTCGGACTGCGCGGTGCCGTCGGGATTTTCCTCGCCTCTATCCCTCTGCTTGTCGGCTTGCCGAAGGCGACGGTCTATTTCGATGTGGCTTTCGTCGTGGTGGTCGTGTCGCTCCTGGTCCAGGGATGGAGCCTGTCGCGGGCTGCCGAGCGACTGCACCTCGCGCTGCCGCGCATCGACAATCCCCCGCGACGGGTGGAACTCGATTTGCCGGGTCAGCTCGAGCAGGAACTCGTCGGCTATCTCGTGCGCGGAAACTGCCTGTATTTGCGGCGCCGCGTGATCCCCTCCTGGGCCAAGCTCGCGCTCGTGGTACGCAAGGAGCGCGTCCTGTCTCCGGCCGAAGCCGGGGAGATCCGGGAAGGCGATTACGCGTATTTCCTGGCGCCGCCCGCCAAGGCGCCCGCGCTCGATCGATTTTTCGTCGACATGCCGCAACCGTCGTCACCGGATGAGCGGCTCCTCGGCGACTTCTATGTGCCGGGGGACGTCACCTTGGGAGCTCTCGCCGAAATCTACGGGCTGCAGGTGGGCGCGCGCGAAGCCGGCACCTCTCTTGCGGACTGGTTCGACGAGCAAATCGAAGGCGGTCCGAACGAGGGCGATTCGCTGCCGCTCGGGGCGATTGAGCTCATCGTCGACAAGATGGTCGACGGGCGCGTGGCGACGGTCGGTCTCGATCTCGCCGACCACGCCCAGGAAGATGTGCCCGACACAACCCCGCTGGGGCGCGTTCGTGGCTGGCTGAAGAAGGCCGCGGCCGAGCTCTGGCCGTCCAGCCTCCGTTGATCGCGTGGCGGTCCGGAACTGGTGCGCCGAAGCGAAAGGATCACGCCGTCATGCGCGCCATGAGCGCTTCGGAAATCTCGAAGTTGGCGTAGACATTTTGCACGTCGTCGTGGTCGTTGAGCGCCTCGATCAGTTTCAGCAGCTTCTCGCCCTGCTCATCGTCCACGGCCACCGTGTTTTGCGGTCGCCAGGTGAGGCCCGCTTTGCGCGGCTCGCCGGATCTTGCTTCCAACGCCTTCGCAACTTCCGAGAAACGCTCCGGCGAGGTGTAGATTTCGTGGCCGTTTTCACTGGATACGACATCGTCGGCGCCGGCTTCGATTGCGGCATCCAGCATGGCGTCGGCGCTTGCGACCTTCGCGTCGTATTCGACGAGGCCGACGCGGTCGAACATGAACGACACCGCGCCGGTTTCCGCGAGATTGCCGCCGTGCTTCGCGAAGGTGGAGCGTACGTCGGAGGCCGTGCGATTGCGGTTGTCGGTCAACACCTCGACGATGATGGCAACGCCCCCGGGACCGTAGCCTTCGTAACGGATTTCCTCGTAACTTTCACCCTCGCCGCCTTGGGCCTTCTTGATCGCCCGTTCGATGTTGTCCTTCGGCATGTTCTCGGCGCGGGCGGCGAGGACGGCGGCCCGCAACCGGGGGTTCATCGCCGGATCCGGCAAGCCGAGCTTGGCCGACACGGTGATCTCTCGTGCCAGTTTCGAAAAGAGCCGCGAGCGCGCCGCGTCCTGGCGCCCCTTGCGGTGCATGATGTTCTTGAATTGGGAATGGCCAGCCATCGAACTTTCCCGCTTGCGGGCAGGTTCCGTGTTGGGGCGGGCTTATAGAATCCCCGACCGGCAAAATCCAGAACCGGGCGCTCGACTAAGGCCAGAAGGCCGGCGCGGCCGGTTCCACTTGCGCCCCGATCCGCACCGGGGCGATGCGCCGCGCAAGCCCGGTCGCGTCGTCCGTCTCCACCGCGACGGCGCAGAGCGCGGCAGGCCCTGTCGCCGGCTCGAAACGGGCCGAGGGAATGCGCCTCAGGAAGCGGTTGAGCGGCTCCTCCTTGTCCATGCCGATGACGGAATTGTAGTCGCCGGTCATGCCGACATCCGAGATATAGGCGCTGCCGCCGGGGAGAATCCGGTGGTCGGAGGTCTGCACATGGGTATGGGTGCCGACGAGGAGGGTCACGCGGGTATCGAAATAGTGCCCTGCGGCCTGCTTCTCGGAGGTCGCTTCGGCATGGAAGTCCACGACGATGGCGTCTGCGCCGCGACCGAGCGGGCAAGCCTCGATCTCGCGGTCGATCGCCGAGAAGGGGTCGTCGAGCGGCTCCATGAAAATGCGCCCCAGCGCATTGATGATGAGCACGCGCGCGCCGTTCTTGGCCTTGATCAGGGCGGCGCCGCGGCCGGGGGTCCCGGGCGGGTAATTGAGCGGCCGCACGAGGCAAGGCGCACGCTCGATAAAGACCAGGGCTTCCCGTTGGTCGAAGGCGTGATTGCCGAGCGTCACCGCGTCGGCGCCCGACTCGATCAGCTCCCGGTAGATCCCTTCGGTGATGCCGAAGCCGCCGGCCGAGTTTTCGCCGTTGACGATCACACAATCGAGCTTCCATTCGGCCACGAGACCGGGCAGGCGCTCGTGCACGATGGCACGCCCGCTGCGCCCGACGACATCGCCGACGAAGAGGATGCGCATCGCCTCACGCGCCGCAGGCGATCGTCTCGCGCTCGGTGAGCACGAAATCGAGGTGTTGGTCGTGAGGGAGCATCGGCACCGCGTCGATTTCCTGCGCCGCGAAAGCGAGGCCGACGGCAATGGCGCGCTTTTCCGCCCGCGCCTTGGCGATGGTCATGTCGTAGTAGCCGGCCCCGTAGCCGATCCGGCCCCCACGGCGATCGAAGGCCGCAAGCGGCGTGATCAGAATGTCGGGCACGACCGCGGCCGCGTCGGGGCCGGGTTCGCGGATACCCCATTGCCCGCGTTGAAGCGGCGCTCCGAAGGACCAGGCGCGCATCACGAGCGGCCGGCCGCGACCGGCAATCGCCGGAAGCGCAAGCGAGATGCCGGCATCGGCCAGCCGCCGCAGGAGCGGCAGCGGGCTCATTTCGCTGCGGATCGGCATGTAGCCGGACACGATCCGCCCAGCGGCCGCCACGGGCAGGCCGCGCGCGGCCACGGCTTCGGCCGCGCGTGCGCGTTCTTCGGCCGGCAGGGCGTCGCGGCGCGAGAGCGCGGCAGAGCGCAATTCGGCTTTGCGGAGGAGGATCGGGTCGTCGGTCAGGATGGCGCCGGGCACGGGAATGCGTTTCACCCTTTCGATTGACCGGCATTCCCGCCTGTTTCGGCGCCGACCGGATCGTCCGTGCACTCTATCGGGTCGTCGGATAGGCTTCCACCCCCTCCGGTCGCCATTTCCAGGTCGGCGAACACGAACCCGTCCCGCTCGATCACCGGGCCGGGCCGCACCGCGATGGGCGCGACGAACATGGGCCCTGCGGTCACGCAGGTATGGAACTCGCCGTTCTCCCCGCAAGGGTCGATCCCTGCCGGCAACGCGTCGAGAAGTCGGACGTCGAACGGACGCCCGGCGAGGCGAGCGGGAACGACCTTGGGGTCGAGGCAGACGAGGCGCGCTTCAAGGCCGCCCGCGATCATCTCGCGGGCGAGCCGGTCCGTCGGCTTTCCCCAAAGCGGAAAAACCGGCTGAATGCCGGTGGGGCGCAGCCGCTCTTCGCGGTAGGCGCGAATGTCCTCGAGGAAAAGATCGCCGAAAATGATGTGGGTCACCCCGCGTGCCGCAGCCTCCGCGAGCGCGTCCGCCATCGCGCGTTCATAGACCGCATTGGGGCAGGGATGGGGGATGCGCACCGGCAGCGGCTCGAGCTCGGCGGCGGCGAGCTGGGCCGCGAGCACGGGCGCGCGCACGCCATGCATGCTCACCCGGTCGAACGCGTCCGTGATGGTGGTCAGCGCGCCGACGACGTCGAAGGCGCCGGACTGGCGCACGACATGCAGCGCCCAGGCGCTGTCTTTTCCGCTCGACCAGGCGATGAGGGCCCGCGCTTTCCTCATGTCGGCGCGGCGCCCCGAAGGCGGGGTGTGCGGAGCCGCGATGGCCGTCGGAGTGCTCGATCCCGGGAACCTACAGAGTAGGTGGGCACCGTGTGGCCAAGCCCACGGGCAAGGCCAGGGACAGCTCCCTTCAGGATCGATAAGGCCCCGGGGGTATTGACTCCGTCGCACCCCGCAGCGTCCGCGCCGTCAATGTAGAGCGGAAGGAGCCGAAATGCCATTGCCGGCACCGCGCGTTTACCGAAAAAAGAACCAGAAGCCGCCGCGGCGTTGCTCCGTCTGCGGCGCGGGCTCGGCGGTGACCGGAGCCCGCCGCTGCGGGCGGCTGCGCCGTTGGGCGCTGCCGCTCGTCATGGTCTTGAGGACGGCGCGGCCGGCCCTGTCCCCCGACTCCCAGGCGCCCGCCATCGTGCCCCACAGCGTCTCGTGGACCGCCTCGCCGGCGAAATAGACGCGGTCCCGCACGGGCTCCATCAGCGTGACCCGGGCGCCCGCCGCGCCGGGAGACGCCGTTGCGAAAGCGCCCAGCGTCCAAGGGGCCTTGCTCCATTGGGTGGCGAGCCCGCGCCTTGCCGACCGCTTGACGTCGCTGCCGAAGAGTTTGGCCAGCCAGTCGAGCGCATAAGCCTGCATGGCCGCGGGGCCCTGGCGCGCGAGTGCCTCGCCGGTCTCACCCGGCAGCTCCACGAAAGAGATTTTGCTGCCCCCGACATTGGCGAGCAGGGCGGCGCTGCGCGCTTCCTCCGCCTTTTCCAGCACGAACGCGTCCGCCTCAAGCCCGAGCGGATTGCCTTCGAGCTCGACCGCGACGCGCTCGTAATGGCCCATTCCGAGCTTTGCCAGCGCATCGGCATGGCTCTTCGGCAGATGCGGGTCGAAGCGGATTTTCTCAGCAGCCAAAACCGGGAGGGGCGCCGTCACGATTGCCGCGCGCGCGCGCAGGGTGCCCTTGCCGCTCTCGACATAGGCAAGGCCCCGATAGGTCGCGATCCGCCGGACGGGAGTGGACAGCTTCACGTCAACCCCTTCCGCAAGCTTCATCGCCAGCGCACCGCAGCCCTGCCGGCAGAAGGCGGGGCTATCGCGCTCCGCAGCGCGCGCAAGGTCAAAAGCCGAGACCTTGTCGAGCGATCGTCCGCAATAGAGCGGACCGAGCGCGAATTCGATCGTGGCGCGCCACTCCCCGAGATCGCGCGGCAGCGTTTGTGAGGCGGCAAGATCGCGCCCGGTGCGAGTCATGTCGCCGAAAGCGCGATTGGCTTTCACGAGCGCCGCATAAAAGATCTCCACCTCGTTCTCGCGCGCAAATCGCTGACCGATGCGGAGCCGCTGGCGAAGGGATGCGTCATAGATGTCGAGCCCCGCCGAGCGGCCCAGCTTGACCAGCGGGTCGATGTCCGCCCGGTAGAGCCAGTGGGCGCCCGTATCGCAGGGGAGGCCGAATGTTGCCGTATCGGTGATGCAGCGTCCGCCGATCCGGTCGCTCGCTTCCAGCACCGTAACCCGGCGACCGCCCTCCGCAATGCGCCGTGCGGCCGCGATGCCGGCGAGCCCCGCGCCTACGACAATCACGTCATAAAAGTCGGAGCCTGTCGCGAGGCCCGGCCGCAGAAGTGCGGCCGCGCCCGCCGCCAGGAAGGAACGGCGGCTGAATCTGGGCATAGGTCGCTGATCCGAGTGCGTCCTGCACATTGCCCGAGCCGGCCCCGCCAATGCAACTGCCGAGAGGTGCCCCCGGCACCCGGTTGTCCAAGGCCTCCAAGCCGAGGAATATCCGGGTGCGAAACGAATCACTTGCCAGCCGACTCCTCGGTTCGGGGGCCCTTCCGTGGTGGTTTCGATCAAGCGCCTGACCCTGCTGCTGTCGGCCGGGCTTGCGGTCTGCCTGATCGGCTTGGCCGATGCATGGGCCGCCAATCCCGCACCGCGTCCCCAGCCGGCCACGCCGGCGAAGCTGCTCTTCGGCGCCAAGAAGCTGCCTGCCAAATTGGAGCCGCGTGCCGTCGGCTTCTACGCGAAGGGGTGCCTTGCGGGCGCCGTGGCGCTACCGATCACCGGGCCGACCTGGCAGGTCATGCGGCTGAGCCGCAATCGGAACTGGGGTCATCCGCAGACGATCGCGCTCATCGAGCGCCTCGCCGGCCAGACGCCACGCGTTGCCGGGTGGCCGGGTCTTTTGATCGGCGACATCGCCCAGCCGCGCGGCGGCCCCATGGTGAGCGGCCACGCCAGCCATCAGATCGGCCTCGATGCGGATATCTGGCTCACGCCCATGCCGAACCGCGTGCTCGACGCGCAGGAGCGCGAAGACATGTCGGCCATTATGATGGTCGCTGCGGACCGCAAGGACGTCGACCCGCGGGTGTGGACGCCCGGTCACTTCGCCGTCATCAAGGCGGCAGCCCAGGAACCGCAGGTCGAGCGCATCTTCGTCAATGCGGCGATCAAGAAGGCCCTTTGCCGGGAGGCCGGGCACGACCGGGATTGGCTGCGCAAGGTTCGGCCCTATTGGGGACACGATTACCACTTCCACGTCCGTCTGCGTTGCCCGAGGGGCGAGACGAGCTGCACGGGGCAGAAGGAGCCTCCGCCGGGCGACGGCTGCGGCCACGAACTCGACTGGTGGTTCCGCGATTCCGTACTGCATCCGAAGCCGCCCGCGAAGCCGCCGAAGCCGCGTCCTCCGCTCACGCTCGCCGATCTTCCCGCCGAGTGCCGGCAAATCCTGACGGCGCCGTGAGATTTTGCCGTTGCGTCAGACAAGCCCGAACGAACGGGCAAGCTGCCAGAGCGCAAGCGCAATCACGACAACGCCGACGAGCGTCATCAACAAACGCGGCCGCACGCGCTTGGCGGCCCAGCCGGACAACGGGGCAGCGAGCAGGCCGCCCGCGATCAGCGCCGAGAGTTGGTAGATCGGCGCGGCGCCGAGTTCGATGAAGAACGTCGTGGCCGCTGCCAAGGTGACGAAGAATTCGGTGGTGTTGACGGACCCGATCGTCGTTCGCGGCATATGACCGAAACCGATCAGCGTCGAGGTCACGAGTGGCCCCCAGCCGCCGCCGCCGCTCGCGTCCAGGAATCCGCCGCCCAGCCCGAGAAACGGAGTCCAACCGGACGGGATTTGTCTCTGTACAAGGCCGCGTGCCGCGGAACGCAAAATGAGGACGCCCATGACGAGCAGGTACACGGCAATAAAGGGGCGCCCCACGCGTGCGTCGATGTTCGACAGAAGGGTCGCGCCCGCGGCGGCGCCGAGGGCACCGGGAATCCCCAGTCTGACAACCAGCCGCCAGTCCACGTTGCGATGATAGACATGCGAGGCGGCCGAGCCGGCCGTCGTAAAGACCTCGGCGGTGTGCACGATGGCGCTGGCCTGGGCGGGCGGCAGGCCCATCGTGAGCATCGCGGCGTTGGAAATGATGCCGAACGCCATGCCGAGGGCGCCGTCCACGAGTTGGGCGACAAATCCGATGACGCCCAGCAGGAGCATGTCGCCTGTCATGCGCGGTTCCGTGCGTCCGCCCGTCGCCTCCCGAAAGCCGCGGGCCGCGGCCTTCAGCGCCGCGCATCCTCGCGCAGCATCGCTGCGCCTTTCTCGGCGATCATCATCGTCGGCGCATTCGTATTGCCGGAAGTAATGGTGGGCATGATGGAAGCATCGACGACGCGCAGCCCTTCGAGGCCGATCACGCGCAGCCGCGCGTCGACCACCGCCGTCGGATCGCTTGCAAGCCCCATTTTGGCGGTCCCAACCGGATGGAAAATCGTCGTGCCGATTTCGCCGGCCGCCTTGAGCAGGGAGGCCTCGTCGTCGTCGCGCACCTGCGCCCCCGGGAGGTATTCCTCGGGGCGATAGGGTGCCATGGCAGGCTGCACCATGATCCGCCGCGAGACGCGGATCGAATCGGCGGCGACGTGCCGGTCCTCGCCGGTGGAAAGGTAGTTCGGCTGGATTGTGGGCGGCTCGTGCGGATTCGCGGAGCGCAGCGCGATGCGCCCGCGGCTCGTCGGCTGCACGTTGCAAACGCTCACCGTGAGGGCCGGGAACGTGTGCAGCGGGTCACCGAACTTGTCGAGCGAGAGCGGCTGAATGTGAAACTGGATGTTCGCGCGCTCACGGGACGGATCCGAGCGGGCGAAGGCGCCGAGCTGGGAAGGCGCCATCGTCAACGGCCCGCGCCGGCGGACCGCATAATCGAGCCCCATCAAGGCCCGCCCGGCGAGCGAATGATAGGTTTCGTTGAGCGTTTTGAGCCCCGTCACTTTGTAGATCAGCCGCAACTGCAGATGGTCCTGCAGGTTTGCGCCGACTCCGGGCTTGTCGATGAGGGGAGCGATGCCGAGCCGCTGCAGGTCCTGCGCCGGCCCCACTCCGGAGAGCATGAGAAGCTGCGGCGAGCCGAGGGCGCCGGCGGCGAGCACCACTTCGCCGCGGCAGCGCGCGCTGCGCGAAATGCCGCCCTGACGCCAGCGAACCCCGACCGCGCGGCGGTTCTCGAAGACGATGCCTTCGACCGCACAGCCGGTCTCGAGCCGCAGATTGGGGCGGGACAGCACCGGCTTGAGAAAGGCGCGTGCCGCCGACCAGCGACGTCCGCGGCGCTGGTTGACCTGGAAATAGGAGGAGCCCTCGTTGTCGCCGCGGTTGAAATCGTCGATGGGCTTGATCCCGGCCTGCTCCGCGGCGCGCCGCCAGGCATCGAGAACCGCCCACCTGACGCGCGGCGGTTCGACGCGCAGTTCACCGCCCGCCGCATGCATCTCGTCGGCGCCGAGATAGTGGTCCTCATGGCGCTTGAAATACGGCAATACGTCGTCCCAGCCCCAACCGGAAAGTCCGAGCTGGCGCCAATGGTCGTAGTCGGCCGCCTGGCCGCGCATATAGATCATCGCGTTGATGGCCGAACAGCCGCCGATCACCTTGCCGCGCGGATAGCCCAGACTCCGCCCGTTGAGACCGTCGACCGACTCGGTTTTGAAGCACCAGTCGGCGCGCGGGTTGCCGATGGCGAAGAGATAACCGACCGGAATGTGGAACCAGATCCAGTTGTCGCGGCCGCCGGCCTCCAGCACGAGAACGCGGGTGCCGGCGTCCGTGGAGAGCCGGTTGGCGAGCACGCAGCCCGCCGAGCCCGCGCCCACTACGATATAGTCGTATTCGCCTTCAACCGGCACGGTTTCGTTCATCGCGTTTCCTCGTCCTGCGGCCCGGTCAGTGTGCGAAGCCGCGAGCGGATTGGCAATTCCCGCCGATAATGGCTATTATCCATGAAGACCTCGCGGCGCGCCGTGCGCGCGAACCGTGTCACCCCAGAACGACGGTCCTGGGCGGTCTTTCTCCCCCATCGCGGAAAGGGCTTACGCCGCATGCGGCGCGCCCGCCGCTTTGAAGTACCGTCATGATCGCACCGCGAATCATCGCCTTGATATGTCTTGCGTGGGGCCCGGCGCTGCTCGGCCCGGCCCAGAGCGAGACGCGGACCCTTACGGTCTTTGCCGCGGCATCGCTCAAGAACGCGCTCGACGAGACGAACGCCACGTTCACGAAGGCCACAGGGACGCCAGTCAGGACGAGCTATGCGGCAAGCTCCGCGCTCATGAAGCAGATCGAGCAGGGCGCGCCCGCCGACGTGTTCATCTCCGCCGACACGGACTGGATGGATTACGGCGCCGCGCGAAACCTCGTGGACAATTCCACGCGCGTGAACTTGCTCGGCAACAGGCTGGTGCTCATCGCGCCGAAGGATTCCAAGCTCGACCAAGTTACACTAGCGCCGGACAGCGATCTCGCAAGGCTCGCAGGCAAGGGACGAATCGCGGTGGCGGATGTGCGCGCGGTGCCGGCGGGCAAATATGCCCAAGCCGCGCTCTCGGCGCTGGGCCTATGGAGCGCGGCGCAGCCGAAACTGGCGATGGCCGAAAATGTGCGCGCCGCGCTGGCGCTGGTTGCGCGCGGGGAGGCGCCGCTCGGCATCGTCTACGAGACGGACGCCAAAGTCGATCCCGATGTAAAGATCGTCGGCCGTTTCCCCGAGGGTTCGCACCCGGCGATCGTCTATCCGGCGGCGGCGACACGAAACGCAAAGGCCGAGGCCGCAGCCTATCTTGCGTTTCTGCGCAGCGCGTCGGCAAAGGCGATTTTCGAAAAGGTCGGATTCACGGTTCTGGTGGAGCCGTCGCGTTGAGGCCTGCGTCGAGGCATTGCGCCCGGGCCGTCATGCCGAGGAGTGAGAATGTCGGGAATCGAGCCCCGTCGCGCGGCTGTTCTGCGCGCGTGTCGCTTGAGGAGGCGGGTCGAGGTCGGCCGCCGCGACGATCGCGGACCGAGACCGGGAGGCGCGTCGTGTCCTGGCTGAGCCCCGAGGAATGGACGGCCGTGGCGCTGTCGCTGCGCATCGCCGTTTGGGCGACCCTCGGGGCATTCGTACCGGCGCTTGCCGTGGCCTGGCTGCTCGCCCGCAAGCGCTTCTGGGGGAAGGCCATTCTCGACGGCATCGTGCATCTGCCGCTGGTGCTGCCGCCGGTGGTGACCGGCTATCTTCTTCTGCTTGCCTTCGGGCGCCGCGGACCGATTGGGGCCTTCCTCGCCGATTCCTTCGGCATCGTCTTCGCCTTCCGCTGGACCGGAGCGGCGCTCGCCTGCGGCGTCATGGGCTTTCCGCTGTTCGTCCGGGCGGCGCGGCTGTCCTTCGAGGCGGTCGATCATCGCCTGGAAGAGGCCGCAGCGACGCTCGGCGCGAGCGGGTTTTGGCAATTCCTCACCGTCACGCTGCCGCTTGCGCTTCCGGGCATCATCGCAGGGATGGTGCTGTGCTTTGCGAAGGCGCTCGGAGAGTTCGGCGCGACCATCACTTTCGTGTCCAACATTCCCGGCGAGACACAGACGATTTCGGCCGCAATCTACACCTTTACGCAGATTCCAGGCGGCGACGTGGCCGCGCTGCGCCTCGTCGCCGTGGCGATTGCGATCGCGCTTGCGGCGCTCATCGCCTCGGAATGGTTTGCCCGACGCGCGGGCGCCCGCGCCTACGGGCTCGACTGATGCTTGCCGTCGACATCGAAACGCGCCTCGGCGCGTTCGTGCTCGAGGCCTGCTTCAAGGCCGAGGCCCGCGCGACCGCCTTGTTCGGTCCCTCCGGCGCAGGCAAGACCACGATCGTCAATGCCATTGCCGGCCTCGTGAAGCCCGACCGCGGCCGAATCGCCTTTGATGAGACCGTCCTTTTCGATAGCGCGACAGGCATCGACATCCCGCCGCACCGGCGGGGCGTCGGCTATGTGTTTCAGGAAGGCCGGTTGTTTCCGCACCTCACGGTCCGCCGTAACCTCGCCTATGGCCGCTGGATGCGCGGGCTTCCACGAGAGCGCGGCACCGAGGATCGGGTCGTCGCTCTGCTCGATCTCGCCCCCCTCCTGCACCGGCGGCCCGGGAAGCTCTCGGGCGGCGAGCGCCAGCGGGTCGCCATCGGCCGGGCGCTCCTCATGCGGCCGAGGCTCTTGCTGCTCGACGAGCCGCTCGCCTCGCTCGACGCCGCCCGCAAGGCGGAAATTCTGCCGTATCTCGAGCGGCTGCGGGACGAAGCGCATATGCCGATGATCTATGTGAGCCACCAGGCCGAGGAGGTGCGCCGGATCGCGACCGCCGTGGTCCGCATCGAGGCGGGGCGGGTTGCCGCCATGGGCGGGCTCGACTTGCTGGGTTAGGGTGGGACGTCGATAAGCGCAAGCCATGGCTTTCCCGCCTTCCCGCATCGTCTGCCTGACCGAAGAGACCGTGGAGACTCTGTATCTTCTCGGAGAGGAGGCGCGCATCGTCGGCGTCTCCGGCTATGCGGTACGGCCGCCGCGCGTGCGCCGCGAGAAGCCGCGCGTATCGGCCTTCACCTCGGCGGACATCCCCAAGGTGCTCGCGCATGCGCCCGATCTCGTTCTCACCTTTTCGGATTTGCAGGCCGACATCGCCGCCGCCCTGATCCGCGAAGGCGTGGCGGTCCATGCCTTCAATCAGCGTACCGTCGCCGGCATCCTCGCGATGATCCGCACCGTCGGAGCGCTCGTCGGCGCCGCCGACAAGGCGGACCGTCTCGCCCGCGATCTCGCCCAGCATGTGGAGGCGGTGCGGCAGCGGGCCGTCGGCCTGACGCGCCGGCCGCGCGTCTATTTCGAGGAATGGGATACGCCGATGATCTCCGGCATCGGCTGGGTTTCGGAACTCATCGCGGCCGCCGGGGGCGTCGACATCTTTCCGGAGCTTTCCGCCGCGGCGGGCGCGAAGCAGCGGATCGTGGCCGCGGAAGAGGTCGTCGCCCGCGCGCCCGATATTATCGTCGGCTCCTGGTGCGGGAAGAAATTCGCCCCGGAAAAGGTGGCGTGCCGTCCCGGCTTCGCGGGCGTGCCGGCGGTGCGGACGGGCTGGCTGCGCGAGATCAAGTCGCCGCTCATCCTGCAGCCCGGGCCCGCCGCCCTCACGGAGGGGCTCGACGCGCTCTTCGCGATCGTCACCGCCTGGGCAGCAGACCCTGGCGGGGCCGCCGCGGCGGCGCTATCCAGGGCCCCGTGAGCCGCGCCCCGATTCGCATTCTCGGCATCGATCCCGGTCTCCGCCGCACCGGATGGGGGGTTATCGCGGCCGACGGGAACCGCCTCGTCTATCTCGCCTGCGGCTCGATCGCGACGGATGACAAGACCGACCTCGCCGCGCGGCTGGTCCGCATCCACGACGGGCTTTCCCGCGTCGTCGCCGAGCACCGGCCTGACGAGGCGGCGGTGGAAGCGACCTTCGTCAACAAGGACGCCGCGGCGACTCTCAAGCTCGGTCAGGCACGGGGCGTTGCCCTCCTGGTGCCGGCGCGCGCCGGGCTCGCGGTTGCCGAATACGCCCCCAATCTGGTGAAGAAGACCATCGTGGGCGCTGGCCACGGCGAGAAGGTGCAAATCCGGATGATGGTCGGCGTGCTTTTGCCGCGCGCCGCCCCCCCGACGCATGATGCCGCCGATGCCTTGGCGGTGGCGGTGACGCATGCGCACCATCGCATGCGGGCTTGGGCGAGGACGGCGGCAGGATGAGTGGAGCGGTTGGCCATGTTCGGCGCGTGATCCGCCGCGCGGCCGCGCGGTTCGTCGGGGCGGGTTGCGGATGATCGGCAAGCTGAAAGGTACGATCGACTCCTACGGCGAGGACTTCGTGATCGTCGATGTGGGAGGGGTCGGCTATATGGTGCACTGCTCGGCGCTCACCCTGCAGGCGCTGCCGCCGATCGGCCAGGCGGTGACGCTTTCGATCGAGACCCATGTTCGGGAGGACCAGATCCGTCTTTTCGGGTTTCTGTCCGATCTTGAGCGCGAATGGTTCCGCCTGTTGCAGACGGTGCAGGGTGTCGGCACGCGTGTCGCCCTCTCGGTGCTCGGGACCCTGAAACCCGCCGATCTTGCGACCGCGGTGGCGATGCGCGATCGGGCCGCGATCGCGCGCGCGCCGGGCGTTGGGCCCAAGGTCGCGGAGCGGATCGTGACCGAGCTCAAGGACAAGGCGCCGGCCTATGCCGCTGTCGATTCGGCGGTCGTGCGGCTCTCCGGGGCGGTTGACGAGCGGCGCGCCCCGCAGGCCGTATCGGATGCTGTCTCGGCATTAATCAATCTCGGTTATGCTCAGGCGCAGGCGGCCGCCGCGATCGCGGCGGCGGCGCGAGAGGCCGGGGAAGGGGCCGATGCCGCCCGGTTGATCCGCCTCGGGCTGAAGGAGCTGTCGCGGTGAGCGAGGACGGGCCGGACCTGGAGATCAGGCCGATGCCGCGCGAGCGGCTCGTGGAACTGCTGACGCTTCGCTGGCCGGATCAGAACATGTTCCTGTGCGGGCGCTTCGTCGGGCCCGAAGATGTGGAGGGCATCGGGGCCTTTGCCGGCGAACGCCTGCATGGGGTTGCGACATGGATGATCATGGGCCGCGTGATGCACGTCATTGCCGTCAACGCGTTTACGGAACTGCGCGGGGTTGGTGCCCGGCTCGTTGAGGCCATGATCGTCGAGGCGCGCGAGCAAGGGCTTGCGCTCTTGCGCGCAACCGTGAGCAACGACAATGTTGTGGGCCTGCGCTTCTATCAAAAGCGGGGATTTCGCGTCACGGGGCTCAATCGCGGAATCTTCGACGTAATGCGCCATGTCAAGCCGTCCATCCCTCGGACCGGGCTTGACGGCATACCCATGCGCGACGAATTCGAACTTGAACTGGAACTCTAAAGGGGGCCCCGCTGCGGGGAAGGGCAGGTGACGCAAGAGCGTCCGATTTTCGAAATCCGGCCCATGACGGACCGCGCCAGCCTGGAGGAGTTGTTGCGCCTGCGCTGGAGCGACGGAACGATTTTCGTGCGGGGCCGCTTGCTTGCGCCCCAGGATGTGGAGGCGCTCGGCGCGTATCTGGACGGCCGCCTGCAGGGCGTGGCGACATGGCGGATCGAGCAGGGCACCCTCTATCTGCTCACGCTCAACAACATCACCGATCGGCGGGGGGTCGGAGTGGCGCTGCTCGGGGCGATGCTGGACATGGGCCGCCGTAAGGGATTCCCGTTCATGCGGGCGATGTTGAGCAACGATAACATTCCGGCGCTGCGCTTCTATCAGAAGCGCGGCTTCCGCATCGTCGCCGTCCATTCGGGCGTGGTCGACATGATGCGGTCGCTGAAACCGTCGATTCCGGAAATCGGCTTCGACGGCATACCGATGCGCGACGAGATCGAGCTGGAGATCGTGCTTTGAGCCCGGTGGCGCCTGCGCACCGCGTGGTCACGCCCGAGCGCCGCGAGGACGACGCGGCGGAGGCCTCGCTGCGGCCTCAGCGGCTTGCCGAATTTGTCGGGCAGGAGCAGGCGCGGGCGAATCTCGACGTGTTTATTCAGGCGGCGCGGGCGCGGGGGGAGGCGCTTGATCACGTGCTGTTCGTCGGCCCGCCCGGGCTCGGCAAGACGACGCTCGCGCAGATCGTGGCGCGCGAGCTCGGCGTCAATTTCCGTGCGACCTCCGGACCGGTGATCGCCAAGGCCGGTGATCTCGCTGCCTTGCTCACCAATCTCGAAGAGCGGGATGTTCTCTTCATCGACGAAATTCATCGTCTCAACCCGGCGGTCGAAGAAATCCTCTATCCCGCGATGGAGGATTTCCAGCTCGATCTCATCATCGGCGAAGGGCCGGCCGCGCGCTCGGTGAAGATCGATCTCGCCAGATTCACCCTCATCGGGGCGACGACCCGGGCCGGACTGCTTACGACGCCCCTGCGGGACCGTTTCGGGATCCCGGTGCGGCTCAACTTCTATACCGAGGCGGAGCTCGAGCAGATCGTCAGGCGCGGCGCGCGCGTGCTCGGAATCGGCATGACGGGCGACGGCGCGAACGAGATCGCGCGCCGCGCACGCGGCACGCCGCGCGTCGCGGGGCGCCTGTTGCGACGGGTGCGCGACTTCGCGCATGTCGCCAAGGCCGACGCCATCGACCGCGCCATTGCGGATCGCGCCCTCACCGAGCTCGAGGTCGATGCGGCCGGCCTCGATGCCATGGACCGGCGTTATCTCTCGACGATCGCGCTCAATTACGGTGGCGGCCCGGTCGGGGTGGAAACGATTGCCGCGGCACTTTCCGAGCCGCGCGATGCAATCGAGGACATTATCGAGCCGTTCCTTATTCAGCGCGGCTTCCTGCAGCGCACGCCGCGTGGACGGCTGCTCACCGGCCATGCCTTTCGCCACCTCGGTCTTGCCGAGCCGAGGCGCGACCCGGCTCAGTTCGGCCTCTTCGGGGGAGAGGAGGCCTAGCCTCGCTCGACGGAAGAATCGCGGAAGGTCATGAAGTTTGCATACGCGTCGTATAAGGCCGCGGGTCGGGCGGCAGGGCAGATTTTAGGCGTGACGTAGCGAGATGTCGGCAGTGAAGTCCGTTCCGCTCGCCGGCGAAGTCCGGGATGGCCGTCATATCCTTGCGGTGCGCGTCTATTACGAGGACACCGACTTTTCCGGCGTCGTCTATCACGCGAGCTATCTGCGGTTCATGGAGCGTGGTCGGACCGATTATCTGCGGCTGCACGGCACCGATCACCGGGCGATGTTCGAGGCGGCCGAGCGGGATTCGCCGGGCTTCGCCTTCGTGGTTCGCTCGATGCAGATCGAGTTCCTCAAGCCGGCGCGGATGGACGACCTGCTGGAAGTCTGGACCGAACCGCGCGAGGTTGGGGGGGCCTCCGCCGTGCTGTTTCAGCGGGTGGCCCGCGACGGCGAATCGCTTGTCGAAGCGACGGTGCGGTTCGCCTGCGTCCGGGGGGGAAAGCCGCAGCGCCTGCCGGAGCCCCTGCGCGCGGCCCTGCGGGCCGATCGGAAGGCGCTTGCCTCGAGGCCGGCATCGGCTCGGGCATCGACGCGGCCCTCCGATTAATGTAATACCTTTTTACATGCGATGGACGGGACAGGGCGGCCGCGGGCCGCGGGGCTATCATCACGGCAATCTCAAAGAGGCGTTGGTGCGTGCCGCGCTTGAGCTGATCGCCGAGAAGGGGCCGGCGGGATTCACATTCGCGGAGGCCGCGCGCTGGGCAGGGGTGAGCCCTGCCGCGCCCTATCGTCATTTCCGCGACCGGGACGATCTTCTTTCGGACGTTGCCCGCCGCGGATTCACGGCGTTCGAGCAAGCCCTAAGAGAGGCGTGGGACGGCGGACGGCCGGAGCCCTTCAAGGCGTTCGAACGACTGGGCCGTGCGTATCTCGACTTCGCCAGGCGCGAGCCGGCTTATTATTCGGCGATGTTCGAGGCAGGCATCCCGCTCGACCGCGATCCCGGCCTGCGCGAAGCCGGCGACCGCGCCTTCGCGGTGCTGCGGACGGCAGCCGAACATCTTGTGGCGCAGGCGCCGGCCGGGCTGAAACCTCCGGCCCTCATGGTGGCGCTTCACGTCTGGTCGATGGCGCACGGAATTGCCTCGCTGTTCGGCCGGGGTGACTCCGCACGTCGCGCTCTGCCGATGAGTGCCGAGGAACTCCTGGAGGCAGGCGTACTCATCTACCTGCAAGGCCTGGGACTCGTTCCGCCGTTGCGTTGAGCGCTGCTGGGTAGGCGAACCGGACAAAAAAATTTCGCCGCGCCCTTGCAACCGAAGCGGAATGCGGGTAGTTATGTGAATGTGATTAACATTCACGCTCACGAGGCCCCGCGATGTCGATAGCTGAACGCGTCTACGAAAATCCGGGCGAGCGCTGCTGGCGCGGTCCGTTCGTTCGGATCCACCCCGCATGGATCGTCCTCCTGGTCCTCGGTTTCATCGTCTGGTGGCCGCTGGGTCTCGCGATCCTCGTTTTCACACTGTGGAGCAAGAACATGGGTTGTTTCGGTGGCGATCGCTGGCAGCGAAAAATGCAGCGAATGGAAGAGAGAGTGGGACGGCTGCGCGAGCGGATGGAAGGGTTCGGCGGCGGTCATCCTTCGAGCGGCAATCGGGCCTTCGACGAATATCGCGCCGAAACGCTCCGCCGTCTGGAAGAGGAGCAGCGGGAGTTCCAGGCCTTTCTCGAGCGGCTCCGCTTCGCCAAGGACAAGACCGAATTCGACCAGTTCATGGCCGAACGCCGCAATCGCGGCGGCGCGGCCCCGCAGGAGCAGGCCTGATCGTGCTCGTCGCGCAATGACGCCGCCCGTCAGGTTCTGGCGGGCGGCGTTTCGTTGCGGTCTCGGGTTCGGGCGCCGCGCGCAAGGGGGCGGTCGGCATCGGGACGGCGCAACCGGCGTCAAGCCGGATTGAATTTGGATTTTTGCCGCGACCACCACAGAAACAGCGGCCCGGTGAGAATTCCGAGGGTAAGGACAGCGAAACTCGCCGACCAGGCCGACGGCGACAGCGGGCCGCCCGCCGCGTCGAGCGCAACGCCCACGATCCAGGCCCCCAAAGCCGAGGTTCCGAATCCGACCGAGGAGTGCAGGGCCATCGTGGCGCCGCGGAATGCGGGGTTGGCGCGCGCGCTCATCCCCGAGGTGAGGGCTCCCGAGTCCCCGTTGATCGTCATCGCGTGAACGAGCACCAACGCAAGCAGCAGCGCCGGCGAGAGCGCGGTCGAGAGGCCCAGCAGGACGAGCAGGAGGGCCGAGGTGACCTGAATGGCCGAAATGGCCCGATGGCGGCCGAAACGGATCGCGGCCTCGTTTCCGAAAATGCTCGCCGGCATCGCGAGCACCGTGACGAGAACGCTGACGGCGACGGGCGAGAGGATCGCGGCGCCGCCGTTTTGCGCCGCCACGAAGGTCCAGAACGCCACGATCCAGGTACGAATGCCGTAAAGCTCGAAACAGTGCGCGCCGTAGCCGAGGACGTAGCCGAGGGCCGGCCGGTTGCGAAAGACCGGACCGAGATCGAGCAGTCGCCTGTTCGTCGGCGGCGGCGGGGCAGGGGCGAGCAGCAGGCACACCGAAACCATCAGGAGCGGACCAAGGCCCGTGACCAGGAAGGCGATCCGCCAGCCGAAGCGATCGGCGACAAGCTGCGAAACGAGGAAGGAGAGCCCAACTCCGAAGGAGTAGCTCGCCGTGTAGAAGGTTATCGAACGGGAGCTTTCCCCCGGCGCAAGCCGGTCGGTCAGGGCCTTGAGACCGGGCATATAGGCTCCGGCAAAGCCGATGCCGGCAAGGCCCCAGAGAGGAATCGCGGACCACAAGCCTTGCGCCAAAAGCCCGAACGCAAGCGTGGCGAGGCCGCTGACGGCTGAGCCGGCGAGCAGAATATAGCGCGCGTCGACCCGGTCCGTCAGCGTGGTCAACAGCGGGACCGCCAGCATATAACCGAAGGCGAAGGCGCTCGCCATTGCCCCCGCCTCGCTGCCCGAGAGACCCCATTCCGGCATCAAATGCTGAGGCATGGTGGCAGGCACGGCAACGTGCGGCAGCAGGTTGCCCACCTGGCCGATGCACATCGCAAGAACGAGGGGCCGCCCCGACAGTCCCATGCCGGGATCGTGCACATTCGCGCCTTGTCGCGCAAACGCGTTTTCCCGTCGTCATGGGGCGAACGGAAGGAGGAGAAACGGCTGGCGCCCGGACCGGGAAAGCGCGAATAAACCGGTTCTTAACCATGCGTGCTGCTGTTTAGGGCGAGCAATGGAAGGCTTTCGGGGTCGGGGCCGAGCCGATCCGCGGCCCGGATGGCAACCGCAAGGAATTCGGGAAGTCGCGGGTCCAAGCCCAAGTTTCGTCACGTTTGGCCTGAATTCGGTAACAGCCGGCGCCGTCCGGCCCGATTTTCCGAAAGACCGGGTAGCATGGGCGGCGTGCGGGAGCGCCCGCGTTGCCGTGTCCTTGCGGCCCCGCCGTGGCCAGGCACGTCTCCTGGCGCAGAAAGGGAACCGACCCATGAATCCTGCCGACGTGGCACAGTCGGCGCTGCCGCTCTCTTCCTCCGATCTGTCGATCTTCGGCCTGTTCTGGAGCGCCCACTACGTCGTCAAGGCCGTCATGATCGGCCTGCTGCTCTGTTCGGTCTGGGTATGGGCGATCGCGATCGACAAGCTCCTGCTTTATGCCCGCACGCGCCGCGCGATGAACCGCTTCGAACAGGCGTTCTGGTCGGGGCAGTCGCTGGAGGAACTCTACCGCACCCTTTCGGCGCGGCCCGTGCATTCGATGGCCGCGCTTTTCGTTGCGGCGATGCGGGAATGGAAGCGAAGCTTCGAAGGGCCGTCGCGCTCCTTCGCGGGCCTGCAGATGCGTATCGAAAAGGTGATGGAGGTCACGATCACGCGCGAAGTCGAGCGCCTCGAGAAAAATCTGCTGGTGCTCGCCACAGTCGGTTCGGCAGGCCCGTTCATCGGCCTCTTCGGCACGGTGTGGGGCATCATGACGAGCTTTCAGTCGATTGCGGCTTCCAAGAACACCTCGCTCGCGGTGGTCGCGCCGGGCATCGCGGAAGCGCTGTTTGCGACAGCAATTGGCCTGATTGCTGCCATTCCGGCGACGATTTTCTACAACAAGCTGATCGCCGAGGTAAATCGGCAGTCGCAAAGACTCGAGGGGTTCGCTGACGAATTCGCCGCGATCCTCTCGCGGCAGATCGACGAGCGCTTGTGAGGGGGCAATGGCGGCGGCCAGCGTCGGAGGTCCGGCATCCTATGGGCGGCGGCGCCATCGCCGTCGCCCGGTGATGAGCGAGATCAACGTCACGCCCTTCGTCGACGTGATGCTGGTGCTCCTCATCATCTTCATGGTCTCGGCACCGCTCCTGACCGTCGGCGTCCCGCTCGACCTGCCTCAGACGCAGGCAAAAGGGCTCGACCAGGACCGGGAGCCGCTGACCGTTTCGGTGAACGTGCAAGGTCAGGTTTTTTTGCAGAATTCCGAGGTGAAGCTCGATGAGCTGGTGCCGAAGCTGCAGGCGATTACCCAGTCGCGCGGCGGGCTTGACGAGCGCATCTATGTGCGGGGCGACCGCAAGGTCGACTATGGTACGGTGATGAAGGTCATGGGCCGTCTTTCCACGGCCGGCTTCCGGCGGGTGGCGCTCGTGACCGAGGTGGAGCAGGGGTCCTGATGACCCGCTGGCGGATCGACAAGGGGCTCGCGGTCTCGGCAACCGCTCACCTGGCGGTTTTGCTGTGGGCTGGCCTGTCGCTTTCCGCCAAGCCTATGAACGCGGCGCCGCCGGAGGCGTTGTTCGTCGAAACGATCTCCTTCAGCGACTTTTCAGAAATGACCGCGGGCGCGAAGAAGGCGAAGCCCGCCGAAAAGCCGAAGCCTCTCGTCGAGAAGAAGGATACGCCGAAGCCCGTCGAAGATCCGGAATCGAAGGTCTCGGACAAGCCGGAGGTTCTGGCCTCGGCCGAGTCCTCGGCGCCCCCTCCCGAAGAGGCGAAGCTGCCCGATCCGAAGCCCGCCCCGCCGCAGGCAAAGCCGGAGCCGAAGACCGAACCCGCCAAGAAGCCGCCCGAGGCCGAAGCCCTCGAGAAGAACGACAAGCCCAAGAAGGAAGAGGTCAAGAAGGTCGAGCCGAAGCCTGTTCCGCCGCGCCGCCCCGAGCGCAAGCAGAAGGTGGCCGAACACAAGCGGGAGACCGAGCCGTCGAAGTTCGATCCGAGCCGCATCGCGGCGCTGCTCGACAAGCGCGAGCCGCGCCGGCTCGCCGCGGCCGGCGAGACGCTCAGCAGCACGCCGACCCTCGGCACCTCAACGGGGCAGGCGCCACGCCTTTCCCAGAACGAGATCGACGCTCTGCGGGCCCGAATTCAGCAATGCTGGAATCCTCCGGCCGGCGCCGCCGAGGCGCGCGATCTGATCGTGCAGGTTCGGATCCTCTTTCGCCCCGACGGCTCGCTTGCCGCCGAACCGCGATTGCTGACGCCGGTGGCAAGCGGCTATCAACGGATCGCGGCCGAAAGTGCTCTGCGGGCGATTCGCCGCTGCGCGCCGTACAGCTTCATGCCGCCGGCCAAGTACGAGGCCTGGAAGGATGTCGAAGTGACCTTCGACCCGCGCGATCTGTTCCGGGGTTGATAAACGCTGACGCCACGTCCAAAGACCTACCCATGAGCAAAATGCCGATCCGTTCACCACGCCCGGCCGTGTGCCGGGCATTTGCGTCTTTTCGGGCGCGTCCCGGCGAAGACACCTCGCCGGATCAAGCGCGTTCGGGTGCATCGGCGATGCGGTGGTCGCGGCGCGCGATGCTCGCCGGCGGCGCCTGTGCCGTCGGCACGCTCGCAGTCCCACGCCTGGCCCGCGCCGCGCTGAAGATCGACGTAACGCAAGGCACCATCCAGCCGCTGCCCATTGCGCTGCCCGACTTCGTTGGGGGCGGCGGCGATGTGGAAATCGCTCGTTTGGTGACCCAGGTCATTACCGCCAATCTGCGGCGCTCCGGCCTCTTCGCGCCGATCGACCCGGCGGCCTATATCGAGCGGATCACGACCATTGACAGCGTACCCAAATTCGCCGACTGGCGCGTCATCAACGCACAAGCCCTCGTGACCGGACGCATCACGCGGCAGACGGACGGCCGTCTTCGGGCCGAGTTTCGGCTTTGGGATGTGTTTGCCGGCCAGCAACTGACCGGCCAGCAATATTTTTCGACCCCGGAGAACGCGCGCCGCATCGCCCACATCATCTCGGACGCGATCTACGAACGGCTCACCGGCGAGAAGGGCTATTTCGACACCCGCATCGTCTTCATCGACGAGACCGGCCCGAAGGACCGTCGCGTGAAACGCCTCGCCATCATGGACCAGGACGGCGCAAATGTCCGGTATCTCACGCGCGGCGAGGACCTCGTGCTGACGCCGCGGTTTTCGCCGTCCACGCAGGAGATTACGTACATGTCCTACGGGCAGGGTGATCCGCGCGTCTACCTGCTCAATATCGACACACACCAGCGCGAGATCGTGGGGAACTTCCCCGGAATGACGTTTTCGCCGCGGTTTTCGCCCGACGGCCAACGGATCATCATGAGCCTGCAGCAGGGAGGCAATGCCAACATCTTCGTGATGGATCTCCGCTCGAAGGCGACGACGCGACTGACCGACACGAGTGCGATCGACACGGCCCCCTGCTTTGCGCCGGACGGTTCCCGCATCTGCTTCGAATCCGATCGGGGCGGCCGGCCGCAGATCTACATCATGGCGTCGACCGGCGGTCCCGCCCAGCGCATCACGTTCGGAGAAGGCTCCTATTCCACTCCGGTCTGGTCGCCGCGCGGCGACTACATCGCGTTCACGCGTCAGTATCAGGGAAAATTCGCGATCGGTGTGATCAAACCCGACGGATCGGGAGAGCGGATCCTCACCGAGGGCTTCCACAACGAAGGACCGACCTGGGCGCCCAACGGACGCGTCCTGATGTTCTTCCGCGACCCCGGCGGCAATTCCGGCCCCTCGCTCTATACGCTCGATATCACCGGCCGGAACGAGCAGCGGGTGCCGACGCCGAGCTATGCATCCGATCCCGCCTGGTCGCCGCTCCTCTCTTAAGGTCTCCGAGGCGCGGGCCGCTCGCGGGGAGGCCGCCCAAACGGGCCGCCGGGATCAGTTCGCGCCCACGGCCTTGCGCAGAAAGTGGCCGGCCGCGATGCCGCGCAGGAGCGCCAGGCGGTAGCGGTGGATGATCTCGGTGCGCTCCCAGCCGGATGTCGGCCACAGCTCGACGAGCCGGGAAAGCCTCGGGACGTCGAGGGTCCGCGCAGCCGGTGCGCATTCCACGAGACGGCCGAGCTCCGCCACGATTTCACGGCGCGCTGCCGTGAGACCTTCATGCCAATCCGCTGCCTGATAACCTTTGCGACGCTCCTTGAGTACGCGCTCCGGTACGCGATCGGCGAGCGCCTTTCGCCCCAGCGCACGCGGCACGCCGTCGCTCAGATAGTGCTCGCTCGGAACGGCGAGACAGAACTCCACGAGCCGCTTGTCGGCCGTGGGATCGCGATGATCGATGCCCCATCCCGCAAGGCAGCCTTTGTTGTAGTTTCCCTGGTCGACGCGACGGAGCGCCCATACCCGCGCCGCGAAACCGTCGGCGCGCGGACGATAAGAGAAATCGAGATCGCGTTCGGCCGCGAGCCGCTCGAGATTGAGGGCGGCCAATCGGTCGGCGCGGATCGGGCTGTAGTCGAGAACGTCGAACGCGCGGCCGGCGAGAGTCCTGTTCAACCATCGCCAGAGCGGGCCGGGGACAAAAGGCCCGAATGTCTGCGCCAGCACCCCCGCCCACGTCATGTAGCGGCCGGCGACGAGCCGCCATGCTTCGCGGGCAAGCGACGGAAGGGCGCTCGCGCGCAACAGCTCGGGCAAACGCTCCAACCCGCTATAGCTGATGCTCATGTTCCCCATCTGGCCGTTGAGCAGGATCTTCAGGCCGCGTTCGCGCGCGGCCCTGTTGATCGCGCTCACCCAGCGCCAGTTGCAGAGATTGAGCATCGGGCGATCGAACAGGAAAAACATGCGGTCGAGCTCTTCGAGCGGTGAGGGTCCGTCCGCGCGGATCAGCACATGCTCCACATTGGGATACATGGCGGCGACCGCAGCCGCGTGCGGTCCCTCGTCGGCGAAGCGCCCTTTGGGAACCGGCCCGTCATAGCCCGCGCGCGGAACGGCGGTGAACGCCACCACCTTTCCGCCGTCCTCCTTGAGCAATCGCGCGGCGGTCCCCACGACGGCGGCGCTGTCGAACCCGCCGCTCAGCTGCCCAGCGACATCGAGCCCAATGCCGCGCAGCCGCGATTTCGTGGCGAGGTCGAGGTGATATCGCACGCCCTCAAGGCATTCGCGTTCCGAAAGGGGCCGGCTACAACGCTTCGGCTGCCAATAATGGCGCGCCGACAGACCCGACCGGGAGGCCGTCACGACCTGCCCGGCCTCGACCCGTTCGATCCCGCTGAAAAAGTTGCGCGGCCCGCTCTGCGGCAGCAAGACGAGGAACTCCGACATCGCCTGCTCGTCCGGCGCGTACGGAATGTCGGGGAGGGCGTGCAGCCCCTTCGGCATCGAGGCGAAGGCAAAGAAGTCCTTCCCCCGGTGAAAGTGCAGCGGCCGCTGGCCGAGGAAGTCGCGGGCCAGCGTCAGTGTTTCCGCTCGACGATCCCAGAACGCGAAGGCGAAGTCCCCGACCAGCCGGTCGACCGCGGCGTCGCCCCATCGCTCGAGGCAGGCAAGAAGGATCGCTGCGTCGCAGGTGTGGAACAGGCGTTCGTGCCGCAAGCCGAGATCGGCGATGAGCTCCTCCCGATTGTCGAGGCGCACATCAGCCACGAGCACGAGGCGACCGTCCGTGCTCTTCAGCGGCTGGCGGTCGTAGGCATCTTCCGGAACGGTGCGATAGAGCCGCCGCCCGAGAGCCACCGAACCCTCGCTCCACTGGCGACCATCGTGCGGACCATAGACCTGCTGCGCCGCCAGCATGCGTGCGCACGGGTCTTCTCCTTCCGCCCTTTCATTGAAGTGCCAGAAGCCTGCAATCGCCGTCATGGATCCCTCGTCATCGGTCCGCCGGCGTGCGCCGGGCGGCGAATCCTGGTGACAACTATAGCGCGAAATGAAAAAAATGCGACTATAACGTGTATGATTCGAGCTGCGGGGCGCCGAGAGCCGGCCGGAAGGAGGGGCGGCGCGATTTGTCACCAACCGTGACGAAACGTGTGGGGCTGCGGCGCGCCCAGCCTCATTCACGCCGCATTAACCACTCCAAAACGTTTCCGGGTTCGCTTCGCGTTTCACCCGTTCCCCCAAGAATGCGTCAAGGTTGACGGAACCTTCGCTTAACGAACCCCCTGTTACACCGGAGGCCAAGTCCGGTGCGTCCGGAAAAGGGAGTCACTGATGGGTTTCCTCCGCAGCATTCGCGTCCTTCGGACGGCCGCGCTTCTCGCGGCAACGCTGGCGCTTGCAGCATGCGCCAGCAATCCAAACAACGACCAGACCGCGGCGGGCTACGGTGCGGGCGGCGCTGCCTCTCCCGGAAGCGCGCAGGATTTCGTGGTCAATGTCGGCGACCGGGTTTTCTTCGAAACCGATTCGAGCGAACTGACCCCGCAGGCGCGCGCCACGCTGGACAAGCAGGCGCAATGGCTGCGCAACTATAATCGCTACACGTTCACCATCGAGGGGCACGCGGACGAACGCGGCACGCGCGAGTACAACATCGCGCTCGGCGCCCGTCGTGCGCAGGCCGTACGCGATTATCTGGTCGCCCGTGGGATCGAGTCTTCGCGGATGCGCACCATTTCCTACGGAAAGGAGCGTCCGGTCGCGGTCTGCAATGATATCTCCTGCTGGTCGCAGAACCGGCGCGCCGTCACGGTTCTCAACGCATCATCTTGACCGCAGGTCCGGATCGGGCCGGCTGCAAGAAGCAAGCACGACAATTCAACGGCCGCCTCTTGTGCGGCCGTTTTTCGTCACGATATCGCGAACGCGTAAAGGCTGCGATGCGGCCGCTTCGCCGCAAGTCACAATTTCGACTCAGCGCTGCCTAGACTTTCAGTTTTCCAGACAAGAAAACGCGTCAGCAATGATCCGGGTTTCCGCCTCACTCAAGCGAAACGTCGTGTTGGCCTGCGCGGCGCTTGCGGTGCTGTCGGTCGGTCCGGCCGCGTCGGCTCAGGAATCGGCGGGCCTCTTTGGCAGTCTGTTCGGCGGCTCCGACCGGACCCATACCGCGCAAGCGGAGGAGGGGCGGACGGCGGTTGCGCAAATGTCGGGGGCCGATCTGATCGTTCGGCTCGAGCGGCTGGAAAACCAGGTGCGCCAGCTCACCGGCGCGATCGAGCAACTGCAGTTCAGGAATCAGCAGCTTGAGCAGCAATTGAAGCGCAACCAGGAAGACGTCGACTATCGCTTCCAGGAGCTTGGCGGTAAGGCGCCGCCGTCGCGTCCGCGCAGCGAGCTTCCCGTGCCGCCGCCGGCCTCGGCGCCTCCGCCGGCGTCCGAGCCGCGGCGCCGCTCCGACGTCTTCGACCCGCGGGAACACCCGGACGCGCCGGGCGCGCCGCGGGCGCTCGGCGCTTCGGCCGCGCCGGGGGCGCCTGCGCCGATTGCCGTCGAGGAGCCGATCGGTGCGCCCGGCGGCCGCCCGGCCGGTGCGCCTCTTGATCTTTCGACGCTGGCGGCACGGGCCGCGGCGGACCCCGCGCTTGGGTCAGGGGCGGCGGTTCCGCAGCCTGCGCAAGGGGGGGCCGCCGGTCCGCTGCCGCCCCCGCCGACGAGCAATCCGAACGCGACAGGGGCGCAGCGCATGGTGATGATGCCGGCGAATTCGCCGAAGGAGGAGTTCGCCATCGCCCAAGCCTTCATCCAGCAGAAGGATTATGCGATGGCGGAAAGCGCCTTCCGCGAGTTCCTCAAGAAGCATCCGAACGATCGGCTTGCCGCCGAGGCGAACTACTGGCTCGGCGAAAGCCTTTATCAGCGCCAGCGCTACCGCGATGCCGCCGAGGCGTTTCTGACCGTGTCGACCAAGCACGACAACACCGCCAAAGCGCCCGAGGCTTTGCTCCGGCTCGGCCAGTCGCTCGCAGCGCTCGGTGAGAAGGAAGCCTCCTGCGCAACGCTGGCGGAGGTGCTGCGCAAATTTCCCAAGGCGACGGCCGTGCGACACACCGCCGAACGCGAGCAAAAGCGTGTCCACTGTTGACATCGCGGCGCCTTTGTCGCCGACCGAGGCGGCGGCGCTCTTTTCCGACCTTGCTGATCTTCCCGGGCTGCTCCTGGCGGTCTCGGGCGGGCCGGACTCCACCGCGCTGATGGTGATCATGGCGCGCTGGCGCGGCAGCTTGCGCCATGGCCCGGACCTTCTTGCGGCAACGGTCGATCACGCATTGCGGCGGGGATCGCGCGAGGAGGCCCTGCGTGTCGGACAGCTCGCCGCCCGTCTCGGCATTCCGCACCAGATCCTTGCCTGGCGCGACGAGAAGCCACGCAGCGGGATCCAGGAAGCGGCAAGACGCGCCCGCTACGGCCTGCTCGCCCGCGCCGCGCGGCGGGCGGGCGTTCGGCACATCGTCACCGCCCACACCCGGGACGATCAGGCGGAGACCGTCTTGTTCCGCCTCGCGCGCGGCAGCGGTATCGGAGGGCTCGGCGGGATGTCGCGCTTCGGACCCGTTCCGGGCGCGGCGGGAGACTTGACGCTGGTGCGGCCTCTCTTGGACGTGCCGAAGACCCGTCTCATCGCCACGCTCGAGCGGGCCGGGGTCGCGTATGAGGACGATCCTTCGAATCGCGACCCGCGCTTCGCTCGCGCTCGCTTCCGTGCGGTCATGCCGGCGCTTGCGGCCGAAGGGCTCAATTCTGCAACGCTGTCGCGCGCTGCGGAGCGCGCGCGGCGCGCCGATGCGGCGCTCGAATGGGCCGCCGAGGAGGTGATCCGGCAACGACCGAAGCGAGAGTCCAAGGCCGACGTCCGGCCCATCGCCACCGCCATGGAGCTGCAGAGCTGGCCGGCCGAGATCGCGCTGCGGGTACTGCGCCGTCACATCGAAGCCGAAGGTCACGAAGGACCGGTCGAACTTGGAAAGCTCGAGGCGCTCTTTGCGGCCCTTTTGACCGCGGCGGCCGCAGGCCAGAGGCGGTGGCGCCGCACGCTGGCCGGGGCGGCCGTGACCCTGCAGGAGGGATGCGTTCTGGTGGAGGCGGCCCCGCCCCGTAGGCGCGGCAGGGAGGCTACGCCGCGGGTGCGGGCCGCCGCGGTTGCCGCCCGGCTGACCGCGGCAAGGCGGCGCGCCATCAACAAGTAACCAGCGCAAGCCCGTTCCCTTGGCATCGGGGGCAGGCGGACTTACATTGCCTAATAAAATCGGCCAGAGAGCCGCTGCCGTGGATGGTGGCTTGGCTGGACGAGGGCAAGTGCCCGCCACGTCCACGAAGGACTTCGGATGAACGCCAACCTGCGCAATTTCGCCCTCTGGGTGATCATCGTTCTCCTGCTGCTTGCGCTGTTTACGCTGTTCCAAAACCCCGGGCAGCGCACCAGCTCGCAGGACATCTCCTTTTCGCAGCTGTTGACCGAGGTGGACGCCGGCCGCGTGCGGGACGTGACCATCCAGGGCCCCGAGATTCACGGCACGTTTACCGACGGCCGCAGCTTCCAGACCTACGCGCCGAACGACCCCTCGCTCGTGCAGCGGCTCTACGGCAAGGGGGTGACCATTACGGCGCGGCCGCCCCAGGACAACGTCCCCTGGTTCGTGTCGCTGCTCGTCTCCTGGCTGCCGTTCCTGGCATTGATCGGGGTCTGGATCTTTCTGTCCCGCCAGATGCAAGGGGGCGCCGGCAAGGCGATGGGCTTCGGCAAGTCGCGTGCGAAACTTCTCACGGAGGCGCATGGGCGCGTCACCTTCGACGACGTCGCGGGTGTGGACGAGGCCAAGCAGGACCTGCAGGAGATCGTCGAATTTCTGCGCGATCCCGGCAAGTTCCAGCGCCTCGGCGGGAAGATTCCGCGCGGCGTGCTGCTCGTCGGGCCGCCCGGCACCGGCAAGACGCTGATCGCCCGCGCCGTCGCGGGCGAAGCGAATGTGCCGTTCTTCACCATTTCCGGCTCCGATTTCGTCGAAATGTTCGTCGGCGTCGGTGCCTCCCGCGTGCGCGACATGTTCGAGCAGGCGAAGAAGAACGCGCCTTGCATCATCTTCATCGACGAAATCGACGCGGTCGGCCGCCACCGCGGCGCCGGCCTCGGCGGCGGCAATGACGAGCGCGAGCAGACGCTCAACCAGCTCCTCGTCGAAATGGACGGGTTCGAGGCGAATGAAGGCATCATCCTTATCGCCGCCACCAACCGGCCGGACGTGCTCGATCCGGCGCTTCTGCGCCCGGGTCGTTTCGACCGGCAGGTGATCGTGCCGAATCCGGACGTCGTCGGCCGCGAGCAGATCCTGAAGGTGCACGTGCGGAAGGTGCCGCTCGCCCCCGACGTGAACCTCAAGACCATCGCCCGCGGCACCCCGGGCTTTTCCGGCGCCGATCTGATGAACCTCGTCAACGAGGCGGCGTTGATGGCGGCGCGGCGCAACAAGCGGATGGTGACGCAGGCGGAATTCGAGGACGCCAAGGACAAGGTGATGATGGGCGCCGAGCGCAAATCGCTCGTCATGACCGAAGAAGAGAAGATGCTGACCGCCTATCACGAAGGGGGCCACGCGATCGTCGCCCTCAACGTCAAGGCGACCGATCCCGTGCACAAGGCGACGATCATTCCGCGCGGGCGCGCGCTCGGCATGGTCATGCAGCTCCCCGAACGCGACAAATTGTCGATGAGCTATGAGCAGATGACGTCGCGGCTCGCCATCATGATGGGCGGACGCGTCGCCGAGGAAATGATCTTCGGCCGGGACAAGGTTACCTCCGGCGCGCAGTCCGACATCGAGCAGGCGACGCGGCTTGCCCGCATGATGGTGACGCGCTGGGGGTTTTCGCCCGAGCTCGGCACGGTCGCCTATGGCGAAAACCAGGACGAGGTGTTCCTCGGCATGTCGGTTGCGCGCCAGCAGAACATTTCCGAGGCCACCGCGCAGAAGATCGACGCGGAAATCAAGCGCTTGGTCGAGGCGGGTCACGCCGAGGCGCGTCGGATTCTCGAGGAGAAGCGCCAGGATCTGGAAAGCCTTGCGAAGGGGCTGCTTGAGTTCGAAACGCTTACGGGCGAGGAGATCATCGATCTGCTCGCCGGCAAGCGGCCCAGCCGCGAATCGGTCATCGAGCCGAGCACGCCGCGTTCTTCGGCCGTGCCGACGGCCGGCAAGGGCCGTCCGCGCCCAGAGGCCCCCGGTCCGATGGAGCCGCAGCCGCAGGCTTGAGGCCGGGCCGGCGGTGCTCCCGGGCTGCTTGCGAAGATCATCACGCATCACGAGGCCAGACGGCGGCGACGAGCGCCGCCATCAGGCCCAGAACGATGAGAACGAGACCGACCACAGCGGGCCATCTGCCGGCGTGCCACGCCATGCCCCCCAGCACGGCGCCGAAGCTTCCGCCGACATAATAGGACGTGACATAAAGGCCGACGGCGGAGGAGGCCCCCTCGCGGGCGGTCACCGCCACATAGCTTGTCGAACAGGCTTGGCAGAGAAACCCTCCGACTGCGAACAGCGCCATCCCGACGACCACGGCCGGCAAAGAGCTCGCGAGCGACACCGCCAGACCGAGAGCCCACAGGCCGAGAACGCCGAGCACGAACGGCTTGCGGCCGAAGCGCGCGACCGCACGGCCGGTGAAGGGGCTGGCGGCGGTGCCGCAGAGATAGACGATGAAAACGGAGCCGATAAGCGCGGGCGACAGTTCGAAGGGCGGTTCCGCCAGGTGGAACGTCACGAAGGTGAAGGCGGCGAGGAAATTGAAGAGGACGCCGAAGCCGATCGCGTAGGTGGCGATCAATTGCGGGTTCGCCAGGTGGCGCGCCATCTGCCGGAGCGCCTGGCCGACGTGGCGGGCGGGAACGAATGCCCGCTCCCGGGGCAGCAGGGCAGCCACGGCGAGCGCCAAGGCGAGCGTGATGAGCCCGTCGACCAGAAAGGCAGTCCGCCAAGTGGAGAGGTCGGCAACGACGCCGGTCAGGAAGCGTCCGAGAAACCCGCCGAAACTGCCGGCCGCGATGTAGACGCCGGTCATTGCGGTCGCCTCGCCGCGGGGCCATTCTTCGCCGATATAGGCGACCAGTACCGTGAATATGGGCGGCAGCAGCAGGCCCTGGACGAAGCGGAGGGCGACGAGACTCGACAGGTCCGGGGCAAAGGCCAAAGCGAGGGTCGGCACCACGACGGCCAGCCCGGCGCTCACGATGAGGCGCTTGCGGCCGAGCACATCGGCGATTGCTCCGGCGAACGGCGCGACGCCCGCGACCGCAAGGGTGTTTGCCGTCATGATGAGGCTCGCCGCGCCGGCGGGGGCCGCGAAGTCGCTCGAAAGCAAAGGAAGGACCGCCTGCGGCGCGTACAAATTCATAAACACGCAGATCGCCGCACAGGCGATGGCAACATAGGTCGGCGCTGGGCGAAATGCGGAGACGGACACTTGCGGTCGGGGGGATGTTCGCGCGTCAGAAATGTCAGCTACTTGTAACCAAAGCTCACAAATCTTGAAGGCAGGGGGGACGATCGGGTTCTATACTAAACGACGAATCGCATTTGGGTGGACTGGCGCAGCAGGGCTGATCGGCCTTTGCTGCGTGGTGGTTTTGCTAGACGGCCCGGTAATGCGTTGCGGCGGGGGCCTGAAACAATGGCGCGGAAGTATTTTGGTACCGACGGAATTCGCGGCAAGGCGAACAACGGCAAGCTGAACGCCGAGCTCGCAATGCGGGTGGGCATGGCGGCGGGCCTCATGTTCCAGCGCGGCGAGCATCGCCATCGCGTCCTCATCGGCAAGGATACACGGCTTTCCGGTTATCTGATCGAGAACGCACTGACTGCCGGCTTCCTCTCGGTCGGGCTTGACGTGTTTTTGGTGGGCCCCATGCCGACCCCCGCCGTCGCAATGTTGACCCGGTCCATGCGGGCTGACCTCGGGGTGATGATTTCGGCCTCCCACAATCCCTACGACGACAACGGCATCAAGCTGTTTGGCCCCGACGGGTACAAGCTGTCCGATGACATCGAATTCGAAATCGAAAAGCTGATCGATTCCGACATGTCGAGCCGGCTCGCCCGCTCGAACCAGGTCGGCCGCGCCAAGCGCATCGAGGGCGCCGACGCGCGCTATATCGAATTTGCCAAGCGCACCCTGCCGCGCAATCTCGAATTCGACGGGTTGCGCGCGGTGGTCGATTGCGCGCACGGGGCAGCCTACAAGGTCGCGCCGGAAGCCCTGTGGGAACTTGGGGCGGACGTGATTTCGATCGGTGTCGAACCGGACGGCTTCAATATCAACAAGGAATGCGGTTCGACCTCGCCCGAGATGCTATGCCGCAAGGTGCGCGAAATGCGCGCCGATATCGGCGTCGCGCTCGATGGGGATGCAGACCGCGTCATCATCGTGGACGAGAAGGGGCACGTCGTCGACGGGGATCAGCTCCTTGCCGTCATTGCGGATTCCTTCAAGGAAGACGGCCGGCTTGCCAGGGATGGCGTCGTTACGACGGTGATGTCCAATCTCGCATTGGAGCGCTATCTGCGCGCGCTCGGCATTTCCGTGGCGCGCACCCCCGTGGGGGATCGCTATGTGCTCGAACACATGCGCGAACACGGCTTCAATGTCGGGGGCGAGCCGTCCGGTCACATTATTCTGTCCGATTACACGACGACCGGGGACGGCTTCGTCGCCGCGCTGCAGGTCATGGCGGTGGTGAAGCGACAGGGGCGACCCGTTTCCGAGGTCTGCCGGCGCTTCGAGCCGCTCCCGCAGGTGCTGCGCAATGTGCGCTGCGCAAGCGGCAGGCCGCTCGAGTCGCCGCAGGTCCGCGCAGCGATCGACGGCGCGACGGCCCGGCTCAACGGTTGCGGGCGCGTGGTCGTGCGGCCGTCGGGTACCGAGCCCGTCATCCGCATCATGGCCGAGGGGGACGATCCGGCCCTCGTCGCCCAGGTGGTCGACGACATTGCCGGCGCCCTGGCAGGCTCCGCGGCCGCCTGAAGCTTTTCGGCTGCGAGGCGGATCGCGGGTTCGCGTTCCGACCCCTTTTCAGGCTGCGAAGGGCGGTTCCGTGTCCAGCCACCGAGACCCGGGTAAACTCTGATCGGGCGGCTTGCTTCTCGTCGTGCGGATCGTCCCGGCTTCGGACGCAAAAGGGCAGGTGGGGCTTCAAGGCGCTCGCCAACAAATGGCGGGAAGAATCGATCGAGGAAATGCGCCACGCGGACCGGTTTGCCGAGCGCATCATTTTCCTCGAAGGCCTGCCGAACATGCAGGCGCTCGACCCGCGGCATATCGGCCAGAACGTGAAGGAAATTCTTGAATGCGATTTGCGGGCCGAGTTCTCGGCGCGGGCGCTCGACCAGGAAGTCGCGACTTACTGCCACGAGGTCAAGGATTACGTCGGTCGTGATTTCTTCGAAGAGCTGATGAAGGACGAGGAAGGCCACATCGATTTCCTCGAAACACAGCTCGACCTTGTCGCGCGGCTTGGCGTCGAACCGTACGCGCAACATCACATCGGGAAGCTCGACGACTGATCGGGCACGATCTCGGGGCGGCGCCTGCGTCGCCGGTTTTTCAGAATCGGAATCCCGATTCAGAATCGGAGCCAGAGCACCATTTTGCCGTCCGCGTCGGCGCGGACGGCTCCATCTCCTTGCCGCTCTTCGCAGCAAATTATGGTGAATAAACGCGGTTAAGATTTAACCTTAAGCAGCACTTAACCAATCGCTGCAATCATCGGCATCGTGAGTGTTGGAGTGGGGTTGTCGACGAGCGCCCTACGGACGAAGAGGACGATGCCATGGGCAGCAGTGTACGAAGGTTGGCCCTCGTCGGAGCGGCCGTGACGTTGACGCTATCGGCGGCAAGCGCTGCCGATCTTCCGCCGATCATCCAGGGCGCGCCGCCGCCGGTCGTCTACGACGATTTCGCCAGCGGATGGTATCTGCGCGGCGACATCGGCATGAGCAATCAGCGGGTCGGCAGCCTGTTCAACGCGCTTTACCTGACGCCCGGCGTCACGGTGACCAATCTCGCAAAATCGTTCGATTCGGCGCCGATTTTCGGCATCGGCTTTGGCTATCAGTTCAACAGCTGGCTACGTTTCGACGTCACCGGCGAATATCGCGGCAAGGCGTCGTTCCGCGGGCTCGACGTCTATACGCCGGAGCCCGCAAGCGGAACCGGCGTCGGCGTCGACGACTATTACGGCTCAAAGCACGAATGGGTCGCGCTCGCCAACGTCTATTTTGACCTCGGCACCTGGTACGGCCTGTCGCCCTTCATCGGCGCCGGCATCGGCACGGCCTATAATGTCATCAGCAATTTCCGCGACGTGAACGTCGCCACCGCCGGGCTGGCCTATGCCGAGGCGGCCGGCAAATGGAATTTTGCGTGGGCCCTGCACGCAGGCCTTGCCTATCACGTCACGCCGGGCCTCATCGTCGAACTGGCATATCGCTACCTGGATCTCGGCAGCGCCAGGTCCGGCGATCTCATCACCTATAACGGGGTGAGCGCCATCGTGAACCCGATGGAATTCAGGGATCTGACCTCGCACGACGTCAAGGTCGGCGTGCGCTGGATGATCGACACGCCGCCGCCTCCGCCGCCCCCGCTCGTCACCAAAGGGTGACGGCGCAGCCGGCTGCATCCGCAATAAGGCGAACGGCGCGGGAATTCCCCGCGCCGTTTTGCTTTTTGGTCGGCCAAGGCCGGATAACCGATCGTTAAGGTTAATCGAGAATTATGCGTGGGTGTTCGAAGCAGCCGCGGTCGCGCGGCCGGCAGCGAGAGCGGAAAGAGCGGACTCCATGCGTGCAGTCATTCTCGGTTTGGCCAGCCTCACGATCGCCGGGAACGCGGTCGCGGCCGACTATCTGAGGGGCTCGACCTACGATGCCCTTCCTTCGGCGCGCTATGACTGGAGCGGCGTCTATGCCGGCGCCCAATGGAGCTACTCGAGCAACACTTACGAGTTCAACAAGTCCACGAGGCCGCTCGTGGCCGACATCTTGCGGCAGACTCTCCTGGAAAGCGAAGGGCATGTATCGGATCTGCCCAACCTGCCGAAGCGCAGCACGACGGGAAGCGGTTTCGGTTTCTTTGTCGGTTACAACAGCCAATGGGGGGATGCCGTCGTCGGCCTCGAAGTCAATTACAACCGCGTCGGCGGCGGCACCGCCGCGTCCTCCGATATCATCGGCCGCGTTTTCGAAACAAGCGACGAATTCAGCAACAATTTCCTCATCTCTTCGAGCGCGACGGCGCGCCTGACCGACATCGGTTCGCTGCGGATGCGCCTCGGCTATGCCTGGGGATGGGTGATGCCTTACGGGATGTTCGGCCTCGCCATTGGTCGCGTGGATGCGTTCCGCACCGCGACCGTTAATCTTGTCGCGACCGATGCATCGGATGCCGCGCTCGATCCGACCGACGGCATTCCGCCCCGGCCGGGCGCCGTTCTCAACCAAAGCCGAACCGAGTCGCGAAACGGGGTGGTCACATTCGGCTATATGCTTGGCGCGGGCGTCGATATCGGGCTTTTTCCCGGCGTGTTTGTGCGGGGCGAATGGGAATACGCCCAGCTCAACTCCGTGCTCGGCATCCCGATCAGCGTGAACTCCTTCCGGGTTGGCGCGGCGGTGAAGTACTGAGCGGCGCCGGGGCGCGGCCGCGAGAGAGGCATTGTGGCGCGCCGGCGCGTCTCGGGATCCGGATTGCCGGCTCTTTCCTGTTGACCGCGCCCGCGCGCTCCCTTATGCCCGCCAGTGGGACACCCCTCCCCAACGAGGGGCTTCTATCTGGAAGGGTAGACAATGGCGGTTGCCAAGCCCGGCGTGCGGCCGGTCATTCCGCACTTCTCCTCCGGCCCATGCCCCAAGCGCCCCGGCTGGAGCCTTCAATCCCTCACCGACGCGCTTCTTGGGCGCTCCCACCGCGCCAAGGCAGGACGCGCCAAGCTCAAGCGCGCGATCGAACTCACCCGCGAAGTGCTGCAGGTGCCGGCGGATTTCCGCATTGGCATCGTGCCGGCTTCCGACACCGGCGCGGTCGAGATGGCGCTCTGGTCGCTGCTCGGCGCCCGCCCGGTCACCATGCTGGCCTGGGAGTCCTTCGGAGAGGGCTGGGTGACGGACGTCGTCAAGCAACTCAGGCTTAACGACGCGACCGTGCTCCGCGCCGACTACGGGCAATTGCCCGACCTTTCGAAGGTCGATTTCGCCGGCGACGTGGTCTTCACCTGGAACGGAACGACCTCCGGCGTGCGAGTGCCGAACGGGGACTGGATTCCGGCCGATCGGCAGGGACTCACGATTTGCGACGCAACCTCTGCGGCTTTCGCGCAGCGCCTCGACTGGGGAAAGCTCGATGTCGCGACCTTCTCTTGGCAGAAGGCGTTGGGCGGGGAGGCTGCGCACGGCATGCTGGTTCTGTCCCCCCGTGCCGTCGCCCGGCTGGAAAGTTACACGCCTCCTTGGCCGCTGCCGAAAATCTTCCGGATGACCAAGGGCGGCAAGCTCAACGAAGGGATCTTCGAGGGCGAGACCATCAACACGCCGTCCATGCTCTGCGTGGAGGACTACCTGGACGCCCTCGAATGGGCGAAAGGGATCGGCGGGCTTGACGCGCTCGTCGCCCGCGCCGACGCGAACACGAAGGTGCTGGCCGATTGGGTCGCCCGGACGCCCTGGATCGATTTTCTGGCGGCGGAGCCCGCAACCCGTTCGAACACGTCGGTCTGCCTCAAGTTTACCGATCAGGCCGTCGCCTCGCTGCCGGTCGACGCACAGGGCGTTTTCGCCAAGGCGGTTGCCGCCCTTCTGGAAAAGGAGGGGGCCGCCTACGACATCGCCTATTATCGTGATGCGCCACCGGGACTGCGGATTTGGTGCGGCGCGACCGTCGAGAAGGCCGATGTCGAGGCGCTCGTGCCGTGGCTTGAATGGGCTTTCGCGAGCGCCAAGGAGGCCTTGCCGAAAGCGGCGTGAGAGACGCCGAAACCTGCCCCGGAGATCGTCGGCACGCGATCGGCGACGGGGCAGGGAACATCCCGCCGCTCTGCCGCTCGGCGGTGAGGCTTCGGTCCCTTTCCGCCAGAAACGCAAGACGCGCGGGCCCTGCCATCCGCGATTCTGATCTTCAGCTTCGGAACACCTGAAACATGACCCCACGCGTTCTCATTTCCGATGCCCTTTCGCCCTCCGCCGTCCAGATCTTCAAGGATCGCGGGCTCGAGGTCGAATTCCGGCCCGAGCTCGGCGCCGACAAGGAGAAGCTCGCCGCGGCGATCGGCGGCTATGACGGGCTTGCGATCCGATCGGCCACCAAGGTGACGGCGAAGCTCCTGCAGAACGCCAAGCGGCTGCGCGTGGTCGGCCGCGCCGGCATCGGCGTGGACAACGTGGATATTCCCGCCGCCACGGCGAAAGGCGTGATCGTGATGAACACGCCGTTCGGCAACTCCATCACCACGGCCGAACATGCCATCACGCTGATGCTTGCCTTGGCGCGACAGATTCCCCAGGCGGACGCGTCGACGCAGGCCGGCAAGTGGGAGAAGAACCGCTTTCTCGGCGTCGAGATCACGGGCAAGACGCTCGGCATCATCGGCTGCGGCAATATCGGCTCGATCGTGGCCGACCGCGCGCACGGGCTGCGCATGAAAGTGATCGCCTTCGATCCGTATCTCTCGCCCGAGCGCGCCCTCGACCTCGGTGTCGAGAAAGTGGAGCTTGCGGAACTCTTCCGCCGCGCCGACTTCATCACGCTCCACACGCCGCTCACCGAGCGCACGCGCAACATCATCGATGCCGACGCGATCGCCGCGATGAAGCCCGGGGTTCGGATCATCAATTGTGCCCGCGGCGGGCTCGTCGACGAGGTCGCGCTGCGCCGCGCTCTCGATTCCGGGCATGTGGGCGGGGCGGCCTTTGACGTTTTCAGCGTCGAGCCGGCTTACGAAAACCCGCTGTTCGGTCATCCGAACGTGGTGTGCACGCCGCATCTCGGGGCTTCCACGATGGAGGCACAGGAGAACGTGGCGCTGCAGATCGCCGAGCAAATGTCCGATTACCTGCTGAACGGCGCGATCTCCAACGCCGTGAACTTTCCTTCGATCTCGGCGGAGGAGGCCCCGAAGCTCAAGCCCTTCATCACGCTCGCAGAGCGGCTCGGCTCCTTTGCCGGCCAACTGACCGAGACCGGAATCAGCAAGGTGCAGATTTCCTACGAAGGGCTCGTCGCCCAGATGAACACGCGGGCGCTGACGTCCGCGGCGCTCTCGGGTCTGCTGCGGCCGATGCTGCAGGACGTGAATGTGGTCTCGGCCCCGGTTGTCGCCAAGGAACGCGGCATGATGGTCGAGGAGACGACGCGCGAGGGCCACTGCGACTACGAGAGCCTCATCACCGTTACGGTCGTGACCGAGCAGCAGACCCGCTTCGTTTCCGGCACGGTGTTCGCAGACGGAAGGCCTCGCATCGTGAACATCAAGGGCATCCGCATGGATGCGGAATTCGGTCCTTCGATGATTTACATCACGAACCTCGACAAGCCCGGATTCATCGGCCGCTTCTCTTCCGTCCTCGGGGAGGCGGGCATCAATATCGCAACCTTCCATGTCGGACGTGAGGCGCCGGGCGGGAACGCGATCGCGTTGATCGAGGTGGACGGAGAGGTGCCGCCGCACGTGCTGGCAAAGGTCCAGGCATTGCCGCAGGTCCAGTCGGCCAAGCCGCTCAAGTTCTGAGGCCGCCCCTCTCCTCCGGAAAGGGGATTCGCCCAAGGTCGGGACGCGGGCTTTGGCCGTTGCCCGGTTCGGGCCACGACATCGCCCCGCGCGCGGCCAAATTTCGTCTTCCTCCGGCGCAACTGCAGGACGCATGCTCGCGCAAGCCGCGGAATTCGTCAAAACTGCGTGCTGAGCTAAAATATGTCCAATTTTCGGAGGAGCGATGCCATGGTCCATTCGGCGCCGACCGCCAATGCGGGCGAGAGTCTCGAAGGTCGCGGGCCGGCCCGCCAGGAAAGAGGGACGTAACGTCTGGTCGGGGGCAGAGAGTCCGACCGATGTGGCCGGTCCATGACGTCGGCGGAAATCGCGAATGTCGGCGCGGGACTGCGGTAGACGGAGACAAGGCGCTTCGTTCAAACATAACGGACGAAAAACCGAAGGAAGTCTGCCTTTCCGAATGTGTTGACGAAACATCCGGTCAAGTGTTCGTGCAGATGATGTGGCGCGGGCGGCCGATCTGCGGGCGGCGCGTCGAAGAGTGCTGAGGGCAAGTATGGCGAATGTCGTAGTGGTCGGCTCCCAGTGGGGCGACGAGGGCAAAGGGAAGATCGTCGATTGGCTTTCGTCGCAGGCCGACATCGTCGTGCGGTTTCAGGGCGGCCACAATGCCGGTCACACGCTGGTGATCGACGGCAAGGTGTTCAAATTGTCGCTCTTGCCCTCGGGTGTGGTCCGGGCCGGGAAGCTCTCGGTGATCGGCAACGGGGTCGTCATCGACCCGTGGGCGCTTCTCGAAGAGATCGCTCGTCTCGCCGACCAGGGTGTTCGGGTGAGCCCGGATAATCTACGCATTGCCGAGAATGCCACCTTGATCCTTCCCCTCCATCGCGATCTCGATGCCTTGCGCGAGGCATCGAACACCGGTCGCCTTGGGACCACCCGGCGGGGTATCGGTCCGGCCTACGAGGATAAGGTCGGCCGCCGCGCGATCCGCCTCATGGATCTCGCCGACTTCAAGACGCTGCGGGCGAAAATCGACCGCCTGCTCGTGCACCACAATGCGCTTCGGCGCGGGCTCGGCCTTGAGGAGTACGACGCGCAGACGATCTACGACGAACTCGCCGCCATCGCGCCGCGCGTTCTGCCGTTCATGGATTGCGTGTGGTCGCTGCTCGAGGCCAAGCGGCGCGAGGGCAGGCGCATCCTTTTCGAAGGCGCGCAGGGGGCATTGCTTGACGTCGATCACGGCACCTACCCCTATGTCACCTCGTCCAACACGGTTGCAGCCCAGGCAGCAATCGGCTCGGGCCTCGGGCCGGCCGCGATCGACTACGTGCTCGGCATCTGCAAGGCCTATACGACGCGCGTCGGCGACGGGCCGTTCCCGACCGAGCTCGACAACGAGATCGGGCATCGCATCGGGGATCGCGGCCGCGAATTCGGCACTGTGACGGGGCGCCGGCGGCGCTGCGGCTGGTTCGATTCGGTGCTCGTTCGCCAGACCTGCCGGACGAGCGGTATCCATGGGCTCGCCTTGACGAAGCTCGATATCCTGGACGGGTTCGAGCGAATCGATGTGTGCATCGGCTATAAGCTCGACGGGCAGGACATCGATTACTTGCCGGCTGGAGAAGGGGCTCAGGCGCGGCTCGAGCCTGTCTACGAGACCGTCGAAGGCTGGCAGGAGTCGACTGCCGGGGCGCGCTCTTGGGCGGAATTGCCGGCGCAGGCCGTCAAGTATGTGCGCCGGATCGAAGAGCTGGTGGGGTGTCCGGTCGCGTTGTTGTCAACCAGTCCGGAACGGGAGGACACGATTCTTGTGCAAAACCCGTTTGAGCTTTAAGCACAGAGCGAGCACGTCGCTCATGGTCAGCCGTCATCGATGACCGACTACTACCCCTTGCTCGCACGCGCCGTTGCCGGTCTGGAGAAGAACACCGGTGAAGCGCGCAGGGCCCTCTACGAGCGTGCGCGCAACGCGTTGCTTGCGCAGTTGCGCAGCACCACGCCGCCGCTGAGCGAGCCGGAGATCACGCGCGAACGGCTGGCCCTGGAAGAGGCCGTCAGGAAAGTGGAGGCGGAGGCTGCCCGGCGGGCACGCTTTGCCGCTCCGCCGCCGCGCCCTTCCCCGCCGCGCCCGTCGCCTCCATTGCCGGACAAGGGAAAGCGGCCGAGCAAGCCCGAGGAGGGAGCGCCCGGCGCCGCGGCCTCCCCGCCCGGAAAGCCCGAGCCGTACGGTCCGCCGACGCCCGAACACCTGCGCACGACCGAAACGACTGAACCACCGCGCAAGGAGGACGGGGTCAAGGGTCTCCGCGACGTCGTGGCCGACGCCGAGTCGCTTGGTGATGCAACGGCGCAGGCCTCGCGCACTGCGCGCGAGGCCTATGCGGCCGTACCGAGCGACGTGCCGGAGCTCGATCGGGTGGAGCCGCGCGTCGAACCGGCGGGCCTTCGTCCGCCCCCCCGGGAACGGACCCGGCCCGCACCGCCTCCGCCGCCCGGCTGGGCGCCGCCCGGCCGCCCAACGGAAGACATCAGCGACGAACCGATCAAGCCTCGCCGCCCGCCGGGACCGCTGCCGCGGCGGACGCCCGACTTCGACACGGAGGAGCCGGCCCCCAATCCTGCCCGACGCGGCCTCATCGCCGCGCTCGTCACGGTCCTGGTCATTACCTCGCTCGGTGCCGCCGCGTACTGGCAACGCGAGCGCATCTCGGCCCTCTTCGGTGTCGTGCGCGGGCTTGGGCCGCAGGGGCAGAAGGCGGCGGCTCCCGCGCGGCCCAAGATTGAGGACAGAGTGGGCCAGGAGAGCGCGCCGGCCGGCCAGCCGAATCAGCAGCAGAGCGGCACCCCATCCACAAAGCCCGCGCAGCCTCCGCCCGCCGTCGCGCAGCGTGTCGTCCTCTACGAGGAGGACCCGAGCAATCCGCAGGGCAATCGCTATGTCGGGTCTGCTCTTTGGCGGACCGAAACGGTCTCTCCGGGGCCTGGCCTTTCGCCCGAGCTCGCGGTTCGCGTCGACGTGGAAGTGCCGGAACGGCGGATGCAGATGACCATGTCGATCCGCCGCAACACCGATCAGGCGCTGCCGGCAAGCCATACGGTCGAGATCATGTTCACCCTGCCGTCCGATTTTCCCTTCGGCGGCGTCGCCAACGTGCCCGGGCTCCTCATGAAGGAGGCCGAGCAGGCCCGCGGCGCGCCGCTCTCCGGGCTTGCCGTCAAGGTGACGAACGGCTTCTTCCTGATCGGCCTCTCCGCCGTCGAGGCCGATCGGCAGCGCAACGTGCAGCTGCTGCGCGAGCGCAGCTGGTTCGACATTCCGATCGTCTATAACAACGGTCGGCGGGCGATCCTTGCGCTCGAGAAGGGCAATCCGGGGGAACGCGCCTTTGAGGAGGCCTTTACCGCCTGGCGGCCTTAGGGCTCAACGCGCGGCGCCGGCAACGCTCCGGGCATTCGCCCGCACGGCGGAATCTTCTTCGCGGCGGAATTGATAGATGCGCATCCAGTCCGCGAAGGCGGCCGGGCTCGGCGACTGGTAGAGGAGGCGGCGGCTCGGCGCGAGGCCGATGGCGCGCCCAAGCTCCGCCATAGCTTCCGTCGTCTTCAGCAGCACGGCGTTGCAATCGAGCACCAGGGCGCCGTCCACTTCGCGGATATTTTCCCGCCGGATGATGGCGTTGACGGTTGCGCAGGCCGCGAGAATGACCTCCGCGCCCTGACCGGCAAGGCGGCGCGCTTCCGCGATGAAGCGGTCGGTCATGGCCGCGGGGCTGGAAAACGCCGTCTGCACCGCGTTGAAGTCAATGCCGAGATCGCCGAAGGGAATATGTCGCGCCGACAGCCCGTATTCGAAGGCCTTGCGGTCATAGTACTGCGCCTGTTTGGCATGGAACGCGACGCCCGAGAATTTGTGGCCGAACATGCAGGCGCTGAGCATGCTGCACTCGCCGAGCCCCAGCACGGGAATGCGGAGGACTTCCCGCGCTTCCTGCATGGCGGGATCGAGAAAGCAGCCGATGGCGATTGCGTCCACACCGGCGTCCTGCGCCTGGATCAATTTGTTGAGCACACCGCCGGGCCCGTAGGTATTCACCGCCACGACAGCGTTGTAATGCAGGTCCATAGACCCGTCGTCGACGCCATTAATGAGAATTTCCGTTTCCGGTCGCTTCAGCGCCTCCAGATGGCCGGAAAGGGTGTTGCGGTAATCATGCAGGCGGTGAATGGGCGTGCTGCTCTGCCACCAGATTTTCGCCATGACTTGTTCCGTTTCGTCCGAACTTGGAAGACCGAGGCTTGCTTGTCAGAGCCGAGGAAGCTTTGACATAGGTCAAGTGGCGGCCGGCGCGGTCAGCCACATTGGGCTCATGTTGAAGCGGCGACCTCCGCAAGGGAGGCCGGCGAGGGAAACGGCGGTGAGACATGGATTTTTCCTTTACGCGCGACCAGGAGGCCTTGCGCGATCATCTGCGGGAATTGTTGGACGACGTCTGCCCGCCCGACTATGCGGCCCATTGCGACGCCGAGGCGCGGCCGCCGCGTGAAGCCTATCAGGCGCTTGCCAAGCAGGGCTGGTTCGGCCTGATCCTGCCCGCCGAATACGGGGGAATGGGCGGATCGGCGATCGACCTTGCGATCCTGCTTGAGGAAACCGGCCGCCACTTCGAGGAGCTCGCGATGTGGGTGTTCCGCACCCTTACCTATGGCGGCTATGCGGTGATGCGGGACGGCACCCCCGAGCAGAAGAAGGAGCTTCTGCCGAAAGTGCTGAACGGCGAAGCAAGCTTCTGCTTCGGGCTGACGGAGCCGGCTTCGGGCTCGGATGCAGCGGCGCTCACCACGCGCGCCACACGCCGTGGCAACGGTTTCGTCATCAACGGGCAGAAGGTGTTCACCTCGGGAATGGACATCAGTGATTACTGCCTCCTGGTCGCGCGCACGAGCACGGGCGAACGCAAGCAGCAGGGGATCACGACTTTCCTCGTCGACACCAAATCGCCGGGCATCGAGGTGCGTAAGATCGCGACCCTCGGGCAACGCGCGATCGGCACGACGCAGGTCTTCTACAACGATGTGAGCGTCCCCGCCTCGGCGGTTCTCGGAGAAGTGGACCAAGGCTGGCAGGCCGTCGATTCCTATCTCTGGTACGAGCGGCTCTGCCTCTCCGCGGCGCGTACCGGCGCTGCGCAAGCCGCCTTCGATTACGCGCTCGACTATGCCAAGAACCGCAAGCAGTTCGGCCGGCCGATCGGCTCTTTCCAGGCGATCGCGCACAAATTCGCGGACATGAAGGTGATGCTCGATGTGTCCCGCACCTTGGTCTACCGCTTCGCCTGGCTGATGTCGGAAGGCAAGGCGACGCGCAGCGACGCCGCGGTGCTCAAGCTCTATACCGGGGAGACCTACAAGGCGGTCTCGGACTTGGGCCTGCAGGTACTCGGCGGCTACGGCTACTGCATGGAATATCCGATGCAGCGCTTCTTCCGCGATTCCCGTCTCGCGGTGATCGGGGGCGGCACGTCCGAAATCCAGCGCAACATCATCGCCAAGGGGCTCGGCCTGTGAGGCGGAGCGGCCCGCCCCGACAGCGAGGTCACCGAACGGGCCCGGCGGGGCGGCGGAGTTGCGCTTCTCGCGATGCGGCCGTGCTTGCGGTCGCGGCGCGCTTTCTGGAATAGATGGCCCCGGCTCGGCGCACGGGGCGCCGCGCCGCGGGTCGGTAGGAGTGCATAAGGTCCGATGTCGTTTCCGCTCGAAGGGGTGAGGGTGCTTGAACTCGGCCAGATCATGGCCGGGACGTATGGCGGCCAGGTTCTTTCCGACCTCGGCGCCGAGGTCATCAAGGTGGAGACGCCGGAGGGCGACCTCGGCCGCATCCCTTCCGTCGCGCCTTATCGGGGTTGGAGCGGGCTCTTCCTCACGCTCAACCGCAACAAGCAGTCGATCGTCATCAATCTCAAGACCGACGAGGGCCGCGCGCTGTTTTATGAGCTCGTGAAAGCGGCGGACGTGGTGATCGACAATTTCCGCCCCGGTGTTCTGGAGCGGCTAAAGATCGACTATCCGACGCTTTCGGCGATCAATCCGCGCATCATCCAGTGCTCCGTCACCGGATTCGGAACCGAGGGCGCCTACAAGGACTATCCGGCCGTTGACATCATCATCCAGGCGATCAGCGGTCACATGGGGATTACCGGCGAGCCGGGACGGCCGCCGGTGCGGGTCGGCATCCCGCTTGCGGATCTGAGCGGCGGCATTTTCGCGTGCAAGGGCATCCTCGCGGCGCTCTACGACCGCGAGCGGACCGGCAAGGGCCGGCGCGTGGAACTGTCGATGTTCGATGCCATGCTCAATCTGCTCGGCTATATGGGCACGATGTGGCTCACCAACGGTGAAGTTCCGAAGCCGCCGGGATCGGCCCACGAATATTCGGTGCCATGGCAGGCGTTCCAGACGCGGGACAGCTACATCGTGGTCGCCACGCGTCAGGAAAGCTTCTGGCGCAAGCTTGCGACGGTGCTCGAAGACCCGGCGCTGTTGGAGGACCCTCGCTTCGCCACCAACGCCGCCCGGGTTCAGAACCGTGAGGTGCTGGTTCCCCGCCTCGAGGCGCTTTTCCGCACCCGCGACCTTGCCGATTGGCTGCAGCGCTTGCGCGCGGCGGACGTGCCGTGCGCGCCGGTCAACAATATCGACGGCGCGTTCGCCGAGCCGCCGGTGGCCGAGCGGGAGATGATCGTCGAATACGACCACCCGGATGTCGGCCGCGTGCGCCTTCCCGGCAATCCGATCAAAATGTCGGGCATGGAAGGGACGATCTCGAAGCCCGCGCCGCGCCTCGGCGAACACACCGAGCGCGTGCTGAGCGAGCTCCTCAAGCTTTCGCAGCAGGAGATCGCGGCATTGCGCGCCAAGGGCGCGGTCAAATAGCCGGGGAGCCGCCCGAACGCGCCGCGGGCGGCAGAACGAGGGGAGGAGCAATGGCCGCGCCGATCCGGATGGTGTTCGGCGGCTACGGGCCGCCGACGACGCATTTCAGCCGCGGCCTCAGAGCCATTGGCGACGGTCTCGTGGCGCGGCTCGGCGACCGGGTCGCGATCGATTACTTCTGGAATGTGATGGACGCGGGCCTGCGGCCGACCGACATTCACCGCCTCGTCTCCGAAGGCCGGCTGACCCTCGGTTACCTGTCGACGAGCTCGCTTGCGGAGGAAACTCCGGAGGTCGCCCTCACCGATCTTCCCTTTCTCTTCGCCTCCGAAGAGGAGGCACGCGCGGCGATGGACGGGCCGCTCGGCCGCTTTCTGGCGGAGCGCATGGAAGCGACGCATCCGGGCTTTCGCGTCCTCGGCTATTTCGAGAACGGCTTCCGGCACATCTCCAACCGGCTCCGTTCGATCCGAAAACCGGACGATATGCGCGGCCTGCGCATCCGCGCCCTCGACAGCGCCGTGCACGCCCGGGCGCTGGAACTGCTCGGCGCCGTTCCGTTCCGCATGGGCCTGCAAGAGGCGATCAAGGCGATGGCGGCCGGCGACGTCGACGCGCAGGAAAATCCGTTCGCCAACACGGTGACCTATGGCGTTCACAAGCTGCACCGGTTTCACACCGCGACACGGCACTTCTACATTTCCCGCGGCCTTTTCGTGAACCGCGCGGCCTTCGACTCCTGGCCCGCGGACATCCGGAAGGCGGTGCGCGCGGCCGTTGCCGATGCGGTTGCGAAACAGCGCGGCTTCGCTATCGCGGAAGAAGCCGAGTCCCGCCGGGCGATCGAGGCAGGCGGCGGCGAAGTGCTGGAGCTGGCCGAAGACGAGCGGGCGGCGTTCAGACAGGCGGTGCGGCCGGTCTATGCGGAGCTCCGCGCCGTGTGTGGCGCGCAGGCATTTCGCCTTCTGCCGCGCACCGACGCGGTGCCGGTCTAACTGTCCCGAACTACGAGCGGAGATTGTCAGCATGGCGCGTCAGGATGCGTTCAAGACGGTGGGTGTGGTCGGGCTCGGCCTCATCGGCACCGCGGTGTCGCTGCGTCTGATCGAGGCGGGCTTCGACGTCGTGGGCTACGACGTCGATCCGGAGCGCTGCGCGGCACTCGCCCGCAACGGCGGCGTTCCGGCCGGTTCGCTTGCGGACCTTGCCCGCGCGGCACAGCCGATCGTCACTTGCGTGTTCAACACCGAGCAGACGGAGGACGTCGTCGAGAACGTCATCGCCGCGCTCGGCGAAAATTCCGGGCGCATCGTGATCGCGACGTCGACGCTCGATCCCGACCGCGTAGAGGTGCTCGCGGCGCGCGTTGCGGCACGCGGTATCCGCCTGATCGACGTTCCGGTTTCGGGCTCGAGCGACATGGTGCGGGAGGGCACAGGGCTTGGCCTCATGGGCGGTGACCCGGTGGTCGCCGAAGAAGTGAGGCCGGTCCTCGACGCCGTGTTTCCCAAGCGCGTGCATGTGGGACGCAGCGGCAATGGCGGACGGGCGAAACTCGCGATCAACCTGATCGGCGGGCTCAATCGCCTCGTGCTTGCGGAAGGGCTGGTCTTTGCCGAGCGCATGGGGCTCGATCCGAAGGCTTTTCTGGAGATTGCGAAGCGGGCAGCGTCCTATTCGCATGCCATGGAGGGCAAGGGCGCCAAAATGGTGAGCGGCGATTTCGTGCCGCTCGGCCGTGCGCGGCAGCACTTGAAGGACGTTCAGCTCATGCTCGATCAAGCCCGCAAACTTGGCCAGGAGCTGCCGCTCACCACGCTGCACGAAACGATTCTCAAATCGTGCCTCGCCCACGGCGAAGGCGATCTCGACAATGCCGTCGTCATCAACGAGATTCGCCGGCGCGGCCAGACTTCCGGCGCGGCGTGACGGAGCAGGGCGATGCCGGGCAAACGCGTCCAATTCGACGAAGAGACGTGGAACGCCCTTGCCTTGCTCGCGCGCGACAGCATGAAAAGCTTCCAGGAGCTCGCCGACGAAGCCTTCGCCGATCTGCTCAAGAAGCACGGACGGCCGACGAGCCTGAAGGAGGCGCTCCGGCGCAGCGCACGGCTTGCCCCCGCCAACGATCCCGGCCCCAAGCGCAAGCGTTAGCGAGGGATGGGAGCGCGAGAAGTCCCCTTCGTCTGTGCTTTCCGAGAGTTGACAGCGGTTATGAAGCGCAAAGCTTTAAGGGGCGTCGGGCTTCACGAGCAGCGCATCGACGATCGAAACGCCCTGGCCCTGTTCATGCACGATCACCGGATTGAGGTCGATCGCGGCAACGGCGTCTGCCTGGTCGGCCGCAAAAAGCGAGAGCCGTGCCATCAGTTCGACCAGCGCCTCGACGTCGGCGGCCGGCGCGCCGCGATGGCGATCGAGAAGAGCAGCGCCCTTGAGTGAAGCGAGGAGGGCGCGAGCCTGCGCGTGGGAAAGGGGCACGGGCGCAAGCGCCACGTCGCCCAAGGCTTCCACCAGCACGCCGCCGAGCCCCACCATCAGCAGCGGCCCGAAGGTAGGATCCCGGTGAACCCCGAGGATCATTTCGCGGCCGGGCGGCGCCATGGGCTGCACCAATACGCCGAGGATTCGCGCGCCCGGCGCATGCTGCGCGGCGCCGTTAAGGACGCGCGCGAACGCCGCGCGTACGTCCTGCGGATTTGCGACATGAAGGGCGACGGCTTCGGCCTCCGTCTTGTGGGGAATGTCGGGAGACTGCACCTTCAGCGCGACCGGACGGCCGAATTTTCGCGCGGCCGCTTCGGCTTCGTCGGCCGAGCGGGCGAGCGCGCCTGTTTCCCCGCCTGCGACCCCATAACGCAGTAGCAGCGGCCGCGCCTCCCATTCGCACAAAACGCCTCGGGCCTTGGCCAGCGCCGCGGCGACGGCGTCGCGCGCCGAAGCATCGACGGCGGATTTTGCGATATCGAAAGGTGGGCGGGTCCGGGCCGCGGCATAATCGGCAAGTGCGCGCATCGCCCGCGCGCAATTGTGCATATTTGTGAGCAGCGGCACGCCGGCTTCGGAAAAAATGGCAACGCTTTGCGCGGCCGGAATGGTGTAACTCCAGAAGAACAGCGGTTTCTTCGTTTCCTGCCCAAAGGCGATGAGCTTTTCCCGCTCCGCCTCGATGGCGCGCGGCCGGCGGGTCGAGCTCACCACCATGACGCCGTCGATGTTCGGCGATCCGGCAACGAGACGGGCGAATTCGGTGTAGCCAACCTTAAAGACGGCCTGCGCCGTGACGTCGACGGGGTTTTGCGACGTCCCATAGGAGGGCAGGTGGACATTGATCTTCGCGCGCGTCTCTGCATCAAGCGGGGGCACTTCGAGCTCCGCGGCCGCGCAGGCGTCGGCAAGCCAGCCGCCGCCTCCGCCGGAGGCCGTCACGATGCCGACGCGCCGGCCCGACGGCAGCCGGTCGCGAAAGGCAAGAAAGGCGGCCGCAAGGTCCAGCATCTCGTCGAGGTCGCGCCCCTCGATCACGCCGTAGCGCGCGAACACGGCGCGATAGGCGGCCGGTGACCCGGCAAGCGCGGCGGTGTGCGAGGCCACTGCGCGCGAGCCCGCCTCCGATTGGCCGATCTTGCCGACGATCAAGGGCTTGCCGAGTCGCAGCGCACGCTCCGCGACCCGGCGGAATGTCACGGCGCTCTTGATGTCCTCGAGGAGCAAAAGAAAGACGTCCGTCCTGCCTTCGTCGAGCATATGGTCGACGAAGTCGAACGTCTCGAGGCAGGCCTCGTTTCCGGTCGTGACCACGTAGCGGAAGGGAAGACCCTTGTCGCGGCCGCGGTCGAAGAACGCAAAGCCCATGCCGCCGCTTTGGGCGATCACCGCGATCTGCCCGCGCCCCTCCGCGCCTGGCGGCATGAGCGGGCGTCCGTCCCCTTCAACCGCCGGCGAGAAAGTGGGGCAGAGCCGCGCCGCGAGGTTCGCAAAGCCTTCGGCGTTCGGCCCTGCGACCGCCATGTCGTAGCGTTGCGCGATCGCGCGGATCTCGGCCTGCATGTCCGCGCCCGCCTCGCTCCGCTCCTCGGCAAAGCCCGAGGCCAAAATGGCGGCGGCGCGAACCCCGGCTTGCCCGCACTTTTCGAGTTCGCCCGGCACGAACCGCGCCGGAATGATGAGCACTGCGAGGTCCACGCGCTCCGGCAGGTCCGCGACGGATGGATAGGCCTTGAGCCCCTGCACCACCGCTTCGCTGCGACTTACCGGATAGATGCGTCCCTCGAAGGCGTGTCCGCGCATGACCTGGAGCACGCGGCCGCGCAGTCCGTGGGTGTCGTTCGAGGCCCCGACCACCGCGACCGCGCGCGGCCACAGCATTTTGGCGATGTCAGGCATGGCACGCGGTTGCCATTGGCCGGTCCGGGCGGCCGTTCGGGGAAGCCGGCGCGCCGCCCACCGTCCTCCGCTGGCGCTCGGAAGGGCACGTGACTGTGTCGGATAAGTCGCCGCCCATCACCGGAGGCCCAAGCCCCGCGCGATGATGCCGCGCAACACCTCCGTCGTGCCGCCCTGAATGGTCAGTTTCGGCGCGATTTTCGTTGCAAAGGCAAGCTGCTCTTCGAAGTCGCCACGGTTCGTGGCCTCCGGTTCGAGGAAGGCCGCGAGCTCGCGGACGCGGTTCGGCAGGGCTTGTTCCCAGATCGTCCCAAGATCCTTAACGATCGAACCCTCCACCACCGGCTCCCGGCCGGCCTGCAGCATGCCGGCGACGGAGACCGACATGCGCCGCAGCGTATGGAGCTGTGCCGTCAGGCGCCCGAGACCTTCGGCGACCCGCAGATCGGGCACCTCGCCCGCCGCGCGGATGAGCCCGATCAGGACATAGATGGTCTCGAGGAACCGTTCGGGTCCGCTGCGCTCGTAGGCAAGCTCGCTTGTTGCCTGTTTCCAGGCCTCGTCGACCGCGCCCAGAACATGGTCGTCCGGAACGAAGACGTTCTGAAATACGACTTCGTTGAAGTCGTGCAGGCCGGTCAACTGGTAAATGGGGTTGATGGTGATGCCCGGCGCCTTCATGTCCACGACGAACTGCGTGAGACCGTGGCGCCGGTTCTCTTTGGTCGGCGGCGAGGTGCGGAAGAGACCGATGATGTAGTCGGCGTGATGGGCGTTGCTGGTCCAGATTTTCGTGCCGTTGATCAGCCACCCGCCATTCGTCTTCGTGGCCTTCGTCTTGGCGGCAAACAGGTCGGAGCCGGAGCCGGGCTCGCTCATGCCGATCGCAAAGCACACTTCGCCGCGGCAGATGCGCGGCAGGATGCTCTGCTTCACCGCCTCCGAACCGTATTTAAGGATCGTGGGGCCGCTCTGGCGATCGGCGACGAAGTGCAGACGCGTCGGCGCATTCGCGACCCGAAACTCCTCCGTCACGACATAGCGTTCGAGATGGCTACGCTCATGGCCGCCATATTTCTTCGGCCAGGTCATGCCGATCCAGCCCTTCTGCCCGACTCGCCGGCTGAACTCCCGGCTCGCCGCATCGCCGTGAACCGCCTGCCCCGGATCGAAGGTGCCGGCTTCGATTTCCTGCGCGATGAAGGCGCGCACGTCTTCGCGCAGCGCCTCGCAATGCGGCGGCAGGCGGATGGGGTCGAATCGAAGGTCAGCCGTCATGGCGATTGCCGGTCAGAGGAGCGGGGGGCGGGCATGAATTTCGGGTCACCGCGACGCAATGAGAGGCCAGAACGCATCGGCCCCGCGCGCCGCAACAAGGTGGCCGAGCGCGACGGCCCAGTGGCTTTCGTGGCCGAAGTCGTCACGCCAGGCGAGCATGCGCAGCGTGAAACGGTGCAGCACATGTTCCTTCGTAAATCCGATCGCGCCGTGCACCTGATGGGCGATCGCGGCGCCCTCCTGTGCCGCCTCCGCGCAGCGGATCTTGGCGGAGATGGCTTCGAGCCTGACGCCCTCGTCGAAGGCCTGCGCGTTGGCAATGGCGTCGGCCGCCGAGCCGGCGGCGGCCACTGCGGCCGCGGTTTCGCCCGCAAGGCGCGCGAGATTGTGCTGCACGGCCTGGAACTTGGCGATCGGGCGCTCGAAGGCGACGCGCTCATTGGCATAACGCACGCTCATCGCGAGAACGGCTTCGAGCGCGCCCGCCGTCTGCGTGCTGCGCACGGCCGCGCCCATGAGCAGCAAAGTCGTCGGATCGAGTCCCGCAGGGGCCGGTGCAAGCGCCAACGGCCGGGCCCGCTCGAACATCAGCGTGTTCGACGGCTCGTCGGCAAGGTTCCTGCCTTCGGCGATCCGAACGGCATCGGCCTTGACGAGCGCCACGGAGGCTCCTGCGTCGCTTTCGGCCAGGACGGCAAAATGCTCGGCGCCGCGCCCGAAGGGAACGCCCCGCGCCCGTCCGCTTAGCGTGCCGTCGGATTGAAGCGCGATGCGCTCCTTGGGCCGCGCCGGTGCGACCGTCATCGGGCCATTCGGGCTCGGAATTCCGGCCCGCGCAAGCAGCCAGCCCGCGAGCATTGTCTCGGCGAGCGGGACCGGGACGGCGAAACGGCCGGCGACCCTGAGCGCGTCGAACCCTTCGGCCATCCCCGCGCCGCCGCCGCCGAGCTTCTCCGGCACCCAGGCGAGCGTGAGCCCGGCCTCCGCGAGCGCGCGCCACAGCGGGGCGGCCCAGGCCTCGTCCTTCGCCCGGTTGATCGTCTGAGGATCGGCAAGATCGGCCAGGATTCGTGCCGCCGTTTCGGCGACGATGTTTTCGTTCTCGTTCACGGCATTCCGATCGGTCCGAAGGCGCACAGTCGTGAGGGACACATCGTGGTGCGAAGTCGGGCGCTTGGCAAGCGGAGCGGGCCTGTGCGAGCGGGCTGCGCGGCGATCCGCGCGCAAGATTGTGAAATCGGCCGGGCAGTCTTCGGTTGATCGGGGCCCATCGAAGCGATAGCGTTCCCGAATAAAGATAACCGCCGCCGGGCGTAGGCCCCGAGCGGACGGCGCTGACGGGAGGAGACCAATGCGACACGTGCTGACCGCCGCGATTGCGGCGGCGTTTGCCGTTGCAGCATTCGCGACCGCGCCGGCCGGTGCCGGCGAGCCGAAACACGGCGGCGTGCTGCGCATCTACCACCGGGACAATCCGCCGAGCGCCTCCATCCATGAGGAAGCGACCGTTTCAACGGTCATGCCGTTTATGGCGGTGTTCAACAATCTCGTGCTGTTCGATCAGCACAAGAAGCACAACAGCATGGAAACGATCGTTCCCGAGCTTGCCGAAAGCTGGTCTTGGGACGACACCAAGACGCGGCTGACGTTCAAGCTTCGGCACGGCGTGAAGTGGCACGACGGCAAGCCGTTCACCGCGGCCGACGTCAAATGCACCTGGGACAAGCTCCTCGGCAACGACAAGGACAGGTTCCGGAAAAACCCACGCAAAATCTGGTACCACAATCTCAAGGAAGTGGCGGTCAAGGGCGAAGACGAAGCGACCTTCGTGCTCGAGCGGCCGCAAAGCGCTTTCCTGATGCTGCTCGCTTCCGGCTACAGCCCGGTCTATCCCTGTCACGTCTCCTCGCGCGACATGCGGACCCACCCGATCGGGACCGGGCCTTTCAAGTTCGTCGAATTCAAGCGCAACGAATCGATCAGGCTGGTACGAAATCCCGACTATTGGAAGAAGGGACTTCCGTATGTTGACGCGATCGAGTGGCGGATCATCCCGAACCGTTCGACTCGCATTCTCGCTTTCGTGGCGGGGGATTTCGACCTGACCTTCAGCAGCGATGTCGCGATTCCGCTGCTGAAGGATGTCAAATCGCAGGCGCCGAACGCCATCTGCGAGGTCAACCCGGAATATGTCAGTCGCAACCTCATCGTGAACCGGGAAGCGCCGCCGTTTGACAATGCCAAAATTCGCAAGGCGATGGCGCTCGCGCTTGATCGGCAGGCCTTCATCAAGATCCTCACTGAAGGCACCGGCACGATCGGCGGGGCCATGCTGCCGCCACCGGAAGGCGAATGGGGCATGCCGGGGGACGTTGCGGCGACCTTGACTGGCTACGGCGCGAACATCGAGCAGAACCGCGCCGAGGGTCGCAAGATCATGGAAAGCCTTGGCTATTCGGCGGAAAATCCTCTCAAGGTCAAGGTCTCGACCCGCAACATCGCGATCTACAGAGACCCCGCGGTGATCCTCATCGATCAGCTCAAGCAGGTCCACATCGAAGGCGAACTCGAAGTGGTCGACACGAGCATCTGGCATGCCAAGGTCGCTCGCAAGGAATATGCCGTCGGTATGAATCTCACCGGCAGCGGCGTCGACGATCCGGACGTCGTCTTCTACGAAGGCTACGCCTGCAAGTCGGAACGCAATTACACGCAATACTGCAATCCGGAAGTGGAAAAGCTGATGGACGCGCAGTCGCGGGAAATCGACGTCAAGAAGCGCAAGGAGCTCGTCTGGCAGATCGAGCGGATCCTCAACGACGACGGGGCGCGTCCCATCATCTACCACAGCAAATCTGGAACGTGCTGGCAGCCCTACGTGAAGAACTTCACGATGTTCGAGAACAGCATCTACAACGGTTGGCGGTTCGAGGACATTTGGCTCGACAAGTGATGCGCGCGCGGTGCGCGGACGGAGAAGCCGGCGCGCCGCACGGCCGCCAAGGCCCGCAGAGAGGCCGTGCAGCAGAAGGGACCGGCCGCAGCGGATCGAACGGTTGCGCTTTTCCTTCGCCCGCTCCGAAAGAGGAGAGGGGGCCTCCGCCGCCGTTCGTTCGCCAGGCCGTGCGATGAAAGAGGAGAGGTCGTGGGCGCTTATCTGATCCGGCGCGCCGCGCTGATGCTGGTCACGCTGTTCGGCATGTCGCTGCTCATCTTCGTGATGCTGCGGGTCGTGCCGGGAAACATCAGCGACATCCTGTTCGACTCCGCCGGATTCGTAAATCCGGAGGACAAGAAGGCCATCGAAGCCGAACTCGGCCTCGACAAGCCCGTGATCGTGCAATACGCGAACTGGATCGGCGGGTTGATGCGCGGCGATCTCGGCTATGCCTATGTATCCGAGAAGCCGGCCATCGAGGAAATCCTGCCGCGCATCCCGATCACCGCCAAGCTTGCCGGGCTCGCGCTGTTCTTCTCGATTCTCTTCGGGGTTCCGCTCGGCGTCGTCAGTGCCGTGCGCCAGAACACGATGCTGGACTATGTGCTGCGCGTCGTCAGCCTGAGCGGATTGTCCTTGCCCTCCTTCTGGCTCGGCCTGTTGATCCTCATGGGCTTCGTGCAGTATCTCGGCTGGATACCGATCTACACGGACAAGCCGGACAGCGTCTGGGAGGAAATCGGCCTGCTCAGCATTCCGGCGGCGGCGGTCGGTTTCCGGGCCTCCGCACTGATCATGCGGCTGACGCGCTCCTCGATGCTTGAAGTGCTGCGCCAGGATTACATCCGCACGGCACGGGCCAAGGGTGCCTCGCGCGCTGCCGTCAACTACGATCACGCGCTGCGCAACGCTGTGCTGCCGGTCATCACCGTGATCGGCATCGAAGCGGCGTTCCTGATCGGCGGGCTGATCGTGACCGAGACGGTTTTCAACATTCCGGGCGTGGCGCGATTTCTTGTCGAGGCGATCCTCTGGCGGGACTACCCCATCGTGCAGAATCTCGTCATGCTCATCGCCTTCGTGGTCGTGGTGGTCAATTTCCTGGTGGACCTCGCTTATGTCGCACTCGACCCACGCATCAAATACGAGAAGTGAGCAGTCGACAGACATTTGACGGGACAGATCGTTCGCCCTGGGAGGCATCCGTGACGACGGTCGATCATCATGCCGAACTCGTGCGGGCCGGGGCTCATGCGGACGGCATGTTCGGCAATGCCCTGTACTACGTCAGGCGATATCCGCTCGGCACTGCCGGCGCGATCTTGATGGTGGTGTTTGTTCTGATGGCGGTGTTCGCCGATGCCATCACGGTTTACGACCCCGTCGCGACGAACCCGCGCGCTTCGCTGGCCGCGCCGAGCGAAGCGCATCCGCTCGGCGCAGACTTCATGGGCCGCGACATGTGGAGCCGCATCGTGTACGGCGCGAGAATTTCGCTCGCCGTCGGCCTCGGCTCGACCCTGCTCGGCTGCCTGATCGGCGTCGTCATCGGGCTGATGTCGGGCTACTTCGGCGGCTGGCTCGACCTCGCCGTACAGCGTCTCATCGACATCATGCAGGCCTTGCCGCTTCTCGTCATGGCGTTGGTCATGGCGGCGTCGCTCGGGCCGTCCCTGCACAATACGATCATCGCCATCTCGATCCCGCTCGTGCCTTACGTCGCGCGCGTCATACGCTCCAATACGCTGACCCTGCGCGAAATGCCCTATGTCGAGGCGGCGCGGGCAGCCGGGATGAACGAGATCGCGATTGCCTTTCGCCACGTTCTGCCCAACACCATCGCGCCGCTGATTGTGTTGGCGACGGCGCAGCTCGGCTCCGCGATCCTCACCGAAGCGTCGCTGTCGTTCCTCGGGCTCGGCGTGCCGGAGCCGCATCCGTCCTGGGGGCGGATGCTTTCGGAGTCGGCCGCGGAATATGTGCGCACGGCGCCGTGGCTGGTCGTCTTTCCGGGAGTTGCGATCAGTCTGGCGGTTTTCGGAACCAACCTCCTCGGCGATGCGGTGCGCGACATTCTCGATCCGAGGCTGCGCAATTGAGATGGTACCGTCGCCTGCGGATGCCAAGGCAAAGGGCGATGCGATGCACGCGTTGACCGAGCCTCGCACGGACGCGCAGTCTGCCGTCCTGCTCGAAGTGGCGGGGCTGCAGACGTTCTTCTACACGCGACAAGGCATGGTTAAGGCCGTGGACGGCGTCAGCTTTGCGTTGCGCGCGGGCGAGACCCTGGCGGTCGTCGGCGAGTCCGGCTGCGGCAAGAGCATCACGGCGCTTTCGCTGATGCGTCTCGTGCCCGAGCCGCCGGGCCGTATCGTCGCGGGTTCGGTCCGCCTCGACGGAATCGACCTTCTCGCCCTCGAGGAGGAGGCGATGCGCGCCATCCGCGGCAAAGACATCTCCATGATCTTCCAGGAGCCGATGACCTCGCTCAACCCGGTGATGACGATCGGCAGGCAGATCGCGGAGGTCGTGATTCTCCACCAGAAGCTCGGCCGGGCCGAGGCCATCGCCAAGGCGGAAGAGATGTTGCGGCTCGTCAACATCCCGGAGCCGCGGCAGCGCTTGCAAGAATATCCGCATCAACTTTCCGGGGGCATGAGGCAGCGCGCCATGATCGCCATGGCGTTGGCCTGTAATCCGAAGGTGCTGATCGCCGACGAGCCGACGACGGCGCTCGATGTCACTATCCAAGCGCAAATCCTGGACACGATCCTGCAGTTGCAGCGCAAGCTCGGGACGGCGCTCATTCTCATCACGCATGATCTCGGGGTGGTTGCGGAAACGGCCCAGCGCGTCATCGTCATGTATGCTGGACGCAAGGTGGAAGAGGCGCCCGTGGACGATCTGTTCGCGCGGCCGCAGCACCCCTATACGCAAGGCCTGCTTCAATCGATTCCGCGCCTCGGTTTGATGCGCGGCGAGGCGGATGCCGGGCGCGAACGGCTCCGTGAAATTCCCGGCATGGTGCCGGCGCTGCACCATCTTCCGGAAGGCTGCGTGTTCGCACCGCGCTGCGCGTATGCGCAAGATGCCTGCCGGACGCGATACCCGCCCTATGAGGAGAAGCGGCCGGGTCACTGGGCCGCCTGCTGGCGCTCGCACGAGATCGTGGAGGGCGCCGCATGACAGACGTGCTGGCCCGCTCCTCCCCGGACCAGGCCGCGGCCGCAGCACCCGGCCGCCCCTTGCTCGAGGTGCGAGACCTCAAGAAGCATTTTCCGATCGAGAAGGGCCTCTTTCGCCGGACGGTCGGCCACGTGCTCGCAGTCGATGGCGTGAGCTTCGCGATCCGCAGAGGCGAGACGCTGGGGCTCGTCGGCGAATCGGGCTGCGGAAAGTCCACGGTCGGCCGCACCGTCCTGCGGCTCATCGATCCGACGGCCGGCACGGTCCGCCTGGACGGAAACGACATCACCAGGTTGGATCGCGCCGCGCTTCGCCCCTACCGGCGGCAAATGCAGATCATTTTCCAGGACCCGTTCTCCTCGCTCGATCCGCGGATGACGGCGGGGGAGATCGTCGGCGAGCCGTTGCGCGTGCACGGGACGGAAAGCGCACGCACCCGACGGGAGCGGGTCGCCGAATTGTTCGACCGGGTGGGCCTGCGCAAGGCGCAGATGGACAATTATCCGCACCAGTTTTCCGGCGGGCAGCGGCAACGGCTCGGCATCGCCCGCGCGCTTGCGCTCAACCCCAAGCTCATCGTGGCCGACGAGCCGGTGTCGGCGCTTGACGTGTCGATCCAGGCCCAGGTCCTCAACCTGATGACGGACCTGCAGCGGGAACTCGGCCTAGCCTACCTCTTCATCTCGCACAATCTTGCCGTCGTCGAGCACATCAGCCATTTCATCGCGGTGATGTATCTCGGCCGGATCGTCGAATACACCGACAAGAAGACGCTGTTCACGCGCGCCCTGCATCCCTATACGGAGTCGTTGCTGCTCGCCGTGCCGGTGCCGGACCCGAAGATCAAGCGGGAGAAGCGGGTCTTGCAGGGCGACGTGCCGAGCCCGGTCAACCCGCCGTCCGGTTGCCATTTCCACACGCGCTGCCCTTATGCCGTCGCACGCTGCCGGAACGAGGCCCCGCCGCTGCGCGAGGTCCGCCCCGGACAATGGGTCGCCTGCCATCTGCGATGAGTCGAACGGGAAACCCGCGTCATTCGCTCGGTGCGGAATGCCAAAGATGCCCAGGCTTTCCGTGATAAAAGCCGTTCGCGAACGGCGTGCCCGGCAGCAGCGCGCTCAGGCGGTTCATCGCCTCGTCCGCCTCGATCCGCCGATCGAGGACGCGGCGGAAGAGCAAGGCCACTTCCACCATGTCGCATGTCTGCGGCGACAGGCGGAAGCGAGCGACCCCCATCGCCCGCAGGTCGGAAAGCGCGCCCAGGAGATTGAGAAAAGGGTAGGACATCGTCTGGATGCCGTTGACGGCGAGGAATGGAGCGCCCTCGAGCGTCGTCAGGACCATCCCGTCGGGATCGTTTTCGCAGACGAACTGGCAGCTGTCCTTCGTGCGCCCGTGCGCGCGCGCATGATAGCAGCGGGCGGAAAGCGCAAGCGACACGCGGCCGAACACCTGGACTTCGATCTCCACGCCGAGCGGCGCGGCCGCACGACATAGGGCGGCAACGGCGCGTGCCGGGATTTCCGCCGGGAGACAGACGTTGCGGGCGCCCGCCCGCGCCAACACGGACAGGGTCCGCTCATTGTAGGCGTTCATGAAGGGGCCGACGTGATGGGGTTGCCCGTATAAACGCAGCAGCGCCGATGCGTCGTTGGCCTCGATCGGGCGCGCGGGGGCGGAACAGATATCCTCAACAAGGCGGCGGTCCTGCTTTACCGTCACCTCGGCGAGAGTGGAAAGCACCACCGCCTTGCCTGCGGCCTCCAGCCTGGCGGCGACGGTTTCGCAATATGGCGCAAACAGCGGCGCGCGTTTCGAACAGATCGCCTCGCCGAGATAGACGGTGCCGATCGGCGCTTCGTCGGCGATGCGGAAATAGAAGTCGCGCCAGCGCTCGGCGCTCCAGTTGAACAACACCGGTCCCAACGTGAGCTCGGGGGCTTTCGCTTCCGTCGTCATCGCCACGTCTTGCTGCGGAAGGCACCTTCGGTCTCCTTGCGCCCTTCGGTCAGCGCGAGAAGATCGACGAAGGCCGCCTCACGCCCCGCCAGAAGTTCGTCGACGGCCTCGCGGAAGGCGGAGACGACGGCCTTCACATAAGCGCGGCTGCGCTGGCGGCCTTCGATCTTGAGGGCCGTCACGCCGGCCTGCATCAGCGCGGGCAGCAGCGCCGACAGGTTGAGACTGACGGGCTCCTCGAACGCATAATAGGGGTCCGCGCGAACGGCCGAGAGGTAACGGCCCTTGCAGATGGTGGGATAGCCGGCGCTCTGGCCGCACGGAAAGCGGTCGACGACGAAGCAGCCGAGCTTCGTCGTCAGATTGCGCGCGGCGTCCTCTTCATAGCGCACGTCGGCGGCAGGCGAGCAGACGCCGTCCATATTGGTGGAGATGCCGGTCGCGTAATTGGTGAGGCTGCAGCGACCTTCCGCCATCATTCCGATATTGCCGAAAATGAACGCCTCGATCTCGCACGGGATCTCGCTGTGAAGGGCGGCGATCTCGGCAACCGTCAGCATGCGCGGCAGCACAACGCGCTTGACGCCGAATTCCCGGCAATAGAAGCGGATGGCTTCCGGCGAGGAGGCGCCCGCCTGCACCGACAGGTGGAGGCGCAGGTTGGGATAGGTCTGCGCGGCATAGTCGGCGACGCCCATATCGGCGACGATGACGGCATCGACCCCGAGCGCCGCCGCCGTATCGATCGCCTCGCGCCAGGGGTCGAACCGCCCGGCGGGCGGAAAGGTATTGACGGCGAGCAGCACCTTGGCCCGGCGCGCATGCGCATAGGCGACGGCCTGTTCGAGCTCGGCCGGAGTGAAATTGAGGCCCGGAAAGTTGCGGGCATTGGTCGCATTCTGCAGGCCGCAATAGACGGCATCCGCGCCCGCGTCGACCGCGGTGCGCAGGGCGGCAGGCGTTCCCGCCGGGCAGACAAGCTCGGGTCGGGTTAGGCCGCGTGGCTCATTCATCGTCTCGCGTCCTCCTGGCAGTCCGCAGAATCGATAGGGCGAAGGCGGCGGCGCCAGACAGCGGCCCGAATCCGCGGACCGCCACGTCGAGAACGCCGCCCTCGATGTCGTCGAGCGCGTTGCGCAACGCCACCACGGCCTCAGTGTCGCCGCTCACGCGTAAGTCGCGGCTGAAGAACAGCGCATCGCCGTCGAGCGAACCGTCGATCATGTCAAAGAGCGTGAAGAACGTGCCGGCGATGGCGGCCTCGTGCGGAGGATGTTCGAAGCGCCGGTAAGCCTGCAGGCTCGGCCGCTCCCGCGCGGGCCGAAGCACGAGGACGAACGGAAGGTCGGTCGGGTCGATCAGGAAGCGCTTGCCCGCGTGCGGGCCGAGGCGCGCGAACAGTGCAGGATTTGCGCGGCCAACGTGGTCGGCGATGCGATTGAGAATTGGCTGCAACAGCGAGAGCGGCACCGGCCTCAGCAGGAGGCGGGGAATGTCCTGCAGGAACGACGGAAGTGGCGGCCGCGGTGCCGCGCGGGAACGGAGCGACATGCCGGCACAGTACACAGAGGCGCCGACCCGCACTTGATCGATGTTAAGGAACCTCGCAAGCCGCATGCGGCGCAGGTCGTAGGCCGTTTCGCGTCGGCTCACCGGCTGCGATCGCGCGGGTCTCCGTAGCCGCCCGCCGTCGGTGTCTGGATGATGATGGCATCGCCGGGGCCGACGACGGTCGCGTCGCAGCCGGCGAGGCGCTCCAGCCTGCCGTCCTGACGTCGTACCCAGTTTTCGCCGACCTCGCCCGCCTCTCCGCCAGCCAGCCCGAACGGTCGCACCCGCCGGTGGCCGGAGAGGATCGTGCATTGCATCGCCTCGAGGAAACGGATCGTGCGCCGGATGCCGTCGCCGGCGTTCCAGCGTCCGCGTCCGCCTGAGCCCTTGCGGATATGGAAGTCTTCGAGAACGACCGGGTAGCGAAACTCGAGAACCTCGGGATCGGTCAGGCGCGTGTTGGTCATATGCGTGTGCACGGCGTCGGTGCCGGAAAAGCCGGGACCGGCGGGCGAGCCGGAGCAGATCGTCTCGTAGTACTGGTATTTCTCATTACCGAAGTTGAGGTTGTTCATCGTGCCCTGCGCGGCCGAAAGCGCCCCGAGCGCGCCGAACAACGCATTGGTGACGGCTTGGCTGACCTCGACATTTCCTGCAACGACTGCAGCGGGAAATTCGGGAGAGAGCATCGACTTCTTCGGGATGACGATGTTGATGGGCCGAAGACAGCCGGCATTCATCGGAATGTCGTCATCCACCATGACGCGAAAGACGTAGAGCACAGCCGCGCGAGTGACCGGTTCGGGCGCGTTGAAATTGGTCGGCTGCTGCGGGCTCGTGCCGGTGAAATCGACGGTTGCCTCGCGCTTGTCCTTGTCCACCGTGATTTTGACGCGGATGCAGGTCCCCTGGTCCATCTCGTAGGCGAATTCGCAATCGTGCAGCCGGTCGATCACGCGGCGCACGCTTTCTGCGGCATTGTCCTGCACGTGTTGCATGTAGGCGTGGACGACGGGAAGGGTGAATTGCGCGACCATCTTGCGCAGCTCCTGCACGCCCTTCTCGTTAGCGGCGATTTGCGCCTTCAAATCGTTGATGTTCTGTACCGGATTGCGGGCAGGATATTTCGCCCGGGTGAGCAAGTCATGGAGCTCCGCCTCGCGAAAGCGCCCCTGATCGACGAGCTTGAAATTGTCGATATAGACGCCTTCCTCTTCGATGGTGGTAGCATTGGGTGACATGGACCCGGGCGAGATGCCGCCGACGTCGGCGTGGTGGCCGCGGCTTGCCACCCAGAACAGGATGTCCCGGCCCGCCTCGTCGAACACCGGCGTGCAGACGGTGATGTCGGGCAGGTGCGTTCCGCCGTTGTAGGGCGCGTTGATCGCATAGACGTCGCCCGGTGCGATGCGGCCGCGGTTCTCGCGGATGATCGTCTCCACCGCGCGGTCCATCGAGCCCAAGTGCACCGGCATGTGCGGCGCGTTGGCGACAAGCGACCCGGCGGCGTCGAAGACCGCGCAGGAAAAGTCGAGCCGCTCTTTGATGTTGACCGAGTAGGCGGTGTTCTGGAGCGCCACCCCCATCTGCTCGGCGATCGACATGAAGAGGTTGTTGAACACTTCGAGCATCACCGGGTCGGCTTCGGTACCGACCGCGTGCCGGCGCGGCCGCGGCGCGGTGCGCTCGAGCACGAGGTGATTCTTGGCAGTGATCTCGGCGCGCCAGCCGGGCTCCACGACCACGGTCTGGTGCGGTTCGATGATGACGGCGGGCCCGTCGATGCGGTGGCCGGGCGAAAGGGATGCGCGCATGTGGATCGCGGCCTCGTGCCAGCCTCCGCCCGAGTAGAAACGCGCCCGGCGCAGCGGCGCGGGCGCAGGCGCGGCCGTCGCGGGGAGCGTCGGTTCGGCAAAACGCGCGCCGCCGCCTACCGCCTCGACCGAGACCGCCTCGATCACCAGCGCCTTGGTTTCGTCGACGAAGCCGAACTGCGCCTTGTGCGCGGCCTCGAACGCCGCCTTCAAATCGACGAGCGCGAGGAGCGTGACGAGGCCTTCAGCGCAACGGCGCGCACTGCCGCCACGCTCGGCTTCCCCCGCAAGCGGGAAGGGAAGCGTGCCGGCATTCACGATGAGGGCGGTGTCGGTGCCGGCGTAGCGGATGTGCGCGCGCACATGAACCACAATCGCGTCGGGCGCGACGCCCTGGCCTTCGACCTCTGCGCGCGCCTCGCCGCCGAGGCGTGCGGCCATCGCGGCAAGGGTCGCGCGCGCAGGCTCGCCGAAGGGCTCCTCGATGGCCTGCTGGCGCGTGGCGCGGATGTCGGCAAGGCCCATGCCGTAGGCCGACAGGAGCGAAGAGAACGGATGGATGAGCACCTTGCTCATGCCGAGCGCGTCCGCGACGAGACAGGCGTGCTGGCCGCCCGCGCCGCCGAAGCAGTTGAGCGCGTAGCGCGTCACGTCGTATCCGCGCTGGACGGAAATCTTCTTGATCGCGTTCGCCATGTTCTCGACCGCGATCTGGATGAAGCCGTCGGCGACTTCCTCGGGGGATTTCCCGCCGATCTCGTTCGCAAGCACGGAAAAGGCCTTCCGGACTGCGTCCGCATCGAGCGGCTGGTTCTGTTCGGGTCCGAAAATCTTCGGAAAGAAATCCGGAATGAGCTTGCCAACCATCACGTTGGCGTCGGTCACGGCAAGCGGGCCTCCCCGGCGGTAGCACTTGGGGCCGGGATTGGCGCCGGCCGAGTCAGGCCCGACGCGGAAGCGCGCGCCGTCATAGTGCAGGATCGAGCCGCCGCCCGCCGCCACGGTATGGATGCGCATCATTGGCGCGCGCATGCGCACGCCCGCAACCTCGGTCTCGAAGGCGCGCTCATATTCGCCATCGAAGTGCGACACGTCGGTCGAGGTACCGCCCATGTCGAAGCCGATGACACGGTCGAAGCCGGCCTCCCGCGCCGTCTCGGCCATGCCGACCACGCCGCCGGCCGGGCCGGAGAGGATCGCGTCCTTGCCCTGGAAGAGGTCGGCCGCGGTGAGCCCGCCCGACGACATCATGAACATCAGCCGGGGTTCGCCCCGCTCTCGCCCTCCTTGCGCGGCACTCGCCTCGCGGTTCGCCGATGTGGCGCTCTTCTCCTTCCCCGCTTGGCGGGGAGGGTCGGGGCGGGGGGAAGTGGACGCGCCCGACCCGGTTCCCCCGAAACCAAAGCCGAGCTCCTCCGCCACGGTCGCGACATAGCGGCGGATGATGGGAGAGAGGTACGCATCGACCACGGTGGTGTCGCCGCGCCCGACCAGCTTGATGAGGGGCGAGACCTCGTGGCTCACCGATACCTGCGGGAAGCCGATCTCCCGCGCGAGCGCCGCAACGGCACGTTCGTGCGCGGGATATCGGTAGGCGTGCATGAACACGATGGCGACCGCGCGGAAGCCCTCGCTGAACGCGCGTTCGAGCGCCGTCCGCGCCGCCGCGAGATCGGGCGCGCGTTCGATTGTGCCGTCCGCACGCACCCGTTCGTCGATTTCGACGACGCGCTCGTAGAGCATCTCCGGCTTGACGATCTGCCGCGCGAAGATGTTGGGCCGGTTCTGGTATCCGATCCGCAACGCGTCGCGGAACCCTTTGGTCGTGACGAGCAGGGTCCGTTCGCCCTTGCGCTCCAGGAGCGCATTGGTCGCGACCGTCGTGCCCATCTTGACTGCCGTCACGCGGCCGATTGGGATCGGTTCGCTCGGCCGTAGGCCCAGCAAGTCGCGGATGCCCTGGACCGCCGCGTCGCGATAGGCCTCGGGGTTCTCGGAAAGCAGCTTGTGGGCCTCGAGCGTTCCGTCCGGGCGGCGCGCCACGATATCGGTGAACGTTCCGCCGCGGTCGATCCAGAATTCCCAGGATCCTTCGCCTGCAAGGTTCCGGGCGGCGGCGGACGTGCCTTCGGTGGGTTCAGGCCGCATCAAATCTCCTCGTTCAGTCCCCTTGCAACTTGCCCTTCGCTGAGGCGATCCTTGCTCCGGAGCGGCCCGGATTGTCGGCGTCTTGACAAGCCCACAATGCCCGGGTCGCGAGGGAGGATTCAATGATATCGATCGCGCGCGCGCTCGCGACCGCCGTGCTGACGGCATGCCTCGCCACGGCGGCATCCGCGCAGACCAAATGGGACATGCCGACGCCCTATCCGGACGGAAATTTCCACACCCGGAACATCATCCAGTTTGCCGCCGATGTCGACAAAGCGACCAACGGATCGCTGAAGATCACCGTGCATTCGGCAGGCTCCCTGTTCAAACATCCGGAGATCAAGCGGTCGGTGCGGCAGGGCACCGCCCCGATCGGAGAAATCCTGGAATCGCTCGCGGCGAACGAAGCGCCCGTTTACGGAATCGATTCGCTTCCCTTCCTCGCCACGGGCTACGACGCATCGCGCAAGCTCTATGCCGCCCAGAAGCCTTTCCTCGAGAAGCAACTCGCCTCGGAGGGGCTGATATTCCTCTATTCGGTGCCGTGGCCTCCTCAGGGCCTTTATGCGAAGCGCGAGATCCGGTCGGTCGACGACCTCAAGGGCCTCAAGTTCCGCACCTACAACGCGACGATCGGGCGCATCGCCTCCCTTGCGGGTGCGATCCCCACGCAGATCGAGGTACCGGATCTGCCGACGGCTTTCGCGACCGGGCGCGTCGACGTGATGATCACGTCGGCTTCCACGGGGGTCGACACCAAGGCGCAGGACTATCTCACCCATTACATCGAAATCGAGGCCTGGTTGCCGCGCAACATCGTGTTCGTGAACAAGGCCGCCTTCGACAAGCTCAGCGCCGCCGAACAGAAGGCTCTCCGCGATGCCGCCAAGGTGGCGGAAGAGCGCGGCTGGAAGGCCTCCGTCGAAGAGATGACGATCAAGACCAAGGCGCTCAAAGACGCCGGAATCCAGGTCTTGAAGCCCACTCAGGAACTCAGGTCGGGGCTTGCGAAGATCGGCGACGTCATCGCCAGGGAGTGGGAGGCCTCGGCCGGCGCAGACGGCAAGGCGATGCTCTCCGCCTACCGAAAATAGGCTTGAGCGGACCGCCGCGGACAAGCGGGCGGCACACGTGCTCCAGCGGGGGCGCAAGGAAGGTACCCCGGAATCCGCTGTGCGGATCGGGCAACGCCGGAGCGTCCTGCTTTCCCTGTGCGCCGCAGGGAAAGCGGGAGGGAGAATATGCGAGCGAGGCAATGATGCGGTCCGTACTCGAGACGCTCTATCGCGCGTCTCTCTCTCTTTCTGCCGCTTGTCTGGTCGCGATCGCCGCCTTGGTCGGCCTGCAGCTCGCCGGTAGGATCGCCGACGGCGTGCTCGCTTTGGCCGGGTTTCCGGTGATGGGGCTGATGGTCCTGTCGCTTGCGGAAATATGCGGGTACCTGCTCGCGGCCGCGAGCTTCCTTGCCCTCGCTCCGACGCTCAAGGCGGGCGCGCACATTCGCGTGACGATGGTCCTCGGCGGTCTCAGCGCACGACAGCGGCGCTTGGTCGAGCTCTGGGCCTTCGGGGCGTCCGCCGCCGCCTCGGCCTATCTCACCTACCACCTCGCCCGGTTCGCCTGGTTTTCCTTCCTGTTCCACGAAGTCTCGGCGGGTGTCGTGCGGGTACCGCTCGCTTATCCGCAGAGCGCCATGGCGATCGGCGCGCTCATCCTGACGATCGCGCTGATCGACGAAACCTGCACCGTGTTGCAAGAAGGGACGCCGACCTTCCGCGCGCGGGAAGATGCCGTCGCGCTCGGCAAGGAAGGTTAGCCGCGCATGAGCGTGCTCGAGCTGTCTTTCCTGCTGATCGTCCTCCTGTTTGTCCTGCTCGGCTCCGGCATCTGGATTGCGTTGGCGCTCGGCCTCACCGGCTTTGCCGCCGTGTTGACCAAGGCGGCAACGCCGCCGGGCCAGGTGCTCGCCACGTCGGTCTGGGCCGCCTCGGATTCCTGGGATCTGACGGCTTTGCCGATGTTCATCTGGATGGGCGAAATTCTTTACCGCACCCGTCTTTCGGAAGACATGTTCGAGGGCTTGGCGCCCTGGCTGCAGAGACTCCCGGGGCGCCTGCTGCACGTCAACGTCGTCGGCTGCGCCATTTTCGCGGCGGTATCCGGCTCGTCGGCCGCGACGTGCGCGACGATCGGGCGCATCTCGCTTCCGGAACTGCTCAAGCGCGGCTATGCCGAAAGCATGGCGATCGGCACGCTCGCGGGGTCCGGCACGCTCGGTCTTCTCATCCCGCCGTCGATCATCATGATCGTCTATGCGACAGCGACCGACCAGTCGATCGCGCGCCTGTTCATTGCCGGAGTCTTTCCGGGCATCCTGCTTGCCGGCCTCTTCATGGGATTCATCCTGGTTTGGGCGCTGCTGCATGCGGACCGCATGCCGCCGCCGGAGCCGCCCACGAACTTCGTGGACCGTGTGCTGGCCGCGCGCCGCCTCATCCCCGTGGTCCTACTGATCATCGGTGTCATCGGGTCGATCTACGGCGGGCTTGCCTCGGCGACGGAGGCCGCGGTGGTCGGCGTCTTCCTTGCGCTCGCGCTGTCGTGGTGGATGGGGACGCTGAACTGGGTGAACTTCCGCGACGCACTGTTCGGCGCGACGCGCACGAGCTGCATGATCGCGTTCATCCTCGCGGGTGCGGCCTATCTCACCGCGGCGATGGGTTTCACCGGCATTCCCCGTGCCCTCGCCGAATGGATAGGCAGCCTCGGCCTCGCGCACTGGCAATTGCTGACCGCGCTGACGCTCTTCTACATCGTGCTCGGATGCTTTCTCGACGGCATCTCCATGGTCGTGCTAACGACTGCGATCATCATGCCGCTCGTACAGAAGGCCGGATTCGACCTTATTTGGTTCGGCATCTATATCGTGCTGGTCGTCGAAATGGCGCAGATCACGCCGCCGGTCGGCTTCAACCTCTACGTGCTGCAAGGGATGACGGGTCGCAATATTTTCGCGATCGCGTCCTATTCGCTTCCGCTGTTCCTTCTGATGTGCGTCGCCGTGGCGCTGCTTGCCGCCTTCCCCCAGATTGCGCTGTGGCTGCCCTCGACCATGTTCGACGCGCGCTGATCGGCCGGTGGCTTAAGTCGCCTTGAGAAGCCCCTCCGCCTGCATCGCCTCCTTCACCTTCGGACGCGCCGCAATGCGCGTCATATAGGCGCTGATGTTCGGCCACCGCGAAAGGTCGATATGCTGAAGCGCCGACCAGCGCAGCACGGTAAAGAGATAGGCGTCGGCGGCCGTGAATGCCTCGCCGACGAGATACTGCCGGCCGGCAAGGTGTCTTTCGATGAAGTCGCAGCGACCGGCGAGGTTCTCTCTTGCGATCGGCTTGTAGTCGTCCGGCGTATTCGGCCGGAAGAGCGGCGTGAAATTCTTGTGCAATTCCGACGTCACGAAGTTGAGCCATTCGAGCACCCGGTAACGCTCTCGGCTGCCCGCGGGAGGGACGAGGCCGGAGCCGGGAGCCTGATCGGCGATGTATTGAACGATCACGGGGCCTTCGGTGAGAATCTCGCCGTCGTCGAGCCGCAAGGCCGGCACCTGACCCTTGGGATTGATCTGCCAATAGTCCTCGCCTGAAGCGGTCTGCTTCTTGCGGTTGTCGACCCGCTCGAGGTCGACGGCCACGCCCGCTTCGCGAGCGACGATGTGAGGCGACAGCGAGCAGGCGCCGGGCGCGTAGTAGAGCTTCATGACAGGCTTCCCTGGGAAATCGAGGAGGGCGGAATGCTTGGCGCAATTCCGGCTCAAGCGCAATCGCCGCTGCTGCGGCCCGCCGGTTCTTCAATCGGCGCCGGGGATCGCGCGCGGCAGCCTCGTCTCGAGGCGGAGCGCGTCCCTGTCGGATTCGTCGGGGGCGAAGCCGAGGCGCCCGGAGTTGTGCTGGCTGTACTGCCGCTCGCGCGCGCGTTGGGCGACGAGCTCACCGGACACCGCCGCGGGCTTGCAGATACCGCGGCCCGAGCGTCGCCGCCGTAAGTCGACGTGGATGTGATCGTAATGATAGACATTCGAACCGGGCGCCAGCACGGTTGAAAACTGCTCGCAGGCTGCCGCCTGAACGTCGCGCAGGAAACCCTGTTCCTCGGGTTCACCGCGCCAGCCGCTCTTGACCACAATGCGCCGTCCGTCCGCGAGGGTGAAAGCGGCGATGTCGAGTGCGTTTCCGAACGCGTGCTCGGAAATCGGCGCGCCGCGCTGCCCGTTCATGCCGCGGCACGAATAGGCTGAAATCTGCTTGATTTCGACGACCGGCTGGCCGAACCAGCGCTGCGCGGCCGGTTGCACGGCCTGCGCGATCCACTGATCAAGCGCGGAAACCATCGGGCAGGCAAGGGTGGCCGCCGGCGTGATCATGGTCGCGCCGGCGAACTGCACCGGGCTGCTGCGCGGACCCAGTGGGGGCGGCGCGGAATCCGGCGCGGCTGGATAGGGGCGCGCCTGCGGGTAGACGTCCGGACGCGAACCACCGCCATAGCGCCCCGCGGCCGGCGGTCTTGCGCCGGGCACGGCGAACGGATCGACGCCGGGGGGCACCTCGTCCGCTTCGGCCTCTTCCTCCGGTTCGCTCCCGTGGGTGTGGAGCGGAAGGGGCGGGTCGGGATCGTCGCCGCGCCGGGCATCGGCTCCGTTGGACGGATCAAAATCTTGCGGCCCGTTGTAATAGCCCACGCCGGTCGAGCGGCCATAGGGCGGAAGGTTGCGCAGCGTCTGCGGGATGGCCGCCGGCGGCCGGAGATCGTTGGTGTAGCCGAGAATGCCGTTGTCGCCGAGCGCCGTGACCTTGAACGGATGGTCGGCGCCGCAAATGCCCGGTCCTTCGATCGCCTCGATCGGGGTGATCGCCGGTCCGGGTTTCACCGCGCCGGACTTCAGGCACGCGATCTCAGCTTCGCGCCGCCACGGCTCGCGTTCCTCGAAACTCAGCCAGCCGCGGCCGCAACCGGCGAGCGCGACGAGGACTGTGGAGCCGACGAGATACAGGGCTACTCCACGCTTCATGCGCGGAGAATGCGAGAAATTCTCTTAAGACTTGTTTACAAATGCAGCGTTCTGCGGCGGGCGATTCGCCCGGCGAGGGGCCGAGACTGCGTTTCAACCGCCATTCGAGCGGCCCTTCGCTGCGGGGCAGCACAAAAATCAAAGAAGCGCCACAATCGGCATTCGCGCCGGGCCGTTTTGCTGCGTGCGATTTGTCGAGTCGTCGCATGGGTTTGGCGCCGCCTGCTGCGTTGTGGGCATTTCGCAGCGCACCACAGACCCGGCTTCCGGTCCGGCCGGACCATCTGTTAGTCTTTCGGCCCAGTGCAACCAGCCAAGAGGCAAGCTGTGGATTACGCCTTGAAGCTGAATGTGCTGGCGGCCTGCGTCGCGCTTGTGTTTGTGGGTGCGGTTCTGCTGGGCGCATTCTGAAATTGGTTGGTCCAACGACAACGCCTGAGCCCGATTCAGGGACGATTTGGGGCAACAGGAATGCGTATCCCGGACACCGGAGAGCTTTGCGCTCTCCGGTGTCCGCGTCTCAGGGACGGTAAATCGTGATGACTGCGAAAACGCTCTTGGAACTGGCCGGCGTGACGCCGATCGTGCCGCGTCTTGCAGAGGCGACGCTGCTGATCATCGATGCCCAGAACGAGTATGTAGACGGCGCGCTGCCGCTCGCGGGCGTGGAGGATGCGCTCGGCGAGATCGCGCACCTGCTGGCGCGCGCGCGCGAGCGCGGCGCGTCCGTGGTCCATATCAAGCATCGCGGCCGCGCCGGTGGCGCTTTCGATCCCGGCGCGCGCCGCGGCGAGATCGTACCACAGGCCGCTCCTCGCGGGGACGAGCCCATTGTCGAGAAGACTCTGCCGAACGCATTTGCGGGCACGGATCTCAAATCCGTGCTCGAGGCGAAGGGCCGCCGCGACCTCGTGATCGTCGGCTTCATGACGCACATGTGCATCGAGGCGACCGCACGCGCCGCGCTCGATCTCGGTTTCCGTCCGGCCGTGGTCGCCGCCGCAACGGCCACCCGCGACCTTCCCGATCCGCTTGGGGGGCCGGTCATTCCCGCCGCAGAAGTGCAGCGCAACGCCCTCGCCGCGCTCAACGACCGCTTCGCAACGGTCGTCAAGCGGGCTGAGGATTTGCCGTTATAGGCAGGCCGCCGGCGGAGACCGCGGCGATGGGTGTCGAGACGCCGTCAGTTGTGCGTCATGGTCGCGAGATTGTTCGGGCCATCGCAGGAGACGGTGATTTGGCCGTCGGGAACCGTCAGGACCATCTCCTTCCGGTCGGCCGTGTCGACCGTGGTGGTCACGGGGGTCGCCAGAGTTGTCTGGGCCTGCTGCACGCTCTGCACACATTCCGCGAGCGTCATGGTCTGCTGGACCGTCTCCCCCGCAAAGGCGGGGGCGACCGAAACTGCCGCAATGGCGACAACATACTTCAACATGCGCGTATCTCCGTCTCGAAGGTACGTGCATAAGGACGCGTTCGCCTTAAATCGCCGTGCCGAACGGGACGGTAATTGTCTGGCAATTGTCTCGGCTCCGTTCATCGCCGGCTAACCATGCGGCGCCTGACAGGGCCGAAGCGGGCCGGGCAGGGACCTTCAGGCGGCGGCGTCCTGCTCCGCTTGGCGCGGGTCGTAGTTGAGGATCGGCGCTAGCCAGCGCTCCGCGTCGGCGATCGTCCAGCCCTTGCGGGCCGCATAGTCCTCGACCTGATCGCGCTCGATCTTGCCCACGCCGAAGTAATGGCTCTGCGGATGGCTGAAATAGAGCCCGCAGACGGATGCACCGGGCCACATGGCAAAGCTTTCCGTCAGCCGCACGCCGATTTGCGCTTCACTCGCGAGGAGTTCGAAGATCGTTGCCTTCTCGGTATGGTCAGGCTGCGCCGGATAGCCGGGGGCTGGACGGATCCCGCGATAGCGCTCGGCGATGAGCTCCGCGTTCGAGAGCGCCTCGTCCGGCGCGTAGGCCCAGAATTCCCTGCGTACGCGCGCGTGAATTCGCTCGGCAAGCGCCTCCGCGAGTCGGTCCGCCAGCGCCTTGACCATGATCGCCGAGTAGTCGTCGTTGGCGCGCTTGAAGCGGACGGCGGCATCGTCCTCTCCGATCCCTGCCGTCACCGCGAAGGCCCCGATATAGTCGGCCAATCCGCTCTCGCGCGGCGCGATGAAGTCGGCAAGCGCGACATTTGCACGGCCTTCGCGTCGGACCAGCTGCTGGCGCAGCGTGTGCAGGACGGCGCGGGGCTTTTCGCGCGCCTCGTCGGAAAAGACGAGGATGTCGTCTCCGGCCGCGTTGGCCGGCCACAGGCCGAGAACCGCGGCCGCACGGAACCACCCTTCCGAGACGATCCTGTCCAGCATCGCTCGTGCATCGTCATAGAGCGACCGTGCGGCCGCCCCGAAGGTCGCGTCGTCCAGGATCGCCGGAAACTTACCGCTCAATTCCCAGGTCGCGAAGAAGGGCGACCAGTCGATGTAGTCGATCAGTTCCGCCAGCGGGTAATCCGCGAAGACCTGCGTGCCGAGCCGGCGCGGCCGCGGCGGGATATAGGCACCCGACCAGTCGAGCTTGAGCGCGTTGGCGCGCGCCGCTGTGAGGGTTAGCCGCTTCTTGTCCTCCTGCCCGCGCGCATGGGCAGTCGCAATCCGCGTATATTCGCGCCGAACCTCATCGAGATAAGCCGCTCTGTTCTCTGTCGACAGGAGGGACGAGACCACGCCGACCGCGCGGCTCGCGTCGTTCACGTAGACGGCCTGCCCACGGATGTAGTTGGGGCTCACCTTGACGGCGGTGTGCACCCGGCTCGTGGTCGCCCCCCCGATGAGGAGCGGCACGTCGAATCCCTGCCGCTCCATCTCGGCCGCGACGTGACACATTTCATCGAGCGACGGCGTGATGAGCCCCGACAGGCCGATGATGTCCACTCCCTCGGTACGCGCCGTTTCGAGGATTTTCGCGGCCGGCACCATCACGCCGAGGTCGATGACCTCGTAATTGTTGCACTGGAGAACGACGCCCACGATGTTCTTGCCGATGTCATGCACGTCGCCCTTCACGGTCGCGAGAAGGATCTTCCCGGCAGCCTTCGCGCCGCCGCCTCGTTCGGCTTTTTCCTGTTCCATGAACGGCAGAAGATAGGCGACCGCCTGTTTCATCACGCGCGCCGATTTCACCACCTGCGGCAGGAACATCCGCCCGCTGCCGAAGAGGTCGCCGACGACGTTCATCCCTTGCATCAACGGTCCCTCGATGACGTCGAGAGGGCGGGCGGCGCGCTGCCGGGCTTGCTCCACGTCCTCCGCGATGAAATCGGAGATTCCGTGCACCAGGGCGTGGGTGAGCCTTTGCTCGACCGGCCAGTCGCGCCAGCCGAGATCGGCTTCCTTCCGATCCTTGCCGGATTGCCCTTTGTAGCGTTCCGCCAACGCAAGAAGACGTTCGGTTGCGTCCGCGCGGCGGTTCAGGACGACGTCCTCGCAGGCCTCGCGCAAGGCGGGGTCGAGATCGTCGTACACGGCCATTTGTCCTGCGTTGACGATGCCCATGTCCATGCCGGCGCGAATGGCATGATAGAGAAAGACCGAATGCATCGCCTCGCGGACGGGCTCGTTGCCGCGGAACGAGAAGGAGAGATTCGAAACGCCGCCGGAAATGTGAACGTGCGGGAGCAGTTCGCGAATGCGCCGCGCGGCTTCGATGAACGCAATACCGTAGCCGTTATGCTCCTCGATGCCGGTGGCTACCGCAAAAATGTTCGGATCGAAGATGATATCTTCCGGAGGAAACCCCACTTTGTTGACGAGAATGTCGTAGGCGCGCGCGCAGATCGCAACCTTGCGGTCGACAGTGTCGGCCTGGCCTTGCTCGTCGAAGGCCATCACGACGACGGCGGCCCCGTGGCGGCGCACGATTTCGGCCTGCCGAACGAACGCCTCCTCGCCTTCCTTGAGCGAGATCGAGTTCACGATCGGCTTGCCTTGCAGGCATTTCAGTCCCGCCTCGATGACCTCGAACTTGGAGGAGTCCACCATCACCGGCACGCGGGCGATATCCGGCTCGGAGGCGACGAGGTGCAGGAAGTCGACCATCGCCTTTTTCGAGTCGAGAAGGCCCTCGTCCATGTTGACGTCGATGATCTGCGCGCCGTTCTCCACCTGCTCGCGCGCGATCGCGAGTGCGCTGGGCAGATCGCCCGCCGTGATGAACTTCCGGAAGCGGGCCGACCCCGTGACATTGGTGCGTTCGCCGACGTTCACAAAGGGGATTTCCGGCGTGAGCGTGAATGGTTCGAGGCCCGAGAGGCGCAGGCGCCGCGGGATGTCCGGAATGGGGCGGGGCGCCTTGCCGCCGACAGCCTCGGCGATGGCGCGGATGTGTGCGGGCGTCGTGCCGCAGCAGCCGCCGACGATGTTGACGAGCCCCGACTCGGCGAACTCCCCGAGCAGTGACGCCATGTATTCGGGGCTTTCGTCATAGAGGCCGAACTCGTTGGGCAGCCCGGCATTGGGATAGGCGCAGACGAGGGTGTCCGCCACCCGGGCAATTTCGTCGATATGCACCCGCAAGTCCTTGGCGCCGAGCGCGCAATTGAAGCCGACCGCGAGCGGGGCGGCGTGGCGCACCGAATGCCAGAAGGCGGTCGGCGTCTGCCCGGACAATGTGCGTCCCGAACGATCGGTGATCGTGCCCGAGAGCATCACCGGCAGGCGCGTCTTGCGCGCCTCGAACAGGTCGAAAACGGCGTAAATCGCGGCCTTTGCATTCAGCGTGTCGAAGATGGTTTCGATGAGCAGAATGTCGGCCCCGCCGTCGATCAGCCCGCGCACCTGCTCGGCATAAGCTTGCTTGAGCTCGTCGAACGAGATCGCCCGAAAGCCCGGACGGTTGACATCCGGCGAGAGCGAAGCGGTCCGGTTGGTCGGACCGATCGCGCCGGCCACGAAGCGCGGCCGGCCGTCCTCGCGCGCGGCAATCTCGGCCGCCTCCCGCACCAGTCGCGCGCCTTCGCGGTTGAGTTCGTAGACGAAGGCCTCGGTGCCGTAGTCGGCCTGGGCGATCGCCGTCGAGGAAAAGGTGTTGGTCTCGACGATGTCGGCGCCGGCGCGGAAATAGGCAAGGTGAATGCCGCGCACCGCGTCGGGCATCGTGAGGTTGAGCAGATCGTTGTTGCCGCGCAGCTCGCGAGGCCAGTCGGCAAAACGCCGGCCGCGAAATCCGGCCTCGTCGAGCTTGAGGGCCTGGATCTCCGTCCCCATGCCGCCGTCGAGCACGAGAATGCGTTCCGCTGCGATGCGACGCAACAACGCCTCGGTTTCGGAAAGCGGAAGCTGGGACATCGGTTGCCTTCTTCAATCGGCTGCGACGAATTCGAGCCGGTTGCCGAACGGGTCATGCGTGAAGAAGCGGCGGACGGCGGGGTTGGCGTCGTCCCAGACGACGGCGTGGCCCGCACCTTCGAGCCGCGCGGCAAGGTCGTCGATCCGTTTGGCCATGAGGGCCGGATGAGCCTTGCGAGCGGGCGTGAAGTCGGGCTCCACGCCGCAATGCAGTTGCTGGTCCCCGGCCTTCACCCAGAGGCCGCCGCGCCTCGCGAGCAACGGCGGCTTTGCGATTTCCGGCATCCCGAGCAGATTCACGTAGAAGGCTCGGCACGCGGCTTCGGCGTTCGCGGGGACGGCGATCTGGACGTGGTCGATTCCGGTAATGTGTCCGTTCATCATGCCGCCTCCCGTTGTGCCGGCCGCAGCCCAAGCAGATGGCAGATGGCATAGACGAGGTCCGCCCGGTTCATCGTGTAGAAGTGAAAGTCGCTCACCCCGTGGTCGACGAGATCGAGGACCTGCTCGGCGGCGACCGCCGCCGCGATCAGCTTGCGGGTGGCCGGATCGTCGTCCAACCCCTCGAAGCGTTGTGCGAGCCAGCGCGGTACGCTTGCGCCGCAGCGCTGGGCAAATCCCACGGTCTGCTTGAAATTCTGCACCGGCAGAATCCCCGGCACGATCGGGATGTCGATGCCGCGCGCGCGCACGCGATCGACATACCGGAAGTAGAGCTCGTTCTCGAAGAAGAATTGGGTGATGGCGCGCGCGGCGCCGGCATCGACCTTGGCCTTGAGCATGTCGATGTCGGCCGCCACGCTGGCGCTCTCCGGGTGCTTCTCGGGATAGGCGGCGACCGAGACCTCGAAAGGGGCGATCTTCTTGATGCCGGCGACGAGCTGGGCGGCATTGGCGTAACCGCCGGGGTGGGGCTCGTAACGCGCGCCCACCCCGCCGATCGGATCGCCGCGCAGGGCGACGATGTGGCGCACCCCGATGTCCCAATAATCCCGGATCACCGAATCCGCCTCGGCGCAGGTTGCCGCGACGCAGGTCAAATGTGCGGCGGGCGTGAGCGCGGTCTCGGCGAGAACGCGCCGCACGGTTGCGTGCGTGCGTTCGCGCGTCGAACCGCCCGCGCCGTAAGTCACTGAAACAAAGCGTGGGCACAGCGGCGCAAGCCGCGCGATCGCGTCCCAAAGGCTGCGTTCCATCTCCTCGGTCTTCGGCGGGAAGAACTCGAAGGAGACGCGAATGGTGTGGCGGTCGGCGGCGAAACGGCTCAGCCGATTTGGTTCGGGGGCGTTCATGCGACCTCCCGCGCGGCAGGCGTCGCCACAACGGCGCGCGAATCGCGCCCGAGCCACAGCGAAACCGCGATCTTGCCTTCGGAACCCGCCTCGGGCGCCAGGCTGCGGTGGGATACGAATTCGAGTCCGGCCGCCGTCATCCAGGCTTCGATCGTCTCGGCCGCGAAGCCGAGACGCCGATGCGCGTGTTCCTCACGCAGGAATTCGAGATCGTGTGGGGCGAAATCGACGATCAGGAGGCGCCCGCCCGGCCGCAGCGCGCGCGCCGCCTCGCGGATCGCACCCGCGCCGTCGTCGAGATAATGCAGCACCTGATGAAGGATAACCGCGTCGAAGGAGTCGGGACTGACCGGAAGATCGTAGATGTCGCCCTGCCGCACGCTGCAATGGCGCAGCTTGGCGCGTTCGAGCCGTGCGCGGGCAACCGCCAGCATCGCGGGGGAGAGGTCAATGCCGAGCCCGCGTTCGATATGGGGCCCGAGCAGCTCCAGGATGCGTCCCGTGCCGGTCCCGAGATCGAGCAGTGAGCGGACGGGGCTGTCCGCCAGCGCGAGGAGAATCGCTTCCTCCACCGAGGCGTCGGCAACGTGGAGCTTGCGGATGCGGTCCCACTCGCCGGCGTGGGCACGGAAATAATTCTGCGCCGCCTGCGCCCGCGCGGCGCGCACAGCGAAAAGTCGTTCGTGGTCGCGGGCGATCGTCGGGTCGCCGTGGTCGAGCCAGCTTACAAGGTGCCGGATGAGATCGCCGCCCGGCGCGCCGTCCGGCAGGCGGAAAAACGCCCAGCTTCCCTCGCGGAACCGTTCGATCAGGCCGGCTTCGGTCAGCAGTTTCAGATGGCGCGAGATACGGGGCTGGGACTGCCGCAGAATCTCCGTGAGATCGGTGACGGTGAGCTCCGCCTCGGCCAGCAGCGCGAGAATGCGCAGGCGTGTCGGTTCGGCCGCCGCGCGCAAGGCCGCGTTCAAGGACTCGAACGGCAGAGGGCGTGGGGTTCGCATGCGGCGATCCAGCTATATAAAGATATGTTTATGCGCTTAATCGCCTGGAGGCAAGAGCCGCCCACATTCGGCCCACCGTCTTTGCCCATCCGGAGAGGGGGCTCACACGCGAATCTCGGCAAAGACGGGAAGATGGTCGGAAGCGCGGTAGGCGCTGCGCTCCGTCCAACTCCGCACCAAAGCCTCGCGGGGGCGGCAATAGATTCGGTCGAGGCGGATCATCGGGAGGAACGAAGGAAAGGTCCGGTGCCAGGTGCGCCCTGGCAGAGCTCGATTGATCGCGTTCTGGACGGACCCGCGCCAAATCCAATCGTTGAAATCGCCCACCATCACGGTGGTGAAGAGGCTCGGACGGGCCAGTTCGAGCAGAGCGCGGGTCTGGTTTCTTCGTTCCCGAAAGGTGAGACCAAGATGGGTCGTGATCAATCTGAGGCACCCGAATGGAGTCTCCACCTCGACCTCAATCGCCCGCCGGGGTTCGCGTTCGGGGACTGAAATGTCGTGGATGTGCATCGTCGCGAGCGGCCAGCGGCTGATGAGGATCTGCCCATACTCCCCGTCGGCGCTGATAATCGATTTGGCTTCGACGCTGTGATGGCCGAGCGCCTGACGCAGAAGCAGAAACGGATGCCCGTGAGCCGGGCCGCTGCGCCGGGAATCCACTTCCTGGAGCGCGACGATGTCGGGTTCTATGCGTTTGAGAACCGCGACGATGCGGCCGAGGTCGAAGCGCCCGTCAAGGCCGATGCCGCCGCGAATATTCCACGTGGCGACGCGGATGGTGCCCCCGCCCGCAGTCAAGAGGCCCCTCTCCGCAATCGTGAAACGAGAATCTGAATGCCGACCGAGAGGGCGATCCAGCCGACCACGCAGGCACCCAGGATGGCGACGTTTTCGGCGGTGGGGTTTCGGAGAATCTCAAAAATCTGCGCGCCGAGGGCGGACATGACCAGAAGCCCCGGCGTCATGCCCAGGAGGGTTCCGAGAAGATATTCGTGCAGGCGGATCTGGCTGGCGCCGGCCACGAGATTGACGAAAGTGAACGGGGCGACCGGCACGAGGCGGATCAAGGCGACGGCAATCACGCCGCGCCGGACGATGCGCCGGCGAATGCGGTCGAGCCGCGGACCCAGAAGGTCCCGCACCACTTCCTTTCCGGCCCATGCGCCGACGAGATAGACGACGAGGGCGCTCGCCAGGGCTCCCGCACCGGCATACAGAAAGCCGAACACAGGGCCGAAGGTCGCCGCCGTCACGGCGATGAGGACAGTGACGGGAAAGGCCACGAAGCCGGCGATCACGAACGCCGCGATCACCGCGAGCGGCGCCCAGAAACCGCCGGTGATCCGGAGAAGGCCGGCACGAACGGCCTCCGGTGCGGCGAGGTTCGACAGCGGCGTGTATTGCCAGGCAAGCGGAAGCGCAAGGATCAGAAGCGCCGCCAAGCCGACCTTGATCAGAGTCGAAATCTGTTTGCGGGAGAGCCTGGCGCGCGTTCCGCCGATGGCAAATTCGGGCATCAACGGCCTCTCGGGGTCGGCAAGTCCATCGATCGGGAGCGTGAGGTCCTCACCGACGGCCTGCCCATCGTCGATCGGACGCAAAACATGCCCGTTCCTTGACACCGATTCCACGGTTTCGATCAGCGATCCCGTCCGATTCATGACCGCGCCGACCTCCCCGACGCGCGTGCCGCAATGATCGGCGACGAGGCGGTTGCGAACCTGCGCGATCCCCTGACGCTGGAGGTCATCGCGGGCTTGCACGGCGAGATCGCACTCCGTATCGGTTCCCATGGAGCGGTTGTTGAGATTGGCGGAGCCGATCCGCAGCAGGTCGTCATCAATGATGCACACCTTCGAATGCACCATGGTGTCGCAAACGCGGCCGTGTGCTTCGGTGTGCGGGTAAAGAAGACGAACCCTTGCGGCAACGCCGGCCGCACGCATCAGCGCGACGAAGCGGGCCCGGCCGCTGCGCATCGTGCGCTCCTCGATCCAGGAACTGTAAGTTCGGGGCACGATCACGACGGCTTCCAGGCCGGGCCGTTCCCGCAAGGTTCGGGCGAGATGCTCGCCGAGCTTCGTACAAGTGACGAACTGATTCTCGATGTAGATCGTGCGCCGCGCCGCCGAAATGGAATCGTAGAACAGCGCTTCCACTTCGCGAACTTCCGGGTGGCCGCCGTAAACCGGCAGCGTACGGGCAATCCCGACATCGACGTTGCGCATGTCGGGTTCAATACCGTCCGGCCAAACGTCGCCGCACGGCATCAGTTCGCTCGGGACATCGAGACTCGCCTGAGCCCAGCGCGCGCGGACCAGCTTGGCAAGGGCCCGTGCCGCGGCGCCGTCCACGAGAATCTGCACATCGTGGAAAGGGCGATAGGGCGCGCCCGCCGGATCAACCCGCTGGGGGTTGTCGAGCGAATGGTCGGATGTGTCCCAGCGCCGCACCGTGAGATCAAAGCCGCCCACAAAGGCAACCGAATCGTCGACGACGATGATTTTCTGATGATGCGCCGAGCCCATCGGCAGTTCGTCATCGAGACAAAGGCGGACCTGGCGCGGCGTCGCCCAGTGCAGCGAGACGGTCGGAAACAGCTCGCGTTCGAGCGCGTAAACGACGGAATAGTCCCACAATAGCAAATGGAATCGCAATTCCGGTCGCCGGCGCGCCAAGGCGGAGATGAACTCTGACAAGGTCGCCGGCAGTCCGTCGTCCGTCTCACCGTCTTCGCCGACGAGCCGGCAACGGCTGTTGATGTCCCAGCCGACAATGAAGACGTTCCGTTCCGCTTTCCGAAAGGCGGCCCGCACGGCACGGAAAAAAGCCGCGCCGTCCACGAGCACGGCGGCACGGTCGGCGTGCTCCACGCGCCAGACATTGCGGCCGGGCCGGAGGATAGCGGGAGGGCTCTCCGCATGGCCCGAATTGCCGCGGATCAAAGGGTGAACATCGGCAGGGATCTTCCGGGCAGAGGCTTGGGACATGCCTTCAAAACCGGCCAGAGGGCGGGGGAGTTCCGCCCGATCGGCCCTCGGGCGCGGGCTTGACCGGGCCCGAAAACTGCCATTCTTGGACGCGGGCGATCGGTGTGCGGTCCTTGCGCCACGCTGCCCACAATCTCCACCAGGTGAGCGCATGTCAGAAGCCGCGTCCATTCCTTCCATCGCGAACCGCGTCCGGGCCATCGGCGTCGACGCGCCGGTCGTCGCGGTACATTTCCTGCACCGGACGGCGGCTTTCGTGCTGGGCGAGGAAGCGGTGTTGCTCGTCGACGACCAAGGCGAACGGCGTGCGACCCCGCATGCCGGTGCCATCCTGTCCGTCGGCGCCGGGACGCGGCAGATCGTCACCGGGGGCGACGACGGCCGCGTCGTTGCGACCGACGAGGCGGGGCAGGTGCGGGAGATTGCGCGCGACGAGAAGGGCCGCTGGATCGATCAGGTGGCCGTGGCGCCCGAAGCGGTGGCCTGGAGCGCCGGCAAGTCCGCCTTCGTGCTCACGAACGGCAAATTGCGCAGCATCGACCTCGCCTCGAGTGCGGGAGGCCTCGCCTTCGCGCCCAAGGGCTTTCGCCTCGCCGTTGCGCATTACGACGGGGCGACGCTGTGGTTTCCCAACGCCAGCGCCAAGCCCGAGACGCTTCCGTGGCACGGGTCGCATCTCGGCGTCACGTTCAGCCCGGACGGGCGCTTTCTCGTCACCACCATGCAGGAGCCGTTGCTGCACGGGTGGCGTCTTGCCGACTCCAAGCACATGCGCATGTCTGGCTACGCGGCCAAGGTGCGCTCTCTTTCGTGGAGCGCGGACGGGCATTGGCTCGCCACCTCAGGGTCTGAACAGCTGATTCTCTGGCCCTTCCAAGGCCGGGACGGGCCGATGGGCAAGCAGCCGCGCATTCTCGCGCCGCTGCCGGCGCGGTGTGTGGCCGTCGCCTGCCACCCGAAGCAGGACATCACAGCCGTCGGCTATGCCGACGGCACCGTGTTGCTCGTTCGAATTTCGGACGGAGCGGAAATTCTCGTCCGTCCGCGCGACGGCCACGCGATTTCGGCGCTCGCGTGGAGCCCGGCAGGCGACCGCCTCGCCTTCGGCACGGAAGAGGCTGGAGCCGGCCTGGTGACCCTGTGAGCCGCGCCGATCGCGGCGGCGCGCGCTGCGTGATGGAGGCGACGCGAAGCGAAGCGAAATCTCGTCAGAGCACGATCACGTTTCTGAACTGCCAGGGATCGGAGGGATCGAGATCTTCGGGAAACAGGCCCGGACGATCCGTGAGCGGCGTCCAGTCGGTGTAGAACCCGCCCACCGGCCCGAGATAGGGAAGCTGGATGTCGAGGCAGCGGCGATAGTCCATCTCGTCGGCCTCCACGATCCCAGCGCGGGGATTCTCCAACGCCCACACCATCCCGGCCAGAATTGCCGAGGTCACCTGCAGGCCCGTCGCGTTCTGGTACGGCGCGATCCGCCGCGTTTCCTCGATCGAGAGCTGAGAACCGTACCAATAGGCGTTCTTCGCATGCCCATAGAGGAGGACGCCGAGCTCGTCGATGCCGTCGACGATATCGTGCTCGTCGAGGATGTAATGGCGCGATTGAGGCTTGCCCGCGCGCCCGAACAGCTCGTGCAGCGAAAGCACCGCGTCGTCGGCCGGATGATAGGCGTAGTGGCACGTCGGCCGGTAGATCACGCGGTCGCCGTCGCGCACGGTGAAATAGTCGGCAATGGAAATCGACTCATTGTGGGTGACGAGGAAGCCGAGTTGCGGTCCCGGTGTCGGACACCAGGTTCGCACCCGCGTGTCGGCTCCCGGCTGCAACAGATAGATCGCCGCCCCGCAACCTGTCTTATGGGCACGGCCGTTTTTGGGCATCCACTTCTCGTGCGTGCCCCAGCCGAGCTCGGCAGGCTGCATGCCTTCGGCGAGAAAGCCCTCGACCGACCACGTGTTGACGAAGACGTCGCGTTCCTTGGGCTGACGCGCACGCTGCGTGTCGCGCTCGGCGATATGAATTCCCTTGACGCCGGCGCGCTGCATCAGGCGAGCCCAGTCCTCGCGCGTCCTCGGCTCGTCATACTCGATCCCGAGGTCCCGCGCGACGTTCACGAGCGCCTGCTTGACGAACCACGACACCATGCCGGGATTGGCACCGCAGCACGAGACGGCCGTGTGACTTCCGGGCTTTCGCGCGCGCTTCGCCGCGAGCGTCATCTCGCGCAAGGCGTAGTTCGAACGCGCCTCCGGGCCAAGGGTGGGATCGAAGTAATAGCCCGCCCACGGCTCGTTCACGGTGTCGATATAGAGCGCGCCGACCTCGTTGCAGAGCTCCATGATGTCGCGTGAGGACGTATCGATCGACACGTTGATGCAGAAACCCTGACCGCCGCCGCGGGTGAGCAGCGGGGCGAGCAGTTCGCGGTAGTTCTCGCGCGTCACGGCCTGATGAACGAACGCGATCCCGCGCGCATCGAGAATTTCCCGGTCTTTGTCCTGCGGGTCGATCACCACGAAGCGTGTCCGATCGTAATCGAAATGGCGTTCGATGAGCGGAAGCGTGCCCTTCCCGATCGAACCGAAACCGATCATCACGATGGGGCCCTCGATGCGGGCATGCACCAGCCAGTCGGTCATGAATACGCTCCTTCAATTCTGGCGCTTGAATGCAGGACGGAGAGGGCACGCGCAAGCAGCGCGGCCCTTCGCCTCTGTTCGAGAGGGAGGAGGGGGGCGCGGAGGGGGATGCGCTAGGCTGCGCGCGGCACGACGCGCGGAGTTTCGGCGGACGCAGCCGCGAGGACCGGCACGGCGGTCCGGATCGGCCGACCACGCGCCGTAACGAGGCCGCGCGCGCCGGTCAACGCACCGGGCACAAGCTCGACCGCGAGAAGGCGCTCGGGATCATGAGGGCCGGGCATGCGCAGTCCGCTCGTCGCCTGCGCGGAGAAGCCGAAACGTCCATAGTAGGCGGCGTCGCCGACCAGCAGGACGGCGCGATGCCCACGCCGCCGCGCGTCCCGCAGCGCGCGACGCACGAGCGCACCGCCGATGCCGCGCCCTTGGGCTTCCGGAGCCACGGCAAGCGGCCCGAGCAGCAGCGCGGGCCGGTCCGGGCCTGCCGAGACATGCCACAGGCGCACCGTGCCGACGACCTGGCCGCGCTGGATCGCCACCAGCGCAAGGCCCTCGGCCGGAATGCGCCCCTCGCGAATTTTCGCGGAAGGCTTGGTGAAACGCTGAGCGCCGTAGGCCGCGTCGAGGACACGTTCTCGCGCCGCGACATCAGTCAAGCGCTCCGGGCGGATGGTGGTCATTCGTGATTCCTCACGCGCGAGCGGATCGCCGCTCGCTTTACGGGAGACGTCTTGCCGTGGTGTTCGTTGCCGCCCTCGCCTCTGCGAGGAAGGTTCAGCGGCTTGGCCGGCCTCTCGAGAGAACCCGGCGGCCCTCCCGGTCCCGGGAGGGCGTGAGGCTTCAGATGTGATAGGTCTTCAGCGGCGGGAAGCCGTTGAAAGCGACCGCCGAGTAGGTGGCCGTGTAGGCGCCCGCTCCCTCGATCAGCAGCTTGTCACCGATTTCGAGGCTCACGGGCAGGTCGTACGGCTCCTTCTCGTAGAGCACATCCGCCGAGTCGCAGGTCGGGCCTGCCAGGACGCACGGCGCCACCGGCGCTCCGTCGCGCGGCGTTCGCACCGGGTAACGGATCGACTCGTCCATCGTCTCGGCGAGGCCGCCGAACTTGCCGATATCGAGATAGACCCAGCGCACGTCGTCGTTCTCGCTCTTCTTGGAGACCAGCACCACTTCGGTTTCGATGACCCCGGCGTTGCCGACCATGCCGCGGCCGGGCTCGATGATGGTCTCGGGAATACGGTTGCCGAAGTGCCTGCGCAGCGCGCGGAAGATCGACATCCCGTAGCTCCGGACGGTGGGCACCTCCTTGAGGTAGCGGGTCGGGAATCCCCCGCCGAGATTGACCATCGACAGCGTGATGCCGCGCTCGGCACAGGCGCGAAAAATCCCGGCCGCGCTTGCAAGCGCTCGGTCCCAGGCCTTCACGTTGCGCTGCTGTGAGCCGACGTGGAACGATACGCCATACGGATCGAGGCCCAGCGCACGGGCGCGATCCAGCACCTCGACTGCCATGGCGGGGTCACAGCCGAATTTGCGCGAGAGCGGCCACTCGGCGCCGTCGCAGTCGTGGAGGAAGCGGCAGAAGACCCGCGAGCCCGGCGCCGCGCGGGCGATCTTCTCGACCTCCGCCTCGCAGTCAACGGCGAACAGGCGAATGCCGAGCGCATAGGCGCGGGCGATATCCCGCTCCTTCTTGA
>DASTKH010000043.1:0-83997 GCA_035716025.1 Xanthobacteraceae bacterium
ACCCGGCCGCCGCGTCGTGGAAGTTCGGGTCATCAGAAGCTCTCCCGCAGCCATCGTCCGACCCGTGCGAAATAACTGTCCGAAGCCGCCGCGAGATTGCGCCCGCGCCGCGGCTCAAAATGTTCGAGGTGGGCGGTCTGCGGATAGACCAGCAGGCCCGCCGCGACGGCAAAGGCCGGCCCCTTGGCGGCCTCCGGCAGCCCGGACAGGCCGAGCGGCCGGCCGATCCGCACCTGTCGACCGAGAATGCGGCTCGCGAGATCGGGTAGGCCGTTGAGCTGGCAAGCGCCGCCGGTGAGGACGACGCGCCCGCGCGGCTCGGCCGCAAACGGCGAGGCGGCAAGCTTGTCCCGCACCATCTCCAGGATTTCTTCCGCCCGCGGCTTGACGATGTTGACGATCGTCGCGCGCGCCACCGCCGGCGAGGACTCGCCATCGTCAAGCGCGGAGCCGAGCGGGATCATGTCGTGCTCGTCGGAGCCCCCCGACAGCACACTGCCGTGGATGGTCTTGACGCGTTCGGCATCGGCGATGCGCGCATTGAGGCCGCGGGCGAGATCCATTGTGACGTGGCGGCCGCCGAGCGCAAAGCCGTCGCAGTGTACGAAATGACCGCCCGAGAAGACGGCGATCGTGGTCGTCCCCGCGCCCATGTCGACCACGGCCGAGCCGAGATCGGACTCATCGTCGGTCAGCACCGAAAGCCCCGCGACATAGGGCGTGGCGACCATGGCCTCGACGGAGAGGTGGCAACGCTCGATGCAGAGCATGAGATTCCGCACCACCGCGGTATCGACGGTGACGACGTGCATGTCGACGCCGAGCCGCCGACCCAGCATGCCGCGCGGGTCGCGCACACCGCGCGTATCGTCAAGCGCGTAGCCGATCGGCATGGAATGCAGCACCGCGCGGTGTTCGCGCAAGGAATGGCGGCTGCCCGCAGCCAGAACGCGCTCGATGTCGCTATCGGAAACCGTGGGTCCGGAGGCATGAACGGTCGCGGCAAAGAGCTCGCTCGAAAGCCGGCCGGCGGAAACCGACACGACGACCGAGTCGAGTTCGACGCCGGCCATTCGTTCGGCGGCGGCCACGGCGTTGCGGACGGCCCTTTCCGCTTCGGCCATGTCGGCGACGGTGCCGTTCTTGATGCCCGCCGCCCGCGTATGGCCGATTCCCAGGATTTCGATCAGATGCGTGCGGCGCGGAAACACGTTCTGCGCGGGCGCAGGCTTCAGCCGTGCGATCAGGCAGGCGATCTTGCTCGTGCCGATATCGAGCGCGGACACGACCGCGGTCCGGCGCGGCGCGAGCGGCTTCATCTTCGGCGTGATGCCGTGGCGCAGCAGGTTCACGCGTCGCCTCCCCCTTTGCGCTTCTTCTTGTCCTTAAGGGCCTGTTCGCGCGCCTGCGCCGCTTCCTCCGAGAGCCGCACCGTCACCCTGTCGGGCAGGCGCAGATCGATGGCCGTAAGGTCGCGCGTGAGAATCTTCTTGTCGTGGTCGAGCGCCATCAGCCGGTCGAGCGCCGCCTCGACGCCGCTCTCGGGGAGACGGATGTCGAGGCCGCTCTTGAGCTTGAGGTTCCAGCGCCGGTCCGCAACGCGGATGGCGGCCCGCAGTTCGTCGCGCAGCACCGGATAATGATCGAGAAGAGACAGGAATTCTTGCGCTTTGGCGGCTGCCCCGGGTCCGACCACGAGCGGGAGAGGCGGCACGGCGCGGGGATCGACCGGAGCCAGAACGGTGCCGTCGGGAGAGATCAGCGAAAGCGTGTAATCCTTCTGCCACACCGCGAAGGCGCGCCGCTCCACGAGCGCAATCTCGAGATGGTCGGGATAGAGCTTGCGAACCGTCGCTTCGGCAATCCACGGATTGGCTTCGAGCCGCTTGCGGACGGCGACAACATCGAGCAGCAGCAACGAGGTGTTCGCGGTGATTCCCGCCGTTTCCAGAATTTCAGCCTCGGTGAGCTGCTGGCGGCCGGTGATCGACAATGTTGCGATCTTGAAGCCCGCGGCGTTCGCGAGCCGGTCTGCGAGTTCGCCGACGAGGCCGGCGCGAAGGATGGAATGCTCGGTCCGATACGCATGGGTGGCGAGCGGGGCCGCGACGAGCAGCGCGACGCCGGCAATCGCGGCGCGCGGACGCCTGCGGATCAGGCGAAAGGTCCAGGAAAGTGGGCCGGTACGCAACGCAAGGGTCCGCGCGAGCCTCGCAACACGACCGTGTGCCGACATGGCCGCGCGCCGAACCGCCGACGGCCTTGGCGGCTGAGTGCGTTGACGAGCTTGCATTGCCACCTGTCCACCACCCCGAGATGCGCCTGCACCGTCTTGCGAGGCGTGCTCTTTCGCGACGCCGCCGGTCCTGCGATGTTCGCGAACCGGCAAACCAAGTCTCACGCGGTCCTGGCGGAAAAACTCAACGGCCCTCCCCGCGTCGGCCGTGCGCTTGGCGCGCCGCGGCCTTCAGTCTTCGGGCCGTTTGGTAAACATTTCGTAAAATTCGAGGAAATCGGCAGAATTTGCCTAGGCCGAAGCGGAACGCGGGCTGCTGTCGCCGCTCATCCGGAAGGCGAGGGCCTAGCGATTGAGGGACGCGTCCTCGACCATCCACACGACGAGGTCTGCGAAGGATATTCCGGCGTGCCGCGCGAGGTCGGGCACCAGGGAGGTCTGCGTCATGCCCGGCTGCGTGTTCACCTCGAGGCAGGAGAGCCCGGCCATTCCGGCGCTTTCGTCGTAGCGGAAATCGGCACGGCTCACCCCGCGGCATCCAAGCGCGCGGTGGGCGAGCAATGTGAGCCGCCGCACCTCCTCGTAAACGTCGGGCGGGATGGGCGCCGGCAGAATGTGCTGACTGCCGCCGACCGTGTATTTCGCCTCGTAGTCATAGAACCCCGTCGCCGGCACGATCTCGATCACGCCGAGCGGCTTGTCGCCGACGACGGCGCTCGTCAGCTCCTTGCCGGGGATGAAGCGCTCGCACAGCACCATCTCCCCGTAGGCCCAATCGTCGCGATAAAGCTCCTGCGGCGGGTGCTCCTGCTCTTCGGTGACGATGAAGACGCCGAAGCTCGATCCTTCGGCGACCGGCTTGATGACATAAGGCCGGGGAAGGACATGCTCCTTCGCGGCCACGAAGCGCGAGACAGTCACGCCTTCCGGCACCGGCACGCCCGCCGCCTTGAGAACCGTCTTGGCGACGTCCTTCTGCATCGCCAAGGCGGAAGCGAGCACGCCGGAATGCGTATAGGGAATCGCCAGAATTTCGAGGATGCCCTGCAGCATGCCGTCCTCGCCGGGCCGGCCGTGCAGCACGTTCAGGGCGACGTCGGGCTTCAGTTCCGCCAGCACGGTCGCAATGTCGCGGCCGACATCGATCCGGCTGACGCGATAGCCGCGCTGCTCGATGGCTTCCGCGCAGGCGCGGCCCGAGGCGAGAGAAACCTCGCGTTCGGCCGACCAGCCCCCCATCAAAACGGCGACGTGCTTTGCGGCCATGGCGTGGGTTTCCGTCTTGCGGCGGCGAATCGCCGCTCCGCACGGCTCGCTTCTACCGCGTTCGCCTCCCCTTTGTCGCGGCCGCGCGCATGCCCGCAATGCGGCCGCCCAGAGGGCGAGGTCGGAACTTGCCGTCGGCGCCCCGGTAGAGTGCTATAGACGAAGCCGACCAAGCTCAGGGAACGACACGCCCATGTATCCGCGCGAGGCCGTGAGGGCCGGAATCTTCATCCCCCCGCACCATCCGATCGACGAAGACCCGACCCTCGCGATCCAGCGCGACCTGGAGCTCATCGAGTGGTACGACCGGCTCGGATACCAGGAGGCGTGGGTCGGAGAGCATCATTCCGGCGGATACGAAATCATCTCTTCGCCGGAAATCTTCATTGCCGCGGCCGCCGAGCGGACCAGGCGCATCATGCTGGGCACCGGCGTCGTCTCCCTGCCCTATCATCACCCGCTCATCGTCGCGGACCGCATCCTGCAGCTCGACCACCAGACCCGCGGGCGGGTGATGTTCGGCATCGGCCCCGGCGCCCTCAATTCCGACGCGGTGATGATGGGCATCAAGACCGAGACGCAGCGCGCCCGCATGCAGGAGTCGATCGAGATCATCCTGCGGCTCTTTGCCGGCGAGGTGATCACGCACGAAAGCGACTGGTTCACGCTCCGCGAAGCGCGCATGCAGTTGCGCCCCTATACCTATCCGCGCCCGCATGTCGCGGTGGCAAGCGCGGTCACACCCTTCGGGGCCGTGCTCGCCGGCCGGCACGGGCTCGGCATGCTGTGCGTCGCGGCGTCCAGCCCCGCGGGCTATGACGTCCTCGATACCAATTGGGCTGCCGCCAACAAGGAGGCCGAGAAACACGGCCGCACGATGAACCGTGCCGATCTCCGGCTCGTCGCGCCCTTCCACATCGCCGAAAGTCGCGAGAAGGCGATGGACAATGTGAGCTGGGGCTGGGAGAAGCACGCGAAATACAACCGCGTGCTTGCCCCCATGGGCGGCGGCCTTATCGCCAGCAGCCTCGAAGAACTGATGGAGCGCAAGAGCGGCGTGATCGGCACGCCGGACGACGCCGTCGCCTATCTCGAACGCTACTGGGAGAAGACCGGCGGTTTCGGGTGCATCCTGCACCTCGCGATCAACTGGCCGCGCTTTGAAGACGTCAAGCGTTCGGCCGAACTGTTCGCCCGCTACGTCATGCCGAAATTCGCCGGACGCAACGATTGGCGCGATGCCTCCTTCGGGTGGATCACCGAGCACAGCCAGGAATTCGCCGGTGCCCGCAAGAGCGCCGCCAACCAGGCGATCGAAGCCTATTTCGGCAAGAAGGCGGGCTGACGGCCGTCCATGCGGCGTTGAACTGAGGGGACGCGCAAGCGTGGTCGAAGCGCTTCTTGATCTGCCTCCCGCCGGCGTCTTCGCGGCACTCGCGCTTTTCTACGGCGCGATCGCCGCATTCATCGTGTGGCTCGACTTCCATTCGCCGCTGCGCAAAGCGATCCACCGCCTGCAGGGGGTTGTCGGCCCCTTCACCGCGTCGGTCTCCGTTTTGTTCGCCCTCCTGACCGGATTTCTCGCCGCCGACGTTGGCGAGCGCAACAGGCAGGCGGTCTACGCGGTGACGGCCGAGCGTGAGGCGGCACTGACGCTGCACGCCTTGAGCGAGGCCGCGACCACCGAGACCGAGACGGTCCGTGCCGCGTTGCGGCATTATCTTGCGGCAGCGGTATCCGATGAATGGCCCCGCATGGCCGAGAACCGCGAGTCCGCCCGCACGGACGGCGCGCTCGCCGGCCTGGTGCGCGCGGCCGCCGACCCCGCCGTCCTGCGCGCGACCGGTCCATCCGTCGCCGGCGCAATGGTCGAGGCCGTCACGCGCCTTGCACGCGCCCGTTCGACCCGGCTCTCGCTCAGCGCCGACCGCACGAACGACCTGAAATGGCTCACCGTTCTGGCGCTCGGCGTCATTTCGCAGATTTCGCTTGCGCTCGTTCACCTCGAGCGGCGCCCGGCGCAATCGGCCGCGCTTGCGCTGTTTTCCATCGCGGTCGTCATTGCGCTCTGGCTCATCGCGCTTCAGGAGAATCCGTTCGACGGGCCGATTCAGGTTTCTCCGGCTCCGCTCCAAAAGGCGCTGTCCATGATCGAGGCCGCGCCGTCCCAGTAGTCAGCGCGGCTCGGCCGAAACCGGCGCAGGCTGCCCGATGCGCTTGATCTCCCATTCGAGCTCGACGCCGGACGTCTCGCGCACGCGCCGGCGCACCGTTTCGCCGAGCGTTTCGATATCCGCCGCCGTCGCCTTGCCGCGGTTGATCAGGAAATTGCAGTGCAGCTCCGAGACCTGGGCGTCTCCGACGACGAGGCCGCGGCAGCCCGCGGCGTCGATGAGCTGCCAGGCCTTGAGGCCGGGAGGGTTCTTGAACGTCGAGCCGCCGGTGCGACTCTTGATCGGCTGCGTCGCCTCTCGCGCCTCGGTGATCCGGTTCATTTCCGCCGCGATCGTCTCCGCCTCGCCCGGCGCGCCTTGAAACAGCGCCTCCGTAAAGATCACGTCGTCCGAAACGCCGCAGTGGCGGTAGGTATAGCCCATGTCGGCATTGGCGAAGACGCGGATGCGGCCGCTCCTGTCCACGCCGCGCGCTTCGAGGAGCGCGTCCTTCGTTTCGCGGCCATAGGCGCCCGCATTCATTCTGAGCGCTCCGCCGATGCCGCCCGGGATGCCGCGCAGGAAGGCAAGTCCGCCGATGGCCGCCTCCTGCGCGGCGCGGGCGACCTTGACGTCCGGTACGGCCGCGCCGGCGCGGATCCGATGCCCGCCCTCGACCTGCACCGCGCTGAAGCCGCGCCCGAGACGGATGACGAGGCCGGGAATGCCGCCGTCCCGCACGATGAGGTTCGAGCCGAGGCCGATGACGGTCACCGGAACGTCGCGGGGAAGATGCGCCAGCGCATAGGCGAGGTCGTCCTCGTCTTCCGGCGCGAACAGGAGCTGGGCGGGCCCGCCGACGCGGAACCAAGTCAGCTCGGCGAGCGGCTGGTTTGCCAGAAGCCGGCCGCGCAGCCGCGGCAGAGCGGACCGAAGCTTTCCGGCGAGATCGGGAAAGCTCATCGCTCACGCCGCCTTGTCGATCGCCGCCAGCTCGCCCGGCAGCGCGTAGGCCCATTGCGTGATGTTGCCCGCGCCGAGGCAGATGACGTAGTCGCCGGGCCGCGCGAGCCGGCGAATGAGCGGGGCGAGATGTTGCGGGCCGTCGAGCGGAATCACCTGGCGATGTCCGCGCGCGCGCACCGCGGCAACGAGCGAGTCGCGGTCGGCGCCTTCGATCGGCGCCTCGCCCGCCGGATAGACGTCGGCAATGATCACCGCGTCGGCATCGTTGAAACACGTGGAGAACGGCTCGAAGAGCGACGAAAGCCGCGTGTAGCGATGCGGTTGTACGACGGCGATCACCTGGCCTTTGGTCGATTCGCGCGCGGCCTTGAGCACGGCGGCGATTTCGATCGGGTGATGGCCATAGTCGTCGATGATCGTCACGCCGTTCCATTCGCCGGTGCGGGTGAAGCGGCGCTTCACGCCTCCGAAGGCGGCCAGCGCGCCGCGAATCTTTTCGTCCGAAATGCCCATTTCATGGGCGACTGCAACGGCGGCCGTGGCGTTCAGCGCATTGTGGCGGCCCGGCATCGGCAGGCTCAAACGGTCGATCGTATGGACGGTGTTGCCGTCGCGGTCGCGGAACAGAACCGAGAAGCGCGACTGCCCGTTGGCGTGCTCGAGATTGACGAGCCGCACATCGGCCTGGGGATTCTCCCCGTAGGTAACAATGCGACGATCCTCGATGCGCCCGACGATCCGCTGCACGATCGGGTGATCGGTACACATCACCGCAAAGCCGTAGAAGGGCACGTTCTCGACGAAAGCCCGAAAGGCGTCCTGCACCGCCGCGAAGGTGTGAAAGTGGTCGAGGTGCTCGGCATCGACATTGGTAACGATGGCGATATCGGCCGGCAGCTTGAGAAAGGTGCCGTCGGACTCGTCGGCCTCCACCACCATCCAGTCGCCGGCACCGAGGCGCGAATTGGTGCCGTAGGCATTGATGATTCCGCCGTTGATGACGGTCGGATCGAACCCTCCGGCCTCCACGAGAGCGGCCACCAGCGAGGTCGTCGTGGTCTTGCCGTGGGTTCCCGCGACCGCAATACAGCTCTTCAGCCGCATCAGCTCGGCAAGCATTTCGGCCCGGCGCACGATGGGCAAGCGTTTGGCGCGGGCGGCCACGAGTTCGGGATTGTCGCGCCGGATGGCCGTCGAGACGACGATGACGTCCGCCCCCTCGATGTTTTTGGCGTCGTGCCCGACCATGACCGGAATGCCCTTTTCGCGCAGGCGCTTGACGTTGGCGCCGTCCGCCACATCGGAACCCTGCACCGTGTAGCCGAGATTGGCCAAGACCTCGGCAATGCCGCTCATGCCGATGCCGCCGATGCCGACGAAATGCACCGGGCCGATGTCGCGGGGCAGCTTCATGGATCGATCCCTTCCGGATGGTCAGACACGGCCCTTCCGGCATCCACGTCCTTTTCGGCGGGACTTGGGCGGCCGGAAGATCGGGCCATGGCGAAGATACGGGCTCACGTCAAGCTTCCCGCGCGGGCGACCCGCAGGACGAGCTGGGCGAGCCGTTCCGCCGCATCGAGCCTTCCGACGGCGCGGGCATTCGCTGCCATGACGGCGAGCCGCTCGGGCGCGACGGCGAGCGCGGCAAGGTCCGCGGCGAGCCGCTCGGGCGTGAACGCGTCTTGCGGAAGGCGTAGCGCCCCGCCGGCATTGGCGAGAACCCCGGCATTCGCGAATTGATCCTGGTCGAGCGCCCCCGGCAGAGGAACCAAGATCGCCGGCCGCCCGATTGCGGCAAGTTCGGCGACCGTACCGGCACCCGAGCGGGAAATGACGAGATGCGCATCGGCGACCCGCGCCGGCAGGTCTGTGAAGAACGGCGCAAGCTCCGCCTGGACCGAAAGACGCTCATAGGCTGCGCGCACGCGGGGCAGATCCTCCTCCCGCGCCTGCTGCGTAAGCGCGAGGCGCGCCCTGAGCGCCAGGTCGAGGCGCGCGATGGCCTCCGGCACGACGTCGGCCATCACCCGTGCGCCCTGGCTGCCGCCAAAGACCAGGAGTTTGAGCGGCCCACCATGCGCTGGGGCTTCGTAAGGGGTGAGCGCGGCCGCCAGAACCGCCTCCCGCAGCGGGTTTCCGGTGTGGGTCGCCTTCGCGGCGAGCCGCGGCTGCCCCTCCAGCACTCCGGGAAAAGTCGTCGCAATGGCGGTCACGCGCGCCGCGAGCAGGCGATTGGCCCGGCCGAACACCGCATTGGAATCATGGATCACCGTCGGAATGCCCCGCAGGCTTGCGGCGAGCACCGGCGGAATCGAGGGGTAGCCGCCGAAACCGACGACGGCGGCGGGCCGCAGAACGCCGAGCAGCCTGTAGGCCTGCCAGAGACCGGACCCGAGTCGCCATGCGGTCCTCGCAACCGAGATCGGGTCGCGCCCGCGCAGCGTTTCGCTCGGGATGATGTGCACCGCCCGCGCCGGAAAGCGCGTGCCGTAGCGCGTCGCCCGCTCGTCCGTCGCAAGATCGACGACCGCGCCGTGTCGCGCCAGCGCTTCGGCAAGGGCCTCGGCCGGAAACAGATGGCCGCCCGTCCCGCCGGCCGCCAGCAGAACGAGGGGCGGCGCCGCTCCGCCCGCCATCAGGCGGCTCCGGGCAGGGGGGCGAAAGTATTGCCGCTGCCGAGCTGCTCGGCGCGTGGGCGCTCCCGCGTGAGCGCAAGCAACATGCCCATGGCGTAGGCGAGCGAGATCAAGGAAGAGCCGCCATAGGACACGAAAGGAAGCGTCATGCCCTTGGCCGGCATGAGATGCAGATTGACCGCCATGTTGATGGCGGCCTGCGTACCGAACAGAATCGCGAGCCCCGCCACCGCGAAGCGCGCGAAGGGGTCCTCATCCCGCATGGCCACATTCAGCGTGCGGATGACGACAAGCGCAAACAGCGCAACGAGCACCAGGCAAAGGACGATCCCGAATTCCTCTCCTGCCACCGCGAACACGAAATCGGTGTGGCCCTCCGGCAGCACGCGCTTGATGGTGCCCTCGCCCGGTCCGGTCCCGAACCAGCCGCCGCGCGTGAACGACTCCAGGGCAACATCGATGTTGAAGGTATCACCGGAGGACGGATCCATGAAGCGATTGATGCGCTTCGCCACGTGCGGAATCGTGTAATAGGCGCCGAGCAGACCGGCGATCGCCGCACCGCCGAGGCCGGCGACCCAGATCCAGCGCATTCCCGCCATGAAGAACAGCGCGCTCCAGACGAGCGCGAGAAGCATTGTCTGTCCAAAGTCGGGTTGCAGTACCAGGAGCGAGATCGACACGAAAAGCAGCAGGAGCGCAAGCGTGTTGGCCGGCATTTCGGGCCGGCGTGCCGATTCCGCAAAGAGCCAGGCCACGAGAATCACAAAGGCCGGCTTGAGAAACTCGGAAGGCTGGATATTGACGCCGGCAATGACGATCCAACGCCGCGCGCCCTTGATTTCCGCGCCGAATTGCAGCGTCGCGGCGACCAGCAGCAGGCTTACCACAAAGATGACGAGCGACACGCGCCGGATTGTCCGCGGGGTGAGCGCCGAGGTGCCGACGAGCACCGCCAGCGCAGGCAGGAGGAACAGGATGTGCCGGTAGACGAAGTGAAACGGATCAAGACCGATACGGGTCGCAACCGGCGGGCTGGCGGCGAGCGACAGCACGATGCCGGCGAGCATCAGCGCCGCCAGCGCGCCGAGCAGCACCCGGTCGATCGTCCACCACCATTCGCCGAACGGCGTGCGCTGCGCGCGCGACCTCATGGTCTCCGAACCGATGGAATGATCTCCCAACAGTCCTGCACGGGCATGCTTGCTGATTTGTTAATGCCCCCCGCCCGCGAAGGCGGCGACGCTAATTCGCCTCGGCGGCCGGCAGAGCGGCAACGAGCTGCCGAAAGACATCGCCTCGCACCTCGAAATTCGCAAACTGATCGTAGGAGGCACAGGCAGGCGACAGGAGCACGACCGGCTCGGCAAGATCGGACGCGGCGGCGTCGCGGGCCGCGAGTTCCACGGCGCGCTCCAGGGTTTCGGCGATGACGCAAGGAGCCGCCCCCTCCAGCGTGGCGGCGAACGCGGCCGCGGCCTCGCCGATCAGATAGGCCTTGCGGATACGCGGGAAATAGCCGGACAGCGACGCAATGCCGCCGGTCTTCGGCTTGCCTCCGGCGATCCAGAAAATATCGCTGAAGCTGGCAAGCGCGCGGGCGGCGGCATCGGCATTGGTGGCCTTGGAGTCGTTGACGAACAGCACGCGGCCGAGCCGGCGCACTTGCTCCATCCGGTGCGCGAGCCCTGGAAAGGAGACGAGCCCGCGCTGGATCGCCTCGGGCGAAAGCCCGAGCGCCAGCGCGGCGGCGGCCGCGCAGGCGGCGTTCTGCGCGTTATGAACGCCGCGCAGCGAACCGATCCCGCCGATATGCGCCACCAAACGGGCCGTTCCGCCGGTTGCCTCAACGATCCGCTCGGCCTCGACATAGAGGCCGTGGGCAAGCGGCCGCCTCACCGAAATCCGCACCACACGCTTGCCGGCCTTTTCAAGCCGGTCGGCGATGGCCTGACCGTGATTGTCGTCGACACCCACCACCGCGGTGCCGTCTGCCGGCACGCCGGCGACGAGCCGCTCCTTGATCGCCGCATAGTTCTCGAACGTGCCGTGGCGATCGAGATGATCCTCGCTGAGGTTGAGGAGAATGCCGACGGCCGGGTCGAGCGTCGGCGCGAGGTCGATCTGGAAGGACGAGCATTCGACCACGTGAACGCGGCCCGCGCGGGGCGGCGCAAGCGAAAGCACCGGCGTGCCGATATTGCCGCCCATCTCGGCCTCGTGGCCCGCAGCGGCAAACAGGTGGCGGATCAGCGCCGTCGTGGTGGACTTTCCGTTGGTTCCCGTCACGGCGACAAAGGGCGACGCTGGCGCCGTGCGGCGCCGCTCCCGACAATAAAGCTCGATGTCGCCGATCACCTCGACGGCGGCATTGCGCGCCATGCCGACGCTCCAGTGGGGCGCCGGATGCGTGAGCGGCACGCCGGGCGCAAGCACGAGGGCCGCAATCTGCGACCAGTCCGCGTCCCGGAGGTCGGCAACCGCAATATTCTCCCGGGCGGCGGCATCCCGTCCCTTGGCGCTGTCGTCCCAGGCGAGAACGGTCGCGCCGCCGGCGATGAGGGCGCGGCAGCTCGCAAGGCCCGAACTGCCGAGGCCGAACACCGCGACACGGCGGCCGGCAAACGAAGTGACCGGGATCATGAGCTTGAGCCTGCCTGCGCAGCCTCCGGTCCGGCGCTGCTTCGCCTCACGAGACGCGTCACCGCAGCTTGAGGGTGGAGAGACCGGCGAGCGCCAGCACCACCGAGATGATCCAGAACCGAATCACGATCTGCGGCTCCGTCCAGCCGAGCTGCTCGAAATGATGGTGGATCGGCGCCATCTTGAACACGCGCTTGCCGGTGAGCTTGTAGGAGGCGACTTGCACGATCACCGACACCGCCTCGAGAACGAAGAGCCCGCCGATCACCGCCAGCACGATCTCGTGCTTGGTGGCCACGGCGATCGTGCCGAGCATGCCGCCCAAGGCGAGCGAACCGGTATCCCCCATGAAAATCGATGCCGGCGGGGCGTTGAACCAGAGAAAACCGAGCCCGGCGCCGAAAACCGCGCCGCACAGCACCATAAGCTCCCCGGCGCCTGCGACATAGTGGATCTGCAGGTAGTCCGAGAACACCGCATTGCCCGCGAGATAAGCGATCGCTCCGAAGCTTGCCGCGGCGATCATCACCGGCACGATGGCAAGCCCGTCGAGGCCGTCGGTGAGGTTCACCGCGTTGCCCGCCCCGACGATCACGACCGCGCCGAAGGCAATGAAGAACCAGCCGAGATCGAGCAGCACATCCTTGAAGAAGGGAAAGGCGAGCGAGGTCGCGAAGGGCGGGCGGCCGAGATGCGCGATCGCAAAACAGGCCGCCGCCGCGATCAGCACCTCGATCAGCAGCCGCAGCCGGCCGGAGACGCCGTCATGGGTCTGCTTCGTGACCTTGAGATAATCGTCGTAGAAGCCGACGAGCCCGAACCCGAGTGTCACGCCGAGGACGATCCAGACATAGCGGTTCGAGAGGTTCGCCCAGAGCAAGGTGGAAACCACCAGACCCGAAAGGATCATCAGCCCGCCCATCGTGGGCGTTCCGCGCTTGGTGACGAGGTGCGACTGCGGCCCGTCCTGGCGGATCGGCTGGCCCTTTCCCTGCATCAGCCGCAACAGATTGATGGTACCCGGCCCGAAGAGAAAGACGAACACGATCGCGGTCACGACCGCCCCGCCAGTCCGGAACGTGATGTACCGGAACACATTGAGGACCGAGATCGTGTCGGAGAACTGGATCAGCCAGTACAGCATAAACAGGGCCTTAGACGGGCGCGGAATTCAGCATACCGGCCGCGGTGTAGCGGTTTGCGAGCGCCTTGACGATAGGGCCCATGCGGGAACCGAGGGATCCCTTGATCATCACGGCGTCTCCGGCCCGTACCGCAGCAAGTACCTGCGGCTCGAGCGAAGCGGCATCGGCGGCATGGCCCCCACGACGCTCACGGGGAATTGCGTCCCAGAGGAAACGCATCAAGCGACCGGAACAAAAGACGAGATCGATCTGGTTGGCGGTGATCGCGTCGGCAAGCTCCGCATGCAAGCGCGGTCCGTCGCCGCCGAGTTCCAGCATATCCCCGAGCACGGCGATGCGCCGTCCGCGCGGGCCGACCCGCGCCTGGCCGAGCAACGCCAGCGCCGCCCGCATCGAGGCCGGATTGGCGTTGTAGCTCTCGTCAATGAGGAGCGCCTCGCCTTCCGGGAAGCGGAGCGTGAGGCGGGCGCCGCGGCCGCCCGGCGGCCGGAAGTCCGCGAGTGCCAAGGCCGCCTCGCCCAAATCCGCGCCCGCCAAGGCGGCCGCGGCCAGAACGGCGAGCGAGTTGACGACGAGATGGCGGCCGGGCGCGCCGAGCCGGTAGGCGATCTCCTGCCCGAAAATGCGCGCGCGCACGGTGGAACTCTCCGGATCGAGGGAAACCGCGACCAGGCTTGCATCGGCTTGCGGGTCCATCCCGAAGCTGACGATGCGGGCGCCGGCGGCGCGCGCAGCGACGGCCAGGCGTTCGAACTGACCGTTGTCGCGGTTAAGCACGGCGGCGCCGCCGGGCTCCAGGCCCAGAAAGATCTCCGCCTTTGCGTCGGCGATCGCCTCGAGCGTGCCGAAATATTCGAGGTGGACCGGCTCGATCGTGGTCACCACCGCAACATGCGGGCGAACGAGGCGCGCGAGCGGCGTGATTTCGCCGGCGTGATTCATGCCGATCTCGAAAACTCCATAAGCGGCGGCCGCCGGCATGCGCGCCAAGGAGAGCGGCACGCCCCAATGGTTGTTGTAGGAGGCAGCCGACGCGTGCGTCGGCCCGACTCTTTCGAGCGCGAGCCGCAGCGCCTCCTTGGTGCCGGTCTTGCCGACCGAGCCGGTGACGGCGACGATCCGCGCCTGTGTGCGCGCACGCGCCGCGCGCGCAAGAGCGACGAGGCCCGCGAGCACATCCTCGACGAGCAAGAGCGGCGCCCCCGCCGGCAAGGCGTTTCGCTTGTCCGTGCTCGCCACCACCAGCGCGGCGCCGCGCGCGAGGGCGGCTGGCACGAATTCATGCCCGTCGCGGGACTCGCCGCGGATCGCAAAGAACGCGTCCCCCGGGTTCAGCGTGCGGCTGTCGATGGAAAGGCCGCGAACCTCGGTCGGCGGAGCCCCCGCGATCTCTGCCTTCATGGCGGCCGCCATGGCCTGTGGGCTCCACAACGCTTCGCTCATGCAACCTTTCCTTCCAGGACGGCAGCGACGGCCCCGTGATCGCTGAATGGGAGCACCCGGTTGCCGACGATCTGGCCGCTTTCATGGCCCTTCCCGGCGATCAACAGGACATCGCCCTGTTCCAGGGCCGCAATCGCGGCCCGGATCGCCTCGGCGCGGTCGCCGATCTCCCGCGCACCGGCTGCGGCCGCGAGAATTTCAGCGCGGATCGCCGCCGGGTCCTCGCTGCGCGGGTTGTCGTCGGTGACGATGACGCAATCGGCCTTTTCGGCGGCGATGCGGCCCATGATGGGTCGTTTGCCGCGGTCGCGGTCGCCGCCGCAGCCGAACACGACGACGAGGCGTCGCCGGGCGTGGGGCCTCAGCGCGTCCAGCGCCTTGGCGAGGGCGTCGGGCTTGTGCGCGTAGTCCACGAAAATCGGCGCCCCCCGCACCGTCCCGACGTGTTCGAGGCGCCCCTTGGCACCCCGCAAGGAAGACAGCGCCGAGAAGACGGCGTCCGGCTTGCCGCCGGTTGCGATGGCCAGGCCGGCGGCCACGACGGCGTTTTCGGCTTGGAAAGCGCCGACCAGAGGCAGCCGGACATCGAGCCTTCGTCCCTCATAGCGAAGCCGTAGAACCTGTGAAAATCCCTCGGCGACGACCTCCTCGATGGCGATTGCCCTGCCACGGCGGCCGACGGTCAGCACGAGAAGACCGCGGGCGTGCGCGGCGGCCTCCACTCTCTCTCCATAGGGATCGTCGGCATGGACGACGGCGGCGCCCCCCGGCGGCACCAGTTCCGAGAAAAGCCGCAGCTTGGCGGCGAAATATGCTTCCAGGCTCGAATGATAATCGAGGTGATCGCGCGAGAGATTGGTGAAGGCGGCGGCCTTGAGCCGCAGTCCGTCGAGGCGATGTTGATCGAGACCGTGCGAGGACGCTTCGATCGCGAGATGCGAGACCCCTTCGTCCGCGAGGCGCTGGAGCGTACGATGCAAAGCAACCGGGTCGGGAGTCGTCAGGGATCCGTACACTTCCCCCGAGGGGGCCACGACCCCGATCGTGCCGACGCTTGCGGCGGCATGACCGAGAGCGGTCCAGATTTGTCTCAGGAAGGCGGCGACCGACGTTTTTCCGCTCGTTCCGGTGACGGCCGCGATGGTCGCAGGCTGGCCGGGCAGAAACCGGGCGGCCGTCAGGGCGAGCGCCCGGCGCGCGTTCGGCACACGCACGAATGGCGTCGTTTCGGGCAAACCGGCCGGCCGGCGTTCGGCCATGACCGCCTTGGCGCCAGCCGCCAAGGCCGCATCGACGAACAGGGCCCCTTCCGCGCGGCTGCCGGAGAGCGCAACGAACAGGTCCCCTTCCGCGATGGAACGGCTGTCGGCGGAAATCCCGGCCAGCGCGAGATCCGCGAAGCGGGCTTCGAACTCGGCGTCCGGCGGCACTGCATCGCGAAGCTGCATTGGAGACCGTTTCAATTTTCACTCAAGGCGCCGGCGCGGGGCGGGCCCGATCCCGCGCAGCCTATCAGGCTTCGGGGCATCACGCTCAGGGCTGCACCGCCCGCGCGTCGGTCGTGCGGATCGTCTGGCCCGCAGGCTGCCCGGGAGGCGCAAGGTTGCCCATGGGTGGGCGGCCTACGCCGAGAATCTGTTGCTCGGCCGGGGGCAGATCGAACCGCGGCTCGATGCCGAGCAGCGGTGCGATGCGGGTGATGACCTTGCCGCCCGTCGGCACCGCGTTCCAGCCCGAGGTCGCGTATCCGTAGGTCTCCTTCAAAGGCTGCGGCTCGTCCAGCATGATGAGCAGGACATAGCGCGGTTCGTCGGCCGGCAGCACCGCCGTGAAACTGTTGAGAAGCTTGCTCTTCGAGTAACGCCCGCCGATCACCTTTTCGGACGTGCCGGTCTTCCCGCCGACATAATAGCCCTTCACTTCGGCCTTCGAAGCGGTGCCTTTCTCGACGTTCAGGCGCATCAAATAGCGCATCTTGATGCTGGTCTCGGGCTTGATGACCTGCGTGCCCAGCCGGCGCGCCTCCGCCTCGCTGCGCTTGAGAAAGGTCGGCGGAATGAGAATGCCGCCGTTCATCAACGCCCCGATGCCCATCATGGCCTGCAGCGGCGCGACCGACAGACCGTGGCCGAAGGCGATGGTGACGGTATTCAGTTCGCCCCAGCGTTTCGGCACCAGCGGCTCGGCGCTTTCGGGCAATTCGGTGCGCAGCCGGTCGAGCTGCCCCATCTTGCGCAGGAAGGCCTTATGGGCCTCGACGCCGAGGAACAGCGCCATGCGGGCCGTGCCGATATTGGAGGAGTAGGTGAAGATCTCCGGCACCGTCAGGATGCGGCGCTGCGCATGGTAGTCGTGGATCGTGAAACGGCCATAGCGCAAGGGGACGCGTGCGTCGAAGGACGAGTTGAGCGACACCTTTCCGGAGTCGAGAGCCATCGCGAGCGTGAGCGCCTTGAAGGTCGAACCCATCTCGTATACGCCCGTCGTCAGCCGGTTGATGCGGGTCGGGTCGTTGGCCTCGCGCGGATTGTTGGGGTCAAAATCCGGTATCGAGACCATCGCGACGACTTCGCCCGTGCGCACGTCCATGACCGTGCCGGCCGCCGCCTTTGCGTGATACTTTTCTTTTGCGCGCAAAAGCTCGTCGCGTAGCGCATGCTGCACGCGCAGATCGAGCGCCAGCTCGACGGGAAGCTGCTGGCGATCGACCGCGAAGCCCGCGCGATGCAAGTCGGCAAGACCGTTCTTGTCGAGCCAGCGCTCGATCCCGGCGATCCCCTGGTTGTCGATGTTGACGAGCCCGATCAGGTGAGCGACCTCGGCGCCGTTCGGGTAAACCCGCTTGTTCTCGCGCAGGAATCCGACGCCCGGGATGCCGAGACGGTGGATCTCCTGCTGCTGTTTCGGCGTGATTTCGCGCTTGAGCCATGCGAAGCCCTTTTTCGAGCTCAGGCGCTCGCGCACTTCCTTCACGTCGAGATCCGGGAGGGTGGCGGTCAGGAGTTCGACGGCCTCGTCGACGTCGATCAGGCGCCGCGGCTCGGCGTAGAGCGAAGAGGCCTTCACGTCCGTGGCAAGAACGTATCCGTTGCGGTCGACAATGTCAGGCCGGGCGGTGGCCACCGCATCCTGGGCGCCGCCGCGGCGCCCGGCGTGGTTCTCCGGCGCGGTCGCGAACAGCACGAGCCGGACGGCGATCACGGCATAGACCAGCGCGAAAACACCGATGGCGAGCCCGATGCGGGCCTTCGATTTCGCCCCGTGGTCGATATTCTGTCCGTAGAGGAGCGTGCGCAGCACGCGGCGGCGCGCGGGACCCGTTGGCCCGGCGGCAGCCGGAGCGCCGGGACGATCGTGAGACGATGACAAGCTCATCGCTTTTTCGCCTTCGCGCCCGGATCCGGCAACGTGCCGCTTAACGCTTCGGTGTCGGCAAAAGACTCGATCACCGCGCCGATCGGATCGGGCGTGCCGGGTGGAACAAGCGGTCGCGGCCGCTCCGGCAGATTGTCGAACGTGTCGAAATGGGCGACCGTGGCCGGCCGCAGCGTGAGGTGTCGCTCGCCAAGCTCCTGGATCCGCTGCGGGTTGTCGAGCCGCGCCCACTCCGCCCGCAAGGTCGCGATCGCCTCCCGTTCCTGCCGAACTTCCGCACGCAGTTGCGAGACCCGCTCGGCCTGCAGCGTGGCGTCGAACTTGATCTTGTAGACCCAGGCCGCTGACACGACGAGGGCGGCAATGACGAGAGCGTGAAGCACACGCAGCATGTCACCCTCCTTTCATGACATCGGCGAGCGAGGGGAGGCTTGGCACGGCCTCGATGCCGAGCGCGGAAGGCGGCGCGTCCGTGCGTTCGGCCGCGCGCAGTCGCGCCGAGCGGGCGCGCGGATTGGCGGCGACTTCCGCAGCGTCCGGAACGACCGGCCGGTTCGTCAGAAGGCGGAAAGAGGCAGGAGCGGCGGCCGCGGCAGGCTGATGACGCGATGCGGCGGGCGGCCTGCTCCGCGCGGCAAGAAACCGTTTCACGATGCGGTCTTCCAGAGAGTGAAAGGCGATCACCACAAGCCGGCCGCCGGGGACAAGCACCGACTCGGCGGCAAGAAGCGCGGCCGCAAGCTCGTCGATCTCGCGGTTCAGGAACATCCGCAGGGCCTGGAAGGTGCGCGTGGCGGGGTGGATGTCGGCAGGCCTCGATCGGACCACCTGGCCGACGACGGCGGCCAGGTCTCCTGTCGTGCGGATCGGGGAACGGTGGCGCCGCCGCGCGATCGCGCGTGCCACCGCACGGGCGTGACGCTCCTCGCCCAGCGTCGCAATGATCGCCGCCAGGTCCCGCTCGGAAGCCCGCGCCAGCAGGTCCGCCGCGGTCGGCCCTTCCGCGCCCATGCGCATATCGAGCGGGGCATCGAAACGAAACGAGAAGCCGCGCTCGGGCGCATCGAGCTGCATGGACGAGACGCCGAGATCGAGCAACACGCCGTCGGCCGCACCGTTGGCAAACCCGGCGACAACGTCCGCGAGCCGCGAGAAGCGTTCCTCCACGACAACGAGCCGGCCTGCCGCCGCTTCGACGATCGCCCTTCCGCGCGCCACCGCCTGCGGATCGCGGTCGAGCGCGATCACGCGGCACCGCGCCGCCGCAAGGATCGCCTGCGTGTGGCCGCCCGCGCCGAACGTGGCGTCGACATAGACGCCGCCGTCGCGCGGCGCGAGGAATTCGATCACACGGCCGGAGAGCACGGGAATGTGGGGAACCGATCCGCCAGCGACAGTCGGTTCCCCGCTGTCGCTGCTCCCCGTCATTCCCGTGCTCCTACGCCCGGCCTCACAAGCTGGGATCCGAGCGCGCGCTTGAGCGAACGCACTTTCTCGGTGGCCTCTGCGAGGTGCTGGCGCAGGCGGCCCGGCTCCCAGATCTGAAACTTGTGCCCCAGGCCGACGAAGGACGCCGCCTCGGTGATCCCGGCGTGCTGCTTCAGGCCATCCGTCAGGATGACCCGGCCTTCCCCATCCATCTTCAGCGTCTCGCTCGTGCCGTACAGCGCGGCCGAGAACTGGTCGCGTTCGTCGGAATAGGGAGGAAAGCGCGCCATCAAGGCTTCGATCTCCGCCAGGAGCGCGTTTCCGCCGCAATCGAGCGCCGGCCGGTCGAAACTCGGATAACAATACAGCCCCTCGAATCCATCGCGCGCCAGCACCGCCCGGAACGGCGCCGGGATCGAAACGCGCCCCTTGGCATCGAGACGCAGTGTGAAGTTGGACACGAAGCGGTCCATGTGCCCTCTGGCGCCCCCATGCCCCGACCGGCTCTTGCAGCCCGCCCGTCATGGCGCCGACGAGCAAACCCGACATGCCCGGGATCAAGGCCGCTCGTCGGATGCAATGGGGCACAGCTCCGAATGGGATGATTTGGGATACCATGGGGCTATATGGTCGTCAATGGAACCGCGATTCTGGGCGCCCGTGCGGAAGGCTCTGGGAGTGCCGGTGATTAACGCCCGTTAAGCTTAAGGATTGGTTTGCGGACCGGCGGCCGGGCAGCTCCTTAAGGCGAGGAGTCCGCGGTCTCGGGCGGCCGTCCCGGTCAGGGGAGGAACATCGCGCGGCCGTCGAACGTTGCTTGTCAGAGGAGGCGATTCCTCATCCAGTTTCGAATAGGAGGCCGAATATGTTGAAGACCCTGCTTGCGACCACTGCCATCACGGGCCTGATGATTTCCGGCGCCTGGGCGCAAGGCGCTCAAAGCCCGGCGCCCACGGCACCGCCCCCGCAAACGGACACCATGCAAAAACCCCCCACGTCCGACGGCGCGAGCGCGCAGGCGCCCAAGTTCATCGCCTCGCAAGGCAGCGACGAGATGGTCTCGTCGAAGTTCAAGGGGGCCGACGTTCTCGGCCCGAACAACGAGCATATCGGCGATGTTTCCGATCTGCTGTTCACCAAGGAGGGGCAGATCAAGGCCTATATCGTCGGCGTGGGCGGCTTCCTCGGCATCGGAGAGAAGAACGTCGCCATCGATCCGAGCGCCTTCCAGCCGGCGGCCGACAACAACGATCCGAACGACATGAAGCTTAAGGTGTCGTGGACCAAGGAGCAGCTCAAGGACGCGCCGGCCTTCGAGTATTACAAGGCGCCCTCTCGCACGACGAGCACAGGCACCGGAACCACGGGTTCGAACACCGGCATGTCGCCGCGGCCGGCCACGCCGGCCCGGTAAGGCAACGCGCTTCGCCAAGGACCCGGGGCCGCACGGCCCCGGGCTTTCTGCGTCAGGGCTCCGTCCGCGATCTCATGGGTCGGTAACCGCGGGCCTGTTATCGTCTGCGCATGACGTTTGCTCCCGACAGCGCGGTCGCAACGGAGATCCGCCTCTCGCCCAATCACGGCCCCCGCCGACTCGGCGACCCCGATCTGCTCGTGCTTCACTACACCGGCATGCCCGATGCCGAAGCGGCGCTGAGGCGTCTTTGCTGCCCCGACAGCGAAGTGTCCGCGCATTATTTCGTGTTCGAGGATGGGCGCGTGGTCCAGTGCGTTCCCGAAACCCGCCGCGCCTGGCACGCTGGGCTGTCCGTCTGGGAAGGCGCAACCGACGTCAACTCCCGTTCGATCGGCATCGAGATTGCCAATCCGGGCCACGACTACGGCTATCCCGATTTCCCGCCCCGGCAGATCGCCGCGGTCATCGCCCTGTGCGGCGATATCATCGGACGGCGCGCCATCGCCGCCCGCCACGTGCTCGCGCATTCCGACGTCGCGCCCGGACGCAAGCAGGACCCGGGCGAGAAATTTCCCTGGCACATCCTCCACAAGGCCGGCATCGGATTGTGGGTGACCCCGGCCCCGCTGGGCCGGCCGGGTTCGGCTCTGAAGCAGGGCAGCCGGGGACCCGCAGTGCGTCGGCTGCAAGCAGGACTGCGGCGGTTTGGCTACGGTCTCGACGTTACCGGCACCTTCGATGCCGCGACCGAGCAGGTGGTCCGGGCCTTCCAGCGTCATTTCCGGCCGGCGCGCGTCAATGGGGTGGCGGATCCATCCACGCGAGACACGCTCGCGGCCCTGCTGAAGGCCGGCAAGCTGGATCCGTTTCTGTGACATCGAAGACACAGTCGCCCGAAAAAATTCCCTTTCATCGCCTGTTAGGGTTAAACGAGCCGCAGTTGCGCCCGATTCCCGCGCGCTCCTGCGTGGATGGACGCACCGCGACCGGACATCCCGTCCCTTCCCGCGCGGAAAGGCGCGGCGATCTGGCTTCTTCTGGCTGCTTGCGGGCCGCTCGTTGCGGGTTGCGGGCCGGCGGAGCCGCGCGCGCGAGAGGCAGCGCCCGGCTCCGAACCTCAGACAATCATCTCCAAGCAAAGGGTGCACGAGCCGTTCGCACCCATGGGCGCCACATTTGCCGAGCGGCTCGCGCCCCTCAATGCGGGCGTCTTCGCCGATCGGTTTCCTCCCCTGCCGCTCGCGGGCGAACCGCAGGAACCGGTGTCCGTGCTGGCATACGCGGCACCGATCCCAAGCCCTTCGGGTGCCGTCCGCGCGGAAGCGCCCTTTGCTTTCGGCCTGCGGGGCACCGCGAGCCCACAGCCGACGATCTCCGCCGAGAACCCGCCTCTGCCGCGGCCCGCGCCGGCCCACCGCGGGACGCCGACCCGATCCGTCGCCGTTGAAGGCGCAACACGGCTCGCTTCGCTCGATCCCGCGATAGTCATTTCGGGCTCTCCGGAATCGCCTGACCGCGCCGGCAGCGAGGATGAAATTCCTGCGCTGGTGACGGCGAGCGCACGCAAACACGGCGTTCCTGTCGGTCTCGCCCACGCCGTCATCAAGGTCGAGTCGAACTACAGGCCCAACGCGGTCGGCAAGGGCGCGACCATGGGCCTTATGCAGATCAAATACGCGACGGCTCGCGGAATCGGTTTCACCGGGAAGCCGAAGGATCTGCTCGATCCTGCGACCAATCTGGAATGGGGAATGCGCTACCTCGCGGAGGCGCACAGGCTTGCGAAGGGCAATCTCTGCGGTACCATTCTGCGTTATCAGAGCGGTCATTATGCGGGGCGGATGACCCGCGCGGCGCTGCTCTATTGCGGCAAGGTTCGCCGCCTGCTCGCGGAGTTCGAGAAGAGCCGGACCGCCGACGCCTCGAACCGGCAATAGCCGGCGAGGCCCTTGACGGACGCGCGCGTCGTCCCCACAGCTTAGGCAGCGTCAGTCGGCCGGACGGCCGCCGCGGCAGGTGCCGAAAGGCCGCCGGGGAGGAAAGTCCGGGCTCCTCGGACATGCGGTGCCGGATAACGTCCGGCGGGGGCAACCCCAGGGAAAGTGCCACAGAGATCAGACCGCCCCCTGCGCCGACCGGCGCAGGACGGCAAGGGTGAAACGGTGCGGTAAGAGCGCACCGCGCCCCCGGCAACGGGGGCGGCACGGCAAACCCCACCGGGAGCAAGACCGAATAGGGACGGCACGAGCCGAAAGGCTCGGGATCCCGTGTCCGGATTCGCCGTCCGGGTAGGTTGCTGGAGACGCCGGGCAATCGGCGTCCTAGAGGAATGGCCGTCACGCGCGGCGCTTCATGCGTCGCGCCGTACAGAACCCGGCTTATAGGCCGGCTGATGCGCCCGCATGAGAGGCGTCCCGCGGAAAGCCACGCGGGACGCCTCGCCATTTCTGCGGCCCTGCGAGACGGCGAGACCCGCGCCTTGCGGCGAACCGGCGATTGCAATTTCGCTTGGGGAGAGAGGCCGCACCGGTTTAGGGTCGCGCGACCCACATGCCTGCCCGCCCGCGCGAATCCCTCGGCCTCTTTCTCGGCTTCGTCGGCATGGTGTGCTTCGCCGGCACGCTGCCGGCGACCCGCGTCGCCATCCCCTATCTCGACGCCTGGTTCCTGACCGTCGGGCGCGCAGCCATCGCGGGCGTTCTCGCCCTCGTCCCGTTGCTCCTGCTCAAGCGCCGGATTCCGGCGCGCCGATACTGGGGGGAGATCGCGATTGCGGGCGTTCTGCTGATCTACGGCTTTCCGTTCTTCACGGCGCTCGCGATGATGTCCGTGCCGGTGGCGCACGGCGGCGTCGTTCTCGGGATCCTGCCGCTTGCGACCACGCTCGCCGCGACCCTGGTCGCCGGCGAACGCGCAAGCCTCGGTTTCTGGCTGGCCGGCGTGGCAGGCGGCGCGATCGTCGTGGCCTTCGCCCTGCGCCACGGCGCGGGCGGCCTCGCGCTCGGCGATTTCTGGCTCCTCGGTGCGATCCTCTCGGCGGCCTTCGGCTACACTTATGCCGGCAAGCTCTCCGGCGACATGCCGGCCTGGGAGGTGAATGCCTGGCAGCTCGTGCTGTCGCTGCCGCTCGCACTTCCCGCCATGCTCTGGCTTTGGCCCCCGGACGCGGCGGCGGCGCCGTGGCCGGCCTGGACGGCCCTCGCCTATGTGGCCGTCATGGTGCAGCTTCTCGGCTTCTTCTTCTGGAACGCGGGTCTCGCGATGGGGGGAATCGCCCGGGTCGGACAGCTGCAGCTGTTGCAGCCCTTCGTGATTCTGCTCATGGGCGCAGCCGTGAACGACGAGCCGCTCGCGCTCGAAACCTTCGGCTTTGCGGCGGCCGTCGTGGCGACCGTGATCGTGGGACGCCGCATGCGCGTCGAGAGAAGATCGCAGCGCGTCAGCAGCTCCGATCCGGCAGGCAGTACCGGCCGGGAATCGGATGCAGCGCAAAGTCTCCCATGACATGCGCCGTAAAGGCGCCGCCGAACAACGACTCGAACGCCCTATGCCGGACATTGAGGCCTCCGGCATAGGCGCCGAAGGCCGGCATCACCACACGGCTTTCATCGGCGACGAAACAGCGGCGGCGCAGTCCTCGCCCGCCAATGGCCACCACCGCGACGGGATGCCAATGCCCGCTGATCTCCCCTCGCGCGTCGGCCTCGGCGCGGTGACGAAACGTGATCGGCCCGATCCGCAGCTCGGGGAGCCAATGGCCGGCGACGCCCGCGGGCGGCCCCGGATCGTGATTGCCGGCGATCCAGATCCAGTCGCGCCCGCTCTGGAGCGCGGCGAGCGCCTGGCGATCCGCAAGACCGAGGCGCGCCGCCCCGAACGGGTCGTGGAAACTGTCGCCGAGCGCCACGACGGTTCGCGGCGCATAGGCCGCGACGAGTCGCTGCAGGCGCGCGAGCGTATCGCCCGTATCGTAGGGCGGAAGCAGCGCGCCGCGGGCCGCGAAGCTCGATCCCTTCTCGAGGTGAAGGTCGGAGACGGCAAGCAGCCGTTCGTCCGGCCAATAGAGGGCACCCGCAACGTCGGTCTCGAAGGCCTCACCGGCAATGAGGATAGGCGGGCTGCCGTTATGAAAGCGTGCCGACCGGCCGGGCGCCGCGCCGATTGCGCCTCCGCCGTCTTGCGACTGTTCCGCGCGCGCGGTCACCCCATGGCCTCCTTCACAAGCCGCTCCGCCGCTTCGGCGAGGAACGCATCGGCCGCTTCCCCGTAGACCGGCTCCCTGCCGATTTCCAGCAGCACCGGCACGGCGAGGGGCGAAACGCGGTCGAGCGATTTATGGATGATTCGCCCGCGAATGCGCGAGAGCATTTCGCCGAGCCGGCGGATGTCGAGAAGGCCCGAAGCGGCATCCGCCGCAGCCGCGCGCAGCAGCACATGGTCCGGCTGATGGCGGCGCAGGACGTCATAGACGAGATCCGTCGAGACCGTCATTTGCCGGCGCGTCTTCTCCTGCCCCGGAAAGCGGCGCTCGATCAAGCCCGCGATGATGGCGCAAGTGCGGAACGTGCGCTTCATGAGAGCGGATTCCTGAAGCCAGGCATCGAGATCGTCGCCGAGCATGTCCTCATCGAACAAAGCGTCGAGCGAAAGCGCCCCTTGCGCGAGCGCCGCCGAAAGATCGCCGGCGCCCCAGACGGCCAACGCATATTCGTTGGCCACGAAACCGTGCGGCCGCAGGCCCGCCCGTTCGAGCCGCCGGGTCAGCAGCATGCCGAGGGTCTGATGGGCGAGCCGGCCTTCGAACGGATAGCAAATGAGGTAAGACCGCGCCGCGCGCGGAAAGGTTTCGACGAGCAGGTTGCCGGCGGGCGGGACGCGCGAGCGCAGGCGCTGAATTTCCAGCCATTCGCGCACCGGCTCGGGCAGCGCGGGCCAGCGGGCGGGATCCGCGAGAATGCCGCGCACCCGCTCCGCGAGATAAGTGGAGAGCGGAAACTTGCCGCCTTCATAGGAGGGAACCTTCGGCTCCGGGGCGCTGGTCCGCGACACATAGGCTTCATCCTCGACCAGCGCCTCGTAGCGCAGCACTTCCCCGGCGAACACGAACGTATCGCCAGGCATCAGCGTTTCGATGAAATATTCCTCGATCTGCCCGAGGAGACGCCCCCCGCGCGCGACCCGCCCGGCAGGTCCGTCGCGGGGCCCGCGCGAACGCACGAGGCGCACCTTCAGCATGTCGGCTTCGACAATCGTTCCGACATTGAGCCGGTAGCGCTGCGCGACGGCCGGATTGGCCACGCGCCAGCGGCCATCCTTGTTCTGCCGAATCTTTGCGAAGCGGTCGTAGCTCTTGAGCGCGTAGCCGCCGGTTGCCACGAAATCCAGAACCGCATCGAAGTCCGCCCGAGATAGCCCGGCATAGGGCGCAGCCGTGCGGACTTCGGCGTAAAGCGCGTCGGCCTGGAACGGCGCGCCGCAGGCGCAGCCGAGAATGTGTTGCGCGAGCACGTCGAGCGCGCCGGCGCGCAGCGGCGGGGTGTCCTGCGCATCCTCGGCAACCGCCTCGATCGCGGCGCGGCATTCCAGAACCTCGAACCGGTTGGCCGGAACGAGAACGCCGCGCGACGGCTCGTCGAGGCGATGATTGGCGCGGCCGATCCGCTGCAGGAGGCGCGACGAGCCCTTCGGCGCGCCGACGTTGACGACGAGATCGATGTCGCCCCAATCGACGCCGAGATCGAGCGAAGATGTGCATACGACGGCCCGCAGGCGGCCGGCCGCCATCGCGTCCTCCACCTTGCGGCGCTGCGCGACGTCGAGCGAGCCGTGATGCAGCGCGATCGCAAGCCCGTCCTCATTGATGCGCCAGAGTTCCTGGAACAGCATCTCGGCCTGGCTGCGCGTGTTCACGAAGACGAGTGCGGTCCGGCTCTGCCGGATGAGGTCGTAGATTTCCGGCAAAGCGTGCCGCGCCGAATGCCCTGCCCAGGGCAGGTGTTCGGCCGTTTCGAGCATCGTCACCTCGGGACGTGCGCCGCCCTCCGCCACCACGAGGTCGGCGGCCCGCCGGCCTCCCGTCGGCTGCGGAACGAGAAAGCGGCACAGCTCTTCCGGTTCGGCAACGGTCGCCGACAGCCCGATGGCGGCAAGATGCGGCGCCAGCGCATAGAGCCGCGCCAGCCCGAGCGCGAGCAGATCCCCCCGCTTGGAAACGACGAGCGAATGCAGCTCGTCGAAAATCACGCGACGCAACGAGCCGAAGAGATGCGGCGCGTCCGCCGACGCAAGCAGGAGCGCGAGCTGTTCGGGCGTCGTGAGCAGAATGTCCGGCGGGTGGCGGCGCTGGCGCTGACGACGGGAAGCGGGCGTATCGCCCGTGCGCGTCTCGAGCCGCACCGGCAGCTCCATCTCGGCGACGGGCCGCTCCAGATTGCGGGCAATGTCGATCGTAAGCGCCTTGAGGGGGGAAATGTACAGCGTATGAAGCCCCCCGCCGTGCGGCACCGTCCCGCCTGATCCCGCAGCCGAGAGCCTTGTGGGAAGAGACCGCGCCCCGCGATGGCTCTCGGCCGCCTCTGCAATCTCTACCAGGGTCGGCAGAAAGCCGGCGAGCGTCTTGCCGGCGCCCGTGGGGGCGATGAGCAGGACCGAGCGGTTCGCCCGTGCCCGCGAAAGCAGTTCGAGCTGGTGCGCGCGCGGGCTCCAGCCACGCGCGGCGAACCAACTGCGAAAGCGTTCCGGCAGAGGCTCGGCTGCCGGGCCGGGCTCTTCGAGGACACTCACGCTCCTGAGCTAGCATCCGCGGCGTTCCGCCGCCACCAAGCCGGCTGGCCGCTCGAAGAGGGCACCGATCGTGCTTATCTCGGGGTCATGCGGCCGGAAGACCTCCTGTGTCCGACCCCGCACGGCCTATGCTGCCGCCCGGGGGATTTCTACATCGACCCGCTGCGTCCGGTGGCGCGCGCCCTGATTACGCACGGCCACTCGGACCACGCTCGCGCCGGCCATGACGCCGTTCTGGCGACCCAGGAAACGCTCGACATCATGCGTCTGCGCTGCGGAGCAGATTGCGCCGGCACGATGCAGGCGGTCCGCTACGGCGAAGCCGTTAGGATCAACGGTGTCGAAGTTTCCTTCCATCCCGCCGGGCACATTCTCGGCTCGGCGCAGATCGCCATCACGTGGAACGGCCTGCGGATCGTGGTCTCGGGCGACTACAAGATCGCGCGAGACCCGACTTGCCTTCCCTTTTCACCGATTCCCTGCGACGTGTTCGTCACAGAGGCGACCTTCGGTCTGCCGGTCTTCCGGTTCGGCGAACCTACCCACGAAATCCGCAAGCTTCTGGACTCCGTCGCGCTCTTTCCCGAACGCGCGCATCTGATCGGCAGCTACCCGCTCGGGAAAGCGCAGCGCATGATCGCGCTCCTGCGCGCCGCCGGCTACGACCGGCCAATCTACCTGCATGGGGCGATGGAACGGCTCTGCGCCTATTATGCCGGTCGCGGGGTGAATCTCGGGGACCTCCGGCCGGCGCGAGAGGCGGACAAAGCGGCGCTTGCCGGCGCGATGGCGATCTGCCCACCCTCTGCCCTGCATGAAATGTGGACCCGGCGCTTCCCGGACCCCGTGAACGCCTTTGCCTCCGGCTGGATGCGCGTGCGCGCACGGGCACGCCAGCGGAGCGTGGAATTGCCGCTCGTCGTCTCCGACCATGCGGATTGGGACGGTCTCACCACGACCATTCGGGCGACCGGCGCAGCGGAGGTCTGGGTGACGCACGGCGAGGAGGACGCCCTGGTGCACTGGTGCGGCACGCAGGGTCTCAAGGCCCGCCCGCTGCGGCTCGTCGGCTACGGCGAGGAGGAAGAGAGCGAGCCTGCACCCGAGACTTCGGCATGAATCGCTTCGCCGCCCTCCTCGATCGGCTCGCCTTCGAGCCGGCCCGCAACGCCAAACTGCGGCAGATGACGGACTATTTCCGCCAGACGCCCGACCCCGAGCGCGGCTGGGCGCTGGCGGCCCTCACGGGCGCCCTCTCCTTCCGCCACGCCAAGCCGGGGATCATCCGGGCGCTCGCCGCCGAACGCATCGACCCGGTGCTGTTCGGGCTCTCCTGGGACTATGTCGGGGATCTTTCGGAGACGGTGGCCCTGCTGTGGCCAGGGCCGCGCGAACCGAGCGGCGACCCGGTCGCCCGCTCGGGCCCCAGTCTGTCTCACGTCGTCCACACCCTCGCCACGCTCGGCAAGACGGAACTGCCGGCTCAACTCGCCGCTTGGCTCGACGCCCTCGACGAGACCGGCCGCTGGGCCCTCCTGAAACTGGTGACCGGCGCGCTGCGCATCGGCGTTTCGGCGCGGCTTGCGAAGAGCGCGGTGGCGGCGCTCGGCGGCAAGACGGCGGACGAGATCGAGCTGATCTGGCCCGCGCTCGCCCCGCCCTATGTCGAATTGTTCGCCTGGGCGGAAGATCGCGCGGAGCGGCCGCGCCACACCGACCCGGCCCCGTTCCGCCCCGTCATGCTCGCCCATGCGATCGAACCGTCGGAGCTCGCCGGTCTCGATCCCCTCGACTACATCGCCGAATGGAAGTGGGACGGCATCCGCGTCCAGGCGGTCGCCGGCCGACGTGATGACGGCACGCTGCTGGTGCGGCTCTACTCGCGGACCGGCGAGGACATTTCCAAGAGCTTCCCCGACCTCGCGGAGGCGCTACGCGTGCCGGCCGTGATCGACGGCGAATTGCTGATCCTGCGCGAGAGACGCGTGCAGAGCTTCAACGTTCTGCAGCAACGGCTCAATCGCAAGAGCGTCACCCCCAAACTGCTGGCGGAGTTCCCCGCCCATCTGCGCGCCTACGACCTTCTCGGAGAAGGAAGCGAAGACCTGCGCGACCTGCCCTTCTACGAGCGCCGGCGGCGCCTCGAAGCCTTCGTCGCAAAGCTCGGCGACCCGCGGATCAGTCTCTCGCCGCGCGTCGCCTTTGCGACCTGGCACGACCTGACGGCGGCGCGCGCCGACCCGGCGGGCGCAGGCGCGGGCCCCGACGCCGAAGCCGTGGAAGGCATCATGCTCAAACGGCGCGACGCGCTCTATCTTCCCGGTCGTCCGAAGGGCCTGTGGTGGAAGTGGAAACGCGACCCGCACGTCATCGATGCCGTCCTGATGTATGCGCAGCGCGGCAGCGGCAAGCGGTCCTCCTTCTATTCCGACTACACTTTCGGATTGTGGACGAAAGGCGAGAGCGGCGACGAACTGGTGCCGGTCGGAAAGGCCTATTTCGGATTTACTGACGAGGAGCTGCGGCAGATCGACCGGTTCGTGCGACGCAACACCGTCGACCGCTTCGGCCCGGTTCGCGAGGTCGCCCATGAGCCGGACCGCGGCCTGGTGCTCGAGGTCGCTTTCGAGGGCCTGCAACGGTCGAACCGCCACCGTTCCGGCGTCGCAATGCGCTTTCCGCGCATCAACCGCCTGCGCTGGGACAAACCGCCCGCCGAGGCCGATCGGCTGGAGACTTTGGAGAAGCTGCTGCCCCCGGAATGACAAGCCCTGCCTCGGCAAACCCCGAATCGGCGCTATAACGCCGGAACCTGGAACAGGCGGCGGCCGCCGCCGGGCCCACCCGGGAGTCGTTCCCTGTTGCGGAAAGGCCTCGGTTCGGGATCGGCGCGGCGGTGCCAAGCCCGCGGCGATGACTGCTGGAGAACGTCCATGTCCGACGGTTTTGTCTCGCGATTCCTCGGTGGTCCGCCACTGTGGGTGCTCGTCCGCCTTGCCCTGCTCTCCGTGCTCGTCGGCGTGGTGCTGGCGGCGCTCGGGCTCGATCCGTGGAACATCGTCCGCAGCATCGAGCGTCTCGCACATACGTTGTGGGACATGGGTTTCGACGCGATTTTCCTCCTGTGGCGATACTTCCTGCTCGGCGCGGTGCTGGTGTTTCCCATCTGGCTCGTCGTGCGACTGATCAAGGCGCCGTCGACGCGCCGCTGATGCGGCTTTCGGTTCCTCTCTTTCCGTCCTCCACCTTGGCTTCAGCGAAATTGAGCCTTCTCATTCGCGGAATGCGTTGGCGAAGGCGCCCACGTGCCTGCTATGGCTGGCCGCTCGAATGACCACGGCCGATTCATCGCGTTTTCATGTCACGCACGCGCGCGTGCTCGCCATCGCGGTGCCGATGACGCTTGCGAACGCGACGACGCCGCTGCTCGGCCTGGTCGGCACCGGAGCGATCGGCCAGCTCGGACAAGCGCATCTGCTGGGCGCAGTGGCGATTTCCGCCGTCGTGTTCGACTGCATATTCTGGCTGTTCGGATTTCTTCGGATGGGCACCGTTGCGCTGACCGCGCAGGCGGTCGGTGCCGGGGATGAGGCGGAGCAGCGCGCCGTCCTCGCGCGCGCGCTCGTCCTGTCCGCCTTGATCGGCCTTGCGCTGGTGGCCTTGCAATGGCCGGTCGGTTGGGCCGCATACCGGCTGATGGGCGCAAGCGACGCGGTCACGGACGCCGCCGAGCTCTATTTCTCCGTTCGAATCTGGTCCGCTCCCTTCACGCTCGCCAACTACGTCGTTCTCGGCTGGCTGGTCGGCCAGGCCCGCACGGGTCTTGCGCTTGCGCTTCAGATCGCCATGAACGTCGTCAGCGTGGCGGCCGTTCTCGTGCTGGTCCTTTGGCTCGATTTCGGCGTGCGAGGCGTCGCGTTTTCGGCGGTGATCGCCGAGACCGCCGGACTGGGGGCCGGTCTTGCCGTCGCGAGACGGGTGGGCGGCTCCGCCTCGTTGCCATGGACGACAGTGTTCGACCGGGCGAGGCTCGGCCGGATGCTCGCCGTCAATCGCGACATCATGATCCGCACGGCCGCGCTGATCGGAGCCTTTCTGTTCTTCAACGCGCAGAGCGCACGTGCCGGCGACACGATCCTCGCCGCCAATGCCGTGCTCAACAATTTCGTGCTGGTGTCCGCTTTTTTCCTGGACGGCTTCGCGACCGCCTCCGAGCAATTGTGCGGCCGCGCCGTGGGAGCGCGCGATGGCACGGCCTTTCGTACCTCCGTCATGCTCTCGCTCGGTTGGGGCTTTGCGGTGGCCTGTGTGATCGCCGTGAGCTGTCTCGGTGCCGGCACCGGACTCATTGCCCTGATGACGACGAGCCCCGAAGTGCGGCGCGTGGCGGGAGAGTTCCTCATTTTCGCGGCCTTCGCCCCGCTCGCCGGGGTCGGCGCGTACATCTTCGACGGCGTCTATGTGGGCGCGACCTGGACGCGCGATATCCGCAACCTGATGCTGGCCGCCCTCGCCATTTACTTCGCAACATGGTGGCTGACGCGCGGGCTCGGCAATGCGGGCCTGTGGCTTGCGATCCTCGCCTTTCTCGCCGCGCGCGGCGTCTTGCAGGCGCTGCGTTACCCGGCGCTTACGCGGGCGAGCTTCGCAAGCCCCTCCCGTGTCACCCGCGTGGCTGCGGCCTGACCCGCCGCGGCGGCGGCGCCTGCCGCGCCGCGGGCCCCGCTGAATAGGGATTGACGCTGCACCAGCCGCCCATGCCGCGCACCTCCTCGAGGCAACGCTCGAGCGTATCGAAGGCGCAAAGAGCGCTCGCGCCGCCTTGAAAGACGGGGATCATGGCGCACCAGGGATATTCCTTGCGCGCCTGCGCCTCCCCGCTGCCGGGCGCGCCGGCCGCGAGGGCTACCGCGGCAAACAGGGAGCAGAAGGCAAGCCGCCGCATCGGTTCAGCGCCGCGGCGGACGCGCGTAAGGAACGTCCTGCGGGCGCGGGCTTGCGACATAATACGGGTTCGGCCGGCAATGGCCGCCCACGCCGTGCATCGCCTCCAGGCATTGCTGGAGCGTGTAATAGCCGCAGTTCTCGAACGCATTGCGCCCGCCGGTATAGGCGCAGTAGGCGTAATCGGACTGCGCCCCCGCCGGCCCGGAACAGCCGGCCGCAGCGAGTGCCGCGAGCGCTACCACGGCGGTTGCCGCAATCGTTTTCAGCATTCACGTCCTCCATGGCCGGGCGCGCGAGAGCGTTGCGAGAAGACGAGCGGCACCGGCACCGACTCGGCGCGACGACAGAGTAGAACCATTCGGCCCGGCCGCAACCGATGGGCCTCAATAGCGATAATGGTCCGGCTTGTACGGCCCTTCCACCGGCAGGCCGACATATGCGGCCTGCTTCTCGGACATGCGGGTGAGCTTCGCGCCGATCTTGGCAAGGTGCAGGCGCGCGACCTTCTCGTCGAGCTGCTTCGGAAGGGTGTAGACCTTGTTCTGATATTGCCTGCTCTTCTCCTGCGCATCCTTCCAGAGCTCGATCTGGGCGAGCGTCTGGTTCGTAAACGATGCGGACATCACGAAGCTCGGGTGCCCCATGGCGTTGCCGAGATTCACGAGCCGGCCTTCCGACAGGAGGATGATGCGCTTTCCGTCGGGGAACTCGATCTCGTCAACCTGCGGCTTGACGTTGTGCCAGCGGAAATTGCGCAGCGCGGCGACCTGAATCTCGCTGTCGAAATGCCCGATATTGCAGACGATCGCACGGTGTTTCATTTGCCGCATATGGTCGAGCGTGATGACGTCGACATTGCCGGTCGCGGTCACGAAAATATCCGCGCGCGGGGCGGCGTCTTCCATCGTGGTGACCTCGTAGCCCTCCATCGCCGCCTGCAAGGCGCAGATCGGATCGACTTCCGACACCAGCACGCGGCAGCCGGCCTGGCGCAGGGAGGCCGCCGAGCCTTTGCCGACATCGCCGAAGCCGCACACCATGGCCACCTTGCCGGCCATCATCACGTCCGTGCCGCGGCGGATGCCGTCCACAAGCGATTCGCGGCAGCCGTAGAGATTGTCGAATTTCGACTTCGTGACGCTGTCGTTGACGTTGATGGCGGGGAAGAGCAGGCGGCCTTCCTTCTCCATCTGATAGAGGCGATGAACGCCCGTGGTCGTCTCCTCGGTGACGCCCCTGATCTCGCGGGCGAGTCGGGAGTACCAGCCGGGCTGCCGCTTGAGGCGCGCCTTGATGGCTGCGAAAAGCGCCTCTTCCTCTTCGTTCGTCGGATGATCGACGACCGAATGGTTCTGCTCCGCTTTGACGCCGAGATGCACCAGCAGAGTCGCGTCGCCGCCGTCGTCGAGGATCATGTTCGGCGTGCCGCCGTCCCCCCATTCGAAGATGCGGTGCGTGAACTCCCAATATTCGGCAAGACTCTCGCCCTTGTACGCAAAAACCGGAACGCCGGCGGCGGCGATCGCGGCGGCGGCGTGATCCTGCGTCGAGTAGATGTTGCACGAGGCCCAGCGCACCTCGGCGCCGAGTGCCACAAGCGTCTCGATCAGCACCGCAGTCTGAATCGTCATGTGCAGAGATCCGGCGATCCGTGCGCCGCGCAGCGGCTGCGTCGGGCCGTATTCTTCGCGGGTTGCCATCAGACCCGGCATCTCCGTCTCGGCCATGGCGATTTCCTTGCGCCCCCAATCGGCGAGACCGATGTCCCTGACGACGTAGTCGCCGGTCTGCGAAAGGTTGGCCTTGGCGGCTTGGCTCATGACGATCCCCGGAAGCGTGAATTCGTTCTGCGGCGCCCATGATCGGGTCTGCGCGCCGCCGTCTTAACAGTCCTCCTGTCGGTCGGCAATAAGGATATAAAGATTTCTTTATGTCATGACCTTATTCGTCCTCGCCGAAGCCGCTTGCCACGAGAGCCGCGAGCGCATCGAGGACCTCCCTCGCCTGTGTGCCCGTGGCGGCAACGGTGATGGTGGTGCCGGGGCCGGCCGAGAGCATCATCAAGCCCATGATCGAGTCCCCGCCCACCGATTCGCCGCAGCGGGAAACCTGCACCTTGGCATCAAACTGCTCCACCGTTTGCACGAATCGCGCGGACGCGCGGGCGTGCAAGCCCTTCTTGTTGACGATCTGCAGTTTTCGGGTCAGGGCGCCGGGCTCCGTGGTCGGCTCATCGCCCGCGCAAGGCTCATCGGCGTCGAAGGAGGGGCTCATTTCCCGGCCAGAACGCGGCTGGCGATGGTGATGTATTTCCTCCCGGCGGCCTGCGCCTGCACCACCACTTCCGAGAGGGGACACTCGTCTCGCACTTTGGCGAGTTTGATCAACATCGGCAAGTTGATCCCAGCCAGTACTTCGACCTGCGGGCGACCCATAACCGAGATCGCAAGATTCGACGGAGTGCCGCCGAACATGTCCGTCAGGATGATCACCCCGTCGCCACTGTCCACGTTCTGAACGGCGCGAATAATGTCCTGGCGGCGCTGCTCGACATCGTCGTCGGGCTCGATGACCACCGCCTCGAGCTGCTTCTGCGGCCCCATGACGTGCTCAAGGGCGGCGCGAAACTCCACCGCAAGCCGCCCGTGGGTGACGAGCACGAGGCCAATCATGATGGTCCCCCGAACACCGAAACCGCGCGTGCACTGCACGCGGGCCGATGGGCAGATGAGGCATCAAACGGCAAGGCAGAGGCCTGTTGCGGCTGCGCTCCGGTTGCTGCACCGCGATGGGACGGCAGCAAGCGGGTCACCGCTCTACTCCACTTCGCCCGATGACGGCAAGCAGGACGGGGAGCGCCAAGACGCCGCCGGGGAAGGCGAGGCGCGGAACCGGCACTCCGGCGAGGGCCGCCGTCTCGACCTCCGGCGCCATGCGACAGGCATCCTGCGCTTCGAGATCTACGACCAAACCGACCATCGCGACAGGCTCGTAGGGAAGCCGCCGGATCCCGAGGCCGCGGACTTCGATGAGACCTGCGAGCGGCGCGGCGGGGCGCGCCAGCAAGCGCCCGTTGACCCCCGTCAACATCACGCGATCGTCCGCGACGAGACGCGCGAACGTAAGCCGGCCGCCTTCCGCGGCCTGAATGAGTTCCAAGGCCAGGCGCGACTTTCCGGCCCCCGAGGGACCTCGGATGAGCACCGCCCGAGGGCCCACCAACACGGCCGAGGCGTGGATCGTCGTCACGGCGAGGGGAAACGGCTCACGCGGCGGGCAAGCGGACGACGAAGCGCGCGCCCGCGACCCGCTGCTCTTCGCCTGGCTTCGCCGAGGTCATACGGTTCTCCGCCCAGATGCGCCCCCCATGCGCTTCGACGATCTGTTTGGAGATCGACAGGCCCAATCCCGAATTCTGGCCGAAGCCCTGCTCGGGCCTGTCCGTGTAGAAGCGTTCGAAGATGCGCTCGAGAGCCTCTTCGTTGATGCCCGGCCCGTCGTCGTCCACCACGATCTCGACCTGGTCGCGCGTGCGACGGCAGTTCACGCGGACAACGCCGCCGGGCGGCGAGAAGGAGCGCGCATTGGCGATGAGATTGTCGATGACCTGGCCTAGTCGCGAATCGTGGCCGCAAACCCGAAGCTGGTGCGGCGGGTTCTCCATCGAGAGCTTGATTTTGACATCGCTGGTCGGGATCTCGTTGGCGACGCTGACGACGGTATTCAGCAGACGGGGCAGGTCCACCGGCGCGGCGTCCTGACGCTGCAGCTCGGCATCGAGGCGGCTCGCATCGGAAATGTCGGAGATCAGCCGATCGAGCCGCCGCACGTCGTGCTGGATGATGCCGAGGAGCCGCTTGCGGCTGTCTTCGGACCGGGCAAGCGGCAGCGTCTCGACGGCCGAACGCAAGGATGTGAGCGGGTTCTTCAGCTCATGCGCGACATCGGCGGCGAAGCTTTCGATCGCTTCCATGCGGCTATAGAGCGCCTTGGTCATGTCGCGCAACGCGCCGGACAGGTGGCCGATCTCGTCGCGCCGATCGGTGAAATCCGGAATCTCAACTCGAGAGCGGATGCGGTGGCGCACGTGCTCGGCGGCATCCGCGAGCCGCCGCACCGGCCCCGCGATGGTGCCGGCAAGCAGCACCGACAATACGACCATGACACTCGCGGCGATGAGGAACAGTTTGACGATCGCGAGGCGCTCGGCCTCCACCATGTTGTCGATGTCCCCGCCCTGCGTGGAGAGCAGGAGCGCGCCCCGCACCGCGCGAAAGCGCTGCACCGGCACCGCGACCGACACGATGGCCTCGCCGCGGTCGTTCACCCGCACCACGCTCGCCTTCTGCCCGGCGAGCGCCATAGCCACTTCCGGATAGCCCTTTCCGTTCTCCGCACCGAGTTCCTTGTAGAGCGGCAGATCGCCGCGCCCGAACCAGTTGCGAAACGCGTGCCAGAAGCGATCAAACAGGCCGGGTTTCTCGGCGTTCGGCGCCGGCAGATCGAAGCGCAGGACGTCGCCCTTTCCGAAAAGGCTGCGGCTGTCCACCAGCAGAACGCCGTCCCTGTCGTAGATGCGTGCCCGCGTATTGGTCGGCGAGATCAGCCGCCGCAGCACCGGGGCGACGCGCTCCGGGTTGATCGGAAATTCGAGCGCGGAGAACGGCTCGTCGGGGCCGTAGCTCTCTCCCGTCTGCAACTCCAGCAACTTGTCCGGATCGATGGTGATGGAATTGGTCTCGACCGTCGCGGACGCCGCAATTGCGCCGGCGATGATTTCGCCCTGAACCAGCAGGCTCTGCACCCGGGCATCGATCAGCCCGGCGCGGAACTGCGACAGATAGAGAATGCCGATGACGAGCGCGAGCAGGCCCGTCACGTTAAGGAAGACGATGCGGCGCGTGAGGCTGGAGAAACTTTGCGTCAAAAAGAAACGCCACGCCCGGCGCAGGAAGCTTGCCGGCGCCTCCGCGCCGGTCCCCTCCATGGCTAAGCGCGTCTCGTCACGCCGGGCGGTTTCCGCAACTGCCGTGGCGTATTCCGAGGTTCGATCGAGCACGGTGGTCGCAACCCCACCTTTGTCAGTCACGCGCCGCCGCGCTGCTCGATCCCGCCGCGAATCGGCGAGTCAAAGGCGGCGGCGCTGCTGGCCGCCCCGCCTCAGGCTTCCTTGAAGCGGTAGCCGACCCCGTAAAGGGTCTCGATCATATCGAAGGCTTCGTCAACCGCCTTGAACTTCTTGCGGAGCCGCTTGATGTGGCTGTCGATGGTCCGATCGTCCACGTAGACTTGGTCGTCATAGGCCGCGTCCATCAACGCATTGCGGCTCTTCACGACGCCCGGCCGCTGCGCCAGGGACTGCAGGATAAGGAATTCAGTCACTGTCAGCGTCACGGGCTCGGACTTCCACGTGCAGGTGTGCCGCTCCGGGTCCATGCGAAGCTGGCCCCGCTCGAGCACTTTCGAGGAGTCGGTTTCCTTGGTGGCGGTCGCATCCTTGGGCGATGCGCGCCGCAGCACCGCCTTGACCCGTTCGACCAGGAGCCGCTGCGAGAACGGCTTTTTGATGAAGTCGTCGGCCCCCATTTTCAGGCCGAACAGTTCATCGATCTCCTCGTCTTTCGAGGTCAGGAAAATAACGGGAATATCGGATTTCTGACGCAGCCGGCGGAGCGTCTCCATGCCATCCATGCGCGGCATCTTGATATCGAGGATGGCGAGATCGGGGGGACTGGACTTGAAGCCGTCGAGCGCGGACGAGCCGTCGGTGTACGTCATGATTCGGTAGCCTTCCGCTTCGAGCGCGATCGACACCGAGGTCAGGATGTTGCGGTCGTCATCGACGAGTGCGATGGTCGGCATTGAGCCTCCCTTCAACTGCGAGATATACCGGCCTTCAAGCGCGCAAAGCTAGGCCGAAATGTGACGCTGCTGCATTGCAATAAGCCCGCTTTTGCGCTCGAATTCAATCCGAAATTCGGCCCCTCCCGGTTTGGGGCCAAACACCTCCTCGCCGCCCTGTCGCAAAAGCCGTGGCGGCTTGCACTCTCGCGGCGCCGTGGATTATGCGCACACTGCATTCCTGCTCCCCATCATGCGCCACGTAGGACGGCCTCCGGGCATTACAAGGGGCGCGAAGTCTGCCGGACAGCGGTTCACATGCGAGACAATCCTCCATTCGATCCGCAAATTGCGGCCAAGAAGCTGTTGCGGGAAGCGCGATCGGGCGCCCTCGCCACCCTGACAGTGGGGACCGCCAATCCCTACTGCTCGCTCGTCAATGTCGCGTCCGCCACCGACGGCACGCCCCTGCTTCTGCTGTCGCGGCTCGCGATCCACACACAAAATCTGCTGACCGACCCGCGGGTCTCGCTCATGTTGCAAGAGCCGACTGCGCACGACCCGCTTCGGGCCGCCCGCCTCAGTGTTGCCGGAACGGCCGCCCCGACTCAAGACGCCGACGACTGCCGCCGTTATCTTGCGCGTCATGATGGCGCAGAATTCTATGTCGATTTCAAGGATTTTGCGATGTACCGCGTCACCATGAAGGGTGCGCATCTGGTCGCCGGGTTCGGGCGGATCGCCGATCTTACGCCCGAGCAGATGCTTACGCCGCTGTCGGGAGCCGAAGCGCTTGTCGAATCCGAGGCCGACATCTGCAGTCACATAAACTCCGAGCATGCGGACGCCGTGCGGCTTTATGCAACGCGCCTGCTCGGCGCGCCCGACGGTGCGTGGCGATGCGTCGGCTGTGACCCGGAAGGACTCGAGTTGCAGTGCGGCCGGACCGCGCTGCGCCTCGCCTTCGATGAGAGAGTAGCGTCGCCCGCCGCGCTGCGCCGCGTCCTGAAACGACTCGCCGAATCGGCGCGCGCCACGCCGGGGTAAGGCCGGGCAACGCCCGCGAGGAGCCCGGCATGGGGCGCGCGGCGGCAGCCCTGCCGCCAAATGTCGCGGCGCACACAAACGGCCCGTCACCCAAGGCTTGGATTTCAGGGGCGATCATGATTTATGGTCGCGGCGTGCGCGCCAGCGCGCGCCGCTCCGGCCGTTCGGACGGGCGGCAAGGCAGCGGCGGACCGGCGGTTTCAACGCCGGATTTCCAGTTCGGAGGATTTCGTGAGGGAAACGGGCGTGAGGAACAGCGCCTTTGGCGCTGACAAATTCGGCTTCCAGAAGCTGGCGTCAATCCACTGGAACCTCACCGAGGCGCCGCTCTACGAGCACGCGCTCCGGCGCGGCGAGGCAATCCTGACGAACGGCGGTGCATTGACCGCCGACACGGGCATCCACACGGGACGCTCGCCCAAGGACAAGTTCGTCGTCGCGGACAGCATGACGGAGAACACCGTCTGGTGGGATGCGAACGGCAGACTGTCGCCGCAGCAGTTCGATCGCCTGCTTGCGGACTTCATCGCCCATGCCGAGGGCAAGGAGCTGTTCGCGCAGGACCTCTACGGCGGCGCGGATCCGAAGCATCGGATCCGGACGCGCGTCTATACGGAATATGCTTGGCATTCGCTGTTCATCCGCACCCTGCTGATCCGGCCGGAACGCAACGAACTCGCCGGGTTCGTTCCCGATCTCACCATCGTTGATTTGCCGTCGTTCAAGGCGGATCCGCAACGCCACGGGGTGCGTTCGGAGACCATCATCGCGATCGACTTTTCCCGCCGCATCGTGCTGATCGGCAATTCGAGCTACGCAGGCGAGATCAAGAAGTCGGTCTTCACGACGCTCAACTACTACCTGCCGGACAAGGGCGTCATGCCGATGCACTGTTCCGCCAATGTCGGCGATAAGGGCGACGCGGCCTTGTTTTTCGGCCTGTCGGGCACCGGCAAGACCACGCTGTCGGCAGACCCCGCCCGCACGCTTATCGGCGACGACGAGCACGGCTGGTCAGCCGACGGCATCTTCAATTTCGAGGGCGGCTGCTACGCCAAGACCATCAATCTGTCGCCCGAGGCGGAGCCGGAAATCTATGCGGCGAGCACCCGGTTCGGCGCGATCCTGGAGAACGTCATCGTCCACCCGGAGACCCGTGAGCCCAATTTCGCGGACGCAAGCCGCACCGAAAACACCCGCTCCGCCTACCCGCTGCACTTCAATCCCAATGCCTCGAAAACCGGGCGGGCCGGGCACCCGAAAAACATCGTGATGTTGACGGCCGACGCTTTCGGCGTGATGCCCCCCATCGCCAAGCTGACGCCCACGCAGGCGATGTACCATTTCCTGTCCGGCTACACCGCGAAGGTCGCCGGCACCGAGAAGGGCGTCACCGACCCCGAGCCGGAATTCTCCACCTGTTTCGGGGCGCCGTTCCTGCCCCGCCATCCGATCGAATATGGAAAGCTGCTGCGCGAGCTCATCAAGCAGCACCAGGTCGACTGCTGGCTCGTGAACAGCGGATGGACCGGCGGCAAGTTCGGCGTGGGCTATCGCATGCCCATCAAGGTCACCCGCGCGCTGCTCGCGGCGGCTCTCGACGGCTCTCTGAAAAACGTCAAGTTCCGCACGGACCCCTATTTCGGCTTTGCCGTACCGGTTTCCGTTCCCGGCATCGACTCCTCGCTGCTTGATCCGGCCTCGACCTGGAAGAACAAGGCCGAGTTTGCCGACACGGCGAAGCGCCTGGTCGGCATGTTCCAGAGGAACTTCCAGAAGTTCGAGGATCATGTCGATCCGGAAATCAAGGCCGCGGCGCCGGAAGTGCGAGCCGCGGCGGAGTGACCGTTTCACCTGTCCTCCGGGCGTGCCGTCCCTGCCGCTCAACGGCGGGGGCGGCCCAGCCGGGACGGTGAAAACGGCGTTCTCCGCGCGCCGTCCCGCGGTGTGCCACCCGCGGGGCGGAGACCACAGCGTCCGTCAATTCACCGGCAAAGCGTGACCATGCAGGTCCTCGTCGTCGGCGCAGGCGTTGTGGGACTCGCCGTCGCGCGCGCTTTGGCGGTCGACGGCCACGACGTGATCGTTGCCGAAGCCACGCACGGGATCGGCAACGGCATCTCCTCGCGCAACAGCGAGGTGATCCACGGCGGGATGTACTATCCGGCGAATTCGCTGCGCGCGCGCCACTGCATCCGCGGCCGGCGAATGCTGTATGCGTATTGCGAATCGCACCGGGTTTCGCACCGCCGCTGCGGAAAGCTCATCGTCGCCACCTCGACGGCGGAACGCGCCAAGATCGAGCAGATCCACAAGCAAGGCCTGCTCAACGGCGTGGAGGGTCTGCAGCTTATCGACGGAAGCGACGCGAAACGACTCGAACCGGCCCTCGCCTGTCTCGCTGCGCTCCATTCGCCCCATACGGGCATCATCGACAGCCATGCCTTCATGCTCGCCCTGCAGGGGGACCTCGAGGACCATGGCGGCGCCATCGCCTTCGGCACGCGCATTGAGCGGTTGGTACGCAAGACGAGTGGTTGGGAGGTGCATTTCGGCGGCGACGAGCCGGGTGCGCTGATCGTCGATGCGGTGGTCAACTCCGCGGGATTGGCGGCGCCCGATCTCGCCCGCGCGACCGAGGGCTATCCGGGGCAGCGCGCGCCGCGCATCACCATGGCGAAGGGAAACTATTTCGGCTATGCCGGCCGCCCCGTGTTCAGCCGGCTCATCTATCCGGCGCCGGTCGACGGCGGGCTCGGCATTCATGTCACACTGGATCTTGCCGGCCGCATGCGCTTCGGCCCGGATGTGGAATGGATCGCGGAGGAAAATTACGCGGTCGACCCCGCCCGCGCGGACGCATTCTATGCCCGCATCCGCACCTATTGGCCCAACCTTCCGGACGGTTCGCTCGTGCCGGACTATGCCGGAATCCGGCCGAAGCTCACCGGACCCGGAGAACCGGCCGCCGACTTTGTGATCGACACGCCGGCCGAGCATGGCCTGTCGGGCCTCGTCCATCTCTTCGGGATCGAATCGCCAGGCCTCACGAGCGCGCTGTCCATCGCCGACGATATCGCAGCGACCTTCCGGACGTAGAGCGATCTCTCAGCGAAACCAGCCGAAAGGCGACCGCTCGATCTCCTGGTTGCGGGCGGCCTGCGCGGGCGGGCGGCGACGGCGTGTCGTTGCTGCCGGCTGGTCCTCCTCGGCCGTCGCAAGCGACTGGGCCGGCGTTGAAGGTTTCGCACTCTGATCGACTTTAACGGCCCCCAGCTTGCGCCGCAGCTCGGAGTTCACGCTCGCATAGCTTTCGATCGGGGTGAAATCGGCCGCGCCGTGCGGAAACGAGCCGGAGCCGCGGAAGACCGTGAGCCCGCTCGACATCGCCACGATGTCGCCCGCCCGCAGCGTGGGGTCGGATTCGACATCGATCTGCGCCAGACCGCCGGGTCCGTGGCCGGTGCAGGTACAATCCGCAACGACCCGCTCGCGGAAGGCAAACGCATTTGCAAGCTCAGCATAGCGCGTGCCGTCGCCGGCGACCGCGTATTCGGGCCTGCTGCCGTGGAACACCTGAGTCCTGGCCATGGGGCAAAGGCTACTGCACACCTTGGCCGCATTGAGGGTCACGCCGTTGGCGGAGCGCGGAATCGGGAAATAGCGGCCGTCGCACAGGCGAACGCAAATCGTCCCGTTGCCGCGCAGTTCGGACATCGGGCGCTCGGCCTGTTGCGGCTCGAGCGGATAACGGTCGTCGCGACGATACGGCACTTCGCCTCGTCCGGAGAGTCCTCCGATGAGCGAGCCGAAAAGCGCTTGAAACAGGTTCTGAGCATGCGCGACCGGCGCCGGCCATATGGACGCGGCGAGGAGGCCGGCCAGAAGGACGGCGACGCTTCCGCGTCCGGGCCGCCGCGGAGAATAAAGACGCACCGCCAACCTCCTCCTCGAAACCGGGGACCCCGTGTGTCAGTCGCCAGGATTACGCGTTCCGTTCAAAATGGTTGCCGGCCGGCCCGCGGATTGTTTCGAACCGGGCGTCCGATTTCACCGCGAAGCGAGGCATAAGGAAGGGCGACGGGCCGACTATCGGCCGATGTGGTTAAGCGGCGGTGTCCTGCCGCCCCGGGCGCCGATCATTTCAATTGTCGGTATCAGCCGGCCGCTTCGGCATCGTGTCGCCGTGCATTTCCCGCAAGAAACGCCGGGCCCATGGCGCGTTTCAACGCGCACGCGCGGCTTCGGCCGACCGAACGGCTGCGGGCACGCCGCATCCTTTCTCGGCCATCGTCTCCTCGATGAGATGTTTTTCCGCTTGGAGCCTCACCAAGGTCGGGCGATGAACCGTCGCGTTGACGAAATCCCCGCCGGAGTCGCGCCCCGCCTTCGCCATCGTGGCCCTGACTTCCTCGATCTGCTTCACGAAGGAGTTCCGCCCCGCCGTCAGTTGCTCGCAGTTTTGCCACGCGAACTTTCCCTGCACGACATAGAGCCGCGACTCGAAGGCCGACTCGCCGGTGCAGGCGACAAGCGGCAAGGCCAGCAAGACGATCGCCGCGCCGGCGGCGAGGGCGCTCGGGCCGCTCGCGGCCTGCCGCAGGAACGAACCCTTCAATGAATTCATATTTGCCGCTTCCTTGTTTCCGTCGCCGGCCGCGCACAATAGCGTTCCTCGGAGGGTCTGCCGAGCGGTTCCGGGTAGCTTGTCCCGATCCTTTTTGGTTGTCCGGGGGGATGCGCCGCGACGCCGACTCCCTTGACCCCGAACCGGACCCTTCGGCAGACAAGAGGCATGGCCTCTTCCGATAAGCCCCAGCGCATCGCCAGGCTGACGCCGCTCGCCGATGCCTTGGCGGCCCTCGCTCGCGTGGCCCGCCCGGTCGCGTCGAGAGGCGTCGAGCTCGATCTCGCCCTCGGGCGCGTCATTGCGGCCGATGCGGCGATCCCGCAGAATCGGCACGCTCGCGCCGTGGCCTTGCGGGATGGCTGGGCGGTCAAGGCGGAGCTTGTCGCCGATGCGGGGGTCTATGCGCCGGTCCCTGTCGCGGCCGCCTGGGTCGAAACCGGCGAGGTGCTGCCTGATGATGCCGACGCCGTTCTGCCGCCTGACGCCGTGACGGAGGCCGGGGGCGCGCAGGAGGCGACCGTCTCGGCCGCTCCCGGAGAGGGGGTACTGCGCGCCGTCGCGGGCGGCGCGGCCGAGCCGATCCGCCGGGCCGGCTTTGCCCTGCGCAATGTCGATCTTGCCGCCCTGCGCGCCGCCGGCGTGCGGCGGGTCGGGGTGCGCGAGCCCCTGGTGCGGATCGTAAGCACGAACCGGCAACTCGGACCCACCGCCGATACGGCAGCGCCTCTCATTGCCGCCCTCGTCGAGTCCGCCGGGGGACGGGTGCATATCACGCGGGCCTCGGTCACGGCCGGGGCACTCGAGAACGGGCTGCGCGACGGGAACGCCGATGCGGTCATCACGATCGGCGGCACCGGCGAGGGACGCGGCGACCGCGCCGTGGCGGTCGCCGCCGCCCATGGGCGGGTGAGCGTGCACGGGATCGGCATTCGGCCGGGGGAGACCGCGGCCCTTGCCGAAGTGGGCGACCGGCCGGTGCTGATGCTGCCAGGCCGGCTCGATGCGGCCTTCGCAGCCTGGCTTCTGCTCGGCCGACCGCTGCTTGCGCACCTCACCGGCGCGCAGGCGCAGGATGCGCCAATCGCGGTCCCCTTGCGCCGCAAGATCACCTCCACCATCGGTCTCGCCGAGATCGTGCTTGTGCGCCTCGGCGAGAGCGGTGCAGAACCGCTCCCGGTCGGGATCGCTCCCGCTGAGGCGCTCGCCCGCGCGGACGCCTGGGTGCTTGTGCCGGCGGAGAGCGAGGGCTATCCGGCGGGTGCGAGTGTCGAGGCAAGGCCGCTGCCATGACCGCAAACCCCGGCCGAATGGAAGAAGGCTCGCGCGACGCGCTGATCGCCGCGGTACGCCGCGCCGCACGGCAGGAACAGTTCCTGGAGGTGGTTTCGGCCGAGGAAGCGCAAGCGCGCTTTCGACGGCATCTGCCGCAGGCACCGCTTGCAGGCGAGACGGTTCCGCTTGCGGCCGCGTTGGGGCGCGTTCTTGCCGAGCCGGTTGTCTCCCCCAACGACGTTCCCCCCTTCGACCGCGCGAATGTCGACGGCTTCGCGGTGCGGGCCGCCGACACGGCCCAGGCGAGCGAGGCTCAGCCGAGGCGGCTGCCGCTCAACCCCGAGCTCCTGGTCTGCGGGCGGGCCCCGACATTGCCGCTTGCGCCGGGAACCGCCACGGCGATCGCGACCGGCGGGATGATTCCCCGCGGTGCCGATGCGGTGGCGATGATCGAATGGACGGAACTCGTCGAGACGCCGGACGGACCGGCCATCGACCTGCGCCGTGCGGTCGCGCCGGGGCAGTTCGTATCCTATGCGGGTTCCGACATGGCGCGCGGCGAGACCGTGCTGCGCGCGGGCGCCCGCATCGGTTCGCGCGAGATCGGCATGCTCGCCGCCTGCGGTTTCGCAAGCGTTCAGGTCGTGCGGCGGCCCAAGGTCGCGATCGTCTCGACCGGCGACGAGCTCACGGCGCCCGGCACGCCGCTGCCGCCCGGCGCAGTCTACGACAGCAACGGCGTCATCCTCGCAGCGGCCGCGGCCGAAGCCGGCGGCGAGCCGGTCGCCTTCGGCATCGTGGCGGATGAGGAGGCTGCGCTCGAACGGACCCTGCGCGAAGCGCTTGCGGCCTGCGACGTCGTGGTGCTGAGCGGAGGAACGTCGAAGGGCGCGGGCGACCTGTCGCATCGCGTGGTCGCGCGCCTGGGCCTGCCCGGCATTGTGGTGCATGGCGTCGCACTCAAGCCGGGAAAGCCGCTTTGCCTTGCGGTGGTTGACGGAAAGCCTGTCGTCGTGCTGCCCGGTTTCCCAACGTCCGCCATCTTCACTTTTCACGCCTTCGTGGCGCCCGTCCTGCGGATGCTCGGCGGCCTTGCGGCCGAGAGCGGCCGCACGGTCGAAGCCACGGTGCCGGTCCGCGTCACCTCCGAGTTGGGGCGTCAGGAGTTTCTGCTCGTCGCGCTGAGTGACGGCGGGGACGGCCTGATCGCCTTTCCCTCGCCCAAAGGGTCCGGTTCGGTTACGGCCTTTTCGCAGGCAGACGGCTTCGTGGAAATCGACGCACTTGCCACGTCGCTGGAGGCCGGCGCGCGCGTGCGCGTGACGCTGATCGGGCAAGCCGTCCGCGCACCCGATCTCGTGATCGCCGGAAGCCACTGTGTGGCCCTCGATGCGGTTCTCGACGCGCTTGCGGGCCAAGGACTCACCGCGCGCATGATCGCGGTCGGGAGCACGGGCGGGGTTGCGGCCGCGCGGCGCGGCGAATGCGATCTTGCGCCGGTTCATCTCGTCGACCCGGCGAGCGGCGTCTACAACCGACACCTCGCCGGCCCGGACATCGAACTCGTCCCCGGCTGGCTGCGCATGCAGGGCGTGCTGTTCCGCCGCGGCGATTCTCGCTTCGAAGGGCGCACGGCGCACGAGGCCATTGCCGCAGCCCTTGCCGATCCTTCGGCCGTGATGGTCAACCGCAATGCGGGCGCGGGCACCCGCATGCTGATCGATCAGCTTCTGAAGGGCGTGCGCCCGCCGGGATACGGCAACCAGCCGCGCTCCCACAACGCGGTTGCCGCCGCGATCGCGCAAGGCCGTGCCGACTGGGGCATCGCCATCGAATCGGTGGCCGCGATGTATGAACTCGGCTTCCTGCCGCTATCGCCGGAGCATTACGACTTCCTGCTGGTGCGCAACCGGCGCGACCGCCCCGCCGTTCAGGCCTTCCTCGCGGCCCTCGCCGCCCCGGAGACGCGGCAGCGCATCGCCGCGCTCGGCATGAAACCCGCCGCGTAGCGTTCTCCCGCGCCTCGTAGGCCCGGCGCCCGGTCAGATGAAATGGGCGCCGCCGTTGAGCTGCACGGTCTGGCCGGTCATGTAGGCGTTGGCGGCAACCGCCACGACCAAATCCGCGACCTCTTCCGCCCTTCCGAGACGGCCGAGCGGAATATGCCGCGCGTGACCGAATTGCGCGCCCGGCACCATGTCGGTTTCGATCTGGGAGGGCGCGACCGCGTTGACGGTAATGCCCTCCGCCGCAAGCCGCGACGCATAGCCGCGCGTCAAGCCTTCGAGCCCGGCCTTCGAGGCATTGTAATGCACCCCGATCGAACCGGTGCCGCGGGCAGCGCCCGAGGAAATGTTGACGATGCGGCCCCATTTGCGCGCCCGCATGGCCGGCAGCACCGCCTGGGTGCAGAGGAACGCCGATTTGAGGTTCACCCGCAGGGTCAGATCGAACTCATCTTCAGAGAGGTCCTCGATGCCGCGGCGAATCGCAATTCCGGCATTGTTGATGAGAATATCGATCGAACCGAGCGCGGCGGTGACCGCCTGGATGAGACGCGCCACGTCCGCCGCGTTGGAAACGTCGGCGGCGACGGCAAGCGCCCGGCCCCCTTTCGCGACCACCGCCTCCGCGACGGCGCGCGCGGCCTCGGCTTGCTCGCGATAATTGACCGCGACGTCGGCCCCCGCCTCGGCGAGTGCCAGCGCGATCGCGCGGCCGATGCCGCGTGAGGCGCCCGTGACGAGCGCGACCCGTCCCGCGAAAGGTGCCGATCGTGTCATGCCCTCCTCCCCCTCCAGAGTGAGCGGCTCGGCCGTTTGCCAGCGCCGGCCTGCCCCGGTATGGCTTGGCGACAACAGCGGACGGCGCGGAAGCCATGCGGGTGATCGGATTGGCAGGCTGGAGCGGCGCAGGCAAGACGACGCTGCTTGCCCGCCTCCTGCCCCGCTTGATCCACCGCGGTCTCGCCGTCTCGACGGTGAAACATGCCCATCACTCCTTCGACCTCGATCAGCCGGGCAAGGACTCGCACACCCACCGGCTCGCCGGGGCGACGGAAGTGCTGGTGTCCTCTGCCAAGCGTTGGGCGCTGGTGCACGAACTGCACGGGAGCGAGGAATTGCAATTGCCGGCCCTGCTCGCGAAGCTTTCGCCCGTGGATCTTGTCCTTGTGGAGGGCTTCAAGCATGGGCCGCACCCGAAACTCGAAATTCACCGCGCGAGCCTCGGCAAGCCCCTGCTCTATCCGGGCGATCCGCGCATCGTCGCGGTGGCGAGCGATGCGGCGCTTAACAGCGCGCCGATTCCCGTCGTGTCCCTCGACGAAGATGAGGCGATCTGCGACCTTCTCCTGCGCTATGCGGCGCCGGCAGAGGACCTGATCCGTTCCTGAAGGGAGGCGCCTTGGCGCAACTGAGCGACGACTGTTTTGCGTTTTCGGGGCCCCTCATGCCGATCGAGGAGGCCGAGCGCCTCATCGCGCGCATTCCGCCGGTGGAAGGCATCGAAGACATTCCCCTGGCGCATGCGCGCGGCCGCGTGCTCGCCGCCGACCTCGTCGCCCCGCTCGATCTGCCGCCTTTCGACAATTCGGCCGTTGACGGCTACGCGGTCCGCCATGCCGATCTTGCGGCGGCCGGGGAAACGCGGATGCGCGTCGGCGCCCGTATTATGGCCGGGGAGCCGGCTCCGCGGCCGATCGCACCGGGCGAGGCCGTGCGGATTTTCACGGGCGCGCCGATGCCCCCCGGCGCCGACACGGTTTTCATGCAGGAGGACTGCCGCGCTGAAGGACAGGAGGTCATTCTGCCGGCCGGGCTGCCCATGGGCGCGAACAGCCGGCGAGCGGGAGAGGACCTCAAGAAGGGTGCGCTTGCACTTCCTGCCGGGCGGCGGCTCGGGGTCGCCGATCTGGCGCTTGCAGCCGCGCTCGGCCTCACGCATGTGCCGGCGCGCCGCCGGGTCCGCGTCGCGCTGTTCTCGACGGGCGACGAGCTCGTCGAGGCGGGCGAGGCATTGAAACCTGCCGGCATTCACGATTCCAATCGCGTTCTGATCGCCGCGATGCTGGATGCGGCCGGCGCCTCGGTGACCGATCTCGGCATTCTGCGCGACGAGCCGACGGCTCTCGTCGCGGCCCTGCGCGGGGCCGCGTGGGACCATGACCTCATTCTCACCTCCGGGGGCGTGTCGACGGGCGAAGCGGACCATGTCCGGCAGGCCGTCGAGACGGCCGGGCGTCTCGTGTTCTGGCGCGTCGGCATCAAGCCGGGCCGGCCGGTCGCGCTCGGGGTTATTCCGGGCCGCGCAGGCGAGAACGCGGCCTTCGCGGGCCTGCCCGGAAACCCGGTCGCGGTGTTCGTCACTTTCGCCCGCATCGTGCGGCCGCTGCTTGCGCGGCTCGCGGGGGCACGGATCGAGCCGCTGGCGGCCTATCCCGTGCGATCCGCCTTCGCCTACAAGAAACGCGCGGGGCGTCGGGAATATGTGCGCGTGACGCTCCGCCGCGCCGCGGACGGCAACCTCGAAGCCGTGAAACATCCGCGGGAAGGCGCCGGCGTCATCACCTCGCTGACGGAGACCGACGGCCTTGCGGAACTTGCGGACGATGTCACGGGCATCGCCCCGGGCGACACGGTGGGCTTCATTCCCTACGCGGTCCTGACGGGCTAACGGCCGGCACACGGCGCGCCGGCCTTGGCCGGGCGGCCGAGCACGCGGTCGGCCTCCGTGATGGCGCCGAACAGGTGGTAAAAGGCGCTCGCCGGCACAAAGGCGATGTCGGGCCGACCGAGCGTGTCCACGCGGTCATACCAGCCTCCGGGAAACGGTCCCGAAAGATGGTCGCGCGCAATCCCCTTGAGGACGCGCAAGGCGGCCTCCTTGGCTTGCGGATCGCCTGCCTCGTGGCGTACGAGCCAAGCCTTGGCCATTTCGGTCTGCGCCCAGCAACGGCGGGTGGATTTGCGGATCGCGCCGAAACGGTCCGCCTCGTCGACCACCAGGCCACTCTGCGGATCGGCGAAACGCGCGGCGATGGCAAAGAGCGCATCGGCGAGCCCGTCGGTCCGGGCGCCGGCGAGCACCCGATATCTGTGCAACAGCCAGACCCATTCGGCGTGATGGCCCGGCTCGATATGGTCCCCCGCCGGCCCCGCCGCCGGCCGCCACTGGGCGTCGAAGAATTCGCGGAGCGCGCCCGTTTCCGGGTCGATGAATTTCTCCGTGAGCAGAACGAGCAGGCGCCCCGCGCGCGGCAGTGCCTCCGGATGCCCGGTCGCCTCGTGCAGCGCCAGCAACGCTTCGAACACATGCATGTGCGGGTTCTGCCGACGCGGCAGACGCAAAGGAATGGCTTCGACGAAGCCGCCTTCCCGATCCGCCAGGTGATCGTCGAGAAAAGCCAGCAATTCGTCGATCATGGCAAAGGCGCGTGGCTCGCCGGTCGCGCGCGCAAGCCAGGAGAGCGCCAGGAGCACAAAGGCGTGGTCATAGGCATCGCGCGTTGCATCGGCGACATCCCCGTCCGGGGTCAGGGCATGCACGTAGCCGGGCGCCCCGTCGCGTCCGTGCCGGGCGGCCGCGAGATGTTCGAAACCGCGCAGCGCGATCTCCGCGCCTTCGGGGTGCCAACCGAGAAGGCCCGCGTGGGCGTAGACATAGATCTGGCGGGCCTGCACCATCGTGCGGCGCAGGCAGGCAAGGTCCGGCCGGCCGGAGAAATCCAGCCTTTCATGAAATCCGCCGCGCTGCCGGTCGAAGCCTTTCTCGGCCCAAAGCGGCAGGGCAACGTCGCGCGCCCAGTGCCGCAGCGCCGCCACGATGTCCGCCGCATCCTTCGGCAAGGTATGAGCCATGTTCAGGTCGCTCCGGAGGCGGCAAGCCGATTCGCCTGCTCGAGATCCTCGGGCGCGTTGACGTTGAAGAACGGATCGATGGGCCTGTCCGGCCAGTCGGCGACGGCGAGGCCGTGGCGCGCCGTCCACACCTCGATCTTGCGCAGGTCCTCCTCGACCAAGGCGCGCCGCAGGTTCTCGCGCAAAGCGACCGGCCAGAGCGCCACCACCGGATGCCGCCACACCCCGGAGCGGGCGCAGGCAAGCGGAACGGCGGCGGCTTCGCGCGCGGCGTGCAAACGCAAGACCATGTCGTTGGGAAGGAATGGGCAATCGCCCGGTGCGCTCGCCACCCAGCCGATATCGGGCGCGTTGCAGGCCGCCCAGTCGAGCCCCGCGAGAATGCCCGCAAGCGGCCCGGCGAAACCGGCCACATTGTCGGCGACGATTGGCAGCCCCGTCATGGCAAAGCGGGCGGGATCGCCATTGGCGTTGAGAATGAGCCGCGCACATTGCGGAGCAAGACACGCCGTTACGCGTTCAAGGATCGTCTTGCCGCCGACGCGGAGCAAAGCCTTGTCGCCGCCGCCCATCCGGCGTGCCCGCCCGCCTGCGAGGATGAGGCCGATCGTCGGAGGAACCACCGCGGCCGCCTTCAGCGCCATTCAGTCATCATGCACGGCAGCCTTGCGCCGATGCCGGGCGGACTCTTCCGGCACGGTCGCGAGGTCCTGATCGAACACGATCCGCTCCGTGCCGGAGAGCGCGACAAAGCGCCGGCCGCGGGCGCGCCCGATGAGCGTCAGCCCCGCTTTGCGGGCAAGCTCGACCCCCCAGGCGGTGAATCCGGATCGCGATACGAGGATCGGGATGCCCATGCGCACGGTCTTTATCACCATTTCCGAGGTGAGCCGTCCCGTGGTGTAGAAAATCTTGTCGTGCGCCGGAACGCGTTCCAGGAACATCCAGCCGGCGATCTTGTCGACGGCGTTGTGACGGCCGACGTCCTCCATGTACACCAGCGGCCGATCTTCCTGCGCGAGCACGCAGCCGTGGATGGCGCCGGCTTCGAGGTAAAGCGAGGGCGTGGTGTTGATCGTGGCCGTCAGGCTGTAAAGCCAGGAGGTCTTCAGGGTCGCAGGCGGCAGCACCGCCGTCTCGATGACGTCCATGAGGTCGCCGAACACGGTGCCCTGCGCGCAGCCCGAGGTCTGCACCTTTTTCTTGAGTTTCTCCTCGTAATCGGTCGCCCGTTGCGTGCGCACCACCACGACCGAGAGTTCGGCGTCATGGTCGATGTCGGTCACGACATCGTCCGGCCGCAGCATGTTCTGGTTGAGGAGATAGCCGAGCGCGAGATAGTCGGGGTAGTCGCCGATGGTCATGGCCGTGACGATCTCCTGACTGTTCAGAAAGATCGTCAGGGGACGTTCCACCGTCACCCGCGTCTCGATGGGGCCGCCCGACTGATCGACCCCCGCGACCCGCTCGGTCAGGCGCGGGTCCTCGGGATCGGGGCGGATGCGGTAAGGATCGCGGGCCGGATCGAAAACCTTCTGCATGCCGGCATCCTAGCGCGTGCGGCAGGCAGGGTCATGCAGGAACGCACGAAGGCGCGGAAGCGCCGGGGCGCGGACGGGCATCCGCGCCGTCGTGTCAGCCGCAAGGCGTCAGCCGGGAGGCAGAGACCCGTGCTTCTCATGCCATTTCGGCCCCGGACCGCGCATGTAATAGCGCTCGGGCCGGTACGGATCGAAGAGAGACCTGAGGAGAGCCTGCCAGGCACCAGGGATGAGCCGAGCAAGGCGCGGCGCCGGGAGCGCGCTCCGCATCGCCGAGGCAAGAGAGTGAGCCATGACGCTTTCCCATCACGTCCGGGCGCGGTTTCATCCGCTCGCACTTTGGTCGCGGGATTTGGCAGCCCGGTTCAGCCCGTATTTTGCTGCGAATTCGAGTAAAGAATCGGTTGTAACGACGGCATTTGGCGGCGAATTCGAGGCGATTGGTTAACCGGCCCTCACCCGCATCGACAAAGCCGCATGGCATTGCGCGTTCGCGCGCGTCACCATGCCGCGCTCAATTCCCGCCCGATTGGGCGAATGCTGTCCGGGCGTGAACCTCGGCGCGAAGGAGAGCAACAAACCATAGGTTCGGGCCGAACGGGTGTGATGTTCCCCACAGGTTCGCCCATCGGGGTGCGGCATCATCGCCGGGACGAACAGGACTAAAGCGACGATGATGCTGCCGAGCAAAGCGGGAGCGCCGATCTCGAGCGAGGAACGACCATGTTGACCCGCCTGGTTCTTCTCTGCGCCCTCTTCACGGCCGGCCTAACGTCCGCACTCGCGGCCGCGGAGCGCCGGGTCGCGCTGGTCATCGGAAATTCCAACTACGAGCATGCCGCCTCACTGCGCAATCCACGCAACGACGCGCGCGAAATGGCCGACACGCTCAGGAAGCTCGGCTTCAAGGTGCTGCTCGGCGTGGACCTCGACCAGCAGAGCTTCGCCCGCACGATCGATCAATTCGGCCGCATGCTCGACGATGCGGATGTGGGACTTCTCTTCTATGCAGGGCACGGTTTGCAGATCAACGAGCGCAACTATCTCGTCTCGACCAACGCCCAGCTCGCGAGCGAATTCCTGATTCCCGCCGAGACGATCGACCTCGATTCCATCATTCGGCTGATGGAATCCAAGACGCCCATCAACATCGTCTTCCTCGATGCCTGCCGGAACAACCCGCTCGCCGAAGATCTCAGGAAGAACCTCGCCGCGCTCAATCGCAGCGTGTCGCTCGGCCGCGGGCTTGCGCGTGTGGAAACGAAGGGACGCGATACCTTGATTGCGTTCGCCGCTGCCCCGGGCCAGGAGGCCGCGGACGGCAACGGCCAGCACAGCCCATTCACGACCGCGCTTCTCAAGCGCATGCCGCAGCCCGGGGTGGAAGTTTCGGTGATGCTCAAGCAGGTCGCCGCGGACGTGCGCGAGCTCACGCGCAACAACCAGCGCCCGCAGCAGATTTCGGACATGAGCCGCCTCTTCTACTTTGCCAAGGCGGACCTCGCACCACTGCCCACCCCGGTGGCCGTGGTCGACGGAGAGCAGGCAAAGCCCGCCGGTCAAATGGCGACACCCGCGGAAGATCGTCAGCTCGACGTCGCCTTCTGGAACGCCGCGCAGGCTGCCGACCATTGCGATGCGGTCAAGGCCTACCTCCGCCGCTTCCCGAACGGGCTGTTCGTCGAACTCGCCCGCCTGTCCGAGCGCCGTCTGTGCGATCCCGCGCGCCGTGTGGCGATCGGTCCGAACGAGAAGGCTTCCGCTCCTGCCGGCAACGAGAACGCCGCCCCTGCCGCGGTGTCCGCCGAGAAGGCCGTCCAGCCCGACGCCGAGCCGCCCGCGGTCGCGCCCGCGAAAATGGCAGCCCTGCCGGACAAGCCTGCGGCGCCCGCGGCGACGCCGCGCAACCCCGCCGAGCTTGCCCGCAACGCGCAACTTGAGCTGATCCGGCTCGGCTGCGGCGACATCGAGGCCGACGGGGAGTGGGGCGCGGATTCCCGCAAGGCGGTGCGGCTCTTCAACACGCACGCCAAGGCCAAGCTCGATCCGCAGGAGCCGACCGAAAAGCTGCTTGCGGCCCTGCGGGCCAAGTCCGACCGGGTCTGCCCGGTGACCTGCGGCGACGGCTACCGGGCGAAGGGCAATACCTGCGTTGCCGTCAAGAAGCCGACCCCTCAGAAGCGGCGTGCGACCCGCAAGAGCCCCGAGCGGCCGCCGCGCGTGCGGGAGGTGGTCCGAGAGGACTATGCGCCGCCCGCGCATCCGCCGCGGGCCAGCGTCGCACCCTCGGTTGGCCTCATGCTGATGTACGGTGCCGGCCGGTTCCGCTTCCGTCACTGAGGCAAGACCGGTCGCTGGGGTTGTGAGGGGCCTGCGGTCGGTTGTGCGGCTCGTCCTTGCGGACACGCAGGTGTGATGGGTGAGAGACGGCTTAAAGTTCGGTCTGCCGCCCTGTCATGAACCTGCGTTCCGAGAGGTACGACGAATCGGCGGATGTGCGGCTGCGCCGCTCGCCCATCCCCGCCCGTCTAGGGTAATGTTGGGCGTGGAGGGGCGTTTGTCGCCGATTGCGGAATTCGCCGAGGGCCGAGCTTTCAAAGGGGATGACAATGCTCACCAGGTTCGCGCTTTTGATCGGATTGATCGCGGCGAGCCTCGGCCTCGCCCGTGAGGCGCACGCGGAGCGGCGCGTCGCCCTCGTGATCGGCAACGCCAACTATATTCACGCGGCGGCCCTCAGGAATCCACGCAACGACGCGCGCGAAATGGCCGAGATCCTCAAGGGGCTCGGGTTCGAGGTTCAGCTCGGTCTCGATCTGGACCAGCAGAGTTTCGCGCGGGCGCTGGAAGGCTTCGCCCGCAGCCTCGAGGGTGCGGACGTGGCCCTGTTTTTCTATGCCGGGCACGGCCTGCAGATAAACGAGAAGAATTATCTCGTTTCGGTGAACGCGCAGCTTGCGAACGAATTTCTCGTCTCGTCGGAGACGATCGAGGTCGACTCCGTCCTGAGGCTCATGGAGTCGAAGGTGCCGGTCAATCTCGTGTTCCTCGACGCCTGTCGCAACAACCCGCTGGCGGAGGATTTGCGCAAGAATCTGGTCGCGCTCAAGCGCAGCGCCGTCCTCGGCCGCGGCCTTGCGCGCATCGAACCGACAGGACGGGACACCCTCATCGCGTTTGCGGCGGCTCCGGGCCAAGAAGCCGCCGATGGCGCATCGCAACACAGTCCGTTCACGGGCGCGCTGCTCAAGCACATCACCACGCCGAACCTCGAAGTCTCGGTGATGCTCAAGAAGGTCGCCGCCGACGTGCGGGAGGCCACCAAGAATGCCCAGCGCCCGCAGCAGCTGAGCGACATGAGCCGCACCTTCTATTTCGCCAAGGCCGAGCCCGCCGTCGCACAAGCCACGGAGCGCCCGCAGCCGTCCGCGGAATCGCCTGCAGCTCTTTCGCAGTACCGGACGGACGACCGCGCGCTCGAAGTCGCGTTCTGGAACGCCGCCCAGAACGCCAACCAATGCGAGGCGATCCGCGCCTATCTGCAGCGCTACCCGAACGGCATTTTCGTGGAGCTCGGGCGCCTGTCCGAGCAGCGCCTGTGCTCGACCGGCCGGAGGATCGACGTTGTGTCGACCCCGCCGAAGCAGGAACCACCCCCGGAGGCGCCGCAGGCCTCCGCCCCCGTGGCGCCCGCTCCTGCGCCGGCTTCGCCAAAGACCGAGGTGGCCGCCTTGCCGACGCCGGCCGAGGTGTCGCCTCAACCACAGGCTGCCATCGAGGATCTGGCACGGCCGATCCAGGCGGAGCTGGATCGGCTCGGATGCGACCCCGGCAAGGTCGACGGAATTTGGGGCGAAGCAAGCCGCGACGCCGCTCGACGGTTCAAGCGGCATGCCAAGGCGTCGCTCGATGTCGACGAACCGTCGCAGGACCTGCTCGATGCCCTGCGCGAGCGGAAGAGCCGCGTGTGCCCGCTCGAATGCGGCCCGGGCGAACGGGTGCGTGGCGGGGTTTGCGTCGCCGTCGAACCGCCGCGGCGCAACCGCAGGCACGAGGAGACGACACGCGACCGCCGGCGCCACCGCCCCGCCGCAGCGGAGGTGCGGCGGCCGTGGACGCCGCCGCACGAAGCGGCCCGGCCTGCGCCGGCCGCGAGAGCGCCGGAGCGCTGCGTGATCGATCTCGGCTACGGGCGAACCGCGAACTGCGACGCCGGCGGCGGTCGCTGAAGCCGCGCGCCGCGATCCGAGAGCCGCGCTTGCCCTCGCAGGCGCGGCTCGCTACATCAGGCGCATATTTCCCTGAAGATCGACGCCGTGGCTTGCGGGGCAGCGCGCGCTAGCGCGGCTTCGTACGGCGCGAATGAGAAGGTCAGCGCCGCCGATGGCCCGACAGTTCATCTACCATATGCAGGGTCTCTCGAAGACCTATCCCGGCAACCGCAAGGTGCTGGATGATATCAATCTGTCTTTCTATCCCGACGCCAAGATCGGCGTGCTGGGGGTGAACGGCGCCGGCAAATCCACCTTGCTGCGCATCATGGCGGGGCTCGACACCGAATATACCGGGGAGGCCTGGGCGGCCGAGGGCGCGCGCGTCGGCTATCTGCCGCAGGAACCGCAACTCGACGTCACGCGCAGCGTGCGGGACAATGTGATGGACGGGGTGGCCGAAAAGCGCGCCCTGCTCGACCGCTACAACGAGCTTGCCGCCAATTATTCGGACGACACGGCCGAAGAGATGGCGCAGCTCCAGGACAAGATCGACAGCCTCAATCTGTGGGACTTGGACGCCCAGGTCGATCAGGCCATGGAGGCGCTGCGCTGCCCGCCCGACGAGGCCGATGTGAGCACGCTGTCAGGCGGCGAACGCCGGCGGGTGGCGCTCTGCCGCCTGCTGCTCGAAGCGCCCGATCTGCTGCTGCTCGACGAGCCCACCAACCATCTCGACGCCGAGACGGTGGCCTGGCTCGAAGGGCACTTGCGCAACTATCCGGGCGCCATCCTCATCGTCACCCACGACCGCTATTTCCTCGACAACGTCACCGGCTGGATTCTCGAGCTCGACCGCGGCCGGGGCATTCCCTACCAGGGGAACTACAGCTCCTGGCTCGTGCAGAAGCAGAAGCGGCTCGAGCAGGAGGGCCGGGAAGAGGAAGCACGCCAACGCACGCTGGCTGCGGAACAGGAGTGGATCGCGGCCTCCCCGCGCGCCCGGCAAGCGAAATCGCGCGCGCGTTACCAGCGCTACGAGGAGCTGCTGCAGAAATCCAACGAGAAGCAGACGACGCAGACCGCACAGATCGTCATCCCGGTAGCGGAGCGGCTCGGTCAGAACGTCATCGATTTCGAGGGGTTGTCGAAAGGCTTCGGGGACAATCTGTTGATCGACAACCTGACCTTCAGCCTGCCGCCGGGCGGGATCGTCGGCGTTATCGGTCCAAACGGGGCCGGCAAAACGACCCTGTTCCGCATGATCACGGGGCAGGAGACGCCGGATGCGGGGACGATCCGAATCGGCGAGACGGTCACGCTTGGCTATGTCGACCAGTCGCGCGATACGCTGGACGGCTCGAAGAGCGTCTGGGAGGAAATCTCCGGCGGCAACGACGTTATCTATCTCGGCAAGCGCGAGATGAATTCCCGCGCCTATTGCAGCGCGTTCAATTTCCGCGGGGCGGACCAGCAGAAGAAGGTTGCCAATCTCTCGGGCGGGGAGCGCAATCGCGTGCACCTTGCCAAGATGCTCAAGTCAGGCGCCAACGTGCTGCTGCTCGACGAGCCGACCAATGACCTCGACGTTGACACGCTGCGGGCCCTCGAAGAGGCGCTGGAAAGCTTTGCGGGCTGCGCGGTCATCATCAGTCACGACCGCTGGTTCCTGGACCGGATCGCGACCCACATTCTGGCCTTCGAGGGCAACAGCCACGTCGAATGGTTCGAGGGGAACTTCCAGGCGTACGAAGAGGACAAGAAGCGCCGCTTCGGCATCGACTCGACGATCCCCAAGCGGATTCAATACAAGAAATTTTCGCGCTGAGCGGAACACCCCGCCGGGGCACCGCCTCAGTCGCAGGCGGCCCCGCGCCTTTGCTTCAGGCGGGCATTCGCGCGCCGCGCGCGGGCGGTCGGAGACACCGCCTGCCCGTCGAGAACGAACCTTGCCGGCAGCCTGCCCGGCTCGGCCGAGATCAAGCCGCCGAGCTGAAGCTCTCGCCGCTGCCGTTGGCTCGGTGGCCGCCGCCGATGCCGTCCTCGGTCCGCCATTCCGCGAGCGTCTCGCGGATAGACTCATTGAGCCGGAGGAGCCACTTTTCCGATTCGCGCGCGCGCGTTTCCGCCTTGATCACCCGCGCTTCGAGTGCGCGGATGCGATCCTGAGCGGCGGCGAGCTCGTCGATGGCTCGCTTGGCCACTGCGCGGATATGCGCCTCGCTCGCCCGGAACGCCTCGGCAGCCTGTTCGACCGTCTCGAGGGTCGCCCGCGCTGTCTGCCGCGCCATATCGTCCTGGTCCTCGGCGCTCGGTGTTTGATCGCCCTTGACGATCGCGAGCGACAGTTGACGCGCGAGACTGTGAAGATCGCTTCCTCTGCCGTTGGAATGCTTGGAAAACGACGGCCTCACGCTTTCCATTTACGCCCCCTTATTCCGCCCATTTTGTCAGCCTTCAGTATCGTGGTCCGCGCAAGCCTCGCGGACAACGACACTTTGGCCATACTTAACAATTGAATGATTCGCGACTCCGCCGCCAAGCCTTCCACCGCACCTTTTTGCCGACTGCAGCGGCGAAAGCACAGTTCGCGCGTTCTCGTGCCGAGAATGCTGGCGCTCGCCGTTCTGTTTGCGAGCCTTTCGGCGGGTCACGCCGGCGCTGCGCCCGACGCTGCCTTTTCCGCCTGGCTCGAAGCACAGTGGCCCGCCGCCCGCAACGCGGGCGTGAGCCGCGCGACCTTCGAGCGCGAGCTGCAAGGTCTCGAACCCGACCTCTCGCTGCCGGACCTCGTCTTGCCCGGCCGCCCTGCGCATCCGTCCGCCGGGCAGCCGGAGTTTTTGCAGTCTCCCGCCGAATACATCCGGGACACTGCGATCGAGCGGCTCGCCGCCGAAGGCCGCCGACTCCTGGCGCGGTATCACGTCACCTTGCGCGCCATTGAGGCCCGGTTCGGCGTTGCGCCCTCAATCCTCCTTGCGATCTGGGGCCGGGAGACCGCCTACGGCAAACACCGGCTGCGGCACGATGCTCTGCAGGCGCTCGCGACGCAGGCCTATACGGGCCGGCGCAAGGAACAATTCCGGGACGAATTCATCCTCGCCTTGAAAATGCGCGAGGATGGGGCCGTGCCGCGCCGCGACATGCGGAGCTCCTGGGCCGGCGCCATGGGGCTGACCCAGCTCTTGCCCTCGGAATTCTATCGGCACGGCGTGGATTTCGACGGTGACGGCCGGGTCGACATTTGGCGATCCGTGCCGGACGCGCTCGCCTCGGCGGCCAAGCAGCTCGTTCACAAGGGCTGGGAGCCGGGCGGCCGTTGGGCCTACGAGGTGCGTCCGCCCGCTGGTCTCGACTGCACCCTCTCGGATCCGGATCGCAAGATGCCGCTCGCGGACTGGCTGGCGCTCGGCTTTGTGCCGCTCGACGGCCGCGCCATTCCGCCGCACGAACGCCAAACCGAGGCCTCGCTGCTCTTGCCGGAGGGCCGGCACGGCCCCGCCTTCCTCACCCCCCGGAACTATTTCGTCATCAAAGACTACAATTTCGCGGACCTTTACGTGCTGTTCGTCGGCCAGCTGGCGGATCGGATCGCCGACCCGGCCGACCCGCCGAGCCGCTGGAGCCAGGTGCCGCTGATGCGGACGCGCGATGTCGAGGCGCTCCAACGTGCGCTTGCCGAGCGCGGGTTCTATTCCGACAAGATCGACGGGAAGGCCGGCATGAAGACACGCCTGGCGATCGGAACCTATCAAAAGGCGCATGGCCTTTCGGTCGATTGCTGGCCTTCGGACGCCGTGCTCGCGCATGTGCGGCAGAGCGCAACGAAAAAGGGCCGGACGGAACCGTCCGGCCCTCGGCCTGACTGACCGAAACACTCAGCAGGGAACGCGCACGTTCCGCAACACGTAATCGCCCCGGCGCGGCGACCAGACCCACTGCCGCTCAAGACAATAGGCGGGAGGGGGCGCCACATAGACCGGCGCAGGTTCATAATAGTATCGGGGACCCGCCGCCGCGCTACCGATGATCGCGCCGGCTGCCAGCCCGGTGATGATGCCGGCCGCCACCGCGCCGCCGCCGTGGCGCCAGCGGGCTTGGGCTTCGGTTGGGGCGCCGACCGCCACCACGGCGAGGGTTGCGGCCGCGGCGAGCGCCGTGAGGGTCTTGGTCATTGCGAAAACCTCCGTGACAGGGCGCCCACCCGGGCGCGCAGAACGAACACCCGCTTACATGGCACCGTCCATGTAGAGTGTACCTCTTTTGGGCCTAAATATGAACGTCCAGAAGCTTCAGGAAGGGTTTATAGCCCCGTCGCAATGCGAAAGGTTCAATTCAAATCCCGTCGGCCTGCAGCCGGTCGCCGACCGCGATGCTGCCGCCCTGCACCACCTCGGCATAAACGCCGCATTCCGTGTGGCCAAAGGCGCGCATCAGCAGTTCGGGAATGGCGAGGTCCCGAACACCGAGATCGGGGTCGACGTTGGTGGCCGCGCAGCGGACGATCCGCTGCGTGATCTTGAGCCGGGCTTGCCCAAGGATCGCGGCTTTGCCTACGAGGTCGAACTCCGCCCAGGCCGGGAGCCCCGCGACATAAACGTTTGCGCGAAACCGTAGCGGATTGACCGGTTTTCCAACCGCTCGCTCGATCGCCGCGACCGAGGCGAGATTGATCAGGGAAACGAAGCCGCGCCGCGAATCGGTGAAGCGGAAACCCTCCGGCGCCGCCAGCATCCTGGGCGGACCATGGAGTTCGTCCGCCATATAGTCGCGCAGAAAGGTTTCGACCGCCCTGCGCCCCTCCGGGGAGGCGAGGTCTGCCCGCACCACCTCCCGCCCGCCGCGCTCCACCCTGAGCGTCGCGGTCGCATCCTCGAAGCGGGTGCGCAACGCGGCAAGCCGCGCGTTGCGCATCAGCATGAGAAACTTCACCTTCGGTTGATGCGCCGGCGCCCCGGCGTCGAAGCCCGACGGGCCGTTTTCCACCGCGAAGAGCCGGTCCCCGGGAAAATACCCGCCGGGCTTCAGTTCCGCGCGCGCAAGCGGCTCCGGCGAAAGCCCCTTCACGGGGTGGCGATACATCGAGGCGATCCGGCCTTCCATCGCGGCACCTTGCAAAGGCACGGGTTTGGCTGCGTGTGACGCATTTCGGTCCGCGCCATCTCTCCCGGCCGACCCTGTGGACTCCGGCCGCGAATGCAGGATAGCCGCAAGACGGAGCCAGGGGCCAGCTCCGGCCGCGGCAGGCCCCCAGGCGGCCAACGGCTCTTCCGCTGCCGAACTCCTGCTCCCATATTTTCGGAGGGTCGCCGTCCGGGGCCCGCCAGAACTGCGCCTGCCGACCGGTCGCTCCGGCGGGGGCGCACCCGTCTGAATGTTCAGCCGCGCCGCTTCGGGCGGCAGACATGGGAGTCGAGAATGAATTTCGAAAAATACACGGAGCGCGCTCGCGGCTTCGTGCAGTCCGCACAGTCCCTCGCCTTGCGGGAGGGACATCAGCAGTTTTCCACCGAGCACCTGCTGAAGGTGCTGCTCGACGATCCGGAAGGCCTTGCCGCGGGGTTGATCGACCGTTCCGGCGGACGATCGCGCGAGGCTCTCGCGGCCGCCGAGGCCGCGCTCGCGAAGCTGCCCAAAGTGTCGGGCTCCGGGGCCGGCCAGATTTATCTCGCGCCGGAACTTGCGCGCGCCTTCGACCAGGCCGAGCGCGTCGCCGAAAAAGCCGGCGACTCCTACGTCACGGTCGAACGGCTGCTGCTCGCGCTCGCCCTCACGAAAGACAGCGAGGCCGGGCGGATCTTGGCCCGCGCGGGCGTGACGCCACAAAATCTGAACGCCGCGATCGAGACCCTGCGCAAGGGTCGGACGGCCGATTCGCCGACGGCCGAGCAAGCCTATGACGCGCTCAAGAAATATGCACGCGACCTCACGCAGGCGGCCCGCGACGGCAAGCTCGACCCCGTCATCGGGCGCGACGAGGAAATCCGCCGCACCGTCCAGGTGCTCTCGCGACGGACCAAGAACAACCCAGTGCTGATCGGGGAACCCGGCGTCGGCAAGACCGCCATCGTGGAAGGCTTGGCCCAGCGCATCGTCAACGGAGACGTGCCCGACAGCCTGAAGGATAAGAAACTGCTTGCGCTCGACATGGGGGCTCTTATCGCCGGCGCGAAGTATCGCGGCGAATTCGAGGAACGGCTCAAGGCCGTTCTCCAGGAAGTCATGGCCGCCGAAGGCGGTATCGTCCTGTTCATCGACGAGATGCACACGCTTGTGGGCGCCGGCAAGGCGGACGGCGCCATGGACGCCTCCAATCTCCTGAAGCCTGCCCTCGCGCGCGGCGAGCTGCATTGCATCGGCGCAACGACGCTCGACGAATATCGCAAGCACGTGGAAAAGGATGCGGCGCTGGCGCGGCGCTTCCAGCCCGTGTTCGTCACCGAGCCGAGCGTCGAGGACTCGATTTCCATCCTGCGCGGACTCAAGGACAAGTATGAGCAGCACCACGGCGTGCGGATCAGCGATTCGGCGCTCGTCGCCGCGGCGACGCTCTCGAACCGCTACATCACCGACCGTTTCCTGCCCGACAAGGCCATCGATCTCGTGGACGAAGCGGCGGCCAGGCTGAAGATGCAGGTCGATTCCAAGCCCGAAGAGCTCGACCTCATCGACCGCGAGATCGTGCGGCTCAAGATCGAACAGGAAGCCCTGAAGAAGGAAACCGATCCGGCTTCGAAGGACCGCCTGCAGCGCCTCGAAAAGGAGCTGAGCGAGTTGGAGCAGCGCTCCGCCGAGCTCACCAGCCGGTGGAAGTCGGAAAAGGAAAAGCTGTCCGAGGCCCAGAGACTCAAGACCGAGCTCGATCAGGCGCGCAACGAACTCGCCGCCGCGCAGCGGCGCGGCGAATATCAGCGTGCCGGTGAGATCGCCTATGGGCGCATCCCCGAGTTGGAGAAGCGCCTGAAAGAGATCGAGACGAAGGACGGCGCGGGCGACATGGTCGAGGAGGCCGTGACCGCCAACCACGTCGCGCAGGTGGTCTCGCGCTGGACCGGCGTCCCGGTCGAAAAAATGCTCGAAGGCGAGAAGGAGAAGCTCCTGCGCATGGAGGACGAGCTTGCGAAGCGCGTCGTCGGCCAGAAGGAGGCCGTGGAGGCGGTCTCGACCGCGGTGCGGCGCGCGCGCGCCGGCCTGCAGGACCCGAACCGCCCCATCGGCTCGTTCATGTTCCTGGGGCCGACCGGCGTCGGCAAGACCGAGCTCACCAAGGCCCTCGCCGCCTACCTGTTCGACGACGAGAACGCGATGGTGCGAGTCGACATGTCGGAATACATGGAGAAGCACTCGGTCGCGCGGCTCATCGGCGCGCCTCCCGGCTATGTCGGCTACGAGGAGGGCGGCGCGCTTACCGAGGCGGTGCGGCGAAGGCCGTACCAGGTGATTCTCTTCGACGAGATCGAGAAGGCGCATCCGGACGTGTTCAACGTGCTGTTGCAGGTGCTCGACGACGGACGGCTGACGGACGGCCAGGGCCGCACCGTCGACTTCCGCAACACGTTGATCGTGATGACCTCGAATCTCGGTGCGGAGTTCCTCGTGAGCCAGCCCGAGGGACAGGACACCGACGCGGTGCGCAGCGAGGTGATGAGTGTCGTGCGCGCGGCGTTCCGCCCCGAATTCTTGAACCGGGTGGACGAGATCATCCTGTTCCACCGCCTGCGCAAGGAGCAGATGGGCCAGATCGTCGATATCCAGATGGGACGGCTCGCCCGGCTGCTCGAGGATCGCAAGATTGTCGTTGAGCTCGACGCCTCCGCGCGTGAGTGGCTTGCCGAGAAGGGATGGGACCCGGCTTACGGCGCCCGTCCGCTCAAGCGCGTGATCCAGAAGTCGGTTCAGGATCCGCTCTCGGAATTGATCCTCGCCGGCAAGGTGAAGGACGGGGATACCCTGACCATCACGGTCGCGCCCGACCGCAAGAGCCTTGCCTTCAATGGCGAGACGCCAGTGGCAAAGGCGGCATAAGGGCACGTTCCGCCGGCCGCGATCCGCGCCGACACAAAGCGAACGCGCGGGCGAGAATGGCCCGCGCGTTGCATTTGGGCGTGTCCGGACCCGGCCGCGCCGGTTGCCTTTGTGCGGTGCGTCCGATTAATAGCCCAAGCGCTCGGTTTCGCGACGGCTCGGTTTCGACGGCGCGGCGCCTCGGGGGCCTTGGCTTGGTCTTGTTCCTTCTGCGAGTCCTGCTCGGGACGGCGGTCTATGCGCTCATTCTCGTGCTGGCGGCGCCCTTTCCCGCCGCGGCGGGGCTGATGCTCGTCTTCCCCACGCTGAACGGGCTCGCTTATGTGTTCTCGGAACGCGGCCGGGTGCTCGCCATGGCGCCGAGCATGTTGTGGATGCCGATCATCAACGGCACGCTCTGCGGCGTCTATCTCTTGATCTTTCCCGCCGCCGCCTCGGTTGTCCCGGCACCCCCCCTTGCATGGGGCCTTGCGGCGGGTGCGGTGGCGCTCTTCGTGTTCCTGGTGCGGCGACCATGGGTCGCGAACGGAATTGCCCCGGCGCGCCAGTTGACTTTCGTGATCGCCGCCACGCTGGCCGGCGCGGCTCTGGTTGCGGCGGCCGCCTCTGTCCACGGGGCGGGGGCGGGGGCCGCAAGCGGATGGGCCGGTGCGGCCCCCTCCGCGAGTCCCGTGCGCTTTGCCATGGACACGCTCCGGCATAACGGCGCGAAAATCGTCGTCTTTGCTCTCTGCCTTGGCGCGTTTCTGCTTGCGACACGGCTCATGCCGGTGTCGGACGCCTGGCGCGGCATTCTGGCGGGCTTGCCCTTTGCGCCGTTCGGCGGCCTCGTCAGCATCGCGGGCGACAATGCTCTCGAACTGGCGCTGCGGCTCGACATCATCCGGCAGATGGCGGTGAGTTTGTGGCTCGGGCCCGCCATCGCCATGTGGTTCATCTACGCCTTCCCGCGTGCGCTTGTACGGCTGCCGCCGGGCGCCGCGCATGCCATTCCCGCCCTGTTCGGCGGCTGGGCGCTGTGCGGGCTCGCGGTCGCCGCCACGGCCTTGGCGTTGCACTGAACGCCGACCCGCTCCGGCGCGCTCAGTGCGCCTCGTCCCAATTGTCGGCCGCACGCGCCTCGACCTGCAGCGGCACGTGCAGGCTGAGCGCCGGCATCGGGGCGTGCTCCATAACCCGCTGGACCACGGGAAGGGTCGCCTCGACTTCTTCTTGCGGAACCTCGAAGACGAGTTCGTCGTGCACCTGCAGCAGCATGCGCCCCGACAGCTTGGCGTCTGCCAGAGCCTGATCCATTCGCGCCATGGCGCGGCGGATGATGTCGGCGGCCGTGCCCTGCAGGCGCGCATTGATCGCCGCGCGCTCGTTGAAGGCCCGCACCGACGGGTTCTTCGCGGCAATCTCGGGGTAATGCATCTTGCGTCCGAACAGCGTGGTCACGAACCCATGCTTGCGGCAGAACGCCTTCGTCTCTTCCATATAGTCGCGGATACCGGGGAACCGCTCGAAATACTTCTTGATGTAGGCGCCGGCCTCTTCGCGGGGAATGCCGAGCTGGTTTGCAAGCCCGAAGGCGGAAATCCCGTAGATGATGCCGAAATTGATGGCCTTGGCGCGCCGCCGCACGTCCGACGGCATGCCGGCGACCGGCACGCCGAACATTTCGGACGCGGTCAGCGCGTGAATATCCGTTCCTTCCTGGAAGGCCGCGCGCAACGCCGGCACGTCGGCGATCTCCGCCAGCAGCCGCAGTTCGATCTGCGAATAATCCGCCGACACGAGCTTGCGGCCGGGCGGCGCGATGAACGCCCGGCGAATCTTGCGCCCGTCGTCGCGTCGGATCGGAATGTTCTGCAGGTTCGGCTCCGAGGACGACAGCCGCCCGGTTGTCGTGGCGGCGAGCGCGTAGCTCGTATGCACCCGGCCGGTTTCGGCGTTGACGTAGGAGGGCAGCAGGTCCGTGTAGGTGGACTTGAGCTTCGCGACCTGACGCCATTCGAGAATCTTGCGGGCGATCTCGACCCCCTGCTCTTCGGCGAGTTCTTCGAGCACGTTGGCGCGGGTCGACCAGGCGCCGGTCGGAGTCCTGGTGCCGCCCGGCAGCCCCATTTTGCCGAAGAGAATATCCCCGAGCTGTTTGGGGCTGCCGAGATTGAAACGCTCGCCGGCAAGCTCGGCGATCTCGTCCTCGAGCCGCGCCATGGTCTGGGCGAATTCGCTCGAAAGCCGCGCCAGAATATCCCGATCGATGGTGATGCCTGCTCGCTCCATGCGGGCGAGCACCGGCGGAAGCGGGCGCTCCAACGTCTCGTAGACCGTCGTGAGACGTTCGGCGGGCAGGCGTGCCTTGAAAATCTGCCACAGCCGCAATGCGAGATCGGCGCGCTCGGCGCAAAACGGACAGGCCCGATCGATCTCGACCACCTCGAAGGCAACCTTGTCGCGCCCTTTGCCGATCACGTCCGCAACGGCAAGCGCGGCGTGGCCGAGATGCTGCAGCGCGAGCGCGCCCAGCGCTGGCTCGACGCGTCCCGCATCCAGGACATAGGACATGAGTTGCGTGTCGTCGAACGGCGCAAGCGCAATGCCGTGTCGCGCGAGAATGCTGATCGCCGGCTTTAGATCGTGGCCGATCTTGAGCACGCTTGCGGCCTCCAGCAGAGGCTTGAGCCGCGCGAGGGCCGCATCGAGCGGGATCTGGCCGGGCGCGAGGCCGCCACCCGCCAGCAGATCGTCGGCCGCGCGGTGGCCGAGCGGCAGATAGGCTGCTTCGTCCGGCGACAACGCAAGGGAGATGCCGATGATCGTTGCCGTCATCGGGTCGGGAGAACCCGCCATCACATCCACGGCGATAAAGCCCTGCTCCATCGCCCGGGCGATCCATGTTTCGAGCGAGTCGGTGTCGGTGAGCGTCACGTACTTGCTGCGGTCGAGCTTCTTGACCGTCGCCTGCATGGCCCGCTCGGCCGCGAGCTGCTGCGGGGTCATGGCGGCGCCGGCGCCTTGTCCTTCGCGCGGCGCGGACGCGACGGACGGCTGCCCTTCGGCCCGCTCTTCCGCCGCCGCGGCGGATCCGGCCTCCGCGGCTGCGGCGCGCGCCCGCAGGCGCGGATCGGGCTCGATTTCGGCGGCATCGGCGGCATAGTACTCGGCGGCCCGCTTGGTCAGCGTGCCGAATTCCATGGCCTTGAAGAAAGCGATGAGCCGCTTGGGATCGACAGGCTTCAGCGCGAGCGCCGCAAGCGGCACTTCGAGCGGCATGTTGGTGTCGAGCGTGACGAGTTTCTTCGAAACGCGGGCGCTTTCCGCGTGCTGGATCAGCATCTCGCGCCGCTTCGGCTGCTTGATCTCGCTCGCCCGCGCAAGCAGCGTTTCGAGATCGCCGTATTCGTTGATGAGCTGTGCCGCCGTTTTGATGCCGATGCCGGGGACGCCCGGAACGTTGTCGGTCGGATCGCCGACGAGCGCCTGCACGTCGGGCACCTTCTCGGGCGGAACGCCGAATTTCTCGATCACGCCCTCCCGGTCGAGGCGTCGCTCCGGTCGGTATCCCGGCTTGCCCTTGATGCCCGATTCGAAGTCGTAAAACGTGATGCCGTCGCCGACGATCTGCATAAGGTCTTTGTCCGAGGAGACGATCAGCACCTCGGCCCCCGCCCTGGAGGCTTCGCAGGCGTAAGCCGCGATGATGTCGTCGGCCTCATACCGGTCCTGCTCGATAGGCGTGAGACCGAATGCGCGCACCGCCTCGCGCATCAGCGGGAACTGCGGCACGAGCTCGTCCGGCGGTTCGGGGCGGTGTGCCTTGTAGTCGGCGTAAATGTCCCGACGGAAAGACTGCTCGGTTTTATCGAAAACGATCGCAAGATGCGTCGGCTTCATACCGACGGCGCCCTCGCGGATGAATTGGAACAGCTTGGTGCAGAAGAGCCGGACCGCGCCAGTCGGCAGACCGTCCGAACGCGCGTTGTATTTCCGGTCCTGATTCATGGACTGGAAATAGGCGCGGAAGACGAAGGACGAGCCGTCGACGAGAATGACGCGGTCGCCCTTCTGGACAGGCCGATCAACGGCTTTGGCTTGGGACTTGTCGAGCATGTCCGGAATATGGGCCTTTGGGCCCCCGATTGTCACCCGGCCTTTCGCGCCAGGACCCCGGGACACCGGTTGCGGACATCATTTGCGCACGCAGATGAGGCGGGCGACTGCCGCCTTCTGTGCCTCGGAGGCGGTGCGACTGTTCTCCGCCGGCACGACGCGCTGCTTGGCCAGGAAGGCGTGCAAAGCGCGCGCCGGAATCAGGACGGCGTGCGGCGGCGCAACGGCAAGCCCCGCCACCACGGGCGCCGGCAGATCGACCACCCCGGCAAGGCGCCCGCCGGCATCGATCACGGCGGCGCCCTCGAACCCCGGCTCCGGGCCGGGGTCGATGGCCAGAACGCCGGACTCGGTGGTGGGCTGCAGGCGCGCCCGCAGGATCGCTGCGGCGCTACCCCCTTCCTGCCGGGCCGGATCGGCCACGCCCGCAAGGGAGACCGACTCCGGCGGGCTCGTGCCGGCAAGACCGATGGCGGCGATTTCCGGATGACCGTAAATCCGCAGCAGCGCGAGATTCGCGGCCGCTTCGGTGGCCACCACATCCGCCGGTCCGAAGCCGGCGAGTGTCACCACGGTGCAACCGTCGACCAGCGTCCTGGTGGTAAGCGCATGGCCCGACGCGCTGACGAAGACCGCCGTGCCGTAGTCCACCTTACGGCGCGCCGGAGGCACGATTGCCAGCGGCGGCTCCGGAAAAGCCGCGAATGCGCTCGACATCGCGATCACAACCGGATCGAGGGTGACTTGCAACGCCTGATCGTATTGGATCGCGAAACCGCGTACTTCCCCCTGCCTGAAGGTGGCGCGCACATAAAACGTCTTCACTCCGGATTGCAAGCCGGAGAGGACGAAGAAATCGGGCCGCATCACCGCGTAGCTGACCTTGCGGCCGGGCAGCGTCCGGTGTCTTTCGGCCACGGCCTCAAGCGTCGTCCCGGGCCCAGCGACCCGAAACGTTTCGACCGACACCTCCCCTTGCGCGGATGACCAGCGCGAGCCGCCGGCGACCTGGGCCGCCTGGGGAACGAGCTTGGCGGGAATCCCAAGGCGGACGCCGGTCGCGCTGTCGCCCAGCACGCGCCAGCCGACGGCCTCGCGCTTTTTGCGCCCCGCCTCCGCCAGCGCCGCGCGTTCCTTCGGATTGAAGACGCCGGTCTCTTTGGTTCCGAGCTTCTTCTGAAATGCCTTGACTGCCGCGACCGCGCGTTCTCCGAATCGGCCGTCGGCAACGCCGAGGTAAAGCCCGGCCCAGATCAAGTCACGCTGAATCTCGATACGCTCCGGCTCGGGGAGAGCGGCATAGGATTGGGCGACCGGATCGGACTTCGAAGATTTCGCCTTCGGCGCCCCCACAGCCGGGACCACGAGGGCGACGGCAACAAGGCCGGCGACGGCGGAGATCCTCACGATCCGTCCATATATGAGGGTGCGGAGACGCATGGCCCCGCTAGGCTAGCGCATGACCGTGGGGCGGCAAATATGCGATCATTCGATGACGTGCGCTGCGCCCGTCAACTCTTCCCAATGCGGGAGCTCGTTGCTGACCATGCTGAATTCAGAGGAACTGGAGCGTTATGCCCGCCACATTGTGCTGCGCGAGGTGGGTGGCCCCGGTCAGGCCGCGCTGAAGCGCGCGCGTGTGTTGGTGGTCGGCGCCGGCGGTCTCGGCGCACCGCTCCTGATGTACCTCGCCGCGGCCGGGGTCGGTACGCTTGGCGTGATCGACGACGACACGATCTCCCTCTCCAACCTGCAACGCCAAGTAATCCATGCGACAGCCGATGTCGGGCGCCTCAAGGTCGACAGCGCCGCCGAAGACATCGTGCGGCTCAATCCGCATGTTGCGGTCGAGAAGCACCCCGTTCGGCTCGCCGCCGACAATGCGCTGGAGCTCATTGGCGCCTATGACATCGTTGCCGACGGTTCCGATAATTTCGCCACCCGCTATCTGGTTTCGGACGCCTGCTATTTCGCGAAGAGGCCGCTTGTGACCGCGGCGCTCGGCACTTTCGATGCCACGCTCACGACCATCCGGGCACACGAAAAGGCGCCGGACGGCACACCCAACCCGACTTATCGCTGCCTCTTTCCCGAACCGCCACCGCCGGGGACGGTGCCGACCTGCGCGGAAGCGGGGATTCTCGGGGCACTGGCCGGCGTGGTGGGCTCGCTGATGGCGCTCGAGGTCATTCGCGAGATCGTGGCGTTCGGTGAAGGTCTGGTGGGGCGAGTGCTGATGATCGATGCGCGCAGCGTGCGGTTCGCCACCTTGGATTACACGTGGGATTCGGAGAACCCGCTCACGGGCCGCAATCCCTCCATTCGCGATCTGTCCGTGCACCGGCCGCCTGCGCGGGCAGCCGCCGCTTCGCGCTAGACTAAAAGCGATACCAGACGCCGAACACCAGCGCGTTTTCCTGCAGCGCGTTGTGCCCCGTATAGGTCGTGACGGCGCCCGCCTGCAGCGAAAGCGAAGGGGTGAGGGCATAGACCGCGCTCACCTGCAGCTTGGCGTAGGCGTAGGAAGCAAAGGGCGGCGCGCCCGCGCCTTCGGAAATCACATTGTAGGACTGGAGAAGCAACAGCAGGCGGGATGAGGCCTGAACGCCGAGCGTGATGTCGGCGCGAAGCTCGTCCGGCGGCCGGCCGCCGCGGACGCGGTGCGCCGCCTCGATGTTGGCGAACGCAGGCAATCCGAAAAGCCCGAACGACGTGCCGATGAGGGCCCGAAGGTCGAATTCGGGATCCGTGTAGCCGAGCGCCGCGGGGTTGCTCGTCGCATTCGTCCCTGGAATGCGGACGCTCGCCTGCCCGGAGGCGACCCATCCCCCGAACTCGAAGACGCGATAGCGACCGCCGAACTCCGAATAGCCGAGGCCGCGGCGGTGCGCGGCCGTTGGCGTGGCGATGGCGATCTCCTGAAGACTCGGCATCGCGATGGCCGTGAACCGGTCGGTGACGCCGTATTCCAAAAGCGCCTGGGCTTCGAACTTCTGATGGTCGGGCGCAGGCTCGCGAGCGGAGCCGCTGCCGAAGGCGCCGGCGGCAAAGCTCGCCAGCGACGTGAGAATGAGTTGCCCCTTGCCCGCCGGCAACGTCCATGCGCCTGCGAACGCTGCACCCGAACCCGAAAGCCACGCAAAAAGACCTGCGCCAAGGGCAAAACGAGCCCACAGCACAACCCCCCTCCCCGGACGCAACAGCACGCAACGTTTCGCGGGGCCTTCCGAAACAGCGGCCCTCTTGTTCCTGTTTGCTAACGATTAACCACCGCAACCTGCGGAGCAATCGAAACCGAAATCATGCGTGTCATGCGCCGGCCGCAGGAGAGATCGACCGTGCAAAAACAAACGCGCGGCCGAAGCCGCGCGCAAAAAGCCAGCCGAAAACCAAAATCAGAGACAGGAGACCCAGCGGCTCGACCACCGGACGTGGCACAGCCCGGGCGCGACCCACGGGACCCACACACCGCCGCGCCAATAGCCGCGGCCGCGACCGCGACCCCATCCGCGCCCTCGGCCGCGCCCGCGCCACACGCCACGGCCCCGGCCGCGCCCCCGGCCGCGCTGCGCTTGCGCCGCGCTGGTCGAAGCCGTGAGAGCAATGCCGGAAACGGCGACCGTGCTCAGACAATAAAGACCGACCATAATCATGGCCGCCAAAAAGCGGGCCACCGGCTTGCGGGAGGATTTCGCCGCCCTCTTTGCCATCAGCTCCGACATCAGCCGTTTCCTTTCCCGATCACGGACCGCCCGCGCCCCGATGAGCATTTCGGACCGGTATCATAAGGGTACCCGATGGGCGGTCAAGCCACGCAGCGGATGGCGAAGCGAACTCTCGGTCGAATGAACGTTTCCGGCTTCAGCCGGCCGCCTCCGCTTGACGGTACGGCGAGCCCGGTGCGATCAATCTGTTCCAATCTTTCCGTCCGCGTGCGGCAACTGCCTGATCGGACGGACAAAATGGCAAGATGTCGTCTTGCCGGAAGCGGGCGCGATGTCCAAGCTGCACAATTATGTCCTTGGCCTGAACGCCTATGACCACGACGTCAGCGCCTGCCTGCTGCGCGACGGGGAAATCGCCTACGCGATCGCCAAGGAGCGCATCACCCGCGAAAAGCACGCGACCGGCTTCTATCAGGAGGTGATCGATTATTGCCTCGAGGCGGAAGGAATCCGGCTCGACGACGTCGATCTCATCGTCCGCAATTGCTACATCCTGCCGGTCGAGGACATGGAGCGCAGGCTGAGCTTCCAGGACATGCCGGCTTTCCTGCGCGAGCACGAGCGGCCGCAAGCGGCCGCCCACCCCCTCTATCTGTCCCGTTCCCAGAAGGTGAAGACCGTTTCGCATCACCTCGCGCACGCCTACAGCGCCTTTGCCGCCTGCCCCTTCGAAGAGGGGGTGGTGATGGTGGTCGACGGGGTGGGCAGCTACTGCACCGACGTGACGGAACCCTATCCGCCGGAAGATGCGGCGCCGCCGCTCGCGCGCGAATCCGAAAGCTATTACCGCTTCCGCGGCTCGACCCTGGAAACGCTCAAGAAGGTCTGGATGGGCCCGAGCCGCGGGTTCCTGAGCGACGAGTTCTACGGCATGCCGGGGCTCGGCGCGCTCTACAGCCGCGCCTCGACCTATGTCTTCGGCGACTGGAACAAGTGCGGTGAACTGATGGGGCTCGCGCCCTACGGCCGCCCCGGCCGTGTGCCGCCTCTCCTCCAACTCCAGGACGGCCGCTTGCACGTTCCCGAATGGACGGAAGAGTTCAAGCATCCGTTCCTGATCGACGGAGGCGAGGACTGGGAAGAAAGCCCGGCCATGGCGCACTGGGAAGACCTCGCCTGGCGCGTCCAGGACGACACCGAGAAAGTGCTGCTCGCCCGGGCGCGCTGGCTGCGCGAGACGACCGGCGCCAAGAATCTCTGCCTCGCCGGCGGCGTTGCGCTCAACTGCGTTGCGAACGGCCGCATCGAGCGGGAGGCCGGATTTGAGAACGTGTGGATCCAGCCGGCCGCAGGCGACGACGGAATCGCGATCGGCTGCGCGTTCTACGGCCACCTCGCGATCCAGAGAAAGCCGCGCCACTTCGTCATGAAGCACGCCTTTTTCGGCGCGCCGTACAAGGACGAGGCGGTCAGGGCCGTGACCGAAGAACCCTTGGTGCGGCTGGAAACGAAGACCCGGTTGAGCGACGACATTTGTGCGGACACCGCCAAGGTTCTGGCCGACGAAAACGTGGTCGGCTGGTTCCAAGGCCGCTCCGAGTTTGGGCCGCGGGCGCTCGGAAACCGCAGCATCCTGGCCGACCCGCGCAAGCCCGGCATGAAGGACAAACTCAACAGGCGCGTGAAATTCCGCCAGGCCTTTCGGCCGTTCGCGCCGATCGTGCTTGCCGAGCGCGCCGGCGAGATTTTCGAGGACGGTCGAGAATCGCCCTACATGCTGATCGCCAAGCGCGTGCGGCCGGAGTGGCGCGAGCGCATTCCCGCCGTCGTGCATGTCGACGGCACCGCGCGCGTGCAGACCGTAACGGGCGAGCAGAACGAGCGGCTCTATCGCCTGCTCAAGGAATTCGAAGCGCTTACCGGCGTCCCCGTCCTGTTGAACACGTCGTTCAACATCAAAGGCGAGCCGATCGTCGAGACGCCGCAGGATGCGATGCGTTGCTTTCTTACGACCGGCATCGACTACCTGGCGATGCACGACAGACTGGTCGGCAAGAACCGCCTCTACCGCCTGCTGTCACCCGTGAACCGCATCTATACCGATGTTGTCACCATGGTGAGCAGAGGCCTCAACAGCTGACCTGCCTCACAGCTCGTACATGAATTCCGTCAGTTCCGCGCTGATGGGCTCCAGCCACGCGGACGGGCCGACATTTGAGAGCATGACGAGGAGCGTATTGCGGCCAAGATCGCGCCGCACATAAGCGGTGAAGCCTTGCAGCTCGCCCCAGTGCCACACGATGTCGGGCGGGTCTATTTCCCAGCCGAAGCCGTAGCCGTTCTTCTGGCCGTTCGTGAGCACGCCCGAACGATAGGCTTCGGCGTAAACGTCGGGCGGCAGCAGCGCGCCTTCGCGCAAGCCTATATCCCAGCGCAGCAGATCCGCTGCGCTCGCATAGATTCCGGCATCGCCGAACACGCCGTCGATCGGTGCAAGATCGCACGCGACAAGCCGGTCGAGCGCGCGGCGGGCGCCGAACGTCCGGGCGCGCAAGGGACAGTTCTGCAACCCGAACGTCACCACCGCCGTGTCGTTCATGCCGAGCGGACGGAAAACGGCATCCGCCATGAAATCGGGGAACGTCTGTTCCGAGACGCGGGTAACGATTTCCGCCAAGAGCACGTAGCCGGTGTTGCCGTATTCGAACCGGCTGCCCGGCGGGAAATAGAGAGACGGGCGATGACGCGCGAGAAGCGCAACGACGTCGCCCGTGGTGAGGGTTCGATCCGGCGGCCAAAATTTGTCGGCGAGGTCGAGATAATCCGGCGCACCCGATGTGTGGTGAAGTAGGTTCCTGAGGCTGACGCCGCGATAGGCGGAAAGCTCGGGAAGGTACTTGGTCAGGTCGTCGTCGAGGCCGAGCTTGCCGCCATGGGCGAGCAGCAGAACCGCAAGCGCGGTAAAGGGCTTGGTGACCGAGGCGAGCGCGAAGGACGACGCCGCGGTGAGCGGCACCGTCCTCGCGGGATCGGCATAGCCAAGATGCCGCTCGAAGCAGACCTCGCCGCCTTTCGCCATCAGGACGCTACCGTTGAAGCTGCCGCTTTCGTGCAGCCCGGCAAGCCAGCCGGACAATCTCTCGAGCCGCATTTCGAGCGGCATCGCCGCCGTGACGTTAAGGTTCTGCATCAGGGGCCTCCGGGTCCGCGCGTCCAAACGCGCGGGCGCGCCGGGACATTTGCAGATCGGCCTCCTCCGACCAAGGGGGCCCCTTGCGGCGAAGGCTTAACCGCGGTCGGCGCGCAGGGCCCGCAGGATGGGTGCGACCATCCGCGAGGCGATCGGCATCTCTTCGTCGTCGCGGACGAGCCGGAACCCGAGATTGCTCGGGGGAACCCCGAAAGCACAGCCGCCGCTGCGCGGATCGCGCACGAAATCGCTCATATAGGTGCGGTGCCGGCCCGCCACGACGCGGACGCCGCAATTGAAACTTTCCGACGCAACGGACTCGCGGCCCGCCGCATCGAGACGCACGCGGCGGAAGCACGTGTCGGTCCATTCCCAAACATTGCCGGCGATATCGGCAAGTCCGTTCTCGTTGACGCCGAAGGCGCCGACCGGCCGCACCTCCTTGTCGATCTCCTCGCGTGCGGCTTCCGCATCGTAGCGCGCGAGCCAGCGTCTGGCCGGATCGTTCGTATCGCTCACCGCGACCGCATCGTCCCGCCAACGCGTGCCGGCCGCAAAGGCCCATTCCTCGTCGGTTGGCAACCGGTAGCGTCGCCCGGTCTTGGCGGAGAGCCAGCGTGCATAGGCAGTGGCATCGCGCCAACTCACCTTGACTGCCGGTCGGGCGGGATCGCTCGCGATCCCGGTCGCCGGACATGCGCCTTCCGCAACGCAGACGGCATACTCTCCCGCCGTGACCTGCCGCTGCATGACGGCGAGAGAGCCCCGCAGCCGCACCGTGACCAGCGGTGCATCGACGGGCCGGCCCTCGCGCGTAAACTCGCCTGCGGCACGGTACGGCCTCTCGCCCGGGGCGACGAGGACGAAGCGCGGCTCCACGGCACTCTGCGGAGGCGGCGCGGCCAAGCGTGCCTGCCCGAGCGCGATCGGACCGACCGCGACCGCGGCCACGGCGGCTGCGGCGGCCAGTTTGATCTTGAGCGCGTGGCGCATGCGAGCCCCTCCGGGCGAACCGGCCGGCCGGCCGCCCCTGCGGCCGGCCATTTCCGTGGCGCGTTCGCGACGGAACGCTAGCCTTGCAGCCTGCCGGCCGGGATCGGCTGCGGCGGCGCGATCTGCCTCATGAGGTCGTCATCCCACTCGCCTTCGACCTTGAAGTGCGCGGTCGCACCGAGCTCCACGGCCTCGATGAGGTTATGGTTGACATAGGCGTAAACGCCCGGCTGGCGGAACGTGTAAAGGGCCGCGCCCGCCGAGCCGCCGCGCACGAACCAGGTTTCGAGATCGACCTGCGGCGGGTTGGAGAATTTGCCCGTCTCCCAGACATAGTCGCCGTGGCCGCCGATCAGGTGCGGGCGCGTGTCGCGGTTCGCCTGCGAGTGAATGATCAGCACCGTCTCGCCGACCTTGGCGGTCAGCGCGTTCTTGCCCGTCAGCGCGCCGACGCGGCCGTTGAACACGACATGGCTGGGGATGAGCTTGCGCATGACTTCCAGGGTGTCGGGATAGGACTCGGCGGCCGATTCGTATGTCTTGAACCTGCCGTTCTCGTCGCGCGGCACATAGAGATCGTGCTCGCCGATGTAGTAGATGCGGTCATAACGCAACGGCCGTCCGGCCGCATCTTTCAATCCGTCTCGCGGTAGCACCATCACGGCTCCGTGCATGCCGGAAACGACATGCCACGGGATCATCGATCCTTCCGGCGCGCAGTGATAGACGAACACGCCCGGCCGCGTCGCCTTCCAGCGCAGGACGGCCTGCTCGCCGGGATTGACCAGAGTGAGCGCGGCGCCGCCCAGCGCTCCCGTTGCCGAATGGAAATCGATATTGTGCGGCATCATGTTGCTTGGCGGATTGACGAGCGTCAGCTCGACATAATCCCCCTCGTGCACGATCATCAGCGGACCGGGCATCGATCCGTTGAACGTCATCGCCTGGAACTTCGTGCCGTCCTCGTCAATGACGACCTGCTTTTCCTGAATCGTCAGCGTGAACTCGACGATGCGGGGGCCGTATTTCGTTGCCTGCTCGTGCGGATGCGCGAACGGCGGCGCGACAAGTTCGACCTTATGCCTCGGCAGGTTCCGGAGCGCGCCGGCTTTCGCCACGGGTTCCGCCGCCGCATCGGCGCGGTCGGCGAAGGCCATCGCGGCCGCGGCCGCCGTTGCACCCATGAGTGCGGATCGTCGAGTCAGCATGGCAGTCACCTTGCGTTTCTTTGCTTAGGCAATGCTGCATCTATAAAGATGTATATGAAATGCTTCTTTGAGCGACAGCAAATCCCGCGCGCTTTCTCACACCGCGCACCTTTTCGAATGGCGTGCGCAGGAATGCGGAGGACATTTGCGCCGACGCAAAGAGCGCCTTCGCGGGACGCCCTACAAACGGCCCACAGCCTGCTGCATGGAGCGACATGGCTTGAGGAAGAGGAGAGTGGAATGCGCAACACGCTTGTCGCAGCGGCCGCTATGGTCTTGGCGCTCACCGGAGCCGCCTCGGCCGCTGAAGTCGAAGTCAAGATGCTCAACAAGGGGGCCGATGGCGTGATGGTCTTCGAGCCCTCGCTGGTGAAGATCGCGCCGGGCGACACCGTGAAATTCGTCGCCGTCGATAAAGGTCACAATGCCGAAACCATCAAGGGCATGCTCCCGGATGGCGCACAACCGGTTGTCGGCAAGTTGAGCCAGGACGTGGCGATGACCTTCGATAAGCCCGGAGTCTACGGGATCAAATGCCAGCCGCATTATGGTATGGGCATGGTGGCGATGGTGGTGGTCGGCACGCCGGCGAACGAAACGGAGGCGAAGGCTGTGACCCACCCCGGCCGTGCCAAGCAGGTCTTTGCCAGCCTGTTCGCGAAGCTTGAAGCGACCCGCACGGCCGCCAAATAAGCGGCAAACGCCGCAAAGGAGAAAGAGGGCGGCTCATGCCGATTCCACGTCTGCGAGACTATCGAGGACCGGCCCTCTTCTCCTACGGCTTCCGCCCGTTCTTTCTGTTCGGCGCGTTCTTTGCCGGCACGGCCGTTCTGGTGTGGCTGCCGTTTGTCTATGGCGACCTCGTCGTCGAATCCGTGTTCGCGCCGCGGGATTGGCATGCGCACGAAATGCTGTTCGGCTTCGTGCCGGCGATCGTCACCGGTTTTTTGTTGACCGCCATTCCGAACTGGACCGGCCGGCTGCCGCTGCAGGGCCTGCCTCTGCTTGCTTTGTTTGCGATTTGGCTCGCCGGGAGGCTCGCCATCGCGTTTTCCATGTCGCTCGGCTGGTTGATCGCAGCCGCAGTCGACGTCGCCTTTCTCGTGCTCGTTGCCGCGGCGACGGGCCGCGAGATCGTCGCCGGGCGCAATTGGGGCAATCTGAAGGTGGTCGGCGCGGTGGCGGTTCTGGCGGTCGCGAACGGGCTTTTCCACGCCGAAGCACATTTCCACGGCGCGGCCGATGACGCGATCCGGCTCGGCATCGCTGCGATCCTGCTGTTGATTTCTGTGATCGGCGGACGGGTCGTTCCGAGCTTCACGCGCAACTGGCTTGCGCGGCAAGCGCCGGGCCGCATGCCCGCGCCGTTCGGCCGGTTCGACGGTGCGACCCTCGGCGCAAGCGCCTTGGCGCTCACCGCATGGGTGATCCTTCCCTTCGCCGCCGCGACGGGCCTCCTGCTCGCCCTTGCCGGCGTGATGCAGGCGGCGCGGCTTTGCCGCTGGGCCGGAGAGAGAACCTTTTCCGACCGGCTCGTCCTCATTCTCCATGTCGGTTACGCTTTCGTGCCGCTCGGATTCCTGCTCACCGCGGCGGCGGCCCTCGGCCAAATTCCCGCAAGCGCGGGAATTCACGCATGGACGGCCGGAGCCGTCGGCACGATGACGCTCGCGGTCATGACGCGCGCGAGTCTCGGTCACACCGGGCGCGCGCTCACCGCCTCCGCCGGCACGCAGGCGATCTATGCGGCGGTCGTGCTCGGCGCGCTCGCGCGCATTTGCGCGGGCCTGCATCCCGCTTGGTCCGATCCGCTCCTGGCTTTCGCCGGAACGGTCTGGGCCGGCGCGTTCCTGGGCTTCGTGGTGGTCTATGGCGGAATGCTCTGCCGGCCGCGCGCCCACGCGGCGCGCGCCGAGGCCGCCCGCTCAGCCGCCGCAACGCGCGCACTCTAGGCGAGCAAGAGCCTCTACCGCCTCGCGGTCGCCCAGGGCGGCGAACAGTTCCGGACGGCTCAGCATTTCCAGCGCCTCCGCCAGGTTGTCCGCTTCCGCGATCTTGGCCCGCGCCACGAGCCGCGCGGCATCGACCTCGCCTTTGCGGCGCACGGCGGGTCCGGGCAACATGGCGAGATGAGCCGCAACAAAGCCCGGGTCGGTGAGCCACCCTTGCAGGTCTTGTGCCGGGTTCCGCTTGGCGGAGCGCGCAGACAGTTCGTTCGCGCGCGAAAGCACCTGTGGCACGGCATGCTCTTCCGGCGTCCTCAGCAGGCCAAGGACTCGCGGAGCCTTCCCCTTCTCCGGATCGGACGTGAGGGCAACGATCGGAATGGCAAAGACGAGGCCGGCGAGCACCGGCGTCATCCAGAGGAACAAGGGGACCGAAATCGCGTAGGCGCCGGCGCCGAGCAAGAGGCCGAGCAATGTCGGCCAGGCATAGGCCCTGACCAGTTCTCGGCGCGGCAGGCGGCCGTCGTCGCGGCGCTGCGCCGCCCAGCCTGAGTCGCGGCCGCACACCACTTCGGCCACGGACCGCGTCTGCAGCAGCATCATGATAGGGGCCATCAGGCCGGAAACGAGGACCTCCAGCACGACGCTCGCGAGCGCGCGCAAACCGCCGCCGCAGGCCCGCCGCTCCTGCGGCCGGGCAAGCAGCGCGAAATACCCGAGAAACTTCGGCGTCAGCAGCACCGCCATCGTGCCGGCGAACACCCAGGCGGCGCGAACCGGGTCCTGTGCCGGCCACTGCGGAAACAAGGAGCGGCCGGAAAAATATTCCGGGCGCACGAACTGCGCCTGCAGCGAAATGAGCATTCCGACGAGCAGGAAGGCGAGCCACAGCGGCGAGGTGACGTAGGAGCCGATGCCGGTGACGAGGTGCAGCCGAGACATCCAGTGGAGGCCCCGGGCCGGCAAGACGCCGAGATGCTGCAGATTGCCTTGGCACCAGCGCCGGTCTCTCAGCGCGTAATCCGTGATCGACGGCGGGCACTCCTCGTAGCTGCCCGGAACGCTCGGAGCCATGTGCACGCCCCAGCCGGCCCGGCGCATCAGCGCGGCCTCCACGAAGTCATGGCTGAGAATATGCCCGCCGAACGGCTTGCGCCCGCCGAGCAGCGGCAGGCCCGCCTGATCCGCAAAGGCGCGGACGCGGATGATGGCGTTGTGACCCCAGTAATTGCTCTCGGAGCCGTGCCACCACGCCAGCCCGCGCGCAATCAACGGGCCATAGATGCGGCCGGCAAACTGCTGGACGCGGGCAAAGAGCGTCGTTCCGTTGACCAGGACGGGAAAAGTCTGAATGAGCCCGACGCGTGGGTTTCTTTCCATCGCGGCCGCAAGGCGAACGATCGTGTCGCCGGTCATCAGACTGTCGGCGTCGAGGACGATCATGTGATCATAGCGGCCGCCGAAACGCTTGATCCATTCCGCGATGTTGCCCGACTTGCGGCCGGTATTGTTCAGGCGGTGGCGATAGTAGATGCGATGTGCGCCGAGCTCCTGTCGCAGACGGAGGAAGCACTGCTCCTCGAGGAGCCAGATGTCGGGATCGGTCGTATCACTCAAGATGAAGAAATCGAAGTGCCCGATGCGTCCTGCTTCCGCCACGGATTCGCAGATCGCCTGCAGGCGGGCCGTCACGCGGTGGGGATCCTCGTTGTAGGTCGGCAGAAGCAGGGCATTCGCGCTTGCAAGCGGCGGGAGCGGCGCGGAGACGTCGACCGGCAGCCCGGCCGGACGGCGCGCGAGGTCGAGAAAGAACCCGATGAGCGCGCCGACGGACGAGAAGGCAATCCAGGCGAACAAGGCGACGAACAGAACGAGGACGATCGATTCGGGGATCGTCAGTCCGGCGATCTTGAGCACCTTGTACATTTCGCCGGCGGCAACGCCGGTCATGAGCGCGGTCGCACCGATGACGGTCAGGCGCCGGACCGCAATTCCGCGCGGCCCCGTTCCGGGCGCGGAGGCGGCGCGTCGAGCCTCCCAAAGCCGCTGTTCCGGCATGGCCAGCGGGCATTCCGGAGGCAGGCTGCGTATCGAGGCATCCGGAGCGAGAGAGGTGAGCGCGCTCATCCCGGCGTCCACCGATAGACCCAGACCTCGGAAACCGGCTTGTCCCGGTGAACGAGCTGCGCGCGGAGTTCGACGACAGCGTTCTTCTCCGGCAGCAGCTCAAAACTGAAGCGCCACCCGTCCGTTTCCGGGTTCCGTTGCAGCACGGGGTTGCGGGTCGTGCCCTTGTCTGCGCTGACGGTCGCCTTGACGTTTGCGGGATCGAGCGCGCTCAACGGCGCGCCTTTGAGCTCCAGCACGAACAGCCGCGCATGGTTGGGGCCGGCCCCGACCCGCGTCTTCACGAACTCGGCGAGCGCCGGTTTGTTGGGCTTGTCGGCGCCCCAGTGCAGGCGATAGGCGAGCCGGTGCTCCTGCTTCGCGCGCAGCGTTCCGCGCGGGCGCCAGAATGCCACGACGTTGTCGTGAATCTCCTCCTTCGTGGGAATTTCGAGAAGGTGGACGGCACCCTCCCCGAACGGTCCCGTGGGTTCGACCCAACAGGACGGCCGTTTCTCGAAATGTGACTCGAGATCCTCGTAGGCGCGGAAATCCCTTTGGCGCTGCAACAGCCCGAAGCCGCGCGGATTCGAATCGCTGAAAATGCTGACCTGAAGATCACGCGGATTGACCAGAGGACGCCACAACTCCTCGCCGTAGCCGTTGCGGATCGCAAGCCCGTCGGAGTCGTGCACGGCTAGCCGGAAGTCGTCGACGCCGACCCGGTCGTTGGAATCGAAGAAATACATGCTCGTCAGCGTTCCGAATCCCGCCTTGTCGATGTCGACACGCGGAAAAAGCGAGAGCTCGACCTCGTACACGGTGGTCGCACCGGGGCGGATGGTGAACCGATAGGCCGCCGTCGCGCTCTCGCTGTCGAGCAGCGCGTGCACGACGATCGAATCCGCCTGCCGATTCGGCCTTTCGATCCAGAACGTCTTGAAGACGGGAAATTCCTCCCCGTTCGGGTCGCCCGTGCGCAGCGAGAGACCCCGCGCCGACAAGCCGTACACCTGGTCCTTGGCGACGGCGCGGAAGTAGCTCGCGCCGAGGAACACGCCCACTTCGTCGTAGTAATCGGGGCGATTGATCGGCGCGTGCAGCCGGAAACCGGCAAAGCCGAGGTCGGCATTGTCCGGCGGGACGGCGGCCTTGCCGAAGTCGAACAGGGCGGGCGCGTAGCGAATCGGCCGCGCCGACGAACCCACGACCTCGTAAACGTCGACGCGCCCTGCGAAAATGAACCCGCGGTGAAAGAACTGCACCTCGAAGGGAAGGCCCTCGCCGCGCCAGAGAGCCCGATCGGGCCTGTAGCGAATGCTGCGATAGGTGTCGTAGTCGAGGTCCTTGAAGGCCTGGGGCAGGCTGGCGTCCTGCGGTTCGAACGGCTTTTCGGAGAGCGCGCGCGCCAGCCGGCGGACGGTCTCGGCGTCGAACTCCTGCGTTTCCACGGGCGCGGGCGTCGTGGCCGGCGCCTCGCCCCAGGCCCGCGCCGCCGCCACGGTTCCCAGCACCGACCCGGCAAGAAACGCACGACGATTCACGGAATACTCCGACACGGGCCCGCCGCGGGCACGAGCCATCACGCCCCTCCGATAATCGACTTCATGCAATCAGGGTTCCGGGTTGCCGGAGAGGCCATTCCTATGTGGCTGAACTTCGACCGCGCCAAAGAAGGCCGGTTGATCCTTCCCCGAACACCGGCACGCTGTTGAAAACCCGCGCCGCGCGACCCTCGCACGCGCAAGGCCGGGGGTGCGCGCGCGAACCACGGGCCGACTCAGAATTCGACGGACCTTCGTTGAATGCGGCCGAGAAGCCGGAGGCGGTTCCTGCGAGGGAGGATTTGGTGGGCGCACAAGGACTCGAACCTTGGACCCGCTGATTAAGAGTCAGCTGCTCTACCAACTGAGCTATGCGCCCGC
>DASTKH010000044.1:0-128836 GCA_035716025.1 Xanthobacteraceae bacterium
ATCGAGATTCCTCGCTGCACCAACCGCCTGCCTGCCGGCCTTGTCATTGTCGAAAAGCCCAACGAACCGATAAAGAGGACGGCCGTTCTGCGAGAGACACGTGCGCGCATATCCTCGCAAACAAACGAGTTCGCGGATCACCCCCTGAGTTCCACCTCGATCGCCCACACCTGCCGGGACGATTGCAAGGTCCGCTAGAAGCTCCGCGCCGGTTGCCTTGCATTCCAGGCGTGCTGCAAGCTCGATCAGCTCCACGTCTGTTGTGCCCTCTACCAACACCGTTCGATACCTTAGTTGCCATCCGAGGGCACGGCCATAGCGGGCAACCGTATCAAGCTCCTCCGTCACAGCCCGTCCTCAATCGCGCCCGGGACCTGCAGTCACTGGACGCAAGAACGGACCGTTATGGCCGAAGGACACATGTGCAGCAAAACGCAATCCGGGGCGGACGTCGCGAAATCCAAATTCCTCGATCCTAAAAGGAATCACTTGGGTGCCGAGGTCCTGAACTCGCGCCATCGCCCGGTGTCCATAGTCCGAGGCAGCGACCGCTTGGACAGTCTTTAGACTCACCCCATCGGCATCACGCAACCAGCGCAATCTTTCCGGTATGTGGACGAAGTGCTCACTCTCGCGCCAAAGGCGTCGTAATGCTCGGAACACCTTGTCGCCTTCGACCGCGCGGCCACTTTGAAAGAGCAGAACGGCGTATTCAAGCCGCAGCTGAGGAGTTATTCGGTAATCAGTCGCTTGTAGTTGTTCAGCCAGCTCGAGCTGCCGACGGAATGCGTTTGGACTTTCGATGCAGGTGAGATCGTAACTCAATCGAATGACCTGCATGTTGCCTCGACCAGCGGGATGTTCAAGCGCATCCAGTGCTCGCCGTCGGTTCGACTGGGGTATTTCGGTTAGAGCAATGCCTGACCGATAATCTACACCTTCGGCCAGGCTCGCCCATGCTCTAATCATGACTTCGATCGCGTTCGTCGGCTCGATATCTCGTGCACGATGCACCGGTTCCTGAATCATCAGGAGCTGAAGCGCTTGATCAGCTAGCTCGGCGAGCTGAGGCCTGCGATAAGCCGCTTCCTTAGAACTGATCGCTGAGAACAGGACACCAAGGGCCTCGATGCAGTTCTCAACTGCTACGTCAGACGACTCCCTGGCGTTCGCTAGAAGATTTTTGACGTAAGTCTCAACGACGTAGGAATTTGTAGGACTCTCTTCGTACGCTTTACGCGTGGCGTCATTTGCAAGCCGACGCAGTTCTACAATTCGGTCAGGAGAAGCGCCTCTTGCACCTTCGACTTGCGCGAGATTGAGATAGGCATTTGCAAGCGAATTGTACAAATTCAGGTTCGACTCAGAGCCAGACGTGTATTCGATGCTTAGTGCGAAATTGATGTCGCTGATCGCCTGATTCAGCAGGGCGATCTTATCGTCGGTCGTTACGCCGTACAGGTTCTCGTTCAGAACCGCGATCCGGCGCCGCGAAATCGCCACATGATGACGAAACACCCTGCTCGTATCACGCAGCGATCGTGGCATGCTGTCTAGCGCTTCGAGCACTTCACGCCAGTAAAAGCTGAAGCTGCCGCGGCCGTGGTCAGGATCAATCTTAAAGACTGAGGTAGCGAAATCCTCTCCGACAGGCCTGTAGAAACGTTCGCCCAATTCCCTTTTTCGCGAGACTTGGCGAAGCAACAAAAAACGGAGGTGATCAGCATCTTTTGCTTGAGCAAACCCCAATGCACTGCGACTCTCAAAATCATAGAAAAGGGCGTTGATTAAGAAGCGCCCTAAGATGTCGTGTACCAGTGCCCAATATTTGTTGCCGTCAGTTGCGATGCTCACCAAACCTAATGCGGCGAGTCGCGATCGCTGATCCTCCAGAAGTAGCGACACAGGCCATTCGCCGCGGGACACTGGAAGCAATCCAGCCGGAAGCGGCAGATGCTCTGAACTCATTGCCGCGATTTCAAGGATGCTATCTCGGACGACACCCTCGGTGTTCTCCTTGAAGATGCGGTACACCCATTGCTGGATTGATTCGGATAGGTCGTATTGACCTTGAATCCAAAACGAAAGAGTGACCCAGAATGCCGCAAGTCCTTCCAAGTATCGCACGGTGTGTGTCTGATAAAATTGCTCCCACTGCCAATCTTGGCGTTCTTTGCCATATTCACGCAGGAACTGGTTCAGATGGCGTCCAAGCTGGAGGGCTTCCTCCGAATCTAACGTGTGATTGAGTTCCGCTACCTGTTTGAAGACTGAGGCGTTGAAGTAGGCCAGCTCGCGGATTGGTCCCGTCACCACTAATATGCAAACGGGGCGGCCTTGCCTCTCAAGCTCATTTCGAAATCTTGCCAGCTCGCTGTCCCGAAACTCCCAATGCATTCTGTCGAAGAGAATGATCCACGGTGTCTCATATCTACGGAGCGCTCGGTTGGCTTCGGGGCTTTCAGGTTGCGGGCTCTCGGGCACCGTGCTCGCCGACCGCTGTGCTAGATTCTGCTCGATCTCTCGATTTGCCCGATTGAGAAAATTGCCGATTGCCAATGCATCGGGCACGAATGGCAAAGACTTCGCAACGAGTACCGGATATCCCTCTCGCGCATATTCCCACGCAAGCATTCGAGCGAGCGTCGTTCCGCCGGCCCCGGGCTCCGAGAGCACGTATGCAATGCAGTTTTCCTCCGAGCCAACCGTATCGAGTCTCTTTAGGTAGGTGCTCAGGTGCTTTCGGCAGCCATCATTCCTGAGCCATGGCAGACCGGCCGCGTACGGCCGCCAGGAGGATTCAGGATTTTGGAAAAAGGCGACAAAATCATCCTCCGATAGTTCTGCAGAGGTAAGCGGCGCTAGGTCTCGATCCTGAATTACAGAGTAATGCGAAAAAATAGGACGTTCTGGCTCATCAATTTCTGTCACATCAACGCTGTGAACCGCACCGCTTTGATCCCGCACGCGAATTATGATTCTCTCTTCGGGGTATCGCGCCGCATAGCGCGCGACGATGTCCTCGACGAGGCGGCTGGCTGGCAATCGCCACAGATTTACAGCGGCTACGCCGGTCTGCTCGTCAAGCCATCTCTCGACTAGCCGCGTAGAATCGGCTTTGTCTGACGCGAAAGTAAGAAACGATCGGAAGCCTGATGCCCAGAGCTCCCTCAGTTCGGCGGGAATGGGGTCATCGTCACCTGAGACGACCAACATCTGGCGAACGTTTGAGCGACGCAGCTCCTCCAGCATGGTTAAACGTCGCAAACGACTTTCGAACTCGGACGCTGCGGCGCCTTCTCGACCATTCAGAAGAAAGAGTGGCAGGCAACGTTGTGGAAATTCGATCCGCGAGGGGTCGCTATCGACGATTTGGACGAAGCCGCGCTTGCGAACCGTGGGCGGATCTGACGCGGACCCCTGTTCAAGCACAGCGATGAGTCGCTGATCCGAAATCTCAGAAAATATCTGCCGCCAAGGCAATCCTAAGAATGCGATGAGTCTTGCCTGCTCGGGTGCATTCTTTGGCAGGCTCCTGATCCATAGTGCCGCATCCCTGCTGTCTAGGTTCGACAGGAGGTGTTCAGGGACCTGATCGATCAGGATCAATTTTTTCTCATTCATAGTGTTCCCTTGCATCTCGGCCATTGGCCTCCGTCCCGTACAATTTCAAGCTTACAAGTGAATCATGACGCACTATAACTGCGCTGAATTAAAGGCTTCGCCTTTTCAAGGTCTTCGGGCTTCGACAGCGTGATCTCAAGATCGCCGGTGCCGAAATGCCCGAAGCACCGCGTGGGTCACGCCCTTGTCGTCCTTGCGGTTCTCCTTGAGGCTCCAGCGCAGCGTGGATTTGAACTCGAGCGTTTTCGACTCGCCGCGCTTGATCAGTTCGGCGGCGTTGCGGTGGCCGCGCAGGTACTGATCGAACAGGAAATTCTTCAGCGTGTCGCCAAAGCTGCGGTCGTCGGTGATCCGCTTATAGAGCTCGAAATTCGTATCGACGATTTCCTGGATGACGGCCTCGACCTTGTGATCGAAGGTGAGGCGCACGTTCTCCCGTGTGTTGACCCGAGCGGCGGCATCCAGTGCTGGATCGCCATCCAGCTTCTCCATCATCTGGCTGAGCGTCACCCGGTGTTCGGGGCCGAGATTGAGCCCAAAGCGGTCGTTCAGCTCGGCAATGATCCGCGACAGGGTCTCCAGTTCCTCCGGCTGCAACGCATAGCGACCTTTGGCGCTCTGGGGATCGAGAATGCCCGCCTTGCGGTCGAGCGCGATCCGGCCGCTCGAGGTCTGCTGAAGCCGGTACGACTCCATATCGATGTTCTGCTGCACCTCGCGCGGCAGTTCGACCGGGTCTGCCGGCAGGAGGCGGCGCAAGTGGCGTGCGAACACGTAGAGCTTTTCCAGATCGACATCGGCAAAGGTGAGCACCTGGGCCAGGAACGCGTAGAGCCGCACATAATCGTTCAGTTGGCCGCGAAACTCGTGTTGTTCCTCTTTGGCAATGCCCTTGAAGCGCTCGACGATGGGCGCGAGCACCGCATAAAGCTGGTCCTGCGTGGCCTTGGGGTGGTAATAGACCTGCGCGAAGGCGTTAACGTCGGCCTCCACGTAGACCGGGAAATCGGCCAACCGGGTCTGAATCTCGTAAAGCAGATTCGGATCGGTCGCCTCGGAAAGCAGCGTGGTTTCGTAGTAGGGCTCGAACGCCGCCTTGATCGCGTCCGCCTCGTTGGCGAAATCCAGCACCAGCGTTCCCTTCTTTTCGGGATGCGTGCGGTTGAGGCGCGACAGGGTCTGCACCGCGTTGACCCCGCCGAGCTTCTTGTCCACGTACATCGTGTGGAGCAGCGGTTGATCGAAGCCGGTCTGGAACTTGTTGGCGACGATCAGGAAGCGGTTCTCCGGCAGTTCGAACGTCTTGGCGGTCTGGGCTTCCGAAAAACCGTTCATGTTGGCTTCGGTGTAGGATTTGCCGCCATCCTCCACCGTTCCTGAGAACGCGACCAGCGCCTTGAACGGCAATCCGCGCTCCGCAAGGTATGTGTCGATGGCAAGCTTGTAGCGCACGGCGTGCAACCGCGAACGCGTCACAATCATCGCCTTGGCCTTGCCGCCGATCTCGTTCTGCGCCTGGGCGGCAAAGTGCTCGACCATGATCCGCACCTTTTCGCCGATGGCGTGCGGGTGCAGCTCGACGAACGATTTGAGCAGGTATTGCGCCTTGCTCTTGTCGTAGCGCGGGTCGTCCTCGATTTTCTTCAGCAGGCGCCAATAGGCCGAATAGGTGGTGTAGTTCGCGAGCACGTCGAGGATGAAGCCTTCCTCGATCGCCTGGCGCATGCTGTAGAGATGGAAGGGCTCGAACTTGCCGTCGGCGCGCTTCTGCCCGAACAGTTCGAGCGTGCGCGGCTTTGGCGTGGCGGTGAAGGCGAAGGTGGAGAGATTCGGTAGCTGGCCGCGCTTCTCCATCTCGGCGATGATGGTATCTTCAAGCTCCTCCTCCGGCGTCTCGGCCTTGGCCTCTTCGCGCTCCGCCTCCTCCAGCGAGCGCGAGGCGAGCACCGCCTTCAGGCTCTTGGTGCTCTCGCCGGTCTGCGACGAATGCGCCTCGTCAACGATCACGGCAAAGCGCTTGCCGGGCAGCTCCCCGATTTCCTTGGCGATCACCGGGAACTTTTGCAGCGTGGTGACGATGATGGTCTTGCCCGATTCGAGCGCCTCTTTGAGCTGGCGCGAGGTAGTGTCGATATTCTCGACCACGCCCAGCGTCTGCTCGAACTGGCGCATGGTGGTCTGCAATTGGCGGTCGAGCACGCGGCGGTCGGTAATAACGACGATCGAATCGAACACGCGGCGGTCGTTCGCGTCGTGCAGCGTCGAAAGCTGGTGCGCGAGCCAGGCGATGGTGAAGCTCTTGCCGCTGCCGGCCGAATGCTGGATGAGGTAGCGTTGCCCGGCGCCCGTGCCGCGGGCATGGGCGACCAGTTTGCGCACGGCGTCAAGCTGCTGGTAGCGCGGGAAGATCAGGAACTTCTTGCCGTTCTTGCGCCCGCGGTCGTCTTCCTCTTCCACCTCGTGGATGAACTGGCGCACGAGATCGAGCACGCTGTCGCGCGCGAAGGTTTCCTCCCACAGGTAGGAGGTGGCATAGCCCTTCTGCGTCGGCGGAACGGGCGGGTTGCCGGCGCCGCCGAACTTGCCGCGGTTGAAGGGCAAAAAGCGCGTCTTCTGCCCGGCGAGATGCGTCGTCACATAGACGAGGTTCGGATCGACGGCGAAATGCGCGAGGCAGCGGCCGTAGGCGAACAGCGGCTCGCGCGGGTCGCGGTCGGTCTTGAATTGGCGGATGGCGTCCTCGATGTCCTGCCCGGTGAGCGGGTTCTTGATCTCGGCCGTGAAGATCGGGATGCCGTTGAGGAACAGCACGAGGTCGAGGCTGTTCTCGTTTTTCGTGCTGTAGTGCAGCTGGCGCACCACGGCGAACAGGTTCGCTTGATAAAGCCACCGCGTTTCCTCGTTGAGCCCGCTCGCCGGCTTGAAATAGGCGAGCTGGAATTTGACGCCCGAATCCTTGATGCCGTTGCGCAGCACATCGAGCGCGCCGCGCCGCTCGATTTCGGACGCGAGCCGCCTGAGGAACTGCTCCTGCACCGCCGCGCCGTGATGCTGCTTGAGCCTCTCCCACTCCTTGGGCTGGGTCGCGAGAATGAAGTCCACAACGTCGCGCGGCAGCAGGCAAAGGACGCGGTCGTAGTCCTCTGGCCGGCGCTTGCGATAGAAGCCCGGCGCGACATCGCCGAACGGCCGCTGCGGCGGGGCGCCGAAGCCGGTCGCATAGTCGGGACAGGCGTCGGGTCCGTGCTGCAGCAGCCCGCACTCGATCGCCTCTTCCAACGAGCGTTCGGAGACTTCGACACTCATGGCGCTTCCTCCCGCACATCGATCCGGCCGGTTACTGCGGCGGAGATAAGGGCGGTGCGGAGTTCTTTCAGGCGGTTGATGGCAGCGTGAACCTTTGTCACTAGCTTGTCGGTTCCCGCTGTCTCAGGGTCAAGGAAAGCGATGATCGCCTCTTGCTCTGCTCTCGGCGGGACACAAACCATGAAATTCATAAAGACCGGGCGGCGGAGAGAATCGACGGTCGACTTCGCGCCACCTTCGAGTGCAACCTTGTAGAAATTCTCGCGGAGAAAGTGAAACAGAAAAGGACCGGTCACCCCGCGGAAGTTGTTCATCATATAAACGCGTTGGTGAAAGTCGAATGCCCCTTTGTAGTAGTGGAAGACCTTCCCGACGCCGACGCCATCACCAGCAGTGAGGACGGCTTCGCAATTGAACGCCATGGAGTTGATGCGTTCGACTGTCTGCGAGCGAACAAAGAAAGGGTATTGGCCGCCCTCGATCGCGTCCTCGGTGTCTTTGTCGCCCGTATGTACATCACAGAGGAATTTGAGCCGCTGAACCGCCCAATGCCTGGGCACGTCGCCAAGCCATTCGACGCCCGAGTCCTTCATGGGGACATTGGGATCGAGACCCTTGGTGACGGCGCGGGTGATGAGCGCCGCACGCTTTTCCTGAAGCAGTTCGATCAGCCGTTCCTTCTTTGCCACCGATGCATCGATCTTCGCCGTTTCCCGGTCGAGAAAAGCGGCGATGGCGCGTTGTTCGGGGATTGGCGGCAAAGGAGAGCGAAAGTTCTCAACGAACGACTCGGAAATCCTCTTCTGACCGCCTGCACCATACATGTCGGCCTCACCCAGGCGGCGAAACGCATCACTCAAGGTCAAATAGAACAAGAAACGATCATCGAGTTCATGTGCGACTCGAAGGACGTGCAGCTCCGTCGTTCCGAATGCAATTCCGTTGGCAAGGCCGCTGGCGTGAGCGCCTTTGCCGTTCTCAAAGCACGGCGTGATCTTTGCGACCACCACGTCGCCGTTTCGGAAATAGGTGTAGCCGTTTCCGACCTCCCCCAGCTGTTTGGTCATCGACAGATCGAGCCCGCCATACTCGCCAACGGCTTCCATAGGCACGAAGGAGACCTCAGTTTCTGGCGAGAGGCTGCGCACTTCGGACGCCGGAGGATTTAGTTCGGCGACGAGCTTGAGCCTTTTGACCTTCCAGTGCGCCGGAATCTGCCCCAGCCACTCGACGCCGGAGTCCTTATAGGCCGGGTACGGCTTAAATCGCCGCAGCGCCGCGGCGCCGGTGGGGTTCACGGCGCCGCTCACGACCCCGCCTCCCACGGTCCGCCCGGTTGCCAAATGCTGGCGAACTTGCCGCCGGCGACCAGCGCGCTCCACACCGGTCCAAGGAAGGCTTGGATTCGCTCGCCGGCCTGCGCGAAGTCACGCGGCGCGCCGGGAAGATTGTTGCGATCGAGATAGGCGCGCCACTGCGTTGCGCGTGCCTCATCGGCAAAGAAGCGAGGCGCGAGACCCGCCGGCAGCGCGGGCTCGATCCTTGTCCTGCGTCGCTCAAAGGTCGCGGCAATCGCCTTGGTCAGTTTTGCGCCGTCGAAGGGAAACTGCGCGGCAAGCGTGTAAAGGTCGTAAAGGTCCTTGATGCGGCTGTTGCGCTCGCCGAGCACCACCAGCGTGTGAAGCTTCTCCGCGACCACCGCTTCGTGCGGATAGGCCCGGATGTTCGGAGCCGGTGCATCGAGCAGCGTCGGGTATTGCACGTCATTGGCGCCGGGTTCGATGGCGTTGCCGAACCCGATGTCGATCTGCATCTCGATGCGTGCGTTGCCGAGCATCGCCCGAAGGCGCACCCGGAGGCCGTCGTATTCGGCCTCATCGCGGATCGGCTCGGCCGTGACCGTCGTCGCGTCGAAAACAAGTCCGTCGTCCGGCACCGGAACTGCGGTGACGAGTATGAACGTGGCCGCGACATCATTGGCCTCGCTGTTGCCGTAGCCGGTGAAATCAAGATCGCGGGTCGGCCGGTACACCGATCCGCCCCACAGCGCGAACAGCATGGCGCCCTTGAGAACGAACCGGTCGCGGTGTGCGGACTGTCCGAGGCGGTACAGAAAGCGCTCGGCCGCGTAACGTTGAAGCAGGAACTGGAAGTCCTCGCCAGTCTCGCGGTTGCGGTTGAGGAGCCGACGATGCACCGATTCTGCAACATTGGTGAGCGGGCGCTTCGCCATCACGAAAGCGCCTCCAGATAGGTGCGCATGATCGTGCGGGCGCGGCAGACCTCGGCGGCGCGCATGATCTCGTCCACGCTGGCGGTGCGCGCGCGCACGACCTCCCGCAGCGCGTCAAGCGCCACGTCGAGGCCGATCTTGTTCCGGTAGCGGAAGCAGTCCACGACGGTGCGGGCCGGCGACGTGAGCCGCACCCGGACGCCGAGGATCGACCGCTCCTGCACGCCGTAGCTGAGCATCGCCCCCGAAAAGCGGACGATGCGCAGGCGCGCCGGCGGGCGCGACGGCTTGCGGGCCTTGCGGTCGAGCGCCAGCCAGACCTCGTGCGGCGCCTGCGTGCCGATATTGTGGATGCGCAGCGCCGAAAGCAGGCAGATGATCCCGGTTGGGACGGCCGAGGCGACCATGGCGATGGTCTCGAGTTCGTCCGGCTTGGCGGCGGCGAGGCGATAGAGGCCCGGGCCGACCTTCTCGATTGTTCCCTCCGAAACGAGCCGTTGGAGCTCGGGGAACGAAACCCCAAGGGGCTCGATGTCGCGCGGTCGGAAGAAGGCGCCGAGGCCGGATTTCCGAAGGCGCGCCGGGGTGAGGGGTGGGGCTGTCATTTCGGAACAATAATAAACGTCGGCACCTACACGCAAGTGCCGACGTTTACTCCACTCAGATTTCAGGGCTATTCGCCGGCGATCCGCGAGCCAGTTACCTCCGCCAGCATCCGCACAATGTCCCGTTCGGTGTCGCGAATCTCAGCTTCGATCTCTTCCAGCGGACGCGGCGGCTTGTAGCGGTAGAAATAGCGGTTGAAGTTGATCTCGTAGCCGACCAGTCCGACCTGACCGTCCTTCGGATCGCGCCGGCTGGTGTCGATCCAGGCATCCGGAACGTGCGGCTTCACCTCCCGCTCAAAGAAGGACTCGACGGTCTCGGCGAGCGGCACGCTCTCGTAATCGCGCAGCTCGGGATCGGGCTCGGGGTTGCCCTCCTTGTCGCGGCAGATGACCGCGGTTTCGTCACGCTCCGACAGCGCCGACAGGATCGCCTTGCGCACCGGCGCCGCAAACCTGATTCCGGCCTTCTTGGCAGCGGCATCCAGCACCTTTTCGAACTCGGCGCGATCCTTGAACAGTGCATCCGGCAGAGACCGAAGCAGCTTCCGGATTCTCTCCTGTTCTGCCACCCCCTCGGCACGCTCCTTCACGCCCGCGGCGCCCTTCTTCTTGGACTCGGCAAGAGCCTTGAAGCCTCGTTCCTCTTCGAGACGAGCGATGCGTTCCGGACTTGCCTCGAAATTGAGGCGAAGCGGGCGTTCGACCGTGATCTTGCGGTAGCCGAAATGCGTCGTCGGAAAAATCCTGCTGACGATGATTTCTTCCTGCTCGCCATTTTTCGTGACAAAGCGCGTATCGCCGTCTTTAAAATCGGCAAGGATTTTCAGGATGTCCTGCTCGCGTTCGATCGGAATCTCGCGGCGCTTGTCGCCGAGGCTCTTGCGCATCTGCGTCCAGAACGCCGGCGATGACGCATCGATCAGCTGCACGAGGCCCTTCCGCGCGCGCGCCTTTCGATTCGTGACAACCCACACGTAGGTGGCGATGCCGGTGTTGTAGAAAAGCTGCTCCGGCAGGGCAATGAGCGCTTCGAGAAGATCGTTCTCCAAAATGAACCGACGGATTTCGCTCTCGCCGCTTCCGGCATCGCCGGTGAACAGGGGCGAGCCGTTCATGATGATCGCGACGCGCGAGCCGCCATCCTTCTGGTCCTTCATGTGCGCCAGCATGTGCAGAAGGAAAAGCAGCTGGCCGTCACTGATGCGCGGGAGGCCTGGCGCAAAGCGGCCTCCCGTTCCGCGCGTGTGCTCGGCGCGCACTGCGTCCTCGTCGCGCTTCCAATCCTTCCCGTAAGGCGGATTCGCGATCAGATAGTCGAAGTGCTTGTTGGCATGACGATCGTTCGAAAGAGTGCTGCCGAAAGCAATGTTGTCGGCGTCACGGCCGGTCGGGTCCTTCATGAAGAAGTCCGACTTCGACACCGCCCAGGTTTCCGGATTCACCTCCTGTCCGAACAGGTGAATCTCGGCATCCTTGTTGATCGGGCCGCGCAGCACGTCACCATTCTTGCGTAGGCCAATGGTCACATGCTCCTTGGCGATCATCAGCATGCCGCCCGAACCGCAGCACGGATCGTATACGGTGAGAACGATGCCTTTCCGGCGAATGTGATCGGCGTCACCGGCAAGCATGAGGTCCACCATCAGATGCACCACGTCGCGCGGCGTGAAGTGCTCGCCGGGATTTTCGTTCAGGGCTTCGTTAAACTTGCGGATCAGCTCCTCGAAGATGATCCCCATCGTTGGGTTATCGACTTGGTCCGGATGCAGGTCGACGTTCTTGAAGCGCTCAAGCACCTGGAACAGAAGACCGGCTTCGTTGAGCTTGCTGATGGTGTTGTCGAAGTCGAATTTCTCCAGCACCTCGCGCATGTTGGGGCTGAAGCCGGCAATGTAGTTGCGGAGGTTGGCCGCGACGTGCGGCGCGTCGGCGAGAAGCTTCTCGAAATCGTAGCGCGACGTGTTGTAGAAGGCGAAGCCGGACACCCGGCGAAGCTGTGCGTCGAGGTCCTGGAGCCCCTTCCCGCGAAGCTCGGCCTGGCGCTTCAGCACTTTCTCCTTGGTCGGCGCCAGCACGCAGTCGAGGCGGCGCAGCACCGTGAGTGGCAGGATCACGTCCTGATATTTGCCGCGCTTGAAGGTGTCGCGGATCAGGTCCGCGACGCCCCAGATAAAGCTGACAATCTCCGCGTGGTTCATCAAAGATGGTCCTAATGCGGGCCGCCGAAGGCCCCGATCGTCTGATTCCAGTCTTACGGTAGCATTTCGAATCGCGAGCGCGAACCGGCGCCGCAGCGAATTTCGGGACGTTTCTGCCGAATGCGCACCCGCGCACCCGAGAAGGTGCGCACTCCGGGGTGCGCACCCCGATTTCGCTTCTGCCGGTAGCGCAAGGCCGCGCCTTCGCCGCCCGCATACGCCGGCCGCCAGGAAGAACCTAATGCCGGGGGCTGTGTCTTCGCGGGGCGAAGCAAGTGCCGCGATCGCCGAAGTGCCGTTGCGATCATCGGCGGCGCGTGCCCGGTCCATGGACGCCCATTGTTGCCAACGCCGCGACAGCCTTGGCCTTGCGCGACTCGTACCATGCCGGCCAGCAGCGCGAATGCAGCCAGGCGTGACCGCTGCCTTCGGTGCCAAACGGCAAGAGCGGCTCGTGTGAATGCTCGGTCTGACCGCAGCCCAGGCAACGGCTGGGCGGCGACCGCACCGGATTGCGGTTCAGCCATTCGACGACGCAGCAATCGAAAGCGCGCGCTTCGACCTCTATCCCGGTCAATCCGTGAACCGCCGCCATGCGCGCTCGTTCGCCAAAGAACGTCAACCAATCCAGCGCAGACCATCCGTCGTCGGCCGGGCGCAGCAGCGCGATGATCTCGGCCTTGTATCGCGACAGCGATTCGATCACCGCGGGCGGCGGCGGCGCAAATGCCTCCAGCGTGAGGGCATCCCCGTCGATTGCGACTTGCACGCCGGCGGCGCGGGCTTCCCTTATGGCCATGACTGCACTCACAGCCGCATCCTCCAGCCCGGCGTACTTTCGTTGCCGCGCCCGGAATGGGGCGGATGATTTGCATCCGCACCGTCCGCATCGGTCTCGATGTTGGATCTCACGGGGTTGTCGCGGACGATCGGGTCGTCGCCGGACTGCGATCCGTCCGCAGTATCACTGACCGTCCGCAAGCGTTGCGAAGCGAACCCGTTGGTCGGAATGGGCTTCGGCTGACTCGCGGACGGTACGGACGAAGCGGACGGTCGCACCCCGCCGGTTTCTGGCGGCGGAAGCTCCCCGGCGGTGATGCGGATGACCCGCGTGCGGGCCCGGCCTTCGCGCCCGAAGCCGATCTCGATGCCGACTTTGCGCAGGAAGGTCGCCGCCCGACGCAAGCGGCCCGCCAGCGCCCGCGGGCTGTCCGGCCACGTCTTGGACTTGGCGACGCGCTCGCCCGCCATGTCGGCAAGGGCGCCCAGAAGCTCCGAGGCCGTTCCCGTCCACTCCGTCCGCGCCGCCATCAGCGCCCGCACCGCGGCGGCGATCGGATCGGCCTCGATTACGCCTTCCACAGCCTCGTCGCGATTGCCGCAATAAGCGGACCAGAACGTGCCGGCTGGCCACAGCGCGGTCTCGCAGGCCGTCGCCCACAACGCGAAGTCGGCCATGCGCGGAAGCTTGTCGAGGCGGGTTTGCGGCAGCATCGCCAGGCCCTTCGCCGCCGCGTCGAGAAGTGCACCGAGGATGCGCGGGCGCTCGGCCTCGAACGCTGCCCACAATTCCTGCTCGGGCCGGCGGCGTTCCTCGGCGATCGGTTCGAGCGTGAGAAACAAGGCGCGATCGGCGAGGTCGGGCCGCGTCACGATGTCCTCGATGCCGTTGAGGATCACCGGCCGGGCGGCATCGAACAACACCTCGTCCTGGTCGGAATAGAGCTGGCGCACGGCAAAGCCGCCGCCGGTGGCGAGGCGGCAGAGCGTGTCGGAAATCCACGCCGGCAGTCCCGACACATTGTCGAAGGCGAGCACATGGCCGTTGCTGGCGGCGATGAACAAGTCGCGGTCCTCGCGCGGCAACGCGCGCAACGGCGCGGTGTTCGGATCGAGCAGCGTCCGCAGGATCGCCGAGAAGGTGGACTTCGCCGAACCCTGTTCGCCCGAGAGCACCAACACCGGATAGGGGCCGCGATTGCGCAAGCAGGCCAGCGCCCATGCGATCACCAGTATGAAATCGGCATCGGAACGGACATTGAGAAAAGACCGCAGCGCTTCGACCGAACCGCCGGCGATCGGTGCCGGCAACGCCTGCATCCCGGCGGCGCGGCGGAAGCGCACCGGCGGATTGTCGATCACCTGCCAGCCGGCGGCATTGATTTCGACCGCCCGCCATGTCTCATCGCCGAGGTCGAGATAGAGCCGTCCGTCGAGACCGCCGACGCGGACATGAACCGTGCGCTCCGGCGCATCGAAATGCGCCTTGGCCTCGATCACGTTGAGGGCCGATTGCAGCGCTTCCGAGCTTGGCGCACCGCCCGTTTGCTCGAAGAACCGCCGCGCGAGCCAGCGGCGAAAGCCTTTGGCGCGGATCGGCCAGGTTTCGCGATGGCCGTTGATGTCGAGGTCGGCGAAGCCGGTGCCGTCCGGCGCGTGGAACAGCTCGGCGGATTGTGCAAGATCGATCAGGATATCGGCCTGCGTCGGGCCGCGCCCACCCAATTCGCCGCTTTCCTCGGCGATCGCGTCATCTAGCGCCGTTACCCGGCATCCCGCCTTCTTCAATTGCGCCCGCAATGCCTCGAAGGCGGCACGATCGTCGCGCTTGAGTGCCGCGAGTCGTTCGAGCACCTCCGGTGCGAAGGCTGCGCCGGCGTCGGCGACGGTCCTTTCAACGAGCCCTTCCAACGGATCGCGAACCTCCTCGGCAGCGTCGATGGCCGCGCAGATCGGATCGTCATTGTTGCCAATGTCCAAGGGAGTCATCGCGCGACCTCCTCGATGCGAGGCGCGCGGCGCAGCAGCAGATCGTTGAAGTCCATCCCTTGCGGCGCGCGGGCGATGCGCACGCGCCGGCCTTCGCGCTTCCAGCGCCAAGCGCAATTCAGCGCCGCCGCTTCGCCTGGATCGTCGCCATCGGCCAGCACGATCACGTCGCGAACCTCGCGCGGCAGGTCGAGCGCGCGAAGACCGGATGTCGAAAGCGCCGCCCAGGCGGTATGGCCGCTCGCCTGCATGGCGGCAAGGCAGGTCTCGATGCCTTCGCCGACCATCAGCACGTCGCCGGCGTGTGCAAGTCGCAACGCGCCGCCGCAACACAGCCCAAGCATCATCTTCTTCGGCTCGACCGGTGCTTTCGCGCTTCCGTCCCGTGTCAGGAACGTGCGGTGAATGCCGATCCTTTTGCCGTGAGCACCGTGCGTCACCAGCGCCACCATCCCCGGCCAGACAGCGCCCGAAGGATGCTTCAGCCCAGCATGGAAACGGATCGACGGCGGGATCGGAACGATGACACCGCGCGATCGCAAATACGTCTCGACCGGCGTTCCCTCGGCCGATTGCGTGCCATGCCAGATGGCAAGCGCCGCTTCAGTTCGCTTGATGGCGTCGCCGGCTAGCTCGTGCTGTTGCACGCGATCGAGCTTGCGCGAGAAACGGATAGGCCGACGGTCGTCCGCGCCCCAGATACCGCGCGCCCGAAGCGCGGCAATCACGTCGCGCTGATCGCATCCGGCATGGCAGCGCACGAGCACCTTGCCGCCGCGGGCGTCGGCAATCGACAGGCTCGGCTCGCGATCGTCATGCACCGGACAACGCGCCATCCAGGCGACGCCGGCCTTGCGCCCGCCGAGCGCCCGGGCAAGGCCTTCAGCGCTCATCGCCAACCTCATGCGCCGAAGATTGTCGGGCTGAGGTGTTGGCGGTGTCGGATTCAATCGGCGGGAGGCTTGCCAGCCAGCTGCGCAGATCGTCGACGCGAATGAGGGTCTTGCGACCGTATTTTGCGGCAACGAGATCGCCGCGCTTGATCGCCTCGTAAAGCGTGGTTCGGCCGATCCGGGCAGCGGCGCAAGCCTCGGCGACCGTCAGGGCAAGTTGTTCCATGATAGTCTCGCCATCGTTGACCGGTTTGACTCCGGCGGTCAGGCCCGCGTCCCTGCGGGCGATGGCGGATTAATCTAAACAAATTCCCCGATTTGTCGCCATCACGAAGGCGGTTTTTTCTACGTCTTGATCCGGGATTTGCCGTCGAATGTCGGCGAATGCAGAGTTGCCGTTGCCGCTCTTCGCGCGCGGCGCGAATCATCTCTCAACGGGAATCGTGATTCGCTTCACAACTCTTCGGCCGAAAGCGGGTGCGCCTCCCGCTTTTGCGGTGTCGATTTTCGCCGCCGGATCGCGCACAAGCTTCGCGACGGGAATCGAACCCGCGATTTTTTAAGGCGGAAAACGTGTTGGCTGACATGTTGCCACATGACGAAATCTCATTGAGAACCTCTTTATTTATCAATAACTTACGTTGAATGTTCGATTCCGACCCTGGCACCAGTTGCTCTTCTTTCTTTATCTGAAGCGCTAAAGTTTGAGGCGCCCTGCAACTTGTCGGGTCAGTACGGGCTGATGCACAGCTTTTGAGGCGCGTCGATGGGCGAAAGCCGAATCTGTGATCTGCGTGCGGACGAAAGACTGCGCTTGGCTCGCGAGCGCGCTCCAATCCTGAACTGGTTATTTCAGACTGATGTCTGAGACCAACAACAGCATCGCCCGTCCCAGACTTTCAGCGCGCTGAAGCACGCGTCCCATCGGACCTTTCATCCCCCTCACGGCCCAGTGCGGCCGCAGAGCTTTGCCTGCAGCGTCGGGCGGTCCCAGTCGGGGGCGACGCGCTGGATGAATTCCAACATCGCGTTCGACAGATAAGCCCCCCGCCGCAGCACGATCTGCGGCACCGTCGGCTCGAACAGGTGCCCGACATCGACCACCCGCAGGCCGCGGTCGCGCGCCGCATCGTAGGCGACCTTGAGCAAAATCGCGACGCCGAGCCCCATCGCCACATAGGTCTTCACCACGTCGGCGTCGATCGCGCTCAAGACGACGTTCGGCTCGATCCCCGCCTCCCCGAAGGCGCGCATCACCGCCTGCCCGCCCTCCATCTCCGGGTCGAGCATGATCAGCGGATGCCGCGCAATGTGGTCGAGCGTGAGCGTCCGCTCCCGCAGCAGCGCATGGCGCACCGGCGCAAAGAGGCCGCGGATGAGTCTTTCGCACGGCAGGAACACAAGTTCGTCGGAAAACGCCCCCGTGCGGCCGCTGATGCCGAGGTCCGCGCTGCCCGCCGCCACCCATTCGGAGACCATCGCCGGCATGCCCTGCCGCAGTATGAGCCGGACATGCGGATGCGCCCGCACGAAGCCCTTGATCGCCGGCGGCAGAACATAACGGGCATAGGTGTGGGTCGTCGCGATCACCATCCGCCCGGCGCCGCCGCGCGTGATCTCTCCAGTGATACGGCGGAGATTGTCGGCCTCCCACACGGCGCGACGCGCCGATTCGATGATCGCCTCGCCCGCCGCAGTGAGCCCGAGTATCCGGTTGCCTCGGCGGATCAGGACGTCGAGGCCGAGCTCTCGCTCGAGCAACCGCAGCTGCTTGCTGATCGCGGGTTGCGAGGTGCCGAGCGTCTTGGCCGCGCGCGACATGCTGAAGTCTTCCTGCACGACACCGCAGAGATAGCGAAGCTGCTGAAGGTTCATCGCCGGCCGGACCTCTTAACGAGCGGTTCGCACATTATAGCGAATGGTTATGGTGCGTGGTATTTTATTTTCCAAATTGCATGGAAACCGCCGTCCGGCTAGGCTTGCGCCTCGGACCGGAGGAGGCCACGCCTGCGCCACGCCGGTCGCTCGGGCGGCGCGCGGCGCCGCTCGCGCAAAAACGCAACCCGAGGAGGACATGCCGTGCCGAGGATGACGGGCGCCAAATGCTTCGTCGACATGATGCTGGGCTACGAGGTTTCGCACATCTTTTTCGTGCCCGCCTTCATGCTGAAGGCCTTCGCCGAGATGGAGGACACGCCGATCAAGCGGCTGATGGTGCACGGGGAGAAGGCGGCGGCCTACATGGCCGACGGTTATGCGCGGGCAAGCCGCAAGCCCGGCATCTGCATGGCGCAGATGATCGGCGCCTCGAATCTCGCCGCCGGTTTGCGTGATGCGCACATGGCCGGCGCGCCCGTCATCGCGCTCACCGGCGGCCCGACGCCGCAGTCGCGCTACCGCCATTATTACCAGGAGGTGGACGACATCACGCAATTCGATCCCGTCACCAAGTTCAATGCGCAGATCGACCATATTTCGCGCCTGCCCGACCTCGTGCGGCAGGCGTTCCGCGTCGCCACCACCGGGGCGCCGGGGCCGGTTCACCTGCGTGTGCAGAGTCATCTCGGCTTGATCACCGAGGAGGAAGCAGAACTCGATCCGCTAGTCGAAAAAGGGTTCTGCCGCGCGCCGGCCTTTCGTCCGGAGCCGGACATGGCGCGCGTCGAAGCGGCGCTCGACCTTCTTCTCAAGGCCGAGCGGCCAGTGATCGTTGCGGGCGGCGGCGTCACCGCGTCAGGGGCGGAGCGCGAGCTTGTCGAGCTCGCCGAAAAGCTCAACATTCCCGTCGCGACTTCGATGAACGCCAAGGCTGCGATCCCCGACGGTCATCCGCTCGCCGTCGGCGTGCCGGGCGCCTATTCGCGCGACTGCGCCAACAAGGTGCTCCACGAGGCGGATCTCGTGTTCTTTATCGGCAGCCACACCGGCGGGCAGGTCACGAACAACTGGATGTTCCCGCCGCCCGGCACGCCTGTCATTCAGCTCGACATCGATCCCGAGGAGCTTGGTCGCAATTATCCGAACGTCGCCTCGATTCTCGGGGATGCAAAGACGTCACTGCGCCGCATGATCGATGCGGCAAAGGCGCGCGAGGCGTCGGCGCCCTGGCTCGGGCGGGTGCGCCAGATCATCGCCGAATGGCACAGCGAGCATGCGCCCTTCCGCAATTCCGACGCCAAGCCGATCCGTCCCGAGCGGCTGTGCAAGGCGATCTCCGACATTTTACCGGCAAACGGGGTGGTCGTGTCCGACACGGGGCACGCCGGCATCTGGACGGCGAGCATGATCGCGTTCAAGCACGAGACGCAGCGCTATTTCCGTACCGCCGGTTCGCTCGGCTGGGGTTTTCCCGCTGCGCTCGGCGTCAAATGCGCGCTGCCGGACCGACCGGTTGTCTGCTTCACAGGCGACGGCGGCTTCTACTACCACATCGCCGAACTCGAGACCGCGCGCCGGCACAACATCAACGCGGTCATCGTGGTCAACAACAACAGCGCCCTTAATCAGGAAATCCGGCTCAACGACGCGGCCTATGGCGGCAAGCAGCGCGGCCGTTCGGAGGAAATGTGGCGCTTCCCCGACATCGATTTTGCGAAGGTTGCCGAATCCTTCGGCTGCGTCGGAATCCGGGTCGAGCACCCTGACGGACTCGAAGACGCACTGCAGAAGGCGATCGCGCTCGAACGGCCGGTCGTGGTCGACGTGGTCACCGACATGTACGCCATCGCCAAGAAGCCGTGGGTTCCGTCGGGCGCGCCCGACTTCCACTCCTTCCAGCGCCCGCGCAAGTGAAAGGAGCATCCGCACGATGAGCGAGAACATCAGGCCGATCCGGCGGGTCGTGACCGGAAACGACGCGCAGGGGCGTTCGCGCGTACTCTTCGACAGCGCGGCGCCGCGCACGAAGACGAGCCCGTTCCAGAAGGGCACGAACATGACGGACATCTGGACCTTCGATGCGTGCCCGGCCGTGATCTCGGGCGAACGCGACGACGGCGATCTGCCGTTCCATTTCGAGCCGCCCCTGACCGGGGGGCGCATGCGTGTCGTGGAGTCGGCGGCGAAACCGGCGGATTACGATCCCGCCACGGACGCTGCCGTCACGGCGCCCCATCCGCCCCGCAAGACGCCGGGAGGAACCTGGGAGCGGGGCGGGCAGAACGCCTTCACCACCCGCACGCACAAGTCGGAGACGCTCGATTACGGCATCATGCTGACGGGCGAGCGCGTGCTTGTGACCGACGACGGCGAACGGGCGATCCGGCCCGGCAGCGTCGTCATTCAGATCGGCAGCTGGCACGCCTGGTCGAATCCGAACGCGCCGAGCCAGATGGCATTCATGATGATGGGCGCGAAATTCGACGAATGAGGCCGACCATGACCCAGGAGTATGACGATCATCGCCGTATTGTCGTGGTCGACGAAGGCGACCAGTCAAGGACAATCGCCGACGGCCCGAGCCCGGACATACGCACCGATCCGGCACGCCCCGGCTTCAAGCTGTCGCGCATGTGGGCATCCGAGGCAACGCCGGTGCGCCTGAAAAATCTGCGCGAGAGCCTGCACCTGCCGTACACGCTCGAGCCGCCCCTGACCGGCTCGACCTGCTACATGGTGACCTTCCCACCGGACTCGGTGTTCCGCGGCAAGGTCGGCGCCCGCGAGGTCGCTGCCTATTTCGCGTCCATGGGAAGTCCCGGCGCCTCGACCTACTCGCCGAAGGCGCCGCACCCATACATGCAGAAGACGCAGTCACTCGAATTCGCGCTCATCCTCAAGGGCGAAATCACGCTCGTGCTCGACCTCGAAGAAGTCCATCTCAGGGCCGGGGACATCGTCGTGCAGCGCGGCACCAATCACGCCTGGAGCAACCGTTCGGAGGAGCCCTGCGTGATCGCCTTTTCCGCGCACGGCGCGGTGGCCTGAGCGGACGTCCGTTCAACAAGCGCAGGGAGGGAGATATGGTTCGATGGATGACCAAGGCTGCAGCGATACTGGCCGCCGTCGTGCTCGCGGGTGCCGGTACGCTATCGGCGCAGAATTTTCCTGAACGTCCGGTCTTCATCGTGCTCGGGCCAGGGCCGGACGCGATGCCGCGCCTTTACGGGCACAAGCTGACGGAAATCTGGGGGCAGCAGGTTCTCGTCGAGCCGCAGCCTGCCGGCGGCGGCATGGTGGCGACCCGATCGGTCGCGCGCGCCGAGCCGGATGGGCACACCATGCTGCTCACGACCGGCTCCTACACGATCAACGAAGTGCTCCGGCCGAGCTTTCCCTTCAGTCTGGTCCGCGATTTCGCGCCGGTGGCGCAGATCGGTTCGCTGTCGTTCATGCTGCTCGTGCACCCGTCGGTTCCGGCCAATTCCCTGGCGGACCTGCTCAAGCTCGCGCGCGAGAAGCCGGGCGCACTCAACTGCGCCTCCTCGGGCGTGGGCACGACCGCGCATCTCGGCTGCGAAATGCTGCGGCACTACGGCAAGGTCGACATCGTGCACGTTCCCTACAAGGGCGTGGCGCCGGCCCTGCAGGACCTGCTCGCCGGGCGCGTGCAGATGACGTTCTCGGTTCCGACTGCCGTCACCCATGTCAAGTCGGGCGCGCTCAAGGCGCTCGCCGTCACGGGCGCCAAGCGGCTCGCCACCTTGCCGGACGTGCCCACCGTGCGGGAAGCCGGGCTCGCTGATCTTGAATTCAGCTCTTGGAACGGACTGCACGCGCGCGTCGGGACGCCGGCCGCGATCATCGCCAAGATCAATACGGATGTGGCCAAAGTGCGGGCCATGCCGGACATCCAGCAGCGCATGCAGGATCTCGGCTTCACCCCCGAGGGCGGTTCGCCGGAAGACTTCGGCGCGTTTGTCAAAGCCGACATCGCCCGCTGGCAGAGGATCGTGAAAGACACTGGAGTGAAGGTCGAATAGGCCGCGGCTCGCTGTGGTGCACGTTCGGCTGGTCTCCCGCGGACGGCGCGGGGCGCCCGGTCATCAGCCGATTCCCTCGCCGCCGACATCCTCCCGGCGCGGAGGAATGTGCTCGTCAAAATACTGGTGCCACAGGCTCGCGATGCTTGCGCTCTCCGCGATCGCCGCTTCGCCGTCATCGAGCGCGCGAAACGGCGAAGTCGCGTTCGCGACGGCCATCGAGAAGTCAGGCAGAGGCTCTTCTCCGACGGACGAGATACGGCTCAGCGTCTCGTGAAAGACGACGGCGTTGCGGCAGCCGGCTTCGAATTCCTTATGGCTATTCGCGCTGAGATGAAAAATCTCTTCGCCGATCAGCTCGGCCTTGAGACCGGTGATCTCCGCCCATGCCTCGCGCTGGACGATGCCGAGCGCATCCGAGTCAAGGACCCCGACCTTGTGACGAGCGATGAGCGTAATCAGCATGACGAGAAAACCGATCATGTACGGATCGAGCCAGGCGATGTCGGCGATGCCGTTCAACCGTTCCCGGCTCCTGTCTACGAGTGGGCCGATTGCCGCGAGGGCGGCCCTGCGCCCGCGCCCCGCCTGCCACAGATCTATGATCGAGGGCAGCATGGCAGTCCCATCCGATCGATCGCCGTCTCAATGCGCTTCAAGCGCCCGCCCGGCCAGCGCGCCGGGTGCTCTCTGCGAAGAAAAAGCCGGCTGCACCTCGCCGCTCCCCCGCTTCTTCTTTTCACTGCCGTATCCTTCTCTGCCCGGGAGGCGGCGCTGTGTCGGCTTCAGTGAAACGAAACCGCGCGACAGACCTTGTTTTTACGGCTATTCTGCTGGACGATAGGTCCGTTGATCAATGCCCAAATGCGGGCGCGTCCGCCGAATGGACGCGAAGCGGCGTGAAACGGCAATCCTGACATTCGGCGGGTTTTGCGGTGACCACCGGGCTTCCTCCCACTCCCGACTTCGACGCGATCGAGGCGGCGGCACCGCGATCGGCGGATCGCCGGACGCGTCTGCTCGCCCTGATCGGCAATCTGGCGTTCTGCTGGTCGAATAACGAAAGCCTCCTCATCTACGTTCTAATGGTGCTGCTGCGGACCGACCAGGAATCGGCGGCGATCGTCTTTGCCACGCTCAATACGACGCGGGCGCGGATCGATCTGATCCAGCGGCTCGCGAAGCTGCATGTCAAAGATCGAAACCTCTACCGAACGCTCACGCAACTGATTGACCGCTTCAACGAATGCACGCGCGTGCGCAACGAGTTCAATCACTGCATGTACACGGTCAACAGCCACGGCGAGATCACCCACACACAGTCGATGCGCATCGGCGAAACCCGCGCCGGCCTTCGCTTCGGTGACATCAAGCCCGTCGACGCCGAGCGGATCGAGCAAATCGGCCAAACGATTCAAGAATTGACGAAGATCAATCGAGACATCTGGGCGCTGCTGCCGCTGCTGCAAAAGCATCTGCAGCGTCCGCAGGCACCGGCGACCGGCGAACCGCCCCCCGCTCAATGACGTGATTCGTCCGCGTCTTCAGTAGCCCCACTCCGGGACGCTCTCCCCTATCCGATTGCGCCCGGTTTGGGATTCAGCACCAGCTTCGCGGAACGACCCCCCGGATGATTGTTGACCGGATCGAACAGAATGGAAGGTTGCCGTGATTTTTTGGAACAGCAATTTGCTACCAAACCAAAAATGTAGTAAGGTTGAAACTTAAGAAGGAGTTAACATTAATAATTTTCCACAACAAAAGGCAACGCTCTCTTCGCGACCGTACGTTAGCGATCGACCGTAACTAGCAAGGGGGAAACGCAAATATCACTTGGCCTGGAAAAACTCTGTGGGGGAGGAACTCGGGCCGGATTGAGCGAGAACAGGAGGAGGATTCAGCACACATATGGCGTTGGCGCGCATTTCGCTTGGCGGAAGCGATGCGACCTGGTGCAGCGATCCAGAGGTCGGATCTCGCATTCCAAGGTTGGAAGCCGGTTCTCGTGAGGATGAGTGGGACTTGGGAGAAAACCGCCATGTTGATCGATCCGCGAATCGCGCGGCCGGCGCCCCGGCTGGACCTTGACGGCGCTGCCCAGGGGGGCAGTTTGGCACAGGGCACCCGGGGCCGTTCACTTTCCGCTCAAGAGCCGCTTACGATTCTCATCATAGATCGGCGGACGCTTATCCGGGATTTTCTCGAAGGGTATTTGAAATCGGCCAACCTCAACTGGGCCGTTCACGCCTTCGGAAGTGTTTCCGAGCTGACGCCCCCCCGCTCGGCGCCGTCCGGTTCCACGGTGATCGTTCTCTGCGCGCAGGGTCGCGACGGTGTGGCCGTCGAGCGCGACATCGCACTTCTCTCCAGCAACGCCGCGGATATCCCGATCGTCGTCGTCTCGGATTCGGAGGACGTCGGGCATGTGATTGCCGCGCTCAACTGCGGTGCGCGGGGTTATATCCCGACCAGCGTTAAGCTGAACGTCGCTGTGGAGGCTCTGCGCCTCGTCGCGGCAGGCGGCACGTTCGTGCCGGCAAGCTGCCTCGTGCCCTCGGTACCGGCGGCCGATACAGCGACGCCTGCCGCGCGGCCGCCCTTGCCGTCCGTACGGCTTACGCCGCGGCAGCGCGCCGTGCTCGAAGCCTTGCGGCTCGGCAAGGCCAACAAGCAAATCGCCTATGAGCTCAACATGCGGGAAGGGACCGTGAAGGCCCATGTGCGGGACATCATGAAACGCCTTCGCGCCCGCAACCGGACCGAAGTCGCGCTCCTCGCCAGCCACGGCCGGCTCGACTCGGGGGAGCCGTAGTCCGACGCGGGAAGCTGCGGGGTCCGGCCCCCGTTGCGCCTTTCTCGCCGGCGACGAGCCTGGGCGCGCCCCGTTCCAGCGGCGTCACCCCTCTCCGGGGAGCGATCCTCCGGCCCAGCGCCGGTGCCCGCGTGCGCGCGGCGATTTTCCGCCTGACAAGACGGACCGGCAAGACGCCATGTCCGGCAACGCCGTGCCGGACATGGACCGCAGCAACATCGCCGCCGCCTCAATATTCACGGAACGCCCGTGACATCGTGTCTTCGATCGGACGCATCAGATATTGCAGGAAGGTCCGTTCGTTGATCTTGATATACATTTCGGCCGGCATGCCGGGAGTCGGCGTGAAATTCGGCACCTTTGCGGCTTCCTGTTCGTTGAGCCGCACGCGCACGACATAGACGTCGCTTGTCGCCTGTACTCCCTTCTTCTCGTCCGGCAATGCATCGGCCGAAACATAGATGACTTCGGCGGCCACCATCGGGGTGATCCGCTGGTTGAGCGCCGTGAGCCGCACCATCGCCCGATGGCCGCGCCTGACGGTGTCGATATCCTGCGGGCGAACGCGGCCCTCGAGGATGAGTTCGGCCCGCAACGGAAGAATTTCCATGATGGGCTTGCCCGGCTCGACGACACCGCCCGGCGTGTGATAGCGCAGCTTGACCACGACGCCCTTAACCGGCGCCGTGATTCTCACGCGGTCGAGCACGCCCTTCGCTGCGAGCATTCGCTCCTGCACGTCGTTGAGCTCGGCGCGCACTTCGTGCAACTGCTCGACGGCGGTCTTGATTGCCGTTTTCCGGGCCCCCACGATCTGCTCGCGCGCGCGCGAAATTCGCTCCCGGGCGTCACCGATGTCGCCATGCAGGCGACCGATTTCGCCCTGCAGATTGGCCTTGGCTCGCTGCAGGACGAGCAGCTCCGGCTTGCGCACCAGGCCCTTCTGCAGCAGGTGCGACTTGGCCTCGATTTCCTCGTCGAGCAGCTTGATCTGCTGATGAACCCCGGTGAGCTGCACTTTGCTGCCCTGAATTCGCTCCTGCAGCGCGTTGATGCCTTCGTTGATGGTTGCGATCTCGGTCGCAAGATTGCTCCGCCGCGCCTCGAACGTCATCCGCTCGCTTTCGACGAGGCGAGCGACGTTCGGATCCCGTTCGGCGGCGGCGAGCACGTCGGGCGGGAAATTGACCCGCGGCTCCTCGCGCATTTCCGCCTGCAGGCGCGCATCCATCGCCACCTGGCGCAGCCGCCGAAGTTCGAGACGGCGGAGTTCGGCGCGCGGCGTGACCTCGTCCAGCAGCATCAGCGTCTGGCCCTGTTCGACGATGTCTCCCTCACGCACCAGGATCTCGCGGATAACGCCGCCTTCGAGATGCTGGATGATCTTGTTCTGGCCGGTCGCCACGAAGACGCCGGAGGTCACCACTGCGCCGGCGATGGGAGCGGTACTGCCCCACACGCCGAATCCCATGAAAGTGGCGCCGAGAACGACGATTCCGAAGATTGTGTAGGTTCGCGCCGAGCGTGGAATGCCGGCGTACCATTGACTGTCTTCGTTCGACGGCCGTGCCATCTGCAAGCTCCTTGAAAATCGTCAGTTCGCCGGTCTAGCTCTCGAGCAGGGGCAATCCCTCGCCCGGCACACTGGCACCGTTCATCGCGCGTGGGCTCTCGCCCGCACTCTTGCGGCCGGCAATCAGGGGCATGACGTCGTCCCGCTTGCCGAAGGCCTGCACCGACCCGTTCTGCAGAATCATGATCTTGTCGACGCTGCGCAGCAGCGAGGGACGTTGTGTGACGGCCACTACCGTGATGCTTCTTTCCTTGGCACGCATGAGCGCGCCCGCGAGTGCCCGGTCGCCCCGCGCATCGAGATTGGAGTTGGGCTCGTCGAGAACGATCAGCCGCGGATTGCCGAAGAACGCCCGGGCCAGGCCGATTCTTTGCTTTTGCCCGCCGGAGAGCGGGCTGCCGTCAATGCCGACGACGGTCTCGTAGCCCTGGGAGAATTCGGAAATCATTTCGTGCACGTCTGCCATCTCGGCGGCGTCGAAAATCGCTTCGTCGGTGGCGTCGGCCCGCATGCGTGCGATATTGGCCTTGATGGTCGCCGGGAAGAGCTGAACGTCCTGCGGCAGGTACCCGACGCTTTCGCCGAACTGCCGCGGATCCCAGTTGCGCAGGTCCATCATGTCGAGCCGCACATTGCCGGCCGTCGGCACGATCGAGCCGACCAGCATGCGGGCGAGCGTCGACTTGCCGGTGCCGGACGCGCCGACGATGGCAAGCGACTCGCCCGGCTCGAGCTGGAAGCTGATGCCGTTGAGAATGACCTTCTTGGTCGGTGGCGGAACGTAAAGGATGCGTTCGACGGTGAGGCGGCCTTCCGGCCGGGGAAGGCGGAGACGTTCGGCGTTGAGCGGGGAGCTGTGCAGCAGCGCCTTGACGCGCGCATAGGCGGAGCGCGCTTGCACGAAGTTGCGCCAACCCTCAATCGTGCCTTCGAGCGGTGCAAGCGCGCGGCTGCCGACGATCGAGGCGGCGATCACCATGCCGCCGGTGAGCTGGCTTTCGAGAGAGAGATAGGCGCCCCAGCCCAAGATGCTGATCTGCGTGCAGAGGCGAAGGAACTTGGACAGACCGGTCATCATGATGTTGCGGTCGTGGCCCGCCACCTGCGCCTTGAGCGATTCGGCCGTTTCCCGCCCCCAGATGCGAACCGCCTCGGGGATCATCCCCATCGCGTTGATGACCTGGGCGTTGCGCGCCATCGCCTCGGCCTGCAGGTTCGCGCGGCTGCCGAAGGCGTTCGCGTGGGAGAAGGCGACGGCCGTCATCTTCTGGTTGAGAAGGGCGATGCAGAGCAGGAGCAGGCCGGCCGTGGTGACGATGAAGCCGAGATTGGGGTGGATGAGAAAGACGGCGAGCAGATAGATCGGGGCGATCGGCGTATCGAACATCGCGAGCAGCACCGGCCCGGTGATGAACGCGCGCAGATGCTGAAGATCGGCGACCGTCTGGAATTCGCGAATCGATCCGCCCTGCGCGGCCTTGGCGGCTGCGCTCAACACCGGCGCGCCGAGCCGGCTTTCCGCTTCGACCGCCACGCGCATCAAAATGAAGCGGCGCATCATATCGAGTAGCACATGCGCGGCGAGCGCACCCACCACAACCACCGTCAGCATCGTCAGCGTTTCCGTGCTGCGGCTCGTCAGCACGCGGTCGGAGACGGAGAAGAGGTAAATGGGGATCGAGAGAAGAAGAAAATTGACCGCGAAGGAGAAGATGCCGACCGTCCAGAGATTTCGTCGACAGGCGGCGAGACCTTTCGACAGCACCTCGCGAAAGTCGCGGTCGCTCGAGCGTTGCTCGATTTGCGAGGGGCCCCGGCCGCCGCCGCGCCCGCCTTGATCGCGTCCGCCGCGGTCCGGCGCTCTCGCCGGAGGTTTGCTGCCGTTCGTTTGCACCGAACCCGCCGCGCCGGACGCGGGAACGGCCGCGCCGTTCGCTTTGGCTTCGGCGACCGGCGGCGGAACGACGCTGGGTTCGATTTTCGGCATGTCGCGCATCCGGAGCGGCGGTTCGGCCTGAAGGAGCGGTGCAGCCGCCGCCGTGCCGGCGCCGGCTTCAGTCGGTTGAAGGCGTTCCGATGCTTCGGGGGCCCGGATCGGCATGGCCGCGCGGGCGGAGACCGAAACGGCCTCGGTCGCGGGCATGACTTCTGCCGGAGTTGCGGTTGGCGTTTCCGGTGCCGACCGTGGCGCGGCCGATGGCTTCGCGTCGCCGGAAAGGCCGAGATAGGCGGCGCTCGCCGTCCTTCGGAAGGCCTCTTCAAGAGGCCGCAGGCGATCGCTGAGGGACGCCGTTTCACCCTGCGAAGCCGAGGACGCGGTCTCGGACTTGCCGGAAGCCATCGGCGTCGCCGATCGAGGATGATCGTCTTCGCCGGAAAGGCGCTCTCGATCCTGCGCCGAGGAGGCGGTCTTGCGCTGGTCGTTGTCTGGCCGGTCCATCTTTTCCCTTCACCATTCGATCGGTCGCCACGGCTCTCGCCAGCTCGCAAGAGAGGGCGTTGATCTCCGTGTCTGCATTTCGTGCAGGCGTTAAGTCAGCACGCTTCCCATGACGTCGTCGGGCGGATGAAGGACGGGTGGCGCGTTCTCGGTGGGCTGATCTTCCGGCTCGTCGGCACCGATGAAGGCGACGACCTCCGAGACGAGCGTGTTCGTGTCCTGATGCAGGACGGCGTCCTTGTCGTCGGTCACGAGATTTGCCTGGACAAGAATCGTGTCTTCGTATGGCGCGCCCTTGAGGAAGGTGAAGGTGCTTCCAACATCGACGATGCCGGCGAGATTGGAGAGCGAATTGCCGCCGGTGGCGGCCCACTGCGTGAACTCGCCTTCTTCCGGCGGAGCGCCAGACAGAAGCTGGATCGCGAGATCGAGGTCGGCGACGACGTTGATCTGCCACAGCGCGTTGATGTCGTAATAGTCCCCGGTGATGTAGAGGATATTGAGTGGGCCCGGCCCGTTGCCCGGAATGAGGTTGCCGTAGCTCGGGTCGAGCGTGTTCTGGTGGCCGCCAAGCGCGGCGACGAGCGCGTCCATGCCCGGCGCGAAGGGCTGAAAGTCGTCGTTTCCGTAGGTTACGATCGTCGCGTCGTTGAGGAGGGCATTATCCCCGGTGGAAGCGAATTGCGCGCTGGGGTGGCTCTCTCCCGCGACAAGCTTCAGGATGTCGTCATCGAGCAGGATGTTGGTCTGGAAGATGAGGTTGGCGCCGTGGTAGTCCCCGCCGACGATAATGGCGTCGTACTTGCTCATTTCGTTGAAGAAACCGGCCAGGTTCTCCTGGCCGTTCGCTCCGGCGACGAGTTGGAAATGGGTCGCGGAGCTGTCCTGGGCAATGATGTCGTTGTCGCCCAGGTAGTTCTTCTGGGTGAACAGGTTGGTATCGAAGAAGTCGCCATCGACGATGTCGACGTGCCAGGACCATCCACTGAAGTTGCCCGCGAGGACGCCGTGGATCCCTTCCTTCTCAACGATTTCGGCGATGTTGTCCGCCGTGTTTCCCCCGGTGTGGATCGCCTCTGGCGGTTGGTCGCCGAGGTGCACTTCGTCGTTGTCGGTGAAGATGTTCGTCTGCACGATGCCGTTCGTGCTGAAATAGTCGCCCAAAACCATCAGCGTGGGCGCGGATTCGTTGAGATCGATGATCACGGCGGCGTTGCTCGCGACATTCTCGCCGAGCGTCGCCCATTGGCCCTTCGCGTCGAGATCCGGGGGCTGTTCCTCGACGACCGGCGTCTGCGGCCGTTCGCTGCCTTCCGGCTGCAGCACGCCGTTGATGTAAAGCCCGGGTTCGGCCGGCGGCGTGCCGTCCTCGCCGCCCGACTGTTGGGTTATCGCGTCCTGCGCGCGGATGAATTCGGCGACCGCCTGTCCGCCGCCGTCGCTCGGAAGCGCGATCTCGGCCGGCACTTCTGCGGCAGCCTGGAGTTCGAAGCGATCCAGAGTCGCATCGATATCGATCCCGTGGATCTCTTCGACATCGACGTGCTTCGAGATGCCGAACTGGTCGTCGTCCGACATCCTGTTGAGCTGGTCGATATCGCTCAGCGTCTGGCTGCCGGCGCTATCGTAGACGACCTCGATCTGCGCGCCGCCGCCGCCGATGCCGCCTCCGGGCGGCAGCTTTTCGACGTCGTGGGGCTGCGGAACCTTGAACCTGTCGAGATCGGTCGGCAGGCGCCCGATCTTGTGGGGCATCGCCCGGACGTGGAAGAATTCGGGCTCAAAGGATGGTAGCGGCGGACCAAGTCCGTACGGATTGATCGACGCGAAGTCCGGGGAAAACTCGTAGTGCGGCAGCTTCGCCGTAAAGTCGGCCGGGCGGTACGGGTTCGGACCCTCCTCATACTCCAGGCGGACGCGCAGGTCCTCGATCGCCAAGTGCAGGTATCCGGCGAAATGCCATATGATCTCGACCGTCCCGCCAGGATTCATGACACGCTCCCTCTGAAACGTTAGAGCAGCTTAGGCCTGCGCGGATCGCAATCGACGGAACACTCACGCTCGTCCCCGAAACCCGTTTCACGGAACACCCGGGCATCCAAAAAGAAGCCCGCGCGGACGCGCCGCGCGGGCCCTAGTCTCGTATCAGCCGATATCGTCGGCCGGGCCGCTGGTCAGATCGTCACCAGCGGCATTGATCGTGATGCTGTTGAACTGGATGTTGGCACCCAGGACGATGTTCTGCGTGAACGCCTCCTGGCTCGACACGGCGTCCGCCGTCGCGGCACCGATATCGCCGAGCGTGTTGGTGTTCCCGTCGACGCGCGTGGTGATGTCGTCGATCTTGGCGTCGCCGCCTTCGGCCTTGACATCCCACTCGAAGTCGCCAGAGCCGCCGTCGTACTTGACTTCCGCGCTCCACAGGAAGTCGTTGTCGACGAGGTTGTTGACCTGGTCGATATTGAACATGTTGCCGTCGTCCATCTTCTGCTCGACGGCATCCGGCATCACCACGCTTCCCGCGATGTCCTTGATTTCTTCGATATCAATGACATCGTTGTCGTCGGGCAGGTGATCCAGGTCGAGATCGACCTTCACGTCAACCTCGACATCGGTATCGACCTTTGTCTCGACTGCGTTCTCGACCTTGTTCTCGACCTTGTTCTCGACGTCATTGTCGACGTCATTGTCGACCTTGTTGTCGAGCTTGTTCTCGAGTTCGTTCTCGTTCGAGTTCTCGTTCTTGTTGTCGTTATCGTTCTCGTTGTCGCTCTCGTTCTTGTTCTCGTTCTCGTTCTCCGAGTACTGGAGCGCGAACTGAGCCTGGCCCTGGGCTTGGCCCTGACCCTGACCCTGGCCCTGGCCCTGACCCTGAAGCTGAGCCTGCAATTCGGCCTGCAGCTGGTCTTGCTTCTGGTCCTGATCCTGATCCTGGTCCTGGTCCTGATCGGGGTCGTGGTGATGGTGGTTACCAGACATAGCGAAACTCCTTGCGCTCAGGAGCATCGCGTGCGGTCCGCAATCGCTGATCTTCTACGTCTGCGAGGGCGAAGCGCTTGTGCGATGCGACGTGAGCTGGTTGGTGTGTGTCGTCGATGAACTCTGTATGCCACCGGTTCGGTCAGGGGCGCCCGCAAAGCGCAAGGAGCCTGCTGCTCGATACCGGACCAACATCTGCGCGATGGCTCTTTCCGGTGCGGCGCCTCCCGCTCCTTCGTCGGCCACGCATTGCGGCCGACTTGCCCTGCCTCCACCCGGACCCGCCGGGCGACGCTGGAAGGGCATTTCACGCACAGAAGCGTCACGCATTTGCCGCGAACTGCCTAGCACCACTTTCGAGCATTCCTTTCGATCATCTTCGCGGGCGGCATACGTCTTGTGTGCGCGGTCGTACGTCTTTTGGTTTAGGGAGGAGCGACCGGCTCATGCCGAATGGGGGATGCGCTGCACCTATTGCGATCTTGTTGCGCAGGGCGTCTCCCTGAAAGCCTATCGTGCCAACAAGCGTGTGCGTACGCAGAGGGCGCCGCGACGAAGAAGCGCCATGCGGAGCCCTGCGGCTCGCGCGTCAGTGTCGGCGAACGAAGAGCCGCTCGTCTCTCGTGGCAGGCAGATCAGGACCCGGACGAGCACGGGGCCGAAGGGGACTGCAAGTGTACCTGGAAGTCGTCGACAACCTGCAGCGGTTCACTGAGCTGCGAGACGACTGGGAAAGCGTGTACCGCGCCGACCCCGACGCCCACTTCTTCCTGTCGTGGACGTTCATGCGGGAATGGATCGGCCGGCTGGAAGGGCCATGGTTCATCCTCGCGGCCAAGCGTGCAGCGGAGGCGAACTGCGAAGCCTTCTTCCCGCTCCGGGTGCGCACCAAGGAGCGCCAGAACGGAGAGTTCTTTAACGAAATCAACATGGCCGGGAACTATTTCGCCGACTACACGGGCTTCATCTGCCGGCCGGAAAGCGCCGAACAGGCGATCGCGCACTTCGCTGCGCATGTGCGCCAGCTCCACTGGGCCAATCTGCGGCTCGAGAATGTCCGCGCCTCGCGCGAACGCCTTGCAGTCTTCCTCCGGCATTTTCCGGAGAAGAAGTTCAAGGTTGTGGAGCTCGAGCGAATCAATCAGCCCGAAAACATCAACAACTGCATTTGCCCGGCGGTGAGACTGCCCAGCGACTGGGACACCTTTCTCAACGGAAACCTCGGCTCGGAGACGCGACGAACCATCAAGCGGTTCATGAAGCGCGTCGAGGAGAGTGACGAGTTCCGCATCACTCACGCGAATGCCGAGACGATTGAGCGCGACCTGAAGATCCTCCTCCAATTATGGGCGGCGCAATGGGGAGGCCGCAAGGGCGAAAGACTGCAGACGATTCTCAGCTCCAATTTCAAGATGCTGTCGCGCTGCTTTGCGGTTGGCTCTCTTTTCCTGCCGGTCATGTGGAAAGGCGACACGCCGGTCGGCGCGCAAGCGACTTTCGTGGATCCGGTCAAGCGGACCCTGCACGCCTATATGGGAGCCCGCGACGAATCGTTCGGAAAGCCGTCGCCCGGCATCGTGCTGCATGCACATAGCATCCGCTACGCGATCGAGAACGGATTCACGACTTACGATTTTCTGCGCGGCAACGAGAGCTATAAATATTCCTTCGGCGCGGAGGAACATCGCATCGCCTGCATCGTCGTGAGCACGCACGACGGGGCCAATCTCGGCGTTCGTCTCGATCCGCGGAGCGTGCCGGAAGTGCTGCAGCGGGCGGTGAAACGGCACGAAAGCGGCAAGCTGGCGGAGGCCGAGCGCGCCTACCGGCAGGTCCTCGACGTGGAACCCAAGAACGCCCAGGCACTCTACTGCTTCGCGCAGCTTATGGCGACAAAAGGCAATCACGCCGCCGCCAAGAGGCTGTTCAAGGCGCTTCTCGCCATCAAGCCGGATTCCTGCAAGATCTGGATCAGGCTTGCGCAATCGCTCGAGGCGAGACGCCAATTCGCGGAGGCGGCGCAGGCCTATCGCGAAATCATCAAGAGACAGCCCGATTACTTCCCCGCGCATCGCGGCCTCGGACTCATGCTGCTCAAGCTGCGGCGCCACGCCGAGGCGGTCCACGCCTTCGAGTCTGCGTTGGCCTTGAAGCCGAGCGATGCCGCGTCGGAGCAGGGTCTTGCCCGCGCGATCGAGGCTTTGGGGCCGGTCCGGACGCCCGGCCCCTTGGCACGCAACGGACATTATAACCAGGAACGTGCGGGCCGCTCCGGGCCGCCGCGTACCTGGCTCAACTAGCCCGCTCGGGATGTGGCGGGTGCCCCGCCGTTATGGCGCGGCCGAAGGACCGAATTCGGCAAACAACTCCTGTAATCGCTTCCGGACCAGCGGTCGCAGGCGGTCGGCGCGGCAAACTCGACCGCAGAGCCGCTCGAACTGCCGCAGTCGCTCTCTTTCGTGGGCAGCGCCGACGCAACGCTCTATCGCGGGGTCTCGCGCCGAGGCCGGCGCGTTCACGTCGACCTTGCAGATGCGGCGAAGATGGTCGGCCAGAAAGCGCGGGCTTCGCGTCATCGGAGCGGGCGTGGCCGTCGTCGTCGCCGTGGATCGGTACAGCCGGATGATCGCATCTCCGGCATCCATGTGGCGATAGAGCGCAACCACGCGGGCTTCCGAGCGCTGCAGCAGTTCGACGGTCTCCGCGAGCGAAGGCTCGCCGGTGCCGGATGACGCCGCGGGCCGCGCGGCTGCGGAGCGGCGACCGCGATGCACGAAGGGGGTGCCGAGACGATCGATCCCGGCCACGAGCGGATAGGTGCAGGCGGAGGTACAGCGCCCGCGGGCGCCCTCGGGCATGGGGACGCGCAGATGCGGCGCCGCGGCCTGGCTATAGGCCTTCCAGCCCGCGGCGAGTTCGTGCGGGACGTTGGCGATCGCGGCGGAGGCGTCCTCGTCTGCCCTGACGGCAAAGCCCGGCGCCGCAAGAAAATCTGGCACGTAGACGAACGGTCCGCCGGGGGCGCGGGTCTTGAGCCAGAACAGGCGCGTGAGCACCGCAAGCCGCATCGCGGTGCCGACCGTTCCGCCCGGAGAGGCGAGGTAAATCTCGGCAAGCCAGCCACGGTTTGCCGCGATCGCCTCAACCAGGCGGTCGAAATCCGGATCGTCGTCGGGATGTCCGCTCCGGTGCGGTTCGAAGTGGCCGGTCACCAGAATTGCGCGGCACATTTCGCCTTCCGGCAGCTTGGCCGTGCCGACCTGGAAATGATCGGCAAAGCGCTGCGAATCGCCGCCGAAGATCTCGTAGAGATATTTGTAACGCGAGGCCTCGACGCAGGTGATTTCGAGGCCTGCCGCCGATGTCGGAATGAGGCCCGATGGAAGCGAAAAGAGGAGCAGAACCGCCGCCCAGCGCCCCACGTGGCCGGCCGCGATGCTGCGAGCGAAAGGCATGGCGATCTCCTCGCGCCGCGCGCGTCTTCACTATCCGCCGCAGCCTGAGGCGTCGCAAGGGCCTCCGAACGAGGCACGCCGCGCCGATCGCGGTGCAGGCGGGGGGATCACGGCAGCGGGAGAGGAGCCTGCGCCGTCTACTGCTCCTTCGCACCCGCCGTAGCCTGGACCATGATGTCGGCCGCGGCGCGCGTTGTAAGGCCCGCTTCGCGCACCAGCGTGCGCCAAGTGTAAAAGCTCAGCGCAAGCAGCAACACCGCGCGCTGCCGCGCGCTCAAGCCGCGGCCCAGCACCTCCCGGTAGGCGGCCATGGGCGGTCCGAACCGCAATTCGACGATCTCCCTGGTGAGTGCGTGACATTCGGTATCGCGCAACACGCACCCGGCGAGTTCGGCGTTGCGCTCGTACCAGCCATAAATCGCGCGCAGGCCGGCGCGCAGCCGTTCGCAAGGATCGCAGATCGCGCGCCAGGGCTTGGCGTCGGGAAGTGGGTCGCGCTCCATGGTCAGCGCCGAGCAGGCCATGCTGAGGCTCCGCTCGTCGGGAAAATGCGCATAGAGCGTATTGCGCTGCACGCCCGCGCGCTCCGCCACGAGGCTGAGCGTCGTGCGCGCCGGGCCGAGACGGCTGTGCAGCTCCACGGCAGCTTCGACGATTCGGCGCCGCGTCTCTGCCTGCCGGGCAGCGCGGCGCCTAAGGGTGTAGGTTCGGCTCATCGGGATTTGAGTATACACACTTGTTCACTGATTGTTGACAGGGGCCGCAATTTCCAATACACATCTATGTATAGTGAAAGTTGGCCTTGGTCCACGGGATGCCGGGGCGGGCATCCGTCGAACGGAGCGAACCTATGGAAACGACCGTCACCGAGATCGCCTACGGCATCTACCGGCTGTCCACCTTCGTGCCGGACATCGCGCCCCCCGCCGGCTTCACCTTCAACCAGTTTCTCGTCCTGGGCGAGGAGCCGCTGATGTTCCATACCGGCCTGCGGAAGATGTTCTCGCTGAACCGCGACGCTCTGCGCCGCATCATGCCGCCGGAGCGGCTGCGGTGGATCGCTTTCGGCCACTTCGAGGCCGACGAGTGCGGCGCCATGAACGAATGGCTCGCGGCGGCCCCGCGCGCCACGCCGGCGCACGGCCGGACCGGGTGCCTCGTCTCACTCAACGACTTCGCGGATCGCGCGCCGCGCCTGCTTGAGGACGGCGAGGTGCTCGATCTCGGCGGCGGCAAACGGGTGCGCTTCATCGACACGCCGCACACGCCGCACGGGTGGGATGCGGGCGTCATGTACGAAGAATCGACCGGCACGCTGCTGTGCGGCGATCTCTTCACCCAGCTCGGCAACGATCGCGCCACGACCGAGGGTGATATCGTCGGGCCGGCCGCCGCGGCCGAAGACCTGTTCAAGTATTCCGCACTCAATCCTGGAATGGGAGCCACAATCCGCCGGTTGTCCGGCCTTGCGCCGCGCACGCTTGCGCTGATGCACGGCCCCTCGTTTAGGGGCAACGGCGCAGCGGCCTTGGAGGCGCTCGCCGCCGAGTATGATCGGCGCGCCGCGCGGGCGCTCGCGGAAACGTCGCTCGCCGCTTGAGGTTCCGTCTGTTCGAAAAGGGTGGTTACGCATGACGGCGGCGCGGCGCTTTGTCCCGCTGCCGTCATATCGCGCTGCCGTTGTGTCGCCGCGATGGGCGATTACATCGCGACCATGAACTCCGATCATCGCCATACCGGGGAGCCGGAGTGGCCGCGCTCCGAACCCGAAATCATTCCTCCCGCCCGCGCGCGCGAACGGCAGGACGAAGACGTTTTCGTCTTCATTCGCGGCGAAGGACGGCGCGCGACGTTTGCGCCGCCGGGCCCATTGTCCTTCGTTCTCGCTTTTGTGATCGCCGGCCTGCTGCTCGCCGGCATTCTGCTACTGGCATTCGGAATCATCGTCATTGTCGTACCGGTCGTCGCGGTGACGGCCGCGGCCCTCATCGGCTATCTCTATCTGCGGGGCGCGCTGCGCCGGTTGCAGCGCAGGCCGACCCGTTGACCGGGCGCGTCGCGAAGGAGCCGCGGCCCAGGCATAACGGGTCCACGCGCCACGGCCATTTTTCGGCAAGGGAAAGTTTCACGGATGAAGGCGATTTGGACGACGGTTATGGCCGCCGCATTCGGGTTCAGCGCGATTTTCGCCACGGGGGCTCCGGCTGCCGCGCAGCTTCTGCATTCACGCGTGGCGCTGGGCGTGCCCATTCTGCAGCAAGGATTGCAGACGGAGGTCGGTTGGCGTGGGCGTCGTTATCATCGTCATTGGCGGCATTGGCACCGCCGTAACCATCACCACCACTGGGGCGCGGGGGCGGGCGTTGCGGCCGGGCTTGCGGCCGGCGCGTTGATCGGCGGCGCGCTCGCGGCGCAGAATTCGGCCCGCCTCAATGTCGCAATTCAATACTGCATCGATCGCTACAGGTCCTACGATATCGCAACCCGGACCTATCTCGGTTACGACGGGCTGCGTCACCCGTGCCCTTGAAGAGCATAGGCGGCGCCCGCGGCGAGTCAGGGGATGTCCTCGTGCAGGCTGCGCATCAACGGATAGAGCTGCGCCATGCCTTCCCAGCCGAGGCCGGGGCGCTCAGGGGCGGCAACGAACCCGTCCTCCACCTTCATGTCGTCGGCAAAGCCTGAGAACTCGCCGAGCCCCTGTGGATAGCCTTCGCAGCCGCCGGCGCAGAGGCCGGCGACCACGTGGAAGCTCATGAGATTTCCGCCGTGAGGCCAGAGCGAGGCGCGGCTTGCGCCGTGCTCCTCCAGAAGCTTCACATAGCGCGGCATCATGCTGATGCCGTAGGCCTGCGGCGGGTCGATCTGCAGAATGTCGCGACCAGCCCGGAAGCCCCCGAAACGGAGAAAGTTGCGGACCTCCTGCGGTGCGTTGAGGCACTCGCCCTGCGCGAGCGGCGGCTCGTAAATCGCGGCCAGCGCCGCATAGCCTTCGAGATCCAGCGGATCAAGCGGTTCCTCGAACCAACGCAAACGGTACGGCGCATAGGCCTTGGCGTAATCACGGGCGCGGGCGGCATCGAGCGCGCAGTTGAAATCGACGGCGAGAAAATCGCCGCCGCCTACGATCTTCAGGCCTGCTTCGACGCGCTTGACATCGTCCGCAATCGGCAACCCGCCGGACTTGATCTTGAGCAGGCGATAGCCGGCGTCACGATGGCGTTTCAGCTCGTCCTCGAGGTCTGTCAGCCTGTTGCCCGGCAGGTACCAGCCGCCGCCGACATAGCACGGTACCTTCGCAAGGTGCCTTCCATCGTTGTAGCGGTCGGCCAGCAGCCGCCAGACCGGCTTGCCCACGATCTTGCCGACGGCGTCCCAAACCGCCGTGTCGATGATTCCGATCGGCACCGAACGCTCGGCGTGTCCGCCTTGCTTCTCCTTCTGGGACATCTGCGCGTTGACCTTCTCGGGGTCGATCACGCCCGAGCCGTCGAGCAGGCTGTCGGGCGCCGCGGAAAGCACGCGCGGGATGAAACGCCCGCGCATCGGCCCGCCGCAGGCGTGCTTTCCAAGCGAACCCCAAGCGTAGCCGACCACGGTCTTTCCGTCCCGCTTCTGGTCGGTGACGACTGCCACAACCGAGGTGGTGAGGCCGGAGAGGTCGAAGGCCGCATTGCGCATGTTGGTACGCAGCGGGAAGGCTTTCTCGCGGATGTCGACGATGCGCATGGAGGGATGTCTCGAGACGGAGGAAAAAAGCGTCGTGCCCGGAGAGGCCCGGGCACCCGCTTTCTTGGTGCCATGATGGATGGCCGGATCAAGCCCGGCAAGGATGAAATACCGGCTATGGCGCCGTCACTTGATCTGCGGGATTTTGGCTTCCTTGATCACGCGTGCCCATTTGGTGATTTCGGCATCGACGCGCTTGCCCCACTCTTCTGGCGGATTGCCGACCGGAACAAAGCCGAGAGACTTGAGCTTTTCCTTCACCTCCTGGCTGTGCACGATCGCGGCGATCTCCTTGTAGAGCTTGTCGATGATCGGCTTCGGCGTGCCGGCCGGCACGAACATCGAGGTCAGCGTCTCGGATTCCTGGTCGGGAACGCCGGACTCCTCCATGGTCGGCACGTCCGGCAGCACCTCCACGCGCTTCGCGCTGGTCACCGCGATGGCCCGCAGCTGTCCGGCTTGGATCGCAGTGAGCGACGGCGGCAAGGCCGACCAGACGGTCGGCGTATGCCCGGCAACAGTCGAGGCGACCGCCGGCGCGGCCCCCGTGAACGGGATCATCGTGTACTTGTCGAGCTTGAAATGCAGCTTGAACATTTCCCCGGCGAGGTGCGGGGTCGAGCCGGTCGCGGGCTGCGCAAAGCTGTACTTGTCGGGATGTGCCCGAATTTCCGTGACCAGCTCCTGCACGGTCTTTGCCGGCACTGAGGGGTTGACCGCGAGAACGTTCGGCGAGGCCGCAACCAGAGTGAGCGGTGCGAAGTCCTTCTTCGGGTCGTAGGGTACGGATGCATAGAGGCTCGGGTTGACCATGAAACCCGTGCTCGCGACGAGCAGCGTGTAGCCGTCCGGCGTGGCCCGGGCCGCCTGGCCGGTGCCGATATTGCCGCCTGCGCCGGTGACGTTCTCGACGTAGAACTGCTTGCCGAGGCGCTTGGAAAGCCCCTCCGCCACCAGCCGTGCCGTCACGTCCGTCGGGCCCCCGGCATTGAACGGCACGATGATCCGCACCGGCTTGGCCGGATAGTCTTGCCCCAGCGCCGGGGCCACCATCAACGACAGCGCCGTGGCTGTCAGCAGCATGCGGCGCGAGATCCTCAGCATTTTGTCCTCCTTGCTGTTCTTGCCCGCGATGTTCTAGCGCCGTGCGCGCGGCCGGCAAGCGCGAAAGGCCGTGGCGGCTTGCGCCCGCGCAACTTCGCGCTAGAACGACGGCATTATCGCGGACTTGTGATCGCTCGGGCGAGGCAGGTTCGCGCCTCCCACAAACCCGATCAGCCCAGGAGATGTTTGCATGTCGGGCCGCAAGATCACTCGCGAGGACATTCGCAAGGCCGCCGAGAAATACAAAAACTGGGGCAAGTGGGGCCCTAGCGACGAAATCGGCACGCTGAACTACACGACCCCGGAGGACATTGTCGCCGCCTGCCGGCTGGTGAAGAAAGGCAAGGTCATTTCGCTCGCGCTCAATTTCGATCACACGGGCCCTCAGGGAGCGAAGACCAAATACCCGACCATGGGGCGCACCAACCCGATCCATACCATGCTGCGCACGGGCACCGACGCCTATTCCGGCGTACTCGACCATCGCGGCATCCGCGCCGCCGACGACATGGTGACGATGCCGCTGCAGTGCGGCACCCAGTGGGACGGGCTCGGCCACGTCTTCTACGAGGACAAGATGTGGAACGGGTACGACTGCCGCGAGGTCACGAGCGCGGGCGCGCAGAAATGCGGAATTGAGAAGACCAAGAACAAGATGGTCGGCCGCGGCGTGCTGCTTGACGTCGCCCGCTACAAGGGGGTCGACTGGCTCGAGGACGGCTACGGCATCACCAACGAAGACCTCTACAACACGGCCAAGAAGCAGGGAATCGAGCTCAAGCGCGGCGATTACATCATCGTGCGCACCGGCCAGATGGAGCGCTGCCTCAAGGCCGGCAGCTGGGACGGCTATCCGGGTGGCGATGCGCCGGGCCTTGCCTTCGAGACGCTCGATTTCGTGCAGAAGACCGAGCTTGCCGCGCTGGCGACTGACACCTGGGGTGCGGAAGTGCGCCCCAACAACACGGAAGGCGGCATCAACCAGCCGTGGCACTGGATCACCATCCCGATCATGGGCATGACGATGGGCGAGATCTTCAACGTCAAGGAGCTGGCGGATGATTGCGCCGATGACGGCGTCTACGAATTCCTGTTTGTCGCGCCGGCGATTCCGATTACCGGCGCGGTGGGCTCGCCCGTGAATCCGCTGGCGATCAAGTAAGCGGCGCGACGGAACGGGGCGCGCCCCGCGCGGGGCGCGCCCTTGCCCCGCCTCATTTTGGGCCGTGCCTCACAGCGTTTCCGCCACCGCCGCGCAGCCGAGCAGGCCGGGTTCGTCGAGCGTGATCAGCGTCGTCGGAATCGTCCGCAGCAAGGCGACAAACGGCGGGTGATTTTCAAACGCAGCCCGGAAAGCCGGCGCGCTCAAAAAATCGCCGAGCCGGCGCGAGACGCCGCCGCCGGCATAGACGCCGCCAGTTGCGCGGTAGAGCAGGGCGAGGTCGCCTGCAAAGCGCGCGAACAGCCGCACGAAAAGCGAGGCCGTTTCGCGCGCCGCTGCATCGCCGGCGTGGGCGCCGTGGGTGATGGCGGCGGCCGGCAGCGCCGCGTCGGGGCCGTGCAGCGCGCGATGGAGCCGCTCGAGCCCCGGTCCCGACAGCACCGCCTCGGCCGACACATAGCCGAGCTCCCCGCGCACGCGCGCGAAGATCGGCTCCTCCTCGGCGGCGGCCGGACCGAATGATGCATGCCCGCCCTCCGTCGGCACCGCCACGTCTCCGCCCGCATGCGGCAGCAGCGCGGCGACGCCGAGGCCGGTGCCGGCGCCGAATACGACACGGGGGCCCGTCGCCTGCGGCATCGGCGGGCCGAGCGGACGGATGTCCTCGGGTCGAAGATGCGGCAGGCTGAAGGCGACAGCCTCGAAATCGTTGATCGCCCGCACCGCGCGCCAGCCGAACCGTTTGGCAAGTTCGCTCGCCCGAAAGCGCCATGGGCGGTTCGTCATTGCGATCTCGTCGCCTTCGACCGGGGCGGCGATCGCCAGCACTCCGCCCTCAGGGCGGGCTCCGGTTTCCTCGATATAACGGGCGATCGCCGCTTCGAGGCTCGGCACGTCGTCGCCGCGCCATTTCTTCATCCCGGTCGGCCGCCCGCCGGGGCCGGTCATGGCGATGCGCGTGTTGGTCGCGCCGACATCCGCCAGCAGAATGTTCCGCATCCGCTTCTGGTCCGTCACGCGGCCTTGGGCTCGGTATCGAGGCGGACAACCCAGCCTTCGAGCCCGTCGCGCGCGGCCGGGTAACGCGCCATCACGCGCGGATCGTGCCCCGGCACAATGTGCTGCGGGCTCGGCGCAAGGCGCCGGAGCGTCTGATAGCCCTCCACCACCTCGGCCACGTTGCAGGTGATCGGGAACACGCGTCCCTGTTCGAAATGAGCATAAAGATGCGAGGTGTCGGAGGCGAGCACGACGGGGCCGCGGCGCGTGTTCACGCGTACGCATTGCAGCCCGCGCGAATGGCCGCCGATCTTGTGCACCGTGACGCCCGGTGCGACGGCCTCCGCACCGTCGTGAAACGTCACGCGCCCGGCGAACACTTTGCGGACCATCGCGACGACGTCCTCCACCTCGAAGGGCAGCCGCAGCGCCGCATGGCACATGCAGCGTCCCGTCGCGTAGGCCATCTCGCAGTCCTGCAGGTGATAGCGGGCGCGCGGGAAAAGATCGTAGTTGCCGGCATGGTCATAGTGCAGGTGCGTGACGATGACGGTCTCAACCGTCTCCGGCGCCACGCCGACCGCCTTGAGGCCCTCGGCGACCGGCTTGAGCAGAGTGCGGTTGCGCTTGCGCGCCATCGCCTCGTCGAAGCCCGTGTCCACCACGATCGCGCCGCTTTGCCCGACGATCGCCCAGACGAAATAGTCGAGCGGGTCCGGTACGTCGTGCGGGTCGCCGCCGATATAGTTCTCGCCCGAACGGCGTTCGTGATGCGCGTAGCGGATCGCGTACACCTCGTAAGTGTCGTCTCCACTCATCCCGCACTCCTCTTCGCCGGCGCGGCGCTGCGGGCGCGCACCGCGACGCCGGCCTTCTGTTCGAGCGGCTTGATGACCGTCGTGAAGTCGGAATCGCCGCCGAAGGCCTCCTGCGCCGCGGTGAACAGGCGATCGACCGCGCGGGCCACATCCATGGGCACGCCGAGCGCCTCGGCTTCCGCAATCCCGAGCCGCACGTCTTTGAGCATCAGCGCAGTCGCGAAGCCGAAGTCGAAAGTGCCGGGTAGGATTGCCTTCGGAAATTTGTCGCGCGAGGCCGTGTTATGGCCGCTGCCGGCATTGATGACGGCGATCGCGACCTCGGGGTCGATGCCCGCCTTCGCCGCCAGCACCATCGCCTCTGCGGTGGCGGCGAGCGCGCTTGCCGACAGCAGGTTGTTCGCAAGCTTCATGGTCTGCGCAAGCCCCGCCGTCTCCCCGACGAAGAACACCCGCCCGAATTGGCCGAGCAGCGGCTCGACGACGGTAAAATCGGCGTGCGGCCCGGAGACGATCACCGCAAGCGTGCCCTTCTGGGCGCCGGCGATGCCCCCGCTCACCGGGCTGTCGACCTGGGCGATGCCCTTCGCCTTCAGCGCCCCTGCGATCTCGGCTGCGACCTGCGAGCCGGTGGTCGAAAGGTCGACGAAGCGCCGCACCCGCTTGCCGGCGATGACCCCGTTCGGTCCCGCTGCAACCGCCCGCACGATCTGCGGCGTGGGTAGGCTCGCGAACACGGTCTCAACCCGGTCGGCCACGTCGGTCGGGCTTGCGGCGGTCTCTGCGCCGAGCGCGGCCGCACGCGCAAGGGCCTCCGGACTCGTGTCGAAGGCCACCACCTTGTGACCGGCCTCGATCAGGTGGCGCGCCATCGGCAACCCCATCCGGCCGACCCCGATGAACCCGACTTCCATGCCTTCCTCCTTGCTGTTTGCCGGCTGCGGTCCGATCACCGCGCAGCATAGAGCGAAGCCTGCGAGGATTTCACGCTCCAATCCATGGCATTCGGGCCCCCTGCGCGACGGCATGGGGCGACCACGCCACTTGCATGAATAGGCACCGACCTTATTATAAGGGACCTTATCATTGGGAATGCCATGCGGAAGCATATCAGTCGCCGCCGCGAATTCGCCTTCTTGCTGCACGATGTCGCGCGCCTTCTGCGAACCCTTGCCGACCAGCGCGTGCGGGCGCTCAATATGACGCGCGCGCAATGGGCGGTGTTGTCGCGGCTGGAGTTGCGCGAAGGCCTCAAACAGTCGGAACTCGCCGACGATCTCGACCTCAAGCCGATCACTTTGACGCGGCTCGTCGACCGGCTGTGCGCGAACGGGCTCGTGGAGCGGCGCGCCGACGCCAGCGACCGTCGGGTCAAGCGGCTCTATCTCACGCCGGCCGCGCGGCCGGTCGTGGAACGGCTGACCCAGCTCGGCGAGACCCTGATGACGGAAGTGCTGGCGGGGCTGGACGATCGCGCGATCGAGACGATGCTCCAGCATCTCGCCCGGGCGAAGGAGAACCTGCGTAACGCGACGGCAGGCCAGGGACCCGCCCCGTCATCCCGGGCGGCGGCATAGGGAGCCGAAGGGAATAACACGATGGCAGAACCGGCTCTCAAACTCGCGCCTGCGCAGACGGAGACGCCGGCTCCGGCGCCCGCCGTGCGAAGCCGCAGCGCACGGCACAAGCTGCGCTTCGTCCTCCTCGTCGCCTTGCCGGCGCTGGCGCTGGCGGTTGGTTTCTACATCTATCTCCAGGGCGGCCGTTATATTAGTACCGACAATGCCTATGTCGGGGCACAGAAAGTGCTCATCACGCCGGACATTTCCGGCAAGATCAGTGCCGTGTTGGTAGAGGAGGGCCAGCACGTCCGGCGCGGCGACCCGTTGTTCGAAATCGATCCCGAGCCCTACCGGCTTGCCGTCGAGCAGGCCCGCGCCCGCTTGGCCTCGGTGCGTAGCGATTTCGCAACTGTGAAGGCCAATTTACGGGCGACCGAGCGGCTGATCTCGCTCGCCGAAGAGACAATGCGCCTCAAGCAGGCCGATCTCGACCGAAAATCGGCACTGCTGGCAAACCGGGCGGGTGCACAGGTCGACGTCGACTCGGCCGCCGCCGCGCTTGTCGCGGCCAAGACGCAGCGTGCCCAACTGCTGCAGCAACGTGACGCCTATCTCACGCAGCTTCTCGGCGATCCCGATCTTCCGATCGAGAAATTTCCCCCATACATGCAAGCCGCCGCCGCGCTCGACCAGGCGGAACGCGACCTTGCCCACACCACCGTGCGGGCGCCGCTCGACGGCATGGCCACGCAGGTTCCATCGATCCAGATCGGCCGCTATGTAAGCGCGGGCACGCCGGTCTTCGCCATCGTTGACGACAGCCGCCCGTGGGTGGACGCCAATCCGAAGGAGACGGACGTCACCTATCTGCAGGTCGGGCAGACGGTGACTATATCTGTTGATGCCTTCCCGGACCGAACATTCACCGGCATGGTGGCGGCTGTAAGCCCGGGCACCGGCGCGCAGTTCGCGATCCTTCCGCCGCAGAATGCCAGCGGCAACTGGGTCAAGGTCGTGCAGCGGCTGCCGGTGCGTATCGAGTTCGTGCCGGGCCAGGACCTCGCCCGGCTACGCGCGGGAATGAGTGCGACCGTTGAGATCGACACTGGCCGCACCCGCTCTCTTGCGGGTCTGTTCGGCTTTGCGGCGAAAGCGAAGGATCCGGAAAAATGAATGCGGCCGCGCCGGGCGGGGCGCCGGCCGCGCGTCGGGCGCTGCTTACCGTCTGCGCCATGACGGCGACCGTGATGCAGGCAATCGATTCGACGATTGCCAATGTCGCGCTACCCTATATGCAGGCAAGCCTTTCGGCGACGCTCGACCAGATTAGTTGGGTGCTGACCTCCTATATCGTCGCCGCCGCCATCATGACGACGCCAGTTGGTTGGCTTTCCGACCGGTTCGGACGGAAGAAATTGTTCGTCATCTGTGCGAGCGGGTTCACAATCGCCTCCGCGCTCTGCGCGCTCGCGCAGAACATCGAGCAGATTGTGATGTTCCGTCTGATGCAGGGCGTGTTCGGTGCGGCGCTCGTGCCACTTTCGCAGGCCGTCATGCTCGACATTTACCCGGCACACCAGCGTGCACAGGCGATGTCGATCTGGGGCATGGGAGTAACACTCGGGCCGATCATGGGGCCGACCCTCGGCGGCTATCTCACCGACTATTTCAGTTGGCATTGGGTGTTCCTGATCAACCTTCCGATCGGGCTCGTGACTGTCTTCGGTCTGCTCGCCTTCATGGACGAGACGAGGCCACGAGAGAATCTCCGCTTCGACTGGTTCGGGTTTCTCGCGCTTGCGCTCGGCATCGGTGCCTTCCAGCTGATGCTCGACCGTGGTGAGCAGGTCGGTTGGTTTTCGGCCACGGAGACCTGGATCGCGGCTACGGCTTCGTGCGTCGGCTTCTACTATTTCTTTGCGCATTCGCTTACGACCGACGAGCCGTTTGTGCGATTCGCGATCTTCACCGACAAAAATTACGTCATCGGTTGTGTGTTCATGGTCGTGGTCGGCGTCGTTCTCTTCTCCACGATGGCGCTGATCGTACCCTTCCTGCAGAACCTGCAGGGCTACCCGCTCACCACGACCGGCATCGTACTGGGCTCGCGTGGCTGCGGCACGCTGATCGCCATGCTCGCCCTCAGCCGCATCATGCGATACATCGAAGCGCGCACCTGTGTGTTGATCGGCCTTGCGCTGACCGCGTGGATGTTGCACGAAATGGTGTACTTCAACGCCAACACCTCCCAGCAGACGATTTTCGTTACCGGCACCATCCAGGGGTTCGGCCTGGGATTCATCTTCATGCCCCTTGCGACGGTCGCCTTCACGACCTTGCCGTCGCATTTGCGGACCGATGGAACGGCGATCTTCACGCTGATTCGTAACATTTCGAGCTCGATCGGCATCTCGATCGTGATTGCGAATCTGAGCCGCACCACAACCGAGATGCACGCTTATCTCTCGGCCTTCATCAGTCCGTTCAACGACGCGTTGCGTGCGCCGGACGTCGCTCGCACGCTTGACCTTTCAACCGATACGGGCCGTGCACTTGCCGATCAGCTGCTCACGCAGCAGGCCGCCTACATTGCCTATTCCAACGATTTTGCACTTCTCATGTGGCTCACCATTGCGTCCATGCCGTTTGTATTCGGCATCGCCAAAATGCACGGAGCGTCGTCTCCGCGAGCAGGCGGCGCCGCGGCCGCGGCGCACTGAGGAAACGGGAGTCAGCCGAGAAATTCTTGACGTATCTTTTCGGTGTGCTCGCCGAGTGCCGGAACCTTGCCGTAAACGCGCTCGCCATCGGCGAAGCGCGCGGCGGGCGCCGGATAAGAAGCGGGCCCGCTCGGCGTGTCGATGGTGATGCGCCGCAGATGCGGATGACGCTGCAGCGCCGGCATGTCGCTCACGCGGGCGAAGGCGATGTCGGCGGCAAGCAGCTTCGCTATCAGCGGTCCGGAATCGAGCCGGGCGAAAGCGGCTGCGACCCGCGCATCCGTTTCCTGACGGCGCTCCGTCCGCTGCATCACGGTCGCAAAGCCCGGATCGGCGGCGAGTGCCGGATCTTCCATGACGCGCTCGGCGAGAACGCGCCATTCCCGGTCGTTCTGGATCGAGATGAGAATTTCCACCCCGTCGCGGGCGCGAAACACGCCATAGGGCGCGATCGAGGGATGCGAGAGGCCGATCCTGCGCGGCGGGCTGCCGCCTTCGTGCTGGAGCAGCGGCACCGTCATCCAGTCTGCCATCGCGTCGAACATTGAGATGCTGAGGGCGGTGCCTTTTCCGGTGCGCTCGCGCGCGATCAGCGCTTCGAGGATCGCCGCATGTGCGTTCATTCCGGCGCCGATGTCGACGCAGGAGACGCCGACGCGCGAAGGCGCTTCCGGCCCGCCGGTCACCGACGCAAGGCCCACCTCCGCCTGGATCAGGAGATCATAAGCCTTGCGGGCGGCATAGGGGCCCTCTTCGCCGTATCCGGAGATCGAACAGATGATCAGTCGCGGGTAATCACGTCGCAGTCGGGCGATGTCGAAACCGAGCTTTTTCACCGCGCCGGGCTTGAGGTTCTGCACGAAGACATCGGCGCGCGCGAGCAGCGCCTCCATCAGGGCCTTGTCGTCCGACCGCGAAAGGTCGAGCACGACCGACTCCTTGCCGCGGTTAAGATAGACGAAATAGGCGCTTTCGCCGTGCACGAGCGCGTCGTAGCCGCGGGCGAAATCGCCTTCCGGACGCTCGATTTTGATCACGCGCGCACCGGCATCGGCGAGGCGGCAGGTGCAGTGCGGCGCCGCGACCGCTTGCTCCAGGGAGATGACGAGAAGGCCCTCGAGCGGGCGCAGCGCGCTCATGGCGTCCCTTTGAGAGTGGCGCGACCGTTTGTCAGCGCGTCCGCGTCGCGGCCGGCAACGCGGACGCGGAACGGGACCGTCTCGCCTTCGTGCCACATCTCGACCCGCAGCGTCTCGCCCGGATAGACGGGAGCCGAAAAACGGCCTGCCATGCCGACGAGGCGCTTCGCATCGTAGCCGCACAGCGTCTTGAGGATTGCGCGTCCGGCGATTCCGAACGTGGCGAGGCCGTGCAGGATAGGCCGTGGAAAGCCGGCCTTGGCCGCGACGGCGGGCTCGGCATGCAGCGGGTTGTAGTCGCCCGACAGCCGATAAATGAGCGCCGTCTCTGGCCGCGTCGGTACATCGCAGACCGCATCCGGCGGCCGCTCGGGAAGCGGATGGGGCGGGCGACTCGGCCGCACAGGCCCGCCGAACCCGCCGTCGCCGCGGCAGAAGGTCGTGTGTCGAAGCGTCGCGATTACTTCGCCGGTTTCGGCGTCGGTCAGCGTACGCTCGCTGTAGACCAGCGCCCCCTTGCCGGCGCCCTTGTCGACGATATCGACGACACGGCTCTTGCCGCGCACGCGCGCCGCAGGGGGAAGCGGGCGGTGCAGCGTGAATTCCTGCTCGCCGTGCACGAGCTTGACGTAGTCGATGCCCGTGTCCATCTCGCGCATCCAGGGGCGGGTCGCGAGCACGCAGCACATGGTCGGCAGCGCTTTGAGGTCCTTCTCGTAAACGAAGGCGAGCTCGGCCTCGTCGAGCGGGTCCTGCCCAAGGCCGAGTCCCAAGGCGTACAGCATCGTGTCGCGGGAGGTATAAGTCTGCTCGACGGGAGGAATGTCGAGCGCCATCAGCTTTTCATAGTTGATCGGCATCGGTTTCCTGGGCTGTTGCGGCGCGCGTGCTTTCAGACGCGGTGGGCGGATCGTTGATTCGAATGTTGAAGTGTCAGGCGGGAGCCGCGCTGTGGTTCACGCCCGGCCGGGCGCGACGGGCGTGCTCCGTCAGATCGGGTCCCAAGGGAAAACGTCGCTCGTGCGTTCGAGCGGTGTCAGCGAGGCTGCGAACGCTCCCTTGATGACGTCGAGCGACTCCGGCGTCCAACCATCTCCCCGATGCAGGGCGCGCACCGGCCGCGGCTGGCTGAACAAGAAGATTTCGTTCTTGCGCACGCCGAAAATCTGTCCGGTGATGCCGGCGGCGCGGTCGGATGCAAGCCACACCGCGAGCGGCGCGACCTTCTCGGGCGTCATCTGTTGCAGCCGTTCCACCCGCAGCTTCTCGGCCTCGTTCTGCGCCGGGATGGAGCTCGTCATGCGGCTCCAGGCCGAGGGCGCGATGGCGTTCGAGCGCACGCCGTAGCGCTCCATGTCGAGGGCAATGCCGCGCGAGAGACCGTGGATGCCGAGCTTGGCCGCCATGTAGTTCGCCTGGCCGAAATTGCCGATGAGGCCGGAGGTCGACGTCATGTGCACCATGGCGCCTGAGTTCTGTTCGCGAAAATGCGGCGCGACCGCCCGCGCCATGTTGAACGAGCCGTTGAGATGCACGGCAATAACGTCGTGCCAATCCGACCAGCTCATGCGGTGGAAGATGCGGTCGCGCAGGATACCGGCATTGTTCACCAGAATGTCGATCCGTCCGAATGCGTCGCGCGCCGCCTGAACGATCGCCTCGGCGTTCTTCGGCTCGACGATCGAAAGCGTGGAGGCGATCGCCTCACCCCCCGCCGCCTTGATTTCGGCCACCACCTCGTGCGCCGGGCCTTCGTCGGCCCCCATGCCGTCGAGGCCGGCGCCGACGTCGGCGACCACGACGCGCGCGCCTTCCGCCGCCATCAGTCGCGCGATCGCGCGGCCGATCCCGCGCCCGCCGCCGGTGACGATCGCCACCTTGCCGGCCACGATGCCTTGCGCCATGTCGCGATTCCTCCTTACTTCCTACCGGTCCCGCACGCCCGGGTGCCGGGGCCTTGCGGCACCGGAGCCGAACGGCCGCGTTCCGTGAGGGGGCACCGGGAGCAAACTCACGCCTCGAAGAAAACTGTTTCGTCTTCGCCCTGCAAGCGGATGTCGAAGATGTAGACGGCGTCGGCAGCTGCGCGCCGCGCGATCAGGGTCGGCCGCCGCTCCTCGGGCACGAGCGCGAGGATCGGATCGGAAGCATTGGCAGGCTCGTCGGAAAAGTAGATGCGGGTGATCACCTGCTTGAGCAGGCCGCGGGCGAACAGATTGACGAGGATGTGCGGCGCCTGCAGCGTGCCGTTTGGGCCCGGCACCGGCCCAGGCTTGATGGTCTCAAAACGGTAACGCCCCTCCTCGTCGGTCGGCGCGCGGCCGATGCCCCTGAAGGCCGTGTTGGCGCGTGCCCGCGCCTCGCCGGACGAGGGATAGCGTCCCTGCGCGTCGGCCTGCCAAATCTCGACCAGCGCATCCGGCACCGGGGCGCCGTCGCCGTCGAGCACGCGTCCTTCGATGCGGATGCGGTTGCCGGAGACATCCGGCGTGACAAGATTGTTGGTGATCACATCGGTGCCGCCCGCCGAAGACGGCACGAGTCCGAACAGGAAGAACGGGCCGACCGTCGAGGATGGGGTAATGCCGGACATGGCTCAAAGTCCCCGCTCGTGTGGTGAAAGTGTGCGCAACGCCCTGCGGGACTTCGGCGCGGGCCAGCCGACGAGGCAATCGCCGCTCGCCGGCGCCGGCGCGTCCTGCGGCGCTTTCATCGCCTCAATTCTCCATCGGCGTCTGGTGCCGGCCGCGCAACACGATGTCGAAGCGATAGCACAGCGCCCATTCGGGAATGGAGTTTTCGAGATCGAAGCGCGCGATCGTGCGGGCGCGCGCCGCGGAATCTTCGATCGCATTGGAGATGGGGTCGAACGGAAGCAACGGGTCGCCCGGGAAATACATCTGCGTCACGAGCCGCTGCACGAAGGCATGGCCGAACAGCGAAAAGTGGATGTGCGCCGGGCGCCAGGCGTTCGGGTGGTTGCGCCAGGGATAGGCGCCGGGCTTCACGGTGACGAACCGGTAATAGCCCTTCTCGTCCGTCACGGCTCTCCCGGCGCCGGTGAAATTCGGATCGAGCGGCGCAGGGTGCTGATCGACGAGATGCCGGTAGCGGCCGCAGGCATTCGCCTGCCAGACTTCGACGAGCGTGTCGGCAACCGGGCGGGCATCTTCGTCGAGCACATAGCCGTGCACGATGATGCGTTCGCCGAGCGGCTCGCCGGCATGCTGGCGCGTGAGGTCGGCATCCTCGGGGCGAACCGTCTCGTGGCCGTAGACCGGGCCGGTCGTCTCCGACAACGTGTGCGGCAGCAGCACCAGCGGCCGCTTCGGGGCGCGCTTCTCGGTCGAACGATAGGCGGCGAAATCGTAGCGCGGGTGCGCCTTCAGGCTGTCGTGCGGATAAACGAGGGTCATGAGAGCCTCCCTGGCCTCTCACCCGGCCTGCGCGCGGCGCGGGCCCGCCTCCGCGTCGGCGCGGCCAGCGTCGTTATTGCACGCGTTCGAGCGCGACCGAAAGGCCCTGGCCGACGCCGACGCAAAGCGTCGCGAGCGCGCGCTTGCCACCGGTCTTCTCCAGCTGGTGCGTGGCTGTCAGCGCAAGCCGCGCGCCCGACATGCCGAGCGGATGGCCGAGCGCGATTGCGCCGCCGTTGGGATTGACGAAATCGGCATCGTCGGGGATGCCGAGCTGGCGCAGGACCGCGAGAGCCTGGGCGGCGAACGCCTCGTTGAGCTCGATGACATCGAAATCCGTCATCTTGAGGCCGAGCCGCGCCAGGAGCTTCCGCGTCGCCGGCACGGGTCCGATCCCCATGGTGCGGGGCGGCACGCCCGCCGACGCCATGCCGAGGATTTTCGCGCGGGGGGTCAGACCGTGGCGCTTCACGGCCTCCTCGGAGGCGATAATCATGGCGGCGGCCCCGTCGTTCACGCCCGAGGCGTTGCCGGCGGTCACGGTTCCGGGATTGCGGAACGGCGTCTTGAGCTTTGCGAGATTTTCGAGCGTCGTATCGGGGCGCGGATGCTCGTCCTTATCGACGATGATCGGCCCGCCGCGCCCGCCGGGCGCCTCGACCGGCACGATTTCCTCCGCGAAGTAGCTGGACGCCATCGCCTTCGCGGCCCGTTGTTGCGAGCGGTAGGCAAACGCGTCCTGGTCGGCGCGTTGCACCTGAAATTCTTCGGCAACGTTTTCCGCCGTTTCCGGCATCTGGTCGATGCCGTACTGCGCCTTCATTTTCGGATTCACGAAACGCCAGCCGATCGTCGTGTCGTACACCTCGTTGCTGCGCGAAAACGCTTCCGTCGCTTTCGGCATCACGAAAGGCGCACGCGACATCGACTCGACGCCGCCCGCGATCGCAAGATCGATCTCGCCGGTCTTGATCGCGCGGGCGGCCTCGCCCACGGCTTCGAGCCCCGAGGCGCAGAGCCGGTTGACGGTCACGCCCGGTACGCTTGCGGGCAGTCCGGAGAGAAGCAGCGCCATCCGCGCGACATTGCGGTTGTCTTCGCCCGCCTGGTTCACGCAGCCGAGAAACACCTCGTCGAGCATCCCCCAGTCGACCTTGGGATTGCGGGCCATGAGCGCCTTGATCGGCACGGTCGCGAGGTCGTCGGTGCGCACCTTCGCGAGCACGCCGCCGTAGCGGCCGATCGGCGTCCGCACGGCGTCGCAGATATAGGCCTCACGCATGGTTCTGGTCTCCCGGAAATGTCCTTCGGCTGCCGTCGTTCTAGCCGAGATTGCCGGGCGGGCCAATCGGTCGTCGGAGCGGCCTTCAGCCCATATAGGCGCCGCCGTTCACGTGCAGCGCCTGACCGGTGATGTAGCGAGCCTTCGGTCCGCAGAGATAGCGGACCATGCCGGAAAGCTCCTCGACGGTGCCTTTGCGACCGTTGAGCGGCTGCGCGAACTGATAGTGCTGCGGTCGCGGCCCCGAGGCCGGCTTTCCGGCCGGCGTGTCGATCATCCCGGGCACAACACAGTTCACGTTTATGCCGTAGTCGGCGAGCTCGTGCGCCAGCGCCTTGGTAAGTCCGATCAGGCCGGATTTGGCGGTGATCACGTGCGCGCGGTGCTTCGCTCCGACATGACCGCTCATCCCGCCGATATTGACGATCGTGCCGCTCCCGCTCTTCTTGAGCTCGGGCAGAGCCGCCTTGGTGCAGCGGAACGCGCCGTCGAGAATCGTCCCGGTGATCTCGCGCCACTCTTCGAAGCTCATGTCTTCGAGCGCAGTCTCGCGCCGCAGCGCGGCATTGTTGACGAGAATGTCGATGCGGCCGAATTTGTTCTTGGCGGCGCGCGCAAGCTTCTCGCCCGTGTCCGGGTGGGCGACGTCGCCGAGCACGATGGCGGCACGTCCGCCCGCCCCTTGGATGCGGGCCGCGACCTCCTCGGCCTCCTGCTCATTCGACCGGACATTGACGATCACGGCCGCTCCGGCGCGGGCAAGATCGAGCGCGATCGCGCGGCCGATATTGCGCCCGGCGCCGGTGATGATCGCGACACGCCCTTCGAGTTCCTTGTCTTCGGTCATTTCCTTTCCCTCCCTCGTTCCGCGGCATTCTAGACCAGGACCAAGGCTGCGGGTCGCCCCCGCGGCGCCCCACGGAAAGCCTCTCCCCTCGCGGGAGGATGGCTCCGCGCGCCAGCGCGGAGCCGGGTGAGGGGGAAACGGCCGCCGAAGCCGGCTTATCGGGCTTCGATCAGCTCCGTGATCTTCTGCTGCACGTGCGCCTTCACGGGATCGGCGGCGCGCAGGATGGCGCTCACCTTGAAGAAGTCGAGGAGCCGGAAGCTCCCGACATTCGGGCGCACCAGGACGTCGGGCGGTCCGACCTTGAGCTTCTCGTTCACGATGGTGTGCCCCATGATTTGGATCGCGGCGAACAGGGCGTCCCACGGGTCGGGGATGCCGCGCGGCTCCGACGGGCCGACCGAAGTATCGACCGCAAGAACGATGTCTGCGCGCTCCCGTACGCAGGCGAAGGGCAGCGGATTGACGGCGGCGCCGTCGATCAGCACGCGTCCGTCGATCTCGACCGGGCGCACCAGACCGGGAATGGCCATCGAGGCGGCGAGCGCGGGATTGAGCGGCCCCTCCTCGAAGGCGCGTTCGGCCCGCGCATATAGGTCCGTCGTCATGACGATCAGGGGAATGCCGAGCTGCGCGAAGCTGCGGGGCATCGCTTGCGGCAGCAGCGCGGCCGTGAGCTTCTCGGCATTCATCACCATCGGATTGCCGAAGCCGGCGGAGAACACCTCCCGCAGCGAGACGGCCCGGGCGCGCATGAGGCGGCGGAGGATTTCCGGACGATCGTGGAGCAGGCGGATCGCGTGGCGGCGGATGTCGCGGCCGCTCATGCCCGCCGCATAGGCGGCGCCGATCGCGGCGCCGATGGAGCTGCCGGCGATCACGCTCGGCCGCAGGCCGATTTCGTCCAGGGCCTCCAGCACGGGGATATGCGCAAGCCCGCGCGCTCCGCCTCCGCCGAGGACGAGTGCGAAGGATTTCCGGCGCACCGCCTGCACCGGCGCCTTCGCCGCGGCGTCCGTGCCGACCCGCTCGCCCGGCGCGGCCGGATGCAAGGGGCGCGAAGCGCTGGCGATATCCGCACAGGAGGTGGGCGCGCTCACGCCCGTTTCCGATTCAGCGGGCGCCGGCCTGCCGAGCGTAGCGCCAGGCGACCTCGGCGAGCGGCCGAACAAGGGCGGCGCGGGCGGGGGCGTTCTCGTTGGCGGCCGTGCCGTCGCGCACGCGTCCGACGATTCCCTGCAGGATGGCGGCGAGCCGAAAAAAATTGTAGGCCGAATAGACATCGAGATGAGGGCGCGGGTCGAGTCCGGTGCGCGCCACATAAGCGTCCACATAGTCGCTGAGACTGGGGATTCCCAGTTCGGCAAGATCGAACCCGACCAGTGAGGCGGTACCGGCGCTCGCTCCGTCGAATCGCGGCATGCTCCATTGCATCAGGTGGTAGGTGAAGTCGGCGAGGGGATCGCCGAGTGTCGACAACTCCCAATCGAGCACCGCCAGCACCCGCGGGCCGTCCGCAGCGAGGATCATGTTGTCGAGGCGGTAGTCGCCATGCACGAGCCGCACCGGCCCGGGCGGCGGCAAATGGCCCGGAAGCCATTCCATCAGCCGCTCCATTTCGTCGATCCGTTCGGTTTCGGACGCCCGATATTGCTTCGACCAGCGGTCGACCTGGCGGGCGACATAGTTCTCGCCGCGCCCGAAATCGCCGAGCCCGATCGCCGCGGGATCGAACATGTGCAGGCGCGCGAGCGTCGCATTCATGGCGTCGTAGACCGCCCGCCGCTCCTCGGGGGTCGAGCCTTCCATGTGCGGCGTCCAGAAGACGCGCCCCTCGACATAGCTCATCACGTAAAACGGCGTGCCGACCACGCTCTCGTCGGCGCAGTAGATCACCGGCTGCGCAACGGGAAAGCCCTGCGGATAAAGCGCGCTGATGACGCGGAATTCCCGGTCGACCGCATGCGCGGAAGGCAGAAGCTTGCCCGGCGGCTTGCGCCGCAGCACATAGGCGCGCTCCGGGGTTTCGAGCCGGTAGGTCGGATTGGATTGCCCGCCTTTGAACTGCCGCACCGCCAGCGGCCCGCGGAAGCCCGGCACATGGGCGGCGAGATGGGCTTCGAGACGGCTCACGTCGAAGCGCAGGGCGGGTGTTACGTCCTTGGTGCCGGAGTACATCGCCTGGCGGTCGAGGGCATTCATCGCGCGTCTTCTCCTGGCGTGGCTCTGCGCCAATCGGTCGCAAGGCTGCGCCGGTCGTGGACGGCGCCTGCCCGGCGCAAGAGCGACGGGCGATTTGAACAATGGGTGGCAACGGAACGCAATCGGCATCGAAAACCGCCTTGCGCGGCTGGGCGCGGGCCGCGGCGCAGTTCGACTTCCAGACGCATTCCCAACAAGAATCAAAGGCTTAACGAACATTCCCGGATTCTTGACACTCCATAACCCCGCCAGTATGGTCCGCGCGGCTTTCAGGGGGCGGCGAAAGCGTCCGATTTTCCTGAACTTTGCGGGTGTCGAAGCATGGCTGACGGCGCACGCGAGAACGGGAAGCAAAGCGCAACGCCGGCCGATGAGGCCGCCCTCTCCGCGAGGCTCCGGCGTCTCGGCGAACGGCTCGACCGGAAACGGGCGAGTCGCGCGGCCGAGAGCGAGCCCGGTGCGGGGTCAGCCTCCGATCCGTCGAGGCTTGCCGTCGCGCTGCGGCTTTCCGCCGAGCTTGTGGGCGGCGTGGCGGTTGGTGCGGGCATCGGGCTTGGCCTCGATTACCTCGCCGGCACATCGCCGTGGGGCTTCATCGTGCTCGTGATGCTCGGCTTTGCCGGGGGCGTGCTCACGGTCATGCGCTCGGCGGGGGTTATCCCTGAACGCAGGCTTTGAGGATCGCGGGCGCCGGCGCTCAATGTGCCCGGAATTGGCCGGCGCAAGCCGGCTTTTGACGCGACGAGGACCGGTTCAAGGTCATGGCTGCTGACCCGATTCACCAGTTTCAGATCAGCAAGATCTATACGCTCGGCACGGTCGGCGGCCACGAGATCGCCTTCACCAATTCGGCACTTTTTATGGTCATCGCGGTGGCCGGCATCACGCTCCTGATGCTCGGCACAACCGCCCGCCGCAGCCTGGTGCCCGACCGCGCCCAGTCGCTCGCGGAGATTTCCTACGAATTCGTCGCCGACATGATCCAGTCGACGGCCGGGAAGGAAGGGCTGCGCTTCTTCCCGTTCGTCTTCTCGATCTTCATGTTCGTGCTGTTCCTCAACATGTTCGGCATGGTGCCGCTCGGCGGGTTCACCGTGACGAGCCACATCATCATCACGGCGGCGTTGGCGCTCATCGTGTTCTTCACGGTGCTGCTCTATGGGCTCATGCGGCACGGCCTGCGCTTCTTCAAGCTGTTCGTGCCGAGCGGCATTCCCTTCTACATCCTGCCGCTGATCGTGTTCATCGAGATCATGTCGTTCCTGTCGCGGCCGATCTCCCACAGCGTGCGTCTGTTCGCCAACATGCTCGCCGGACACATCACCCTCAAGGTGTTCGCCGGCTTCGTCGTGATGCTGGGCGCGCTGGGCGTCGGCGGATGGATCGGCGCGCTGATCCCCCTCGCTGTCACCGTCGCGCTCACCGCCCTCGAATTGCTGGTCGCGTTCCTTCAGGCCTATGTGTTTGCCATTCTGACTTGCATTTACCTGAACGATGCCATCCACCCGGGCCATTAAGGTCCTCGAAAGCCACACCAACCGTCATCATCAAGGAGCACTCGACATGGATCCGATCGCCGCCAAATACATCGGCGCTGGCATCGCCTGCATCGGCATGGGCGGAGCCGGCGTCGGCGTAGGCGTCATCTTCGGCAATTATCTCGCGGCGGCGATCCGCAACCCCTCCGCGGCGGCGGGCCAGTTCGGCAACCTGATCTTCGGCTTCGCGATCACGGAAGCGCTCGGCATTTTCTCGCTGCTCATCGCACTCCTGCTTCTGTTTGCGCTGTAAGCCGGGATCGGCCGGCGATGCGCGGGGCGCCCCTCGCGCATCGTTTCGCGGGAGAGGGGGCCGGGAAACGCCCGGCCGTGACGCGCGCTAAGGACCGGAACGACTTCGCATGGCGACCGAAACGACAGCTCACACCGAAGCGCCGGGCGGCCACGGGCCGGCGCCGTTCCCGCCGTTCCAGTCGGAGCACTTCGCCTCCCAGCTCTTCTGGCTCGCGCTCGCCTTCATCGCGCTCTATTTACTGATGGCGAAGTTCGGCCTGCCGCGCGTCGCCGGCATTCTTGAGGCGCGGCGCGCGCGTGTGGAGGGCGACCTTGCAGCGGCGGAGGCGCTGCGTGCCGAATCCGAAGCGGCGCTCGCCGCCTACGAGAAATCGCTCGCGGATGCGCGTAACCGCGCCCAGGCGATCGCCAACGAGACGCGGGACGCCCTGATGGCGGAGACGGAAGCGAACCGCAAGGCGCTGGAGGCCGACCTGCAGGGAAGGCTTGCGCAAGCCGAGAAGGCGATCAGCGCGACGAAGAGCGCCGCCATGGCCAATGTACGGGACGTCGCGGTCGAGACCGCGGAGGCGATCGTGGAGCACCTCACCGGCTCGGCGCCGCCCAGGCCGGCGGTCGCCGAGGCGGTCGATCGCGTCCTCAAGAGTTGAGCGAGGCCACGATGCTCGAAGCCGAACACTGGGTTGCGATCGCCACCGTCCTCTTTCTGCTGGTCCTCTTCTACTTGGGGGTCCACAGGCAGCTGTTCGAGGCGCTGGATGCACGGCGGCGTCGAATTCAGGCCGAGCTCGACGAGGCGCGGCGCCTGAAGGACGAGGCGGAATCGCTCGTCGCCCAGTATCGGGCAAAGCGCAGCGAGGCCGAAAAGGAGGCCGAGGCCTTGATCGCCAACGCGCGCGCGGAAGCCGAGCGCTATGCGGCCGAAGCCAAGGCCAAGATGGAGGATTTCGTCGCCCGCCGCACCAAGATGGCGGAGACCAAGATCACGCAGGCCGAGGCACAGGCGCTCGCCGAAGTGCGGGCCGCCGCCGCGGAGGCTGCGGTCGCCGCGGCCGCCGATATCCTGTCGGCCAGCGCCAAGGGCAAGGTCGCGGACGATCTGGTCGCGGACGGCATCCGCGAGGTGCGCGCCAAGCTGCATTAGGGGCCGGCGCGGCCGCGGCGGCAAGCGATGAGACCGCGGCGCGGCGGGCGGGGATTTGATCTCGCCGCAATTCATCGCCAGATGAAGCCTGCCGGGGCGGCCTGATTCCCGCCAGGCCGGCGGAGCCTGCCATGAACTGGATTGCCAACGTCGTCCGCCCGAAAATCCGCTCCTTCCTGCGGCGCGAAGTGCCGGAAAATCTCTGGGTGAAATGCCCGGAGACCGGGCAGATGGTCTTCTACAAGGACCTGGAAGCGAATCAGTTCGTCATTCCGGGCTCCAACTATCACATGCGCATGGGCGCCGCCCTGCGGCTCAAATCGCTGTTTGACGGCGGCATCTACGAAGACATCCCGCTTCCCGACGTTCCGACCGACCCCTTAAAGTTCCGCGACGAACGCCGCTACACCGATCGCCTCAAGGATGCTCGTGCGAAGACGGGGCTCACCGACGCCGTGAAGCTCGCCTATGGCGAACTCGATGGCCTCGGCGTGGTGGCGGCCGTGCAGGATTTCGACTTCATGGGCGGTTCGCTCGGCATGGCGGCCGGCGAGGCAATGGTCAAGGGCTTCGAAACGGCGGTCGAGCGGGGAACGCCGTTCATCCTGTTTGTCTCCTCGGGCGGCGCACGGATGCAGGAAGGGATCCTCTCGCTCATGCAGATGCCGCGCACGACGATCGGCGTGCAGATGCTGCGCGATGCCCGCAAGCCCTATATCGTCGTGCTGACCAACCCGACGACCGGCGGCGTCACCGCCTCCTACGCGATGCTGGGCGACGTGCACATCGCCGAGCCCGGCGCGCTGGTCGGCTTCGCCGGCCCGCGCGTGATCGAACAGACCATCCGCGAGAAGCTGCCGGAAGGCTTCCAGCGCGCCGAATATCTGCGCCAGCACGGCATGGTCGACATGGTGGTGCATCGCCACGAATTGCGCGGCGTGCTCGCGCGGCTCTGCCGCCTGCTCACCAAAGCCCCGGCGGCGACGCCGCGCCCGTCCGCTCTGCTGCCGGCCGCGCCGGCGGGCGCCGCCGCAGCGCCCGTCGACGGCTGAGGCGCGATGCGCTCGCGATACCGATGACACCGATCGACGCCATTCTGGCGCGCCTCGTCGCGCTGCATCCAAAGAAGATCGATCTTTCGCTCGATCGGATCCTTCGCCTGCTGGCGCGGCTCGGCGAGCCGCACAAGCGCCTGCCGCCGGTCGTGCATGTGGGCGGCACCAACGGCAAGGGCTCGACCGTGGCCTTCATGCGGGCAATTCTGGAAGCCGCCGGCCTGCGGGTGCATGTCTACACCTCGCCGCATCTCGTGCGCTTCAGCGAGCGCTTCCGCATCGCCGGGACGCTCGTCGGCGATGCCGAGCTCGCCGACGCGCTCGCCGAATGCGAGCGGGCGAACGGCGAGGAGCCGATCACGATTTTCGAGATCACGACCGCGGCGGGCTTTCTCCTGTTTTCGCGCCATGCCGCCGATGCGCTGCTGCTCGAGGTCGGGCTCGGCGGCCGCCTCGACGCCACCAATGTGATCGAGCGCCCGGCGGCGAGCGTGATCGCGCCGGTCTCCCTCGACCATGTGGACTTCCTCGGCGATTCGCTCACGCAGATCGCGGCCGAGAAGGCGGGCATCATCAAGCGCGGCGCGCCCGCCGTGATCGGCGTGCAACCGCTCGAGGCGCTCGCACCGATCGAACGGGCCGCGCAACGCCTGCGCGCGCCCTTGTCCGTCGCCGGGGAGCAATGGACGGTCGCACCGGAGCGCGGGCGGCTCGTCTTTCAGGACGAGAACGGGCTGCTCGATCTGCCTTCGCCACGGCTCGTCGGCCGGCATCAGTTCGAGAATGCGGGGCTTGCGATCGCGACCTTGCGTGCGGCCGGAACGTGGCGCGTGCCGCTTTCGGCCTTCGAGGCCGGGCTTGCCGCCGCCGACTGGCCGGCCCGCATGCAGCGGCTGTCCTCGGGCGCTCTCGCGTCGCTCGCGCCAGAGGGCAGCGAGGTCTGGCTCGACGGCGGTCACAATGCAGCAGCCGGCCGGGCGGTCGCAACGACTCTCGCCGATCTTGAGGAGCGCGTTCCCCGCGCCCTGATCCTTGTCGTCGGCATGTTGGAGACGAAGGATCTCGAAGGCTTTCTCGGCAATTTCGCGGGGCTCGCCCGCCGCGTGATCGCCGTACCGATCGCGCATCAGGAGAAGGGGCGGCCGCCCGAATCCATTGCCGATGCGGCCCGGCGCGTCGGCATCCCGGCCGAAGCTCGGCAGAGTGTGGCGGAAGCGCTCGCGCGTATCGGTCAGCTTCAGATCGATCCGCCGCCGCGCATTCTCGTCACCGGCTCGCTTTATCTCGCGGGCGAAGTCTTGGCGGCGAACGGCAGTCCTCCAGCATAAGACGCGCGACTTCGGCCCGAAAGGCAACGGCCGCCGAAACGGCGGCCGTTGCCTTCGAGCCGGGGAACAATCGCCTTATGCGGCGCCCCGGATCCATTGTTCGAGCTTCTGTTTCGGCGCGGCGCCGATCTGGCGCGAAGCCAGCTCGCCGTTCTTGAACATCATCAGCGTCGGGATGGACATCACGCCGTATTTCGCCGCCGTGGTCGGGTTTTCGTCGACATTGAGCTTGACGATCTTCACTTTGTCGCCGAGCGTCCCGGCAATTTCCTCGAGCGCGGGCGCGATCATGCGGCAAGGGCCGCACCATTCGGCCCAGAAATCCACAACGACGGGCCCGCTGGCCTTAAGGACTTCGTTCTCAAACGTTGCGTCGGAGACTTTTCCAACACTCATTTCGGACCTCTTCGGAAAACATCCTGAAAGCGCTTCCGGCGCCCGCGGGACCAACCTCTCCCGAAGCTATGTAGCGGGCTCTGCAGGGTCAAGACGAGCGAGTTCTGCCAGCGCGGCATCGAGAGAAGCGGGCGGCAGTTCGATGAGCCGCGGCGCCTCGGTGAAGACGAGCGCCGCCCGAATTGTCCGGCCCGGGTAAAGTTGCGCGAGAACCGCCCGATAGAGCGCAAGCTGGACGCGGTAGGGTTCGGGCACGTCCTCCGCGCAGGCGGGTGGATTGCGGTCGGTCTTGAAATCGGCGAGCAGGACCGTGTCGCCGGTGACGGCAAGCCGGTCGATCTGGCCGGACACCCGTTGAACGATCCCGTCCGGCCGCGAAAGCCGGCCGATGATGGACGTCTCCGCCCGGCTCCCGGCCCCGAACAGCACGGCGAATTCGGGATGCTCCATGACGCGCAGCGTCTCGGTCAGAATCGCTTCGATCCGGTTCGGGTCGAGCGGCGGTCGCGCGCGCGCCAGGAAGCGTTGCGCGGCTTGCGCCCGAATACCGGGCGCAAGCTCCGGCAGCGACTGCAAGAGGCGATGCACGAGGCGCCCCCGCTGCCGGGCAAAGGCGGCATCTTCCGCGGTCTCGCGCCCCACACCGGGGAAGGCTGCGCCTTCATTGCGCCATTCCGCGAATGCGGTCGAGGGCGCAAGAGGGGCAGTGCGCGCAGGCGCCGCCGGTGCCGGCTGCGCAAGCCAATCCGGCATCGCGGCCGAATCGGCAGACGCCTGGGTTGGGGCCGGCGCAGCGGGCTCGGCCGGTGCGAATTTCTGCCATCGGAAGACGGTACCAGCGCCGATTTCCGCCGGCACTTTGCGGGCGTCGGCAAGCAGCGCCTCGGAAACAAGCTCGTACCAGCAACCATCGGGCGGCCTTTTCTCGCCGCGCGCGCCGCATACGATCAGTTTGTCGGCCGCGCGCGTCATTGCGACATAGAGGAGACGCCGATGCTCGTCTTCGGCCGCGCGCACGGCCTTCGCCCGCGCTTCGGCTACGACGGGAACGTCGCCCTGCCGGTTGCTTGCCCACACGAGCGCGGGCGCCGCGCCGTCCTTGCCGAGCGCCAACAGCGAGGGGTCGCGCGGGCCCTTGGGCGGTGTCGTCGTGTCGGCGAGAATCACTACCGGCGCTTCCAGGCCCTTCGCCCCGTGCACCGTCATCACGCGGACTTCGTCCCGCACGATGTCCATGTCGCGCTTGACCTCGGGGGGTGTCGCGCGCAGCCATCCCAGAAATCCCTGCAAGGACGGCGTGTGCCGACGTTCGTATTCGAGCGCGAAGGCGAGAAACTCGTCGAGTGCGTCGGCCGCTTCGGGGCCGAGACGCGCCAGCATTTTCCGACGCCCGCCCTCCGGGCCGAGAAGGCGCGCATAGAAGGCGAACGGCCCATCGCGGCGTGCCGCCTCGGCCCACTCGTCGAGCCGGCGCGACGCCTCCGCGAACACCGGATCGTCGCCGGACCGCCGCCGGAGGGCGGCGCGCAGCGAGCCGGCTCGGCCGTGCGCGAGGCAAAAGAGCTGTTCTTCGGCGACGCCGAAAAGCGGGCTTTTCAGGACCTCGGCAAGAGCGAGATCGTCATCTGCCAGCAGGAGCGCATCGCCGAGTGACATGAGATCCATGACCGCAATGTGCTCGGTCAAGATCAGCCGGTCGGCACCCGCGACCTCCACGCCGTGATCCTTAAGCGCGCGAATGATCGCTTCGAACAACGGTCCGCGCTGGCGCACCAGGACGAGAATGTCGCCGAACCGGATCGGCGCGCCTGTCATCGCGACCTTGTCGCCGCGCGCGATCCACAATTTCACGGTTTGCGCGATACGGCGCGCAAGCCGCGCGCGCGGGCTTTCCTCCGAGGTGAAATCGAAAGGCGTGTCCCACGCCTCCATCTCGGCCTTTTCGTCCGGCGCTTCGAGAGGCCACAGCTCGACGCATCCAGGCGCCTTCGTGCGTACGGCCTGGTGCACGGTCTTCACGGGGTCGGCGGTCAGCCCTGCGAAGGCCTCCGGCCGGCCGAACACGGCATCGACGGCTTCAAGAACGTCGGGCGCCGAGCGGAACGAGTAGAGGAAATCCACCGACCGGAAGTGCATTCCGCTCGCTTCATGGCGGGCCGCGAAATGCCGCCGCATCTCGGCAAAGCGATGCGGCGCCGCGCCTTGGAAGGAATAGATCGACTGCTTCTCGTCGCCCACCGCAAAAATGCTGCGCTTGACATCGGCGCGCGCGCCCGCGCCGGCGGTGAATTCGGAGGTTAGCCGCGCGATCACCTCCCACTGCTTGCGGCTCGTATCCTGTGCCTCGTCGATGAGAATGTGGTCGATGCCGAGGTCGAGCTTGTACATGACCCAGGCCGCTGAGCCCTCGCGCGACAACAGCGTCAGCGTCTTGTCGATGAGATCCTCGTAATCGAGCAGACCGGCGCGATTCTTTTCCGCGCGATAGCGCGTCAGCACTTCGTAGGCGATGGTCGCGAGCGCCGCCGTGCGCTCGCGCAGGCGGACGGCGCGGCGCCGCTCGCGCAGGGCGAGGACGCGGATCTGCTCCTTCTGCAGCCGGTCGACCCATTGCGGATGGCGTTTCACAAGCCCCTGCGTCATCAAAGACTGACGCGGTTCCCCGTCCGATTTGCAGAACACGTCGAGATAGGCATCGATGGCTGCGGCCCCGGACAGCGTGCGCGCCGTCCGCAGTCGCTCGGCCTGGTCACGATCGCTCTTCAGCCCGCCCTGCAGCACGGCGATGAGGCCGGGCCATTCGGCAGGCGGCAGGTGCGGGCTTGCGAAGAATTGCGCCTCGATGTCCTCCGGCGTCTCCTCGGGCGCAATGCCGAGCCGGCGGGAGAGGTCGCCGATCGCCGCCTGAACGCCGCCTGCTTCTTCGATCCACGCGCTCAACACGTCGCGCGCGGCGATCGCCTCGCGCACGACATCCGCGAAAGTGACGTCGGCAGCTGCGACGATGGCGGCCGTGAGCGCCTGGCCGAGCGGCGTATCGGGCTTCTCGGCGGCCTCCTGCAGCACTTCAAGGCGCAGGCGGTCAATGAGCTCGGCGGAGGCGCGCTCTTCCATCACTTCGAAGCTCGCGGCGACGTCGGCCTCGAACGGGAACTGGTGCAGCAGTGCGGTGCAGAAGGCATGGATGGTCTGCACTTTGAGGCCGCCGGGGGTCTCCAGCGCCTCGGCAAAGAGGCGGCGGGCGCGCAGCCGCCGCGCGGCGCTCGGCCGCCGGCCCTCCATCTCAAAGATTTTCCGGTCGAGTTCGGCGTCGTCGAGCGCCGTCCAGGCCGCAAGCGTGTCGAACACGCGGGTCGCCATATTGGCGGCGGCCGCCTTGGTGAAGGTCAGGCAGAGAATCTTCGCCGGATCGACGCCGTCGAGCAGCAGGCGGATCACCCGCTGGGTGAGGACGTGCGTTTTGCCGGACCCGGCATTGGCCGACACCCAGGCGGAAACGGCAGGGTCAGACGCGACGTTCTGCCGCTCGATGACTTCGCCGGGGATGTCGCCGGCGTCTGTCATTGCGGGCCCCCCGGCTCTTCCACGCCGCCGGTCGCCGACCATTCGCGTACGCGGGCGAGATGGTCGTAATCGCCGTAGCGCTTCGTCCACAACGGATGCACCATTGACCGGTAGGGCGTCCGCTCGTCGGCGAAGGCAGCCACGAGCTGTTCGAGCCGCGCCAGAGCCTTGTCGGCTTCGGCGTCGGGCGCGCTGTCCTTGAAGGCGATGAGGCATTCGCGGCCCGGCGGCTCGCCGCCGCGCAACTGCACATAGGCAATTCCGGCGACCGAGGAGACGCCCGGGATCGCGGCAAATCCGCCGCGCCTCAACATCGCCGCCTCGAGGGTGAGCTGCGGCGCAAATCCCGTGCGCACCTGCTTTTCGGTGGCAACGCCCCCGGTCTTGTAGTCGAGGATCGTCGCGACGCCCGCAGTGTCGATCTCGATCCGGTCGGCGACCCCGGTGAGCGTGAAGCTCTCGCGGCCCATCGGGATTTCGATCGTGCCGCGCACTTCCGCATGGATCGCGGCGATGCCGGTACGCCGGCGGCGCTCCCACGCGGCAAACCAGCGAGCGATGCGGGTGAAACGCGGCCACCAGAACGCGCGCGCCTCCGGATAGGCGGCAAGCGGGGCGAAATGCCGCTCGCCGATCGCAAGCAGCGCCGCCTCGGGATCGTCGGGAAGCGCATCGGCATAGCGCTCAGTGAACTCGGCGATCGCGGCGTGGATCGCCGTGCCGCGGTCGCGCGCGCCGGGCGGCGTATCGACCGGATCGAGCGGCACGAGCTTCAGGATGCGCTTGGCGTAGATCGTATAGGGATCGCGCAGCCAATGCTCGATCTCGGTGACGCTGAGCTGTTTCGGGCGCACGGCAAGCGGTGGGCGCGGCGTCGGCGCCGGCAGCGGCGGTTGGCGCGGGGCGCGGTCGAGCGCGCGCGCCCAGGCGATGTAACGGTCGCCGCGTGCCCGCACGGCCGACCAGCGGTCCCTGCCGCAGACGGCGGCGAGCCGTTGCAGGAAGCGCGAGGCGACGGTCGGCGCGCCGCCGAGCTTGGCGGCGCGGCTCAGGATCACTTCGGGCGCGCCGAGCAGCTGCGCGAAATCGTGCGCGGTGAGGCCGATGCGCCGTTCCGGAAGGTCGAGACCGAGTTCGAGCCGCATGGGCCGCGAGAGCCACGGGTCGCAGCGCGTCTGCGGCGGCCAGACGCCCTCGATCAGGCCGCCGAGCACCACCCGGTCCGCCCGCTGAAGGCGCGCTTCGAGAAGCCCGAAAATGCGCACCCGCGTGTCCGGGGCGCCGGCGCGCCGCACCACGCGGTCGGCGAATACGCGCTCCAGCACCTCGGGATAGTCACGCGGCGCGACCGCAAGGACGCGTGCCCCCTCGCTTGTGGCGATCGCATCGAGCGTCGCCGAGAGCGCGGCACCGTCCGCGCCGGCGAGCGCGCTTGAACCGCGGCCGGCGTGGGCGAGCGCGGTCACGACCGCATGGTGCCGTGCGGCCAGCTCGGCGAGCGGAAGCGGTGCGTCGGCGAGCGCCTCGAGCGGGGCAAGGGCGGCGCGCAGCCCTGCCACCAGTGCCTCGGCCGCCTCGAGCGCCGCCTCGCCGATCCACCGCCGCGGGTCGTCGCGCCGCAGCGCCTCGCGGCTGGCACGGAAGGCCGCAAGCGCCGCCGCGAGACCCTCGCTGCCCGGCCGCGGCCGGGGGCCGCGCAACAACGCCCTTTCGAGGGCCGAGATCGCCTGCGCGTGCGCGTTTTCGCGCCCGCCGAGCCGGAAATACGGATGCTTGAGCAAAGCGAGCAGCGCGACCGGGGCAAGGCCGGACAGGGCCGCTTCCGCTGCGAGTCGCGCGAAGACGCCCGCCGCTGCGTCGGCGAGCGGTTCGCCGGCGGAATCGTCTGCCGAAATGCGCCAGCGTTCGAGCGCCAGCAGCACGCGGCGCGCGAGCGCGCGATCGGGCGTGATGAGGGCGGCGCTCCGGTTCTCGTGCACCGCCTCCCGCAACGCGACGGCGATCGCGAGCGCTTCTTCCTCGGCGTTTCCGGCTTCGATGAGCGCAACCTTCTCGAGTGCGGAAGCAAGCTCACTCTCGGGAAACCGCTGCTGCCAATGCTCGCTCGCGGCGGCGGGGCGCATCGCCTCGCTGACGAGTTTCTCGCGCGGGGTGACCGTCGCGCCCCCGAGGGGCTCGACCTCCTCTCGCCGGATGTCCAAGGCCGCAAGGAAGGCCTGCATCGCGAATTGCGGATGGCTCGCCGCCGGGTTTCCGGGGGCGCCGGAACGGCCCTTTTCCCCGGCGATCAACGCCCAGGAGGGCGCGTCGAGATGGCGGTCGAGGCCGGGCAGCACCACCGCGCCATGCGGCAGCCGCGCAATCGCGGCAAGCAGCGCGGCGGTGGAGGGCATCGAGGCCGTCGATCCGGCGGCGACGACCGGCGCGTCGGGCGCCGCGGCAAGGCGCTTCGCCTCCGCGGCGATCAAGGCATCGCGGCGGGCCGCTGGTTCCATCGCACCGCTTGCCGCAAGGACGGCGGGCCAGGTCTCGCGCGCGACCTTGAGAAAGGCGAGGGTGAGCTGCCAATAGGGATCGAGATCGTGCGGCACCAGCCGATCGAGCTTCTCCCACGCGACCTTGCGGGTGATCATGTCGTCGATCAACCGGGCGAGCGCATCGGCAAGGCCGAGGGCGGCGGCGGGCGTGTGGGCCACGAGCGGCGTTGCGCCCGCCCCGCGCACGGCGGGCGAGCGCGACCATTCGAGAACGAGCCGCGCAAGCAGCAGCCGCCGCTCCAGCGGCGCAAGCGGCGGCGGCAAGTCGAGTGCCTCGGCGCGGCCGGCCTCAGCAAAAATGAGCTCGTCCTCATCGATGTCGCCGATCGCAACGAGGCGCGGCAGCACGGCGCCGTCGCGACCGAGAACGTCGAGGAACGCCTCGCGGGCTGCGACGACGGCCCGGCGGGTCGGCAGGTAAAGGGTCGCGCGGGAGAGCGCGAGCGGGTCCTCCCCGTGCGGAAAGCCGGGCACGAGGCGGCCTTCCATCAAGGCCGCGATCAAGGTCGGCAGGAAGGGCGCCGAAGGCGGAATGGTAAAGACGCGCGGAACCGGTCGCGCCATGGCTCACGCCACGCTGGCAAGAATTGCGGCTTCCGCCTCTCGGATGGCCTCGGGCGTGCCGACATGCATCCAGATGCCTTCGAGCCGCAGGCCGAAGAGCCGGCCCCTGGCCGCGGCGGCGTCAAACAGGTGCGTCAGCGGGAATTCTCCGGCCGGCGCGGCGGCAAAGAGGGCGGGCGCAAGAATCGCCGCGCCCGCATAGACGAACGGCACGACCTCGCGTTCGGCGCGCCGCCGCAGGCGACCGTCCGGCGTCATGGCGAAGTCGCCGCGGCCCTCGTAACCGATGCTGTGCGCGGTCGGCGCGAGCAGCAGAAGGGCGTCCATCGCCGCCGGATCGAAAATCTCCGCAAGCCGCACGAGATTCGGCCGCGGTCCCTCGATCCATAGCGTATCCGCATTCACGTGGAAGAAGGGCGCACCGCCGAGCTGCGGCAGGGCCTTCGCCACGCCGCCGCCGGTGCCGAGAATCGCGTCCCGTTCGTCCGAAATGACGATCCGGGGGCGCCGACGCTCGGCAACGTGACGGATGATCTGATCGGGAAGGTAATGCACGTTCACGACCGCGAGCTCTACGTCCGCCTCGGCGAGACGGTCGAGCACGTGGTCGAGGAGCGCCTTGCCGCCTACTTCGACCAGCGGCTTGGGGCGGGTGTCGGTGAGCGGCCGCATGCGCATCCCCAGGCCTGCGGCCAGCACCATCGCGCGGCGGGGCGTTCCGGACGGTGACGATCGGGACAATGAACGCGCCAAAAGGGTTCCTGCCGGCTGATTCGCGTTCCGCGAGATTAGCCCAGGACGAAAGGGAGCCGAAGGCTCCGAATGGCATCCGGCTCGCTTCTTCCCGGCGTCTTCACCGTTGTGAAGGGAGGCCGCAGTCCGGCTTTTCGCGGGCCGCTTACTCCGCCGTCCAGCCCCCGTCCACCACGAGCGAGGAGCCGGTCATCAGGGCGGCGGCCTCCGAGGCCAGGAACACCACCGCGCCCATCAGGTCCTCCACCTGCCCGAGCCGACCGAGCTTGATGCGCCGCAGGGTGTCGGCGCGAAACGCTTCGTCCTGGAAAAAGGGGCGCGTCATGGGGGTCTCGATGAAGGTCGGTGCGAGCGTGTTGACGCGAATGCCGTGCGGGGCAAGCTCGATCGCCATCGCCTTGGTGAACCCCTCCATCGCGTGCTTGGTCGCGCAATAAACCGTGCGGCGTGGGCCGCCGACATGGCCCATCTGCGAGGAGACGTTGATGATGGAGCCCTTTTCCTTGGCTTCGATCAGCCTCCGGGCGACGGCCTGGGCGACGAAATAGGCCGCCCGCACGTTGATGTTGAAGACGTAGTCGAAGTCCTCGATCTTCGTGTCCACGAACGGCCCCGGCCGGTTCGTGCCCGCATTGTTGACAAGGATGTGAAACGGTGCGGCCGCCGCGACGGCCGCCCGCATCGCCTCAAGATCGGTGACGTCGAGCGCCAGCGCCTCCGCGCGGTGGCCGGCCTCCCGCAGCCGCGCGGCGAGGGCCTCGACTTCGCCCGCGGTGCGGGCCACGAGCGTCACCTGCGCGCCGGCCTCAGCGAGCGCTGCCGCAAAAGCTTGCCCAAGCCCGCGGCCCGCGCCCGTCACCAGAGCGCGCTTGCCGTCAAGCCGAAAGGAGGGAGTTCGCGGGAGAGTCGTCGCTTCGCTCATCATCGTTCAGTCTTGCACAGGAAAGGGGAAGCGTGAGGAAGTGCGGCCGCAAGAGGACGGCTAGGGACCCGCGTCTTCCGGCGGCGGCTGCAACTTGGCGGACGGAGCGCGGCCGCGTCAACCGTCCGCACGGCGGGAAATGGAGCGTTCAAAACGCGAGGCGGCCTATTTCGGCGCGCGCTTGGCGAGAATGCGTTGCAGGGTGCGGCGGTGCATGTTGAGCCGCCGCGCAGTCTCCGAGACGTTGCGGCCGCACAGCTCGTAGACCCGCTGGATGTGCTCCCACCGCACGCGATCGGCCGACATCGGGTTCTCGGGCGGCGCAGGCTTCTCGCCGTTGAGCGCCAGGAGTGCCGCCACCACGTCGTCGGCATCCGCGGGCTTGGCGAGGTAGTCCACGGCCCCGAGCTTCACGGCATTCACCGCGGTCGCGATATTGCCGTAGCCGGTGAGAACGATCGCCCGGCAATCCGGGCGGCGGCGCTTGAGCGCGGAAACCACGTCGAGTCCGTTTCCGTCTCCAAGCCGCATGTCGACGACGGCGAAGGCCGGCGGCGCGCTTTCGACCCGCATCAGGCCGTCGGCGACCGACTCGGCGGTCGTGACCACGAAGCCGCGCGATTCCATGGCGCGCGCAAGACGCGCCAGAAACAGCTTGTCGTCCTCGACGATGAGCAGGGTGCGATCTTCCGGGAGGGCCAGAGGGGGGTCGGGCGTGGGCTGTGTCACCTGCATCCCTTTAACTTAATTCGGAACGTGCGGGGCTCAAGGGGGCCGTCGCGGGCTCCGGCGCGGCATCGAAGTCGGCGCGCTCCCAGCGGACGCGAACCACGGCGCCATGTTCCGGCGCCTTGCGGTTCGCGAAGGCGAGCGTCGCGCCGGACCGTTCGAGAAGGGTCTTGGCAATGAAAAAGCCGAGTCCGAGTCCACTCGGCTCGTCGTCGGTCGCGGGGCGGCGCGCCCCACGTGTCGTAAGATAGGGCTCGCCGAGACGGTCCCGGATTTCCGGCGAAAACCCCGGCCCGTCATCGGCGATGGTGATCGCCACCTCACGCGGGGTCCAGCGCACCGCGATTTCGACGCGTTTTTCCGCAAAATCGACGGCATTTTCCACGAGATTGCCGAGACCGTAGAGAAGCGAAGGATTGCGGAGAACCGTGGGCTCGTCGCGAGGATCTTCCGGAAGAAGAAGGTCGATGTCGATGCCGAAATTGCGATGCGGCGCTACCACCTCCTCGATGAGCGCGGTGAGAGGCGTGCGCGCGAAGGGCGTATCCCCCGTCGACAGTTCGGTCAGCTTGCCGAGGATTTCGCGGCAGCGCTGCGCCTGCGAGCGCAACAGACGGATGTCATCGCTGTAGGGCGCGTCCGGCGGCAAGGTGCGCTCCAGCTCCTTGGCAATCACCGCGATCGTCGACAGGGGCGTGGCAAGCTCGTGCGCAGCCGCTGCGGCGAGGCCGTCGAGCTGCGACAGATGCTGCTCGCGGGCGAGCACCAGTTCCGTCGCCGCAAGCGCGTCGGAGAGGCTGCGTTGACCCTCGGCGATCTGCCAAGCGTAGACCCCGATGTAACCGAGCGCCAGCACGATGCAGAGCCAGATCGCCGCCATGTAGAGCGGCGGCAGAATCAGCGGGTCGTTGCTCGCCCACGGTAGCGGCTCGTGGAAAAACAGCAGCGCCGTCGCCCAAGTGATTGCCAGCGCGCCGAGCAGCAGCGTATGGCGCGGCGGCAACGCCATGGCCGACACCAGCACGGGAGCGAGAAACAGGAACGCGAACGGGTTCTGCAGTCCTCCGGTAAGGTAAAGAAGCATGGCCTGCTGCGTCAGATCGAATGCGAGCACCCAGGCGGCTCGCTCGGGCGCGATGCGGGGCGACATGCGGTCGCGCAGCATCAGCGCCAGATTCACCCAGGCGGAGACGCCAATCACCGTCAGGCAGGGCCACAGCGGCAACTTGAAGTCGAGCCCGAAATGCACGACCAGCACGGCGCCGGTCTGCCCCGTGAGCGCAAGCCAGCGCAGCCGCACGAGCGTGTCGAGCCGCACGTGCCGGTGTGCTTCGCGGTGCTGCTGGTGAAGGTGGCCGGTTAGCATGACGCAACTGTAACAAACTTCCGCCGAGGCGGCTGCGCATTCGGTCGCACACGGCCGCAGGCGAATAACCGCCACGCCTTGTGCTCGGCCCGGGCGAGGCTCCGCCGCGGAAGCGGCCGCGACCCCGGCGTGCGTCACTTCGTCCGCGGCGTCCTGCCCTTGATGAGATGGCGTTCCGCCCCAACATTCTCTGCCGGCTTGGGCGGCCTTTTCCGATCCGGTCGGCCGCCGGGCACGGAGGATCGAATGAATTTTCTGCGTACCGCCATTCTGCTCGCGGGCCTGACGGCCCTGTTCATGGCGGTGGGATTTCTCATCGGCGGGCAGTCCGGCATGCTGATCGCTTTGGTGGTCGCCGCCGGCATGAACTTCTTCGCCTACTGGAACGCCGATCGCATGGTGCTGTCGATGACCGGCGCCCAGGAGGTCGACGAGACCACGGCGCCGGAATTCGTCGGCATCGTGCGTGAGCTTGCTGCCCGCGCCGGGCTACCGATGCCGCGTGTCTACCTCATCGAAGAGGATCAGCCGAACGCCTTCGCGACGGGCCGCAACCCGGAGAACGCCGCGGTGGCCGCAAGCACCGGTCTTTTGCGCCGGCTCACGCGTGAGGAGGTGGCGGGCGTGATGGCGCACGAGCTTGCCCATGTGAAGAACCGCGACACGCTCACGATGACCATCACGGCCACGATCGCCGGCGCGATCTCGATGCTGGCGCAGTTCGGGATGTTCTTCGGCGGCAATCGCGACAACAACAACGGGCTTGGAATTGTCGGTACGCTGGCCATGGTGATCCTGGCGCCGCTCGCCGCCATGCTGGTGCAAATGGCGATCAGCCGGACCCGCGAATATGCGGCCGACCGCATGGGCGGGGAGATCAGCGGCAATCCGCTGGCGCTTGCGTCGGCCCTCGAGAAGATTTCGAGCGACGCGCACGTGATCGAGAATCACGCGGCCGAGGCCAACCCCGCGATGGCCCATCTCTTCATCGTCAACCCGCTTTCGGGCGCGCGGATGGACAATCTGTTCTCGACGCATCCGGCGACCGAGAACCGCATCGCCGCCCTGCTGGAGCAGGCGCGGGAGATGGGGGCTTCGCGCCGCACCCCGTCGGGCGCGATGCCCCGCGGTCCCTGGGGCGGTGCGCCGCGCGGCCCCTGGGGACGGCCTTCGGGTCCCTGGGGCTGACCGAACCGGTTCGAACCTGGTCGGCCGCAACCGCGCCAGGTGCCGGCCTCGTGACCCCGACCCCTCACCCCGACTCTCTTCCGCAAGCGGGGAGAGAGGGGCGAGGGCGTCGGCGGGAAGGAGCCGCTTGCGCGCTCTGGCGCACGCGCCCGGCTTTTGCCAAAGGTCGGGTCTAAGCATGGGCCGAGCTACGAGAGCCGTTTGCAATGATTCGTCCCCGCGCGGGCCGTGACGCCGAAGCACCCGGCCTGGCGGCAAGACGCATCGCCGCCGAAATTCTCGAGAACGTGCTGCGCCGTCGCCGGCCGCTCGACGAGCAACTGGACGGTCGCCAGGCGCATCCGGGCCTCGTCGGAATTGAGGAGCGCGACCGGGCGCTCGTGCGCATGCTGGCCGCGACGGTGTTGCGTCGCCTGGGCTCGCTGCGGCACCTGCTGCGGCTCTATATGCCGGCGGGCCTGCCGCCCGAGGTCCCGCGGGTCGAGACGGCCCTGCTTGTCGGCGCTGCCCAGCTCCTGTGGCTCGACGTGCCGGACCATGCGGCCGTCGACCTCTCGGTGCGCCTGGTGCAGGCCGACCGCCGGGCCGCGCGATTTCCCGCCCTGGTCAATGCGGTCCTCCGCCGCGTCGCCCGCGATGGACCGGAGGACCTGCGTGGCGCCGAGGCACAACCGCTCGACACCCCCGATTGGATGTTCCTGCGCTGGTGCGCACATTACGGCAAGGATACGGCCTTCGCGATCGCCCGGGCGCAGCGCCAACCTCCGTCCCTTGATCTCTCGGTCAAATCCGATCCCGGCGCGTGGGCGCAAAGGCTGCGCGGCAAGGTGCTGCCGACCGGCACCGTCCGCACGGTCGCGCATGGTCCGGTGCCCCGGCTTCCGGGCTATGCGGAGGGGCAATGGTGGGTGCAGGATGCGGCCGCCGCCCTGCCGGCGCGTCTCCTCGGAGATGTGCGCGGCCTCACGGTCGCCGATCTCTGCGCCGCCCCTGGCGGAAAGACCGCGCAGCTCGCGCTCGCCGGCGCGCGTGCGACGGCGGTAGACCGTTCCGCTGCTCGGCTCGGCCGGCTCGTCGAAAATCTGGCGCGCCTCGGGCTGCGGGCCGAGACGGTGGAAGCCGATGCGACTCACTGGCAGGGGGGCCCGTTCGACGCCGTTCTGCTCGATGCGCCCTGCCTTGCCACCGGGACGATCCGGCGCCACCCCGACATCGCCTGGCTCAAGCGGGAGACGGATCTGCTCTCTTTGACGGAGCTGCAGCGCCGGCTGCTCGACAACGCCGTGGCGCTCACCCGCCCCGGTGGAATGCTGGTCTATTGTACCTGCTCGCTGGAACCCGAGGAAGGCGAGCAGCAGGTGGCCGCGCTGCTTGCGCGCGACCCGCGGGTGCGGAGAAGCCCAATTGCGGCCTCCGAGATCGCCGGTCTCGATGCGCTCTTGACCCCCGAAGGCGATCTTCGCACGCTGCCTTGCCATCTCGGCTGTGCGCAGGATCCACGCTTCGGCGGTCTCGACGGATTTTATGCGGCGCGGCTGCAGCGGCTCTAACAGGAGAAAGAATCGTTCGGCCGGTGCAAGCAGGGGATGGCGGCGACGGAACGGTTGGCCGCGAATCGGCTCTTCGTTATCCTGTGGTTCGGGCCGCGCGAGCGGCGTTCCCGGTGCACCGGGATGGCTCGGCCCGCGTAATCTCACTGCTGGTTCCCCTGATCTCGCATGTTTGTCCCGGAAAGATAACAACAGCTTTTCCGGTCATGTGCCGAACGAGAGGCCATTCCGTGCCATGTCCGGCGGGTTGATCGCGGAGCGCGCCCGGCTTTCGCTGTTTGTGGCGCAACAAGGGGTTCATGCGCTCGGCCGGCGGGCGCAAGCCAATCCGCTCGTGCGCTGGCGGTTTTCCCCCGCACTGGCGGATCGTCTCGTCATCGCGCCGCAGGATCTCCGCACCGCCGACCCGACCCGGGCGAGCGAAATCTATGCCGGCCGGTTCGCGTTTGCAGGCAAAATCGTGCTTTGTGACGGCCGTTCGCCCTTTGCCGTCCCGGCGCCCTCATCCGAGTGGGCGCAGGGGCTCGAAGGGTTCGGTTGGCTGCGCCATCTGCGCGCGGCCGATTCGGCCATCACCCGCTCGCACGCGCGGGCACTGGTCGACGACTGGATCAGTTCACACAGCCGCTGGAACCCGGTTTCCTGGAGCCCGGAGGTCGTCTCGCGCCGGGTCATATCCTGGCTGTCGCACGCGCCCTTCCTCCTCAGCGAGGCAGACGCGCGCTTCTATCGCCGGTTCATTCGCAGCCTCTCGCGCCAGGTGAGATTCCTGCGCTGGTCGCTTCGCGGCATGGGGGAGGGCCTGCCGCAGCTTCAGGCGATCTGCGCGCTCAACTATGCCGCGCTGTGCATGGCGGGGCAGGCCCGCCTGATGCGCTTCGCGGGCGGCCGACTGGTGGCGGCCTTGCAGCGGCAAATCCTCCCCGACGGCGGGCATATCAGCCGCAACCCGGGTGCCCTGATCGAATTGCTGCTCGACCTTCTGCCGTTGCGACAGGCGTTTGGGGCGCGCAATCTGCCGCCGCCCCCCGCGCTCGTGAACGCCATCGAGCGGATGATGCCGATGCTGCGCTTCTTCCGCCACGGCGACGGCGCCTTTGCGAACTTCAACGGCATGGGGCCGACGCCGCCCGACCTGCTGGCGACGGTTCTCGCCTATGACGATGCGCGCGGGCGGCCCGTGAACAATGCGGCCCATTCGGGCTACCAGCGGCTCGAGGCACCGGGCGCGGTGGTGATCGTCGACACCGGCCGGCCGCCGCCGATGCCGGTCAGTCAGGAAGCCCATGCCGGATGCTTGGCGTTCGAATTCTCCGTTGGCCGCCATCGCCTAGTGGTGAACTGCGGGCTTCCCGCGATCGGACGCGAGAGCTGGCGGCATTTTGCCCGCACGACGGCGGCCCATTCGACGCTCACGCTCGCCGGGCTCTCGTCCTGCCGCTTCCTCAATGCGCCGCGCCTGCAGAGGCTGATCGGCACGCCGATCGTGAACGGTCCGCAGGACATCGCGGTCGGCCGCGACAGCACCCCGGAGGGCATGCACCTTGTGGCGTCGCACGACGGTTATGCGCGCCGCTGCGGGCTCGTGCACGAACGCCGGCTGCTGCTCGCGGCCGACGGGCGGAGACTCGACGGGGAGGACACCCTCAGGCCCGCGCGCGGCCACCGGATGCCGCGCCGGGTTCCCGATGCCTACACGTTGCGTTTCCACCTCCACCCGGCGGTCTCGGCCGTGCCGCTGACGCACCGCAACGCCGTCATGCTGACGCTGCCCAACCGAGACGTTTGGACCTTCGAGGCGAACGAGCATCCCGTCGCGATCGAGGACAGCGTGTATCTTGCGGGGCCGCACGGTCCGCAGCGCACGACGGAGCTCGTGATCTACGGCAATGCCCGGCAAGCGGCCACGGTCTCGTGGAGCTTCGTGCAGCTCGATCCCGCGGAGGCCAATCGCGCATTGCCGCGCGGTCTCGCGTCGGAAGGGCCGCTCTGATCGGACCGGGGGCGCTGTGGCAGGCGCACCGCCCGCCCTTGCAACCCGGCTCCTTCTGGAGGATGGGTGAGGTGTGGCTGCCGCGCGGATCCGCAAGCTGACCCTCACCAATTTCCGCAGCTACCGGGCGCTGCAGATGACGCCCGGAGAACGGCCCATCGTGCTCACCGGGCCGAACGGCGTCGGCAAGACCAATCTCATCGAAGCCATCTCCTATCTGAGCCCCGGGCGCGGCCTGCGCCGGGCCACGCTCGACGAAGTGGCGTTTGCGGAGGGCGACGGCTCCTGGGCGGTGGCCGCCCAAGTTGAAGGCGCGCTCGGCCTTGCGACGCTCGGCACCGGCATCGGCCCGGCGGCTGCGCGGGCCGATGGGGAAGGTCGCAAATTCCGCATCGACGGCGAACCCGCCGCCTCGGCGGCGAGTTTTGCCGAACATCTGCATGTAATCTGGCTCGTGCCCGCGATGGATGGTCTGTTCTCCGGCCCGGCGGCGGAGCGCCGCCGGTTCCTGGACCGCCTCGCGCTCGCCGTCGACTCGCGCCACACAGCGCGGGTGAACGCGCTCGAAAGGAGCCTGCGGGCGCGCAATCGCCTGCTCGAAGATCCGAGCCCGAACGCACAATGGCTTGCGGCGGTGGAGCACGAGACCGCGGAGCTCGCGGTGGCGGTTGCGGCGATCCGCGCCGAGACCGTGCACCGGCTCGGCGCCGCGCTTGCCGCCCGCGCCGACGATGCCGCGTTTCCGTCGGCCGCCCTTGCGCTCGAAGGCTGGATGGAAGGCGAGCTTGCTGAACGGCCGGCCGTCGAGCTCGAAGACCGCTACCGCGCGCGGCTGCGGGAGAACCGCGGTCGCGACGCGGCCGCGGGCCGCACGCTCGACGGCCCGCATCTCAGCGATCTCAAGGTCGCGCATCGCGCGAAAGGCATTGCGGCGGCCGAGGCGTCGACCGGAGAGCAGAAGGCGCTGCTGATCGGCCTCGTGCTCGCGCATGCCGGTCTGATTGCCGAAATGACGGGGATTGCGCCGGTGCTGCTTCTCGACGACGTGGTCGCCTATCTCGATCCGGCGCGGCGGAGCGCGCTCTATGAGCGGCTGGAGCGCATCGGCGCGCAGGTCTGGATGACGGGCGCCGACCCGGCGAGCTTCGCCGAGCTCGAGGGCCGGGCCGAAATGTTCACCGTGGTACCGGGCGCGGTGGAGCGCCGGGGGGCAAGGGGTTGAGGCAAGGCCCGCTCTGTGGTCAGGTGCCCCGGCGGGCAGGGGCCGCGGACAGGTGAGGATTGCGTATGGCGGAGCCGGAGTCCCGAATCGTCTCGGTGGGCGAGGTCATGGTTGAGCTTGCCCGCGGCGACGACGGCCGCTACGCGCTCTCCTTCGGCGGGGATACGTTCAACACGGCGGTCTATCTCGCCCGCGCGGGCCTCGACGTCGCCTATGCCACGGCGCTCGGCAACGACGCGTACTCGACCCGCATCGTCGATCTTGCTGCGGCCGAGGGCATCGGGGTGGACCTGATCGTCCGGGTGCCGGGCCGGATGCCGGGGCTCTACCTTATTGAATCGGATGAGAAAGGCGAGCGGCAGTTCAGCTACTGGCGCGACACCGCGCCGGCGCGAGAGCTGTTCGAGCTGCCCGCCTGGGCGGCGCTCGCGGAGCGGCTGCTTGACGCGCGGCTCATCTATTTTTCGGGGATCACGCTCTCGCTCTATTCCAATATGGGGCTCGGGCGTTTTCTGGCGCTCCTGGAACTCGCCCGGCAACGCGGCGTGAAGGTGGCGTTCGACAGCAATTATCGTCCGCACGGCTGGCGCGGCGATGTCGCCCGCGCCCGTGCTGTCTATCTCGAGGCGCTCAAGCGGGTGGACGTGGCGCTGCCGAGCTTCGAGGACGAGGCCATGCTGTGGGGCGATGCCAGCCCGCAGGCGACGGTCGATCGGCTGCGCGCGTTCGGCATCGACGAGATCGTGGTGAAGAATGCCGGCAAGGATGCGCTCGTCGCCTACAAGGACGCGCGGGAATGGATCCCCGTCAAGCCGGATGTGACGCCGGTCGACACCACGGCTGCCGGCGACAGTTTCAATGCGGCCTATCTGGCGGCGCGACTCAAGGGCCAGTCCGGTGCCGCCGCCGCGCAGGCCGCGCATGCGCTCGCTGCCGAAGTCGTGCAGCGGCGCGGCGCCATCATTCCGCGCCAACAGCGCGCGGTGCATTGAACTGCGGTCGCGCGGGGCGGTTCGCTTCAAGGCTTTCCGGCGAGCATCGCGATCCACGCTGCCAGGAACGGCAGGGGGATCGAGGCGAGTACCCTGAGCCAGACAATGCGCGCCGGCATCATCGGCATTTCCCAGAGAAAGACGCGGTGCAACGCAAAGAGCGCCCAAGCCGTCATATAGGCGATCACCTGCGGCGCGCTTGCGCCGCTTTTCAGCGCCGCGATACCGATCGCGAAGCCGATCATCGGACCGCCCGGCGTCAGCGCGCCGGCAACGGTCGCGACGGCCGTGCCGGAGAGGCCCGATTCCGGCCCGAGCCATTGCGCAATCAGTGCCTGCGGCATGACTTCGGCAATGAAGCCGGAGCCGAGCACGCCGATCGTCAGGCGCGGGAGAAGCCGCAGGAAATCGACAGCCCCGCCTTTAAGTCCGCTGCGGAACAGCGCGCGGCTGCGCATGATCGCCACGAAGCCGAGCGCGACCACGATCAGCCAAAGGAAAATGACGACCGCGACGGTCACGAGCCGGCCTTCCAGCCGAGCGCCCGCGCGATCGGCCGCGCGAGCAGGCCCGAGATGATCGGCAGCGGCACCGCGAGCAGCACCCGCCACCCCACGAATTCCATGCCGAAGAACGGCACCTCCCAAACCAAGGCGCGCGAATAGCCGATCAGCGACCAGCTCACGATCAACGCCACGATCGCCCCGAAATCGGCCCCCATAAGGGCGAGCGCTCCGGCGACTGGGTAGATGGTGAACGGCCCGCCGGGCAGGATCGCGCCGGCGAGCGTCGCAATGAGAATGCCCGCGAGGCCCGACTCCGAGCCCACCCAGCGGTTGACGACCTCCCGCGGCAGCAGCAGCGCGATGAAGGCGCCGACGAGGCAGCCGGCAAGCAGATTGGGCATCATGGTGACGAACAGCACCATGTCGCCCATCAGGATTTCGACGAATTTGTTTCCTCCGTCGCGGACGAGGACGCTGATCATCGCGCCCAGCACCAGGAGGAGCAGCAGGCCGGTCGACCAGTCGAGGGGGCCAGGGCGGCGCGGAGAGGTCATGAACACGAATCTTCGGAGGGCGGGGCGGCGGCCCCGCAAGGAACCGCCCATATCACGCCGCCTTGTGCATGCTGCCGCGCGCGGGTTCAAGCCCGGCGCCGAGGTCTATCGCCGCAGCGATGCGGCGGCGCGAGCAAGTTCCGTGATGCGGGCAAAATCGCGGGCGCGAACGGCCTCGCGCGGGGCAACCCATGAGCCGCCCACCGCCGCAACATTGGCAAGCGCCAGGTAGGCCGCGGCGTTGTGGTCGCTGATTCCGCCCGTGGGGCAGAAGCGCAGATGCGGCAGGGGCGCCGCGACCGCGGCAAGCCAGGCCGCCCCGCCCAACGCCTCTGCGGGAAAGAACTTCAGCACGGAGAAGCCGCGCGCGGCCAGCGCCATGGCCTCGGACACCGTCGCGCAGCCCGGAAGGGCAGGGACCCCGGCGCGCGCGAGCGCGTCGGCAAGAGGCGGCGGCGTGCCGGGCGTGACGAGAAAGCGCGCGCCTGCGGCCAGGGCCGTTTCGATGTCGGAGGCGTGAAGGAGGGTGCCGGCGCCGACGACGACGTCAGGCAGCTCGGCGACAATCCGTTCGATCGCTTCCGGGGCGGCGGCGGTGCGCAGAGTGACTTCCAGGACCGGCAGGCCGCCGTCCATGAGCGCCCGCGCGAGCGGCACGGCGTCGGCCGCGCGCTCGATGGTCAGCACCGGAATGACCGGTGCCCGGGCGACCAGGGTGATGGGGTCGGGGAGGCTCATGCCGGTCGAGACCCCGCTATTCCGCCGGCTGCACGGAAACGCCCTCTTTGGCCGTATGCCGCGCCGCTTTGCGCGCCCGCCGGCGAGCGAACCAGGCCCGGCGCCGCTGCGCGAGATTCTCGATCGCCATGAGCGCCGCGGGGGTGACGATAAGCGTCAGCACGGTGGCGAAGCCGAGCCCGAACACGATCGCGGTTGAGAGGCTGATCCACCACTGTGTGGCGGGGGCGCCGACCGTGAGTTCGCGGGAGAGGAACTCGACATTGACCCCGAAAGCGATGGGCAACACGCCGAGGATCGCCGTCACGGCGGTGAGGAGCACCGGCCGGGCGCGTTCGCGGCACGTTTCGAGGATCGCCTCGTAGGCCGGCACGCCTTCGCGCCGCAACCGGTCATAGGTGTCGATCAACACAATGTTGTTGTTCACGATGACGCCGGCATTGGCAATCACCCCGATGCCCGTCATCACCACGCCGAAAGCCTGCCCCATGACCAGGACGCCGAGAAGGACGCCGATCGTCGATAGCACGACCGCAGTCAGCACGAGACCCACCGAGGTCAGCTTGTTGAACTGCGCCAGGAGAATTGCGAAGATGAGAAAGATTGCAGCCCCGAAGGCCTTCATCAGGAAGGCGCCGGCCTTCGCGCGCTCCTCGTCCTCGCCCTTGAGCTTCCAGGTCACGCCGGGGCCAAGATTCGTCTCGGCGAGGCGGCGCGCAATGCGCTCCTGCACCTGCGCGGTTTGCACGCCTTGGTCGACATTGGCCGAGACCGTCATCACGCGATTGGCGTTGACGCGGTTGATGTAGCCCACGCGCTGCGCCGGAATGCGCTCGACGAAATTGCCGATCGGCACATAGCCGGCCGAGGTCTGCACGCGCAGATCGTCGATCTGGTCGAGATTGCGCCGGTCTTCAGGGAAGCGAACGATCACGTCCACTTCCTTGTCGGTGTCGGAGGGCCGGTATTCCGTGATCTTGGTGCCGTTCGTGACGAGCTGGATCGCGGTGCCGACCGTGTTGACGCTTGCGCCGTATTTCGCCGCTTCCGCCTTGTTGACGTCGATCTTCCAATCGATACCGGGCAGCGGCTGTCCGTCGTCGAGGTCGCGGATCGCCGGATCCTCGCGGAGCATTGCGGCGACTTTCTTGGCCGCCGGGGGAATGAGGTCCGGATCGAGCGCCGAGATCTGCACCTGGATCGGCTTTCCGGTAGGCGGGCCCGCGCGGGGTGCGGTCACCTCGACCTGGATGCCGGGAATATCCGCGGCCTTCTCGCGGATGGCATCCATGATGACGTGCGCCTTTGGCCGCGTCTTCCAGTCGGCGAACTCGAACTGCACGACGCCGATCGTGTCTTCGGTGATTTCATTCGAGCCGCGTGGCTGTTCGCCGGTGCGAGCATAGACGGTCTTCAGGCCGTCGAAGGCGAGAATGCGGTCCTCGACCGCGCGCACCAGCCGATCTTTCTCGGCGAGAGAAAGATTGCCGCGGCCGTGAATGATCGCCTGCCCGTAATCGGGTTCCACGCTCGGGAAGAATTCGACGCCATGCCCGAACTTTGCATAGGCGGTCTGCACGGCAACCAGGAGGAAGGCCGCGAGTGCGAGCGTGCTGCCCGGATGCCGCAGCGCGAGTCGCACGGTACGCATATAGAAGCCGCGATCGTTTGCCCGTTCGTCGTGCGGGGTCGGCGCGGCCTTGCCGAGAAGCGCGCCGAGCGTCGGCGTGAAGAAGAGCGCGACCGCGAGCGAGGCCGAGAGCGTGGCGATCAGCGTGATCGGCAGATATTTCATGAACTCGCCGACGATCCCCGGCCAGAACAGCAGCGGCGAGAAGGCGGCCACGCGCGTCGCGGTCGCGGCGATGACGGGTCCGGACATACGCTTGGCCGCGAGGAGATAAGCCTCCTTGGGGGGCATGCCTTCCGCCATCCGCCGCTCGGCGAACTCCGACACGATGATCGCATCGTCGACCAGCATGCCGACCGCAAGGATCAGCGAGAACAGCACCACGATGTTCACCGTGAGGCCGGCAAGCTGCAGCCCCAGCACGCCGGCGAGGAACGACGCCGGGATGGCGATCCCGATGAAGAGCGAGGCACGGAAACCGAGGGCGAACAGAATGATCACCACCACGAGCAGCACGCCGGTCGCTACCGAATTCTGCAGGTCCGCCAGCATCTGGCGGATCAGCTTGGACTTGTCCTGCGTGAAGGAGACGTTGACGGCGTCGGGCCAGGTTCCCTTGATGCGATTGACCACCGCCTTGACGCCGTCCACGGTTTCGATGAGGTTCGCGCCGGTCCGCTTCGAAACCTCGATCGTCATGGCGGGCTTGCCGTTGACGCGCGTGATCGTTGTCGCGTCCTTGAAGGTAGGCCGCACCTGGGCGACATCGCCGAGCGTTACCACGGCGCCCGCGGAGGCGGCCACTGGGATTTTCAGCACATCTTCCGGCTTCTCGATCAGCGCCGGAACCTTGACGGCGAAGCGTCCGCTCGTGCCTTCGAGCGCGCCGGCCGCGACAAGGCTGTTCGAAGCCTGCATCGCCGCGATGAGCTGCTCAAGCGAGACGCCGTAGCTCTTCATCAGCATCGGCTCGGCGACGATTTCCACGACCTCGTCCCGCGCGCCGCGCAGCTCGGCCGAGAGCACGCCCGGCACCTGTTCGATGGCATTCTTGACCGTGCGGGCGATACGCAGGAGGCTGCGCTCCGGCACGTCGCCCGACAGCGCCACCACCAGCACTGGATAGAGCGAGAGGTTGACCTCCTGCACGACCGGCTCGTCGGCATCGCGCGGCAGATCGCGCTTGGCCTCGTCGACCTTCGCCCTCACGTCTGCGAGCGCCGCCTTGGAGTCGAAACCCGCCTCGAATTCGAGCAGCACGAAGCCGCCGCCCTCGAAGGCGGTCGAACGCATCTCCTTCACGTTCGCGACCGATTTCAGCTTGGTCTCCACCGGGCGCAGCAGCAGCCGCTCGGAGTCCTCCGGGCTGATGCCGCGCTGGGAGAGCTGCGTGTAGATGATCGGAACCTTAACGTCCGGTTCGGCCTCCTTGGGAATCGTCCGGTAGGCGACGAAGCCCGCGATCAGGAGAAACAGGAGGGTCGCGATCGTCAGCCGGGCATGGTTGATCGCGTATTCAATGAGCGTGAACATGCAGGCGTCCCCTGCGCTACCCGACGGGCAGGCCGTTAGCGGTTCGCGGTCTTCTGCTCGGAGGCGAGGCTTGCCGCCACGCGCTGGCCATCACGCACGAAGTCCTGCCCCTGGACAATCACGCGCGCGTTGTTGGTGAGGCCGGAGACCCACATGAAAGCCTGCTCGTCCTCCACGACCGACACCGGCACGAAGGACACGGTGTCGTCCGCCCCCACGACCCGCACGCCGAGATCTCCGGCCGACGAGAAGGTCAGCGCGGAGCGGGGCACGCGCGCCGCTTCGACCGGCGCGAGCCGGATCGTCACCTCCGCCGTGATGCCGTCCGGGATCGCGCCATCCTTGTTCGGGATTTCGATCTCGACCCTGTAGGTGCGGGTGTTCGGACTCGCAGTCTTGGACACGAAGCGGACCCGGCCGGTCGCCTTCTGGCCGGTCACGAGGCGCACGTCGGCGGGATCGCCGACCTTGATGCCGGGAAGGCGCCGCTCGGCCACCTCGACCACGGCGAGCATCGGGTTGAGGGCGACGAGCTGGGCGATTTCCTTTCCGGCCAGAGAGAAAGCGGCGCCGCCGACCTCTGCGGGAACATCGTTGACGATGCCGCTCCAAGGGGCGCGCACGACGCCGCGATCAAGTTCGGCTTCGGCGGCGGCGAGTTGCGCTTCCGCGACCTTGAGTTGCGCCTGCAAATTGCCGAGCTCCAGGCGCGGCATGGCGCCGGTGGCAATGAGCCTGCTCTTGGCTTCGAGTTCGGCGCGGCGCTGATTCACCAGGGCACGTGCCTGCTCAACCTGCGCTTCGCGGGCCTCGTCCGACAGCACGGCGATGACGTCCCCTTGCTTCACGACCGAACCGCGCCGGACGTGCAACTCCTTGAGCACGCCGCCGGTGCGCGCCGTCACCATGACCTTCCGGTCCGCCTCCGTACGCCCGGAAAGGGTGAGCTTCTGCCGATGTGGCACGACGTCGATCGGATCGACGGCGACGTGAAAGAGCTTTGTCTCGGTGTCGGCGGGACGGACCGCGGCCTCGCTCTGCGCATTTTCGTGGGGAATGAAATGGCCCGATGCGATCCACAGTGCCGCTGCGGCTACCAAGCCGATCGCCGTAATGCGGCTAGCTTTCATAAGATTTCTCCCTTTCGCGTCGCAGCCCGTTCGCGCCCCCGCGCAGCATGTGCTTGGTCAGATGCAGAAAGAGCGGAAGCACCGCTTCCGCGTCGAAATTCGGATCGACGGCGCGCCGCCACCAGACGCCGTCGACAATCACCATGAGCATGGTGACGATGTTCTCGAAGTCGATGTCCGCCGCGACGTCGCCGCGCTCGGCCGCTTCCTTGAGGATCGCGACGAGCCGCGATCTCACGTCGGCGTCGAAGGCCTCGAAAATGCGGGCAATGTCCGGATTGCGGCGGCTTTCGGTCATGATCTCGGCACAGAGCGAGACGTCCTCGGTCGGCCGTTCGACCACGTGATGGCGAGCTAAGGTGGCGAAAGTGTTCCAGAAATCGGTGCGGAAATTCGCGGTCGCGAGCTGCTGCACGACTTCGGCGCGGTCCCGCTCGCAGATTCCGGCGATGATCGCCTCCTTGGAATCGAAGTAGCGATAGAGATTGCCGGGACTCATGCCGGCTTCGGCACAAATGTCTTGAATCGAGGCGCGGTGAAACCCCGAGCGGATGAAGCAGCGCTCGGCCGCGGCCAGAATTTCGGCGCGCCGGTCGCTCTGCAGCTTGACGTTCGGCCTACGCATTTCGCCCTCGCAACATAGATAGTGCGATGCGGTAAAATAGAGTGAACGCTCACTCTCATTTACTTCGCGCGGCGAGGTCGGTCAAGGAGCGGCTTCGTCGCACCCTGGCGCCGGTGCGGCGACTATCAATAAGGCCTATTGTTCCAAGATCTTGGAAGAACGACGGCGGCGGTCGCGGCGGCACCGGAGCGCAAAATCTGGACCGAATCAGCGCGCCCCTGCGGTCTTATCCGCCGCAAGGCGCCGATAACGGTAAGGCTGTGCCGGCTCCTCCGCCAGCGCCTTGAGCAACCCGTGGTTGGGTGACAGATGGCAGACCGGGTCGGTCGCGGCGGCCTCCCCCGTGAGCAAGAAGGCCTGGCAGCGGCAGCCGCCGTAATCCTGTTCGCGCCGCGGACAGTTGCGGCAGGGCTCCTGCATCCAGTCCGTGCCGCGGAACGCCTGAAAGGCCGGCGAACGCGCCCAGATGTCGGCGAGCGCGTAGTCGCGCACGGACCAGAATTCGAGTCCGGGAATCACTTCCGCCGCGTGGCACGGCAGCACGCGGCCCGAGGGCGTCACGTTGAGCGAGCGCCGCCCCCAGCCGCCGAGGCAGGGTTTGGGAAAGTGCGCATAATAGTCGGGGACCACCGCGTCAATGACCATCCGGCCGCGATAGGCCCGGCGCAGCCGTTCGACTGCGGCGAGCGCACGGTCCACCTGCTCGCGCGAGGGCATCAGGGCGGCGCGGTTCGCCAACGCCCACCCGTAATACTGCACATGCGCCACTTCGACCCGCGCCGCCTGCAACGCGGCCGCAAGCTCGATCATCGCGCCAATGCGGTCGATATTGGCGCGGTGAACGACCATGTTCACGGTGAGCGGCAGGCCGAGCTGCACGACTTCGGTCGCAAGCGCATTCTTGCGCGCGAAGGCGCCGGGATAGCCGGCGATCCGGTCGGCGGATTGAGGCTCGCTGTCCTGGATCGAGATCTGCACGTGGTCGATTCCGGCCTCCGCAAGAGCCTTCAGGCGTGCGGGCGGCAGGCCGATTCCCGAGGTGATGAGATTGACATAGAGCCCGGCGGCGCGGGCGGCACGCGCGATGTCCTCGAGGTCTCGCCGCGCGGCCGGCTCTCCGCCGGAGAGGTGGACCTGTAGCACGCCGAGGCGCGCCGCTTCCTCGAAGACGCGCGCCCAGACCTGCGCTTCAAGCTCGCCCGCGCGCGCTTCCAGCGCAAGCGGGTTCGAGCAGTAGGGGCAGCCGAGCGGACAGCGATGGGTGAGTTCGGCGAGAAGCCCGAGAGGCGGCGGAATGCCCTCCCTCCCTGCGCTGGGTTGAGAGGTCTCCGAAGGCTCGCGAAACGCGCGCGACGGCTCCCCGCCCGACGCACGTCCTGCGTCGACCGCTCCCCGTGTGCGGGGAGAGGCGAGGGGAGGCCACGGGCGGCCTTCGTTCGCCGTCACCACTCCAGCATCCTTTTTTCGGCAAGGCCGGACAGGAGCGCGACCACATCTGCCCGCACGCGGGCGGGATCGGCGGCATAGGTGCGGGCGAGGTCGTCCACCATCTCGTCCAGCGTCATCGCGCCCGTGCAGCGCTTGAGCACCGCGGCGGCGATGGCGTCGGCCTTGAACACCCGCTCCGGCCCGAGCAACACGTCGCCGCCGTGCGCGGCGCTGTGCTGCAGCCGCACCCCGCGCGGCAGCCGCGGCCGTGCACTGCCGGCAAGCGGCCTCTCAGACATCCGTCTACTCCTCGGCCGGCACGAATGCCCCAGGAGGGATATGCCCCGGCTCTACATAAGCATGGTAGAGCGCATCCAACATCGCCCATAGCACGTCGCACTTGAATTCGAGCGCCGCCAGGACCGCCGCCTGCGCCTCCGGGGTCGTCGCATGGCGCTTGACAAAATCGAGCGCGAAACCGGCGTCGCGCTCCGCCTGCGGCGGGCGTGCGAGGAAATAGGCGAGCGTTTCCCGCGTCACGAACGGATAGTTGGCAAGCATGCCGGCGACCCGCTCGCCGATGATCTGCGGCGAGAAGAGTTCGGTGAGCGAGGAGGCAATGGCTTCGATGAGCGGACGCTCGGAGACGAAGCGCACATAGGCTTCGACTGCAAAGCGCGTCGCCGGCAGCGCCCCCCGCATCGAAACGACGTAATCGCGATTGAGCCCGAGCCCGTCGGTGAGCTTCAGCCAACGGGCGATCCCGCCTTCGCCCGCGGCCTCGCCGTCGTGGTCGACGAGGCGGCGGCGCCATTCGCGGCGAATCGCAGGGTCCTCGCAGCGGGCGATCAGCGCCGCATCCTTGCGCGGGATGGCTGCCTGGTAGCAGTAGCGGTTGAGCGCCCAGGCCTGCACCTGGCCTTTGCTGCAGCGTCCGCCGTGCAGCATTTTGTGGAAGGGGTGCAGGTTGTGGTAGCGCGCGGCTCCGATGGCGCGCAGGCGTGCTTCCAGGTCCTGCGGCGAAAGCAGCGTCACAGCTCAACCTCCAGGCCGTCGGCGGCGATTTCCCATCCCGCCGCTTCGGCCGCGCGGCGTTCGGGCGAGCCCTCCACCAGCAGCGGATTGGTGTTGTTCATGTGAATGTAAAAGCGCCGGTTGCGCAAACCGGCGAGCGCGGCGAGCGAACCGTCGGGCCCGCCGACCGGCATGTGTCCCATGCGGCGCCCGGTCTTTTTCCCGGCGCCGGCGCGGATCATCTCGTCGTCGGTGAACAGGGTGCCGTCGAAGAACAGCAGATCAGCCGCCGCGAGCCGTTCGACAAGTCGCGGGGGAAGCCCCGCGCATCCCGGCACGAACACAAGGCGCACGTCTCCCCGGCGGATTTCGAGGCCCGCCGTGGCGGCATCCCAGGCGTGGTCCGCCGCGCGGTCTTCGAGATACAGCGGCAGCTTGCCGGGCACGGGAAACACTTCCGCTTCGAGACCGCCGGGAAGCGGAAAGGGTTTTCCCGGTGCGACCGCACAGCGCACCACCTTGTCTTGAGCAAGCGCGCGAAACATCGGGTTTTCCGCAAGGGTCGCAAGCGTATCCGGGCTCCCGAAGAGAGAAAAAGCATGGCCCTCGCGAAGGTGTAGGAGGCCCGCCGCCTGGTCGATCTCCGCTCCCGTCAGCACCACGGCGGCGACCGGGCTTCCCCGCGGGGCGCCGTTCGGACGCAGCGGCCTTGCCGCGGCAAGCTGTATCCGTAGATCCGGCGAGGCGTTGAGAAGGATCCAGGTTCGGCCATCGCCCGAAACGGCGAGGCCCGTCTGTGTGCGCCATGCGACCCGGGCGTCATTTTCCCAGGCCAGCGCGCACACCGCGCAACGGCAATTCCATTGCGGAAAACCGCCCCCCGCCGCCGAGCCGAGAACCCGGACGGTCAGGCGCGGCATAGAGGGAGTCGGGTGGCCGATCAGAACTCCGCCGGCAGATAGCCGTTGATTTCAAGCCCGATGCAGATCTCAACGAGAAGAGGGGTTGTCCAGGCCATGGCTTCCTCGTGCGCTCCGTTACCCCGTCAACATGGCGGACCCGCCAGTGTTCCGAAGGGTAATCCTTCATCAGCCCATCGGCAAGCGCCCCGTGCGCCGCGCATGGCCCGCTCACGGCGCGGCCGTGTGGGCGAGAAAGTGCGCGAGATCGATGAGGTCCTCGTCCTTGAGCGGGGCGAGAACCTCGCTCATCACCGGCTGGTATTCATGCCGCGTGCCGGATTTGTAGTCGCGCAGCGACTTGAGGACATAGTCTTCGCGCTGCGCGGCAATGCGCGGGACGTTGTCGGCACCGGCGAGATTGTTGTGGCAGAAGGCGCAGCGGTGCTGGCGGATGAGCGCGGCGCCGCGCTCCATGCGGGCCGGCTCGGGCTCGGCCGCCGGCCGCGGCGGCGGCAGTTTGGCGATCGCGTCGGCCAATTGCTGCAGCTCCGCATCGCTCAGCCCCGCCGCCATGTCGGTCATGGGGTCGACCTTCCGCAGTTTTTCGCGGAACAGGAACAGCTCGATCAGCACATACATGGCCGGCTGCCCGCCGAGCGAGGGCACGCCCGGGGTTTCCGATTGTCCCTTCTCCCCGTGGCATGAAAGACAAAGCGGCAAGCGCTCCCCGGCGCTCTGGGCAAGGCCCGCGTCGGCCCCGGCAAACGCAAGAACGAACAGGCTCGCAGCGATCCGCCGCATCACGTGCCGAGAGCCGCGCACAGGCTTGCACCTCCCGACTCGCGACGGCCGCGCGGCAGACGGGACGTTGCCGCTCTCGCGGGAAGAAGACCCCGCGAGAGCGTGTACGAAAAGCGCAAACCGCATCCGCAGCCGCACTCTCAGCGACGCCGCCGCGAATTGCCGCCGCTCACGTGCGGCGCGCCGTAGGAGACGCGATAGATCGCGCCCGCATAGTCGTCGGAGACGAGCAGTGAGCCGTCCTTGAGCTCCAGCACGTCCACCGGCCGGCCGATATAGCTGTTGTCCTGCAGAAAGCCGGTGAGGAAAGGCTCGATCCGGTTCACCGTGCCGTCGCGGTTAAGCTGCGCCACCACGACGTCGCCGCCAAGCTTGCGCGTCCTATTCCACGAACCGTGCCGGGCGATGAAGATCGCGTTGCGGTATTCGCGCGGGAACATGGTGCCCGTATAGAAGCGCATGCCGAGCGCCGCGGTGTGCGCGCCGAGCAAGGCCACGGGCTTGACGAACTCGTCGCAGGAACGCCCCCAGCCGAACTCGGGATCCGGAAAGTCGCCCTGGTAGCAGAACGGCGTGCCGAAATGCTGTCCGGGCCGCGTGATGCGGTTGAGTTCGTCGGCCGGCACGTCCTCGGACGCCCAGTCGCGTCCGTTGTCCGTGAAATACAGATCCTTCGTGACCGGGTGCCAGTCGAAACCCACCGTGTTGCGCACCCCGCGCGCCACGACTTCCATGCCGCTGCCGTCGAGGTTCATGCGGCGGATCTGGGCGTGGGTATCGGGCGGCATGCAGTTGTTGCAGGGATTGCCGACGGGCACATAGAGCTTGTTGTCGGGGCCGATCGCAATGAACTTCCAGCCGTGCGGCTCGTCGGTCGGAAACTGGTCGGACACGAGCTTCGGTTCGGGCGGATTGTCGAGATTGGCCTCGATGTTCTCGTACTTCCAGATTTTCGACAGCTCGGCGACGTAGAGGGCGCCGTCCTTGAAAGCGAGGCCGTTGGGACGGTGCAGGCCTTTGGCGATCACCTTAACCTCGCGTTTGCCGTCCTTGTCGACGACGGCATAGACGTTGCCGACGAGCCGCGAGCCGACGAAGACGGTTCCCTTGTCGCCAAGCCGCATCGAGCGCGCGTTGTTGATGCCGCTCGCCCACAGTTCGACCTTGAAGCCCTTGGGGACCTTGAGCTTGTCGACCTGGATCTTGTCGGCGGCGATGGGAATCGGCGGCGGCGCAACGGGCGCAAGCTTCTGCGCGGCCTCGCCCTCCGGCCGCCCGATCGCCCAGGAGGGTGGCGGCTGCGACGCGGAGGCGACAGGCCCGGGCGTCGAAGCGGGTTGAGCGGCCGCGGCGGCGGCGCCGACCAGAACGAGCGCACCGGCGAGCGGCCCGCGGAACCTCGAAGTGCTGGTTCTCATGGCTTGACCTCCCCAACCATCTTGGCGTCCGACGCGCGGCGCGTAAGGGATCCGACCGCCGCAATGCGGACGAGGAAATTTGACCCTTTGGCCGGCCGATGGCAATCGATCTTGCCGCCGATTGCCTCCGAGGCCGGCGGCCCGCTAACGGGGCGGGGTCGCGGTCACCTCGATCGCGGCGTAATAGGCCGCGAGGTCGGCGATGTCGGCATCGCTGAGCTGTTTTGCCACGATGCTCATGAGCTCGTTCTTGCGCGTGCCGTCGCGAAACTCCGTGAGCGCCTTGACGAGATAAGGCTCGGGGTCGCCGGCGAGATTCGGCGCCTCGGGAAGCTTCGAAAGGCCGTCGAGTCCGTGGCAGGTCTGGCATTGCAGCGCCTTCTGCCGCCCTGCCGCCACGCTGCCCGCCGCCCCGGCCTGCTTTGCCGGACCGGCGAGAAGCGCCGCCGTTCCGAGGAGCCCCAGAACGGCCGCCGAAACAACGCCGCATGCTTGCGCCCTCCCGCGCGCAATCGCGGGAGGACGCAGCGGCTTCGCAAGGCGCGAGCGCATTCGCATGCCGCCTACCGGCCGTCGTACCAGATGCGGTAGACGGCGCCGGCAAGGTCGTCGGAGACGAGCAGCGAGCCGTCCGGCAATTCGGCGACGTCGACCGGCCGGCCGAGATATTCGCCGTTCTGCGTGAGCCAGCCTTCGGCGAACACTTCCGTCTTGTCGGCCGTTCCGTCTTCTTTAAGGCTCGTGAACATCACCCGCGCGCCGACGGGGGTCGTGCGGTTCCACGAACCGTGCTGCGCCGAGAAAATGCCGCCGCGATATTTCGGGGGAAACATGCGGCCGCGGTAGAAATGCATGCCGAGATCGGCGGCGTGCGGGGCCATTTCGACCTGCGGAAAGGTCACGTCGGCGGGGGGCTGCTGGTCCTTGTATTCGGTGGTGCGGACCTTGCCTCCTCCGTAGTACGGGAAGCCGAAATTCATGCCGGGCTGCGACGCGCGGTTGAGCTCCCCGGGCGGTTGGTCGTCGCCCATGCCGTCCACCTGATTGTCGGTGAACCAGAGAGTGCGATCCTTTGGATTGAAGTCCATGCCGACCGAGTTGCGGATGCCCCAGGCGAAGACCTCGCGGTTCTTGCCGTCCTGGTCCATGCGGATGATGCCGCCGATCCCGGCCTTCTTGAAGCCGTCGAGCTTTTCGGGAGGCGGCACGTTATAGGGCTGGCCGAGCGTGATGTAGAGCTTGTTGTCGGGGCCAACGCGGCAGGTGCGGGCCGTGTGGTTGTAGGATTCGTCTTCCGGCGGGATGAGGTCGCCCTGCTTGACCACCACGAAAGCCGCGACGTCGTTGCCCTCGTAGAAGAACTCTGCCGCCGGATAGACGAGAACGCGGTTCTGCTCGACGGCATAGAGCATGCCGTCGCGCGAGAAGCACACGCCGTTTGGAATCTTCATCGCGATCGGCGCGGCGAACTGCTTCACGTCGTCGGCGACCCGGTCCTTGTCGCGATCGGTCACCGCAAAGAGCTTGGACTTGCGCGTTCCCACGAAAACGACGCCGACATTCGGCCCGACCGCCATGTGTCGCGCGTCGGGAACGATGGCATAAAGCGCAATGTGAAAGCCTGACGGCAATTTGATCCGCGACAGGTTCTTCTGCAGTGCTGCGGCCCGCGTGCCGCCCTGGGGAATTTCCGGCACCTCCATGGGGGCGCCGGTGGTGCGGAACTCGCCCAGCTTTTCGAGATTGCCGGGCGGCTGTGCCTGGGAGGGCTGCGCGCCCGCCGGTGCGGAAAGGGCCACCACGGCGGCCGAAGCCGCGGCAAATGCGAGTGCCTTCATGGGTTCCTCCGTCTACGATGTTGTCTTTTTTGTTTCGAGCTTAGCGCATTCCGCGCTTCGCGACGAAGGTTTCGCGCACGGGCTTCCTCGGCCGCTCTCGGCCGCGGGCGGGGTTCAAGCCAAGGTTTGGAGAAGGCGCTGCATCAATTGCAAGAGTTCATAGGATGGGTTGAGCGTGAGTGAAACCCGTCACACCTCGAAGGAATTTGAGTGCCTACTCCAGCGTCTCCAGCATTCGCTGCATTAGCTGCAGGCGCGGCACGATCGAGGAGATCAGCGCGTGCTCCCAATGCGTGTGCGCGCCGTCGCCGTCGATGCCGAGACCGTCGAGCGTCGCGATGCCGAGCGCCGCCGTGAAATTTCCGTCGCTGCCGCCGCCGGTCATCTCGGTATCCGCGAGGTCGAAGCCGAGTGCCTGCGCACAGGCCCGCGCATGGTCGAGCAGTGCCGCGACCGCGGGGGTTTTCTCGTAGGGCGGCCGGTTCATCCCGCCGGTGATCGTCAGCTTGACGTCGGGATCGAAGGTCTTGAGACCGAGGATCCTGGCCTCGAGCTCACGGCCCGCCGCGGCATCGGGCACGCGCAGATCGGCGGTGATGCGGCAATGTTCGGGAATGACGTTCGGCGCCGTTCCGCCCGCGATCATGCCCACCGTCGTGGTGATGCCGCGCGCATAATCAGTCATCGCCTCGATCGCCAGCACCTGCCGCGCCATTTCCTTGATGGCGCTGCGCCCGTCCCGGTGTCGCGCGCCCGAGTGGGCGGGTACCCCTTTCGCCGTGATTTCGAAACGGCCGACGCCCTTGCGGGCGGTCACCACCTTGCCGCCGTCGCGCGCCGGTTCTGTCACCAGCACGTAGCGGTTCTTTCGCGCCTCCGCCTCGATCGGTGCGCGCGAGGCCGGACTGCCGAATTCCTCGTCCGGCGTGAACATGAAGGTGACGGGAAGCCGCGCCCAACCGGCGCGGGCGACGCGGCGGAACGCCTCCATCGCAAGATAGGCGCCGCCTTTCATGTCGAAGACGCCGGGGCCGTAAAGCTTGTCGCCATCGCGCCGTACCGGCAGTTCGCCGCGGATCGTGCCGATCGGATGCACCGTGTCGACATGGGACAGGATGAGAATGCCGGGCCCGTCTGCGGCCCCGGCGAGCCGCGCCGTAAGGATGTCGGCGAAACGGCCCTGGCTTGCGGCGCGCTCGAGCTTGATCGGCAGGCCGGAAAGATCGTGCTGCACGCGATCGATCATGCGGTTCACGGCGGCCTTATCGGAGGTGGGGCTTTCAATCTCCACCCAGCGGACGATGCCCTCGACGAGGGCGGCGGTATCGATGGGCTCGGCACCTGCGGTCGTGCTCACGGCTATTTTGGACCTTCGGCTGACTGGGGCAGAGCTCCGCGCTGGCGCACGGCGACCGCCCGGATTAACATGCGGTGGTTCGTTTCTACACGAATGGCGGGCGGGAATCAGGCGGCGGGCATGAATATCGAAGTTGCGCCGCAGCATCGGGCAAATCCCCGGCTCGTCGCCGGCGGAGTGGACTGCGACATTCACCCTGCCGTCGCCGATCTGTCGGCTTTGCTGCCCTATCTCGATGACCACTGGCGCGACATGGTGGTGCAGCGTGGGTTGCACGAGCTCGTCTCAATCTCCTATCCGCCGAACGCGCCGCTCACCGCACGGCCCGACTGGCGGCTTGCGAACGGCAGGGCCGGCAGCGACCTTGCCGCACTGCGGGCGCAGGCGCTCGATGCTTTCGCGACGAAATTCGCCATCTGCAACTGTCTCTATGGCGTACAGCTTCTCTTCAGCGAGGACATGGCGGCGGCCTTCGCGCGCGCGGTCAACGACTGGCTGCGCGTCGAATGGCTCGACCGCGAGCCGCGCCTGCGCGCTTCAATCGTCGTGCCGGTACAGAACCCTGCGCTTGCGGCCGAGGAAATCGCGCGCTGCGCCGCGGATCGCCGCTTCGTGCAGGTGCTGATGCTCGCCTCCGGCGAGGTGCCGCTCGGGCGCCGCAGCCTGTGGCCGATCTACGAGGCCGCCGAACGACACGGCCTGCCCGTGGGCGTGCATGCGGGATCGAGCTATCGCCACCCGATCACGCCGGTCGGATGGACGAGCTACTTCACCGAGGACTACGCGAACCAGGCGGTGGCTTTCCAGTCGCAGCTCACAAGCCTGGTCTGCGAGGGCGTTTTCAGCAAGTTTCCGAACCTGACGGTGGTGCTGCTCGAATCGGGCTTCACCTGGCTGCCCGGCTATCTTTGGCGTTTGACGAAATACTGGCGCGGGCTGCGCATGGAAATCCCATGGGTCGACCGCTCGCCGACGGACATCGTGCGCGAGCGGGTTCGCTTCACGCTGCAGCCGCTCGATGCGCCGCCCGAGCCCGCGGATTTCGAACGGCTGCTCGATCATGTCGGTTCGGAGGAATTGCTCCTGTTTTCGACGGACTATCCGCATTGGCAGTTCGACGGCGACGAGGCCCTGCCTGCCGGTCTTTCGCCGCGGCTCGTGCGCAAGGTGATGATCGACAATCCGCTCAAGACCTATCCGCGCCTGACGGAGGCCGTCCCATGAACGTCCAGGTTTTGCCGCGCCCATCGGCCGAAGGGCAAACGTCCGCCACGCTTGCGATCGCCGACTGCGACATCCACCCGTACCCGAAATCGGTCCAGAAGGAACTCTTCCCGTTTCTCGAAAAGCGCTGGCAGGAGCATTTCGAGACTTACGGCATGTTGCGCCGCCAGCCCTTTGTCAGCGGCCCGGCCTACCCGAAGGGGCAGCCGGACGCCGCGCGGCGCGACGCCTACCCGCCGGGCGGCGGCAAGCCCGGCTGCGACCTCGATTTTCTGCGCGAGCAACTGCTCGACCCGCACAATGTTGCGCTCGGCATTCTCAACCCGCTCCAGAGCGGACAGGGCTTGCAGAATTCCGATTTCGCGGCGGCCTATTGCCGGGCCGTCAATGACTGGCAGGTGGCGGCCTGGACCTCGCGCGAACCGCGCCTCAAGGCCTCCGTCGTCATTCATTACGAGGATGCCGCAGGCGCAGTGGCGGAGATCGACCGGCGCGCGGGGGATGCTAATTTCGCGCAGGTTCTCATGCTTTCGCGGACGGCGGAGCCGCTCGGCAGCCGGCGCTACTGGCCGATATACGAGGCGGCGCAACGTGCTGGCCTGCCAATCGGCGTGCACGCTTTCGGCTATGGCGGCGACCCGATCACCTCCGGGGGCTGGGCGTCATTCTATATCGAAGAAATGGTGGGCCATTCGCAGGCCTCACAGTCGGTTCTCATCAGCCTGGTGACGGAAGGCGTGTTCGCGCGCTTTCCGCGTCTCAAGGTCGTGCTCGTGGAATCGGGTTTCGCCTGGCTGCCGCCTCTCGCCTGGAGGCTCGACAAACTGTGGAAGCGCCTTAGGAGCGAGACGCCGCACCTAACGCGGCTGCCGTCGGAATACATCCGCGACCATGTCTGGCTCACCACGCAGCCCATGGAAGAACCGCAGCCACGGCATCACCTCGCCGATGCGATCGCCTGGATCGGTTGGGACAAGCTCCTGTTCGCAACCGACTACCCGCATTGGGATTACGACGATCCCGAGCGTGCGCTGCCGATCGTCGTGGACGACGCGAGCCGGCGGAAATTCTTCTTCGAGAACGCCGCGCGGCTCTACGGACAGGCGTGAATGGCCAAACACGTCGTCGCCGCGGCGCGCGACCTGCCGCCCGGCAGCCGCAAGCGCTTTGAGGTGGCCGGGCGGTCGATCACGATCTTCAATGTCGCCGGCGAATTCTTTGCTCTGCTCGATCGCTGCCCGCATCAGGGCGGCAGCCTCTGCGAGGGGCAACTCATCGGACTTCTCGAAGCGGACGGGCCGGGCCGCTACCGCTACACGCGGCGGGGCGAGATCGTTCGCTGCCCCTGGCACGGCTGGGAGTTCGATCTGCGCACCGGGCGATCCTATTGCGAGCCGGCACGCGTGCGCACGAAAACCTATGAGGTCGTCATGAAAGACGGCCGGGAGCTCGTCGAAGGTCCCTACCTTGCCGAAACCTTCCCAGTGCGCGTGGAAGAGCAATACGTCGTCGTCGAGGTCTGAGGCGCGCCCGCCCGGACGGGAGCCTCGACGGCCTGCACGGCGCGCGTTCCGAGACGCCGCTCGCAGAGGGCGCGCCGGCGGTGCACGCCGAAGCTTTGGTTAGGCGGCGTTCGATCTTGTCCGTTTCCGCCCGATCTCGAATTCCTCGATGGAGTGGCCCTGTGCGAGCAGGGTTGTGAGCCAGCGGGGTTTCATGCCGCGCCCGGCCCAGGTTTCGCCCGAAGGGCCGCGATACTTCGGCGGAACCGGTCGCCCCTTCGCAGGACTGGATCGTCCTTTCCCGCGACGCCTCTCGGGACCCAACGCGTCGAGCGAGCTCAATTGCTCCCTGAGTTTCGTCTGCCTTTCCGCAAGCGTTCTGACGATCGCTTCGTGGAATTCCAAAAGCTCCTCGATCGACATCGCCCGCAATTCCGAAAGCTTCATGGGCGTCTCCGCAACGCAACTATCCCTTATGCATTCAGTTTAAAGCGGGCGCTCGATACATCGCCGTGCGCAAGCGGCGCATGTGCTTTATGTGTACACGTGTGGGATGGAAGGTGGCGGCACACTCGCAACAAGTGTGCCGCCATCGAAGAAAGTCGCCTGGCGAGGCGCGCTGCAGTTGCGCAAAAGCACCCTTTCGCGTCCCACAAAAGCTCGCAAAAGCCAGATTTTTCAAGCATTACTGCGCATCGCGCTCAGTCAAACTCTGCGTCAGAATGCGCAAACCAAAGCGGCAGGTCACTTTCCAATGCAATCTTGCAGCATGGTCGAAAAAGTCCGGGATGAACCAAAGTGTCGCCACAAACGCTTCCAAGCATGCCCTCGCTCGGCGGGCGGGGGCGAGCCAATAACGGGTCCGGCATCCGTCTTTTGAACTACGGACCACATAGGAGCGCAAATGACTCTTCACTATACATCCGGTGGAAGCTTCGACTCCGAGGACAATTTCGGACCGGTTTCGGCCGGTTTCAACTTGGCGGACGTTCAGACCGTCGAGCAGCTGAACGCCCTTCCGGATGGCGTCCAGGGATTGATATGGCTCGATCAATCCGACGGCGTTACGCAATCGTTCATCGACGAGGTCACGCCTTTCATTGGAAATCCGAAGCTGTTCGGGTTCTATCTCGTCGACGAGCCTGATCCGACGGGCCAATGGGGAAAGCAGGTCGATGCAGAAGACCTGAGGGCGGAAGCCGACTGGATCCATGCCAATGTGCCGGGAGCGCTCACCTACATCACGCTGATGAATATGGGATCATCGGACGACCCCGACTATTCCAACACCTATAACCCACAAAATACCCACGTCGATCTTTTCGGCATCGACGTGTACCCGGTTCGGTCCGGCAGCAGCACGGTTGATTACGACATGATCACCGAGCATGTGCAGGCGGCCGAGGATGCGGGCGTGCCGGTCGACCAAATGGTGCCCGTTTATCAGGCGTTCGGCGGCGGCGCCTACTGGACGGACACGGGGGAGAAGCACGTGCTGCCCACGACGGAGCAGTTGCAGCAGATGCTCGACACGTTCGAGGCGGCGATTCCCAACCCGGTGTTCGACTATGCCTACAGCTGGGCATCGCAGGAAGGCACGACCGCGATCGAGAACTCGCCGGAGCTGCAGGCCTTCTTCCGCGAGCGCAACGCGGAGGACGGGTCCGCCGTCGTCGATCCGCTGCCAGCCGATCCGGTCGAGCCGACCGTTCCGACTGACCCTGCGGATCCGGTCGATTCGGGGAGCGAAAATACAGGCGGCAGCGACACGGGCAGCGACAATCCGGTGAACGCGGGTGGCGACGATCCGGTGAACACGGGCAGCGACGACGCTCCGACCGCTCCCGAAGAGCAGCCGGATCCCGTGGAGCCCGATCCGGTCGAGGCCGCGCCCGAGCCCGAGCCTCCGGCCGCCCCCGGCGGAAACGGAAGCGGCGGAGCCCATGGCGGCCGTGGGGGCTGGTGGCGACACGACGGCGGACGCGACGACGACGGGCGCGACGGCTTCTGGGATCGTGCCGATTTTCGCTGGGCCGATTGGTCGAGCAACGAGGATGGGCATCGCGCTGGCCGCTGGACGACCGATGATGACGCCGATTCGTCGTCGCGCGGTTCAGTTTCGGCGAATTCGACGGCGGGCGTTGCCGCGCACGGTGTCGATCTCGCCGCCATTCTTCAGCAGGCCCACGAGCACGCGGCCAACCACAATTGGCACTGGTGAGTGCGAGAGATCGCGAGGCCCTTGCTCAGCGTGTAGCGTTTAGACCTGCGTAAGGGTCGCGTCGATGGGCGGGGTCCCGGGCGCCAGTCGCCCTGGGATCCTGCCGCGGTTCCACCGACCTTCGTTGCGTGTCGCGGTTCCGGTGCCTGCCGGTGTTTTCAACGGCTCCCGGCCAAGCCACCTCATACTCTACAGCTTCCGATCCGACATGGACTCATCGCCAAGTTCATCGCCTTTACGTGCCGTGTTCCGGCAGATCCGGCCTGCGCTGCTCGCGGCCGGTGCGTTGTCGCTGTTCATCAATCTGCTGGTGTTCGTCTCGCCGCTTTTCACAATGCAGGTCTATGATCGTGTCCTCACGAGCCGCAACGGGATGACGCTGCTGCTCCTCTTCCTGATCGCGCTGGCGCTGTTCGTGAGCTACGCGGCCCTCGAACACTTTCGCAACCGGGTCATGGTGCAGGCCGGGGTTTCTTTCGACCATCTTGTCTCGAGCCATGCCTTCGACACGGCGCTCGCCGACGCGCTGCGCACACGCGGTGTTCATCATGCGCAGCTGTTGCGTGACGTCGATACCTTGCGCGACGTGCTGTCCGGCGGAGTCGCGACCGGCATCATGGACGTGCCGTGGACGCCGATCTTTCTGGGGCTCTGCTTCCTGCTGCATCCGCTGATCGGGCTTGTGGCGCTGCTTGGTGCCGTCGCAATTCTCGTTATTGCCGTTCTCAACGAGCGAATCACGCGCGAGCCGCTGACCGCAGCGTCGCTCAGGGGACTGCACGCGCTCAACCGGCTGACCTCGTCCCTGCGCAACGCCGAGGCGATCCGCGGCCTTGGGATGGAACATGCCGTGCGCGCGATGTGGCGCGCCCTGCACCACGATGCGCTGAGGGCGAGCGTCCAGGCGGGCGAACGGGGCGGCACACTGCTCGCCCTGTCGAAATTCCTGAGATTGGCGATCCAGATCGGCGTCATGGCGGCCGGTGCCTATCTCGCCATCCGCCAGGAGATTTCCGGCGGGGTTCTGTTCGCCGCCTCGATCATCATGGGCCGCGCGCTCGCGCCGATTGAATCAGTAGTCGGGCAATGGCGAGCGTTTGCGGCGGCGCGGGCGTCGTTCGATCGCCTCGAGCGGGCGCTGAAGTCGAGGCCGGTGCAGCGCCGCATGAAGCTTCCGAAGCTACGCGGCGAACTCTCCATCGAGAACCTGACCGTCCTCATTCCGGGTACGCGCGTGCCGGTCGTCCGCGGCGTGAGCCTCAGGATCGCCGCCGGAGAAATCCTTGGTCTCGTCGGCGAGTCCGGTTCCGGCAAGTCGTCCCTTGCGCGCGCGCTCGTTGGTGCATGGCCGATCGCGGAGGGCGCGGTGCGCATCGACGGCAACGATCTGCGGCACTTCAATGCCGGCGAGCTCGGCCGCGCCTTCGGTTATCTGCCGCAGGATGTCGAGCTTTTCGCCGGCTCAATCCGCGACAATATCGCTCGCTTTCGCGAGGAGGCGACCGACGAGCAGGTCGTCGAGGCCGCGGTGCTCGCCTCAGTGCACGCCATGATCCAGCGCCTGCCGGAGGGCTACGAAACGCATGTCGGCGAGGACGGCGCCAGCCTTTCCGGCGGCCAGCGACAACGCGTCGGCTTGGCACGGGCGCTGTTCGGCCGCCCCGCCTTCGTGCTGCTCGACGAGCCGAACTCCAATCTGGACAACGAGGGCGATAGGGCGCTGGCGCAGGCCCTGCAGAATCTGCGGGCGCAGCGCACGACGGCGCTGGTCATCTCCCACCGGCCGAACCTGCTTGCGGCCGTGGACCGCATCGTGCTGATGCAGGCCGGTCGCATCCGCTATGTCGGAACGCGCGACGAGGTGCTGCCGGTTCTGCGCGGCGACGCCGCACCGGAGCGGCCGAAAGTCACGCCTATGCCCTGGCCCGGCAAGGCGCCTGCACAGACGCCTCCGTTCATCCGCAGCCAAGTGCACGCGACGAGGCAGTAGTGATGCATTGGCCGGAAGCGCTGCCCGCTGGGCTTCGCCAATGGTCCGGGCGGGCACCGCAATTCGCGGCTTCCGCGTCGGCGCGGCTTCTGCGCCTCGTTGGTCGATTCCGCAATGCGAACAGGTGGCGTGGCCTCTCCGAACGGGTGGCCCGGGCGTTGCTGGCGAATCCGTTCGGACGCGGCCGTCCCTCCGATCCGCTCTCCGGCGACTGGTCCGCGCCTGCGCGGAAAGGCTTCACGGTAGTCTTTGCCACGTTCGGCGTTTTCGGCGGGTGGGTGTGCCTCGCGCCGATCGACAGTGCCGTCGTCGCGTCCGGCTCAATCGTGGTGGAAAGCGACCGCAAAGTCGTCCAACACCTCGAGGGCGGAATTGTGCATGAATTGTTGGTCTCGGACGACGCCGAGGTTGAAGAGGGGCAGGTCCTCATCCGCCTGGATACGACGCGCTCGAGCGCCGAGGTCGAAGTAGCACGGGCTGCAGTCCACTCCGCCCTCGCGGAGGCGGCGCGATTGAATGCCGAACTCGCCGGGCACAACGATATCGCTTTCCCGCCGGAGCTCGCCGAAAGTCGGGCCGACCCGAGCGCGAGCCGCGCCATGCAGGATCAGGAGAAGCAGTTCCGCGAGCGGCAGTCCGCCGACAAACTCACGATTTCCATCCTGCGCGAGCGGATGGGCCAGGCCGAACGGCAGATTCAGGGCGCAACGGCCGAGCGCGATGCGGCGCAGGCACAGCTTGATAGCGTGACGGAGGAATACGAGAAGCTGCAGCCGCTGGCCGCCAAAGGCTACATCCCGGTCTCGCGCGTGAGCACGCTCAAGCGCACACAGGCGCAGCTCTCAGGGCGGATCGGTAGCCTTGAAGCCGATATCGGCCGCTACCGGCAGATGATCGACGAAGCGCGCCTGCAGATCGATCAGGTTCGGCGCAAGCGGGCGGAGGAGGCTTCCGCACAGCTCTCCGAAACCGGGACCCGCCTCGCCGAGGCCCGCGAGAAACTGCGGGTTGCTTCGAGCGTGCTCAAGCGCAATGAGGTCCGCGCTCCGCGCAGCGGCCGCGTGGTCGGCCTAAAGGTCCACACGATCGGGGCCGTGGTCAAACCCGGCGACGTGCTGATGGAAATCGTTCCGGACCACGACAACCTAATCGTCTCCGCAAGAATGTCGCCGCTCGACGTCAACCATGTGCATGTCGGTCTGCCGGCGGAAGTGCGCCTTCCCTCCTTCAAGGCGCGCACGACCCCGATCGCCGTCGGCGTCGTGCGAGCGGTTTCGGCGGACGCGATGAGCGATCCGGCGACACGGCGCGAGTATTACGAGGTCAAAGTGTCCGTGAAGTCGGACAGCTTTCCGGCTTCGATCCGCGACAGGCTCAAGCCGGGAATGCCGGCCGAGGTGCTGGTCGTGACGGGCGAGCGGACGGTGCTCGCCTATCTCACCCAGCCGCTCGTCGACGCGGTCCGCCGTGGCATGCGGGAGAACTGAAGGCCACCGCCGAGGCCGCCGGGCCCACGGCCGATGGGTTTCCGCTTGGCGCGGCAACGAGCGGAACGGTCAAGCTCATGCCGCGCCCGAGCGAAGACGAAGAGGTCGGACCGCATCCGCCGCCTCGATGTCTCCCGGGGCGAGGATGAGGATCAAGGCCGCGCCTTTGCGATGCAACGCACCCGCGGCGATCTTGCGGCGGATCGCCGGCGCAAGGCGCTGCAAGATCTCGGCCTTGTAACGCTCGATCTCCCAGCCGAGGAGATCGGCATAGGTGGGCAAGCAATGGATCGTGGCGCGGGGAATGATGCAGGTGACCGGTCCGCCGGTCGACGAGAATTCGGCGCGGAGCGCGTTGTCGGTCCAGGCGAGCCGTTCGGCAGGGATCTGCATGACGAATCTCCACGCACGGCCGGCATCGTGAGACAAAACGCGGCGTTCACTGGGATGGCGGCTGCATGTCGATCCGCAACGTGATCTCGATCACATCTCCCGGTTCCACCTCGAAGTCTTCCTTCGCCGAGATTCGAACCCATGTCCCGTCGTTCTTGCGGACCACGGTGATTTCCGGCCGATAGCTTTCGGCCCCGGTCGGTGCCGGCCCGGCGAGACGCAGCGGATGCAGGCGCTCCGTCGCGGCGTGCAGACGCGCGCGCACTGCGGCAAGGCGTGCATTGCCGTCAGCGAGCTCGGTGAGGAGCCGCGTTCGCCGTTGATTGTCGAGGCGCTCGAGCTGCCGGCGGTATTCGTCCTGTTGGCGCTCGACGCGCATCAACTCGGCGGCGGTCTGCAGCCGTCGCGTGGAGGAGAGCAGCAGCGCGCGTCGCGCCTCGATCACCCGCATGTTCGTGGCGGCGCCTGTCCCGAGCAGGGCCTGCACGCGGCTCAAGTCCTGCTCATCGTAGGTGACGGCGCTGGCTTCGCCCTGCTCCTGCCTCTTCAGAATGGCGATCTGCGCCTCGGCCTTGCGAATGGAGTCCTCCAGAAACTGGCGCTCGGCCCGATGCTCCGCTTGTTCGATGCGCAGCGCCTGTTGCTCGGACTGGACGATGGCCTTGATGAACGCATCGGGCACAGGAAGTCCGCGCGGGGCGGCGGGCTCGAACGTATCCCGCTCCTCGACCGCCGCTTGCGTGCGGGCGATACGGAAGAACTCCCGAGCATAGTCGATGGCAGCGAGCTCATATTCGCGTTTGATCTCGACCGGATCGGCAGTATTGCCGGCTGTCCGGGCGCGCAGCAGGCTGTAGCCGCCCGCCACCGCCACAACCTGCCGCACCGTCATCTGCGGACGGTACGTCTGTTGCCCGGGAGTCAGCACGTCGCCCGTCACATAGACCGGCCGGTATTCGGCGATGACGGCCGTCACGTCGGCGGGCCTCACGAGGACCACGCGCTCACGTCCGTCGGGCGCGCGAACTTTGAACAATTTCGTGGGCAGCAGGGCTTCCATGCGCGCCTGCAGTTCCGGCGCCGACAGACCGGCAACCGCAATCGCTCCCGTGCCGGGAAGGGAAATGGTGCCGTCGAGTTGGACGGTCGCGCGCTGGCGTTGATCGGTAAGGCCGGCAATCGCCACTTCGACGACATCGCCGGGGCCGATGCGATAGTCGGCCGCGGCGCGGCCGGCGGAAAGAACGAACGCGAGCGCCGCGAAGGCGGAAAGCACCGCGCCCGCGGCGAACGAGCCCTGTTGCAATCGTGGCATCATCGAATCATGCCGCGCGAATGCGCGGCTCCCTTCAGCGGCGCCGGCAGACGCGAGACGAAATCGTAGACCGGCCCTCCCGGTCGTCCCCAGTTGCTCGACCAGATGACCTGCGTTCCGTCCGGCGAGGGGGAGGCGTGCGTTTCGCTCCAATAACCATGCGGCGTGTTGCGAGTCTGCGCGATGCGAAGGAACTCGCCGCTGCCGTCGATTCGCAGTGCGATGACCTCGCGCGCGAAGGGCGCCCATTTCCCCTGAAGGGCGACCTCCGCGGGATTGCCGGCATAGCTGACAACCGCCCACTGCGGTCGCGTGCGCGCACGCAAAGAGACGTGCTGTGCCTCGCCGTAGGGGGCAACGGAGGCGACGGACCCGTCCTTCAAACGGCGTTTGATGATCTGATACACGTCTGGATGCGACTTGCTGATCCCGACATAGACCTCGTTTCCCTCATCGTCGAAACCCATGTCGCCGTGGCCCGGCCGGTGATGTTCGGTCCAACGTCCCGCCAGAGTGCCGTCGGCGGTGAAGATGAAGTGTGCCTCGGTCCCGTCGGCGAAGTCCTGCATGCAGAAGACGTATTGCCCCGATGGCGAGATCGTGCAGGCGCTGTTGCGACCCGGAAGCTGGTCGAGGTCGATGGTCGCGAGCGCGCGCCGCAGGGCGAAGTCGAACACGAAAACATCGAACCCGCCGTCCGTCCGCGTCGCGCGCACGGCGATGCGGTTTCCGTCCTGCGACGGATTGCCCTTCGAAGGACCGAACTGGAGCTTGCGATAGACGTCTGTGGTGTAAACCGGCTCGTCTCGGTCCGCTCGCGGATCCCAGAGCGAGATCGTCGGACCGGTGACGCAGATCATGACGGCGGGGTCCGCCGGATGCCATTCGCAGCTTCCGGAGCGATGGCGGACGAAACGCGGCGCATAGGTCTGCCCGTCGAGGAAGCACCAGCCGGCGCAACCGTTCGCGATGAGGAGCAGGGACTGGTCGGCGTTCCACGCCTGCGCGCTCGAATAACGGTGCGTGCAATAGGAAGGTCCGCAGCTGCCCGCCTCCGTCCCGCCCGGATCGGTCACGCGCACGAAGCCGAGATGAGTGACGGGATCGGTTGCCGGCGCGAGATAGTCCGGCAGCGACATCGACGGGGCGGGGACGAAGCGGGCGCCGGAAAGCTGCGCCGGTGCGCCGGCCGGCGCGAGCCAGGGGGCCGTGCAGACGGCAAGCGCGAGCGTGGCGGCGAGGACGGGCCGCATCATCGTCATGTCACGAAGTCCCGCTGCCGCCGCACATTGCCGAGCGTGAGACGGGCGCGCCACCAGGCGATCGTACGTTCGAGGCCGTCGCGCAGCGGAACCCGCGGCGTCCAGCCGGTCGCGCGGCGAAAGCGGTCGGCATTCGCCAACAGCGCCCTCACCTCGGACTCGGCGGGGCGCAGGCGGATCGTCTCGGTTTCGACCGGCTTCTTGCAGCGGGTGAGCTCAACGATGATGCCGATCAGGTCGGCGACGCTGATGGCTCTCTCACTCCCCGCGTTGTAGGGGCTTCCGTATTCCAGATCGGGCGCGCAGCCGGCGGCATGGAACGCTGCCACCGTGTCGTTCACGAAGGTGAGATCGCGGAGCGGCGTGGTGTCGCCCACCAGAATGGACGGGCAGGCGGGATCGAGCGCCTGCCGCACGATGGTCGGGATGATGGCGCGTTCGCTCTGCCGCGGACCGTAGGTGTTGAAGGGCCGCAACACGACGATCGGCGTGCCGAACGAGCGCGCAAAGGCGTCCGCCATCATGTCGGCTCCGATCTTCGACGCAGAGTAGGGGGATTGGCCCTGAAGACGATGCGTTTCGTCGATCGGCATCGTGAGCGCCGTGCCGTATACCTCGCTCGTCGACGTATGCACAATGCGCCGCGTCCCGTGCTGGCGCGCGGCCTCGAGCACGTTCAGCGTGCCGAGAATGTTGGTCTCCACATAGGTCTGCGGAGCGGCATAGGAGTGCGGGATGGCGATCAGCGCCGCAAGATGGAACACGACGCTCTGGCCCTGCATCACCCGACTTACGAAGGCGGCGTCGCGAATGTCGCCGCGCACGAGCGTGATCGCCTTTCGAGTTTCGTCGGAAAGTTCGTCGAGCCATCCGTAGCTGTCGAAAGAATTGTAGAGTGCGAGCGCCGTCACCTTGGCGCGGGCCCGCACCAGCGCTTCGACAAGATGAGAGCCGATGAACCCGTCTGCACCTGTTACCAGAACCGGGACGTCCGCGTAGCTCACGAGGCATCTCCCTCGCCCGCGCAGTCGCGGCAGGTCTGGTCGAGAAGCCCCAGCAGCAGCGTCCTTTCGCGTTCGCGGGAGAATCCAAACACCGCGGCGAACGCCCTGATCCCCCACGCAAGGTCATCGGCGAAGGTTCGGCGGCCGTAATAGTCGATATCGATCCGAGCTTTGAGCGGGAACAGAATCTGCCGGTAGAACAACGCGGGGTCGACGTCCTGCGGGTAAAGCCGGCCCTCGTGGCGGAAGATCACCTGGCATGGCCCGAGCAGGCCCGGCGTGTGGTCGAGCACCTGCTCGAAGCCGTTCACGAAGCAGTCGGCGAAGGCCGGCGATTCCGGACGCGGCCCGACGAGCGACATATCGCCCGTCAGGATATTCCAGAGCTGCGGGAGCTCGTCGAGCTTGGTGCGGGCGAGGACATGGCCGACGCGGGTCAATCGCGCATCGTTCGCGACTGTGACGGGACTGCTCTCGCCGCAGGCAGGACCGAATTTCCGGAACTTGTGTATCGAGAAGCGGCGGCCGCCACGGCCGAGGCGTGGCTGGGAAAAAAAGATCGGTCGCCCGGATTCGAGCCAGATGGCGGCGGCGATGATCATCATCAAGGGCGCAAAGAGCAGCAGGCCCAAACCGGCAACCGCGAAGTCGAACAGCCGCCGCACCGTCGTGCTGCGCGCGAGAAGGGGTGCGGGATAGGTCCGCGACGCTGACTGGACGCTCATCCAACCTCCTGTATCGGATGATGGGGAGCCGCCGCAGCCGCGAGCGCGTCGACGACGGCCGCCACAGACCCGGCGTTCATTTGCGGATGAAGCGGCACGGTCAGCTCGCGGCGGGCGAAATCTTCAGTGTGCGGCAGGCGCAGCGCCGGCACCAACGACCGATAGAAACTCAGGCGGTGCACCGGCGGATAGTGGACGGTCGTCTGGATTTCCTGGCGACGCAACTCGTCAATGACGAATTGACGATGTGAGGTCCGAGGCAGCACGATCGGCATGATGTGGTGCGCGGATGGCGTTCTTGCTGTGAACGGCACGGTGAGCCACGGGCAGCGTTCGGCGATGAGCGAACGATAGAGGGCGGAGAGGCGGGCGCGCGCATTGTTCCACTTGCGGAGCTGACGTACCTGAACGAGGCCGACCGCGCCGCGGAACTCATCGAGGCGGTAATTGAATCCCAGCATGGTCACGTCGTAGTCCGGCGTGCGGCTCGTGACGCGCTGATGCGTCCCGCTCGTCATTCCGTGGCCCCGCATTTGGCGGGTTCGTTCGAGCAGACCGGGGTCGTTCGACAGGATGGCGCCTCCTTCGGCCGTGGTCATGTTCTTGTTGCCGTAGAAGCTGAAGGCCGCGGCAATGCCGAACGAACCGGCGAGGGGATGTCCTGCCGCATGGGCGGCATCCTCGATGATCAGCAGGTTGCGGCGACGAGCGAAATCCCGCCATGCGTCGCGATTCACCAGGTATCCTGCGTAGTGCATCAGAATCACGGCCTTGGTGCGCGAGTTGCTCTTCGCTTCCGCGTCTTGGATCGACATCACCGGCATGTCTGGGGATTCAATATCCACGAAGACGGGTGTTGCACCGGTGTAGAGAACTGCGTTCGAGGTCGCGACGAAGGTCATCGAAGGGACAAGCACCTCGTCGCCTGGGCCGATGCCGAGCGCGTGCACGATGAGGTGCAGCGCCGCCGTGCATGACGACACGGCCACCGAATCCGCCATTTCGTGAGCTTGAGCGAAAGCGAGTTCGAAAGCGCGGACTCGTTCTCCCATAGTAATCCAGCCGCTGTCCACGACCTTGGACAACGCGGCCTTTTCCCGGGCGCCCACGGTCGGCTTGGACACCAGAAGCAAGGGCGGTCTCCTCGCGAGCATCGGCGCACTCCCGGGCTTAGAGGGGATCGGCGGAGCGGCCGATCCGTCAGGCGGCTTCGACCGCAAGCGCGATGGACTGTTCGTCCCAGGCGATGCCCTGTGCCTGATGAAAGTCCTCGACCCGTCCGATGTCGAGCCACAGGCCATCGTGTCGGTAGGTGTAGGCGGGCACGCCCTTGGCGAGCATCTGCAGGATCAAATCGTCGAAGCCGAACGGGACTCCTGACGGGATGAAGTCGAGGATCGCCGGGTTCATGCAGTAGATCCCCATGCTGACGCTGTTGACGAGCGCCGGCTTTTCCCGAAACGCGGTGACGCGCCCATCCCGATCCTCAAGAACGCCGAACTCCATCTTGGTCTGACGGGTGGTGGACGCAATCGTCAGGAGTCCCTTGTGCTGGCGATGGAAACCGACGAAGCGGCCGAGATCGAGATCGGTCAGCACGTCGCCATTCAGAACCAGAAACGGCTCGTCGAGACACTCGCGAACGAGCGAGAGTGGGCCGATCGTTCCGAGCGGCTCCATTTCCTGGGTGTAGGTGATGGCGAGGTTCCACTGGTGGCCGTCGCCGCAAAAGCTACGGATGAGGCTGCCCAGATAGCCCGTGGTGATGAAAACGTCCTCGATGCCGTTTCGACGCAGCCACTTCAACAGCAGTTCGAGCACCGGCCGCGAGCCGATCGGCATCAGCGGCTTCGGCAGGATCGAAGTATAGGGCCGCAGGCGCATTCCTCGTCCGCCGCACTGTAGGACCGCTTTCATGCTTCATCTCCGTCGATCACGGTCTGCTGCGCATCGATCCGACGGTCTACCGAAAATCCCGCGAGGAAGGGGAGCAGCCATGCGGATCGTCAGAGCTGTTCCGTGACATGCCGACAATCTAGAGGGCGCTGTGTGCCACGTCGTCATGCGTTCATACGAGAGCGCGCGGCGCGCGGAGTCGGAGTGCGCATGACGGAAGAGAGAAGGCGAATGCCCCGACCGCGCTTGCGGTCTCGCGGCACGATGTACCGACCGCGGAAAAAAGGCGGTCAGCTCGGAGGAACGATCCGCCAGAGCCGTGCGAGAACGGCCTCGCCGGCGACCCGCATCACGGACGGACGCAGGAATTCCAACGCGTCCGCGATCGTCGCGCGCAGGGGTTGCCGTCGGTAGCGATTGCGCAGGCGTGCAAGCCGCAGGGCGCCGACGACGGCCGGGGGCGGGGGGAGCGACCGGTGATCCTTGATGAGACTCCAGGTCAGCTCCTTGAGATCGATGGTTTCGGCGTCAACCTGCTCGAAGGATGTCTCCGTCGATATGCTGGCATGGTCGGTTCCGTCGTAGAAGACGAGGCCCTCGCGTAGCATCACCATGGGCCCGCGCGCCGCGAGATCGAGGAAGAAGACCTGGTCGATGCCGCTGGTGATCGATCGGTAGACGCGCATCAGACAGCCGCGGCGAACCACGTCGCTCCGGATCAGAAGCGTCGACGGCGCAATGCCGACGCTGCGCGTCGCCCGGGCGAGATAGAGATCTACCAGCGCCTCCTGACCGGAGTAAACAGAGACGCGTGGCGCACGCCGCGGTGGCGAATAAGTCCGTAGCCCGTCGCCGTCGATCATGTTCACCGCGCAGGTGACGAAGGCCGCGTTCGGATAGCAGCGCGCGACGTCGGCGAATTCGGCGAGGGCGCCGGGCGCAAGCCAATCGTCGTCGTGAAGCAACTTGATCCACTCGCCTTCGCAGGCGAGCATCGCTGTGTTGGTGTTCTCGACTTGGCCGCGACAGTGAGCATTGGCGATCACGCGGATTCGCGCGTCGCGCTCGGCATATTCCATGGCAATCGGCCAGCTTGCCCCCTCCGGTCCCTCGTCATCGCTGATGATCAATTCCCAATCGGTGAAATGCTGTTGCAAGACACTTTCGGCGGCACGTCGTAGCAACTGCGGCCTGCGAAATGTCGGAAGGGCAACCGAAATGAACGGCGTCGGCCGTCGCGACCCTGTGCATTCGGTCTTGCCGGAGGCGCGGGGGTCCGTCTGAAGACTCATCCGTGGCACCTCGCTGCATCGGGGGGAGATGGGCGCATCTCGTTGGGAAGCGGTTCGGCGGAGGACATGGCGTTCAGCAGAAGCAGCGAGGCGCCGGCCCGCAGGGCAAAGCCGGCCGCGCCTCCGGCCGCCATCAGGTCAATCACGCTCAGGGCGTTCCAACCAGCATGGAAGCCGAGCAGCAGCGGCCCGAACACGAGGAGCGCGCGCACGGCATCCACGCCGAGACGGACCTCCTGCCGGCGCATCAGCGTCGGCACGTCCTGGAGCGGCGTGGAGAGAACCTGGAAGGCCGCCATGACCGCGAGCGCGGTGACGATGTGGCCGGCTTCGCGCCACGGCTCGCCGAGCACCGGCACCACGAGATAGGGGGCAACAAGTCCGAGCCCGAGAACCGGAACCGCGATCGCGCCGGCGGCTACCAGCAGCAAGCCGTGGCCGCTGCGGCGCAGATGCGCGCCATCCGCGCTTTTGCCCGCCTCGGCGACGAACACGTTGCTGAGCGGCGTCGCCATCAGCGTGGTCGGGCCGGTCACCAGGCGGGCGGCGACGCCGAAATGGCCGGCAAGAGTCGTCCCGAACAGCGAACCGATCAGGACCGCGGGCAGATTGATGATGGCATAGCCCGCCACCGTCGCCGGAAGATCATAAAGCGGAAACTTGTATTCCCGGCGCGCCGCGCGCGCCGCGTCGCGCCATGAGGCTTCGGCAACACCGCGAAAATCGGCGCGTGAGAAGACGCGAAAGCCAAGCACGCCGGCAAACAGGATCTGACTGAGAATATGCGCCACCACCATGGTGTCGCCGCCGAGCTGGGCCAAGCCGAACGCGACTTGCAGAGCGGCCATGAAACTCGGGAGCATCAGCCGCCCGAGGGCGAAATCGCGCAGTCGGCCGAAGCGCAAAGCCCAGCAATTGATGGCTTCCACCAAGCCGGCGGTCGCAAGGCCAAGCGGTACGAGAAAGACAAGGTTGTGCGTTTCGGCGGGAAGCCGATCGACCGTGACAAGTCCCGCCGCGAGCACCAGGCTCCCCGTGGCGAGAAGGCTGAACAGGATGAGCTTTAAGCCGACACGGGCCTGCGCGCGGTTCTCGACCACATAGAGCGACGTCTCGAACCGCAGTGCCGCGGCCGCGCCGAGAATGTTCACGGCCGCGAGATAGATGGTAAAGAGTCCGAACTCGGCCGGCGTGTATAGGCGGGTCAACAGGGGCAGGCTTGCGAGCAGCACGAGTTGTCCCGCAATCGACAGCGCGGAGACGCCGCCGGCCAAGCGGACCAGGCCTCGGACTGAACTGCCAAGAGGGACCGGGATGCTATCCGCTGCCTCCTCGCTTTCGCTTCGGGCAGCGTCGGCAGCCGAAGCCTTCCGCAACGAGAACTTCAGCCCGTCGGGTATGTTGGTCATGGGTGCACTGTAGGGCGGCGGGGATCGGCTTCCCATCATGCGTTCGCACGAATGCGGCTGTTCGCCGCCCGCTTGCCGACCTGCCGCAACTCTGTTGCGTTGACGTGCCGGCGCCGCGCGGCCCCTCACAACAGCGAACCGTAGAACATGGCGATGAGGCGCGCGGCCACCGCGCCCTGAACAAGCCGCAGGACGGACGGCCGCAAGAGACTGGAGGCGTCGCGAACGGTCGCCCAAAAGCTTTGCTGTCGATAGCGGCTTCGCAGCCGGGCGACCCGCAGAGCGCGCGTCACGGCCTCGGGGCGCGGAAGCCGCGCCTTGTCTTCAATGAGACTGAAAGTCAGGCGCTTGAGCTCGAGTGTTTCACGATCGATCTCGGGGAACGGCGTGGACTTCCCGACGCTCGCGTGCATCGTATCGTCATAGTAGACGAGTCCCTCCGGGATGATGACGACCTCACCGCGGCACGCGAGGTCGACGTAGAAGAGCTGGTCGACCGCCTGGGTGAGCGACCCGTAGCTCCGCATCAGGCAACCGGCCTCGACGTGTCGGCGGTTGACCAACAAGGTGGAGGGCACGATTCCGATATGTCGGGTTGTGCGCAGCAGGTAAAGGTCGACCAGGAGCTGCTGCCCGGAGTGGACGCAGACGCCGGCGCGACGCCCGGGCGGGACCTAGGGCTTGATGCCGTGATCGAGCACCAGGTTGGCCGCGCAGGTCAGGAAGACGGCCGAGGCATGCGAACGCGCAACCTCGGCGAATCGGCGAAGCGCACCGGCGGCGAGCCAGTCGTCATCGTGCAGCAGCTTGATCCAGCGTCCGCGTGCGGAGAGCATCGCGTTGTTGGTGTTGCCGATCTGCCCGCGCGCGCGGTGGTTCCCGACCAGCCTGATACGCCGATCCCGGCGTGCGTATTCGGCAACCAGCGAACTGCTCGCTCCCGCAGGCTGCTCATCGTCGCTGACGACAATCTCCCAGTCGGCGAAGTCCTGATCGAGAATGCTGTCGATCGCCCGCCGCAGCGTGTGGGGCCGGCGGAAGGTCGGAATGACAACGGAGATGAACGGCTCGCTCGGAAGTGACGGCATGGAGCTCAACCGGCCGCGGCCTCCTCGGGCAATGCCCGGAGCGAAACCGTCTCCACCGCCACGAATGGTGCGAGGGAACGGCCGTCGCCCGGGAAAGGCGAATTTTCAGTCCGGATGGGCGATGGGATCGGCCGGCCCACGCTTTCATAGACGAATCCCGCGCGGCGCATCTCGGCGGGCCGATAGATGTTGCGCAAATCGACGAGTACCGCCGTGCGCATGGACTTGCGCACACGCGCAAGGTCGAGTGCGCGGAACGCGTCCCATTCGGTGACGATGACCAAGGCGTCGGCGCCGGCCGCGCACGCGTATGGGTCGTCGGCAAAATCGACGTCTTCGAGGTGCTGGCGGGCCTGTTCCACGCCCTTCGGGTCATAGGCGCGGATGCGCCCGCCACAATCCTGCAGGGCGGTGATGATCGCGAGGGCCGGGGCATCGCGCACATCGTCGGTGTTCGGCTTGAAGGTAAGCCCGAAGACGGCGATCGTCTTGCCCCGCACACTTCCCCCGCACGCACGGATCACCTTGCGACCCATCGCGCGCTTGCGCTGCTCGTTCACGGTCGTGACCGTCTCGACGATCCGCATCGGCGAACCGCAGTCGCGGGCAAAGGTGATCAGCGCCTGGGTGTCCTTGGGGAAGCACGAACCGCCGTAGCCGGGCCCGCTGTGCAGGAACTTGGGACCGATGCGGTTGTCGAGACCCATGCCGCGGGCGACGTCCTGCACGTCTGCGCCGACGCGCTCGCAGAGGTCGGCGATTTCGTTGATGAACGCAATCTTGGTGGCGAGGAAGGCGTTGGCGGCATATTTGGTCAGCTCGGCACTGCGCCGGCCGGTCACGAGAACCGGCGCCTGATTCAGGAACAGCGGCCGGTAGACTTCGCGCATGATCGCGGCGGTACGTTTGTCTTCCGCGCCGATCACGATGCGATCGGGGCGCTTGAAGTCGGCGATCGCCGCACCCTCGCGCAGAAATTCCGGATTGGAGGCGACCGAGAAGTCGGCGTCCGGCCGCATCTCGCGGATGATGCGTTCAATTTCGTCGGCAGTGCCGACCGGGACGGTGGATTTCACCGCGATCACTGCGAAATCCGTGAGGGCGGCGGCGACCTCGCGCGCCGCGGCGCGGACAAAGCTCAGATCCGCAAAGCCGTCGCCGCGCCGCGAGGGCGTTCCGACGGCGATGAACACAGCCTGCGCCCCATTGAGCCCACGTGGGATATCCGTATCGAAGGTGAGACGTCCTGCCTCGAGGTTGCTCGAGACGAGATCGGCCAGTCCGGGCTCGTAGATCGGAATCTCGCCGCGCCTTAGCGCGTCGATCCGGCCTGGGGCCTTGTCGATGCAACGGACGGTGTGGCCGAAATCGGCGAGACAGGCGCCGGACACGAGTCCCACATACCCGGCGCCGATCATCATGATGTGCAAGGCCGTTCTCCTCGTTCGTGGCGTGTCGAAACGTGGTGCGCGGCCGGTGGCGAGGCAGGCATGCCGCTCATGCGTAACTCGCGGCGACGGCGCGCGCGACGATCGGCCGGTTGACCGAAAGGTGCGGCTCGACGACGAGGTCGAGATGACCGCCGGCCACGGGTATGATGTCGAGTTCGTCGAAGAGAGGCAGCCAGCCGAGGCCGTGCGGCAGCCCCACGCGGTTGCACACGAACAGGGTCGCTTTGAGCGGCAGGCGGGCCTTGCTCTTGCGCACCCATTCCCCGAAGGCGCGCATCCGCAGCAGCTCTTCGGACTCGAGCCTCAAGAGGAACTGAGTCGCCGGCGCCCGGCGCCAGAACGAGGCGCGCAAAAAGGTCGGCATTCGGTCGGCATGGCCGGCTCGCACGATCGTTCGCGCCATCGCGCGGCAGAGCATGCGGTAGAACGTGACTCTATGCGTGCGCAGGCGCTGAACGCTGCGCCACAGCGACTCTCGACGCGAGCCGCGCGTACCGGCGACGTTGGTGTCGAGAATGCCGAGGAATTTCACGCTGCGGCCGACCGCGAGCAGGCGCGCGGCGATCTCGAAGGCGACCGCGCCTCCAAGAGAATATCCGAGCAGCCTGATATCCCCCTCCGGCTGAGTTCGCGAAATCTGCCGAAGGGCGGCGTCGGCCATCGCCTCGATCGTGACGTGCGGCGTAGCAGTCGGGATAAGATCCGGATAGCGGATCGTCGCGACCTGCGCGACGTCGCCGAGCGCGGAGCCGAAGGCCGCGAGGCTCGGGCCGTTGCCGATCGAGCCGGGAACCAGGAACAACGTGGTCGCGGAAGGCGATGCCGCCGGCTGTTCGTCGCGCGACCCGATGGCGCGAGCGACAATGCGAACCATCGTCTCGACGTTCATATCGAGCGTGAATTCATCCATGTCGAGCTCGCGGCCGATCGCCTCCTCCAGCTCGAGCACGCAGCGCAGCAGCCGCAGCGAGTCGCCTCCGGATTCGTCCCAGCGGCCGGCCGCGAGGCGCACGCCGAGCGTGCCGGTCCAGGTGCGAGCGACCAGCCGGCGTGCCTCCAGCAACTCGCGCCCTTGCTCCGTGCGTGGCGCGTGCCGGGCCGTACGCCGGTTGCGGTCCAATTCGCGCAGGGCGATTACGTCCACTTTGCCGCTCGGCAGGCGCGGCAGGGCGTCGAGCTCGTGCAGGCGCGTGGGATGCAGGGCGCTCGGAAGCGCGGTTCTGATCGCCTTCCAAACCTCGCCGATTGGTGGGCGGCGCCCGTCGTTCTCCGGCACGATCGCGGCCACGAGCTCGTTCGCGGCCGAAACGACGACGGCGGCTTCACCGATACCGGGAACCCGGCGCAGCATCGCTTCGAGCTCCTCGGGCTCGACGCGTTTGCCGTTGATTTTCACCTGGCGATCCTTGCGGCCGATCACGCGCAACAAGCCGTCGGTCCCGATGGAGACGAGATCGCCGGTTGCGTGAATCCGGCAGCGCCGGTCGTCCGGCGCGATCCGTCCGGAGACAAGCGCGCCTTCTTCCCAACGGCCGAGCGCGACATGTTCGCTGCGGATCAGCAGTTCGCCGACCTCGCCAGGGGCGACCGACAGACCGTCCTCGTCCACCACCGCGTAAGCGAGGCCGGGCAGAAGATGCCCGCAGGGCGCGACGGTTTCCTGACCGGCCGGCAGGTCCGTCGGGAACCACTGCGCACCCGTCGTTTCCGTTGAAGAATAGCCGATCTGCACGGCGCAGGAAGGTGCCGTCAATTCGCGCGCGAGGGCGATGTCGGACCACAGCACCTTCTCCCCCCCGATCCGCACCACGCGCAACGTTTCGGCCCGCTCTCCGGCGGCCGCCAGGGCAAGCGCGCGAAGAAGTGTCGGCACCACATAGGTGATTGTGGCGCCATGCGTGCGGAACGCCTTCCACGTGCCGCGCAAGCCGAGCGCCTCGATGTCCGTGATCACCAGCCGCGCGCCGGTCAGCAACGCCGCGAGCAACTCGCGACAACCGGCGATCGTCGCCGGTCCGCTCAGAGGAAAGAGCACGTCGTCGCCATTGATGTGGCAGGAGTTCGCGTGCTGCGCGACCCGCTGCAGCAGGCTGCGCTGATTGTTGACGATGCCTTTCGGCCGCCCCGTGCTGCCTGAGGTGTAGAGGATGATCGCCGGGTCGTCCACCGATGCCGGCGGCGGCAAGACCTGAGGCGCGGCGGGGGACGCCGCGGCCTCGGTGATGTCGATCCAGTGTAATGCGCGTTGCGCAGCGAAATCGGCAATCGTCGAGCTGCTGCCGATGATCGCGTCGAGGCGGCCGTCGTAGGCTATGTCGCCCGCGCGCTGCGGCGGATCGCGCATGTTGAGCGGAACGCAGACGCGCCCGCATGCGAAACACGCAAGCATTGCCAGCGGGTAATGCGCGCTGCTCGGCATGAAAATGCCGACGGGGCGGCCCGCGGGCACCGCCGTCGCCACGAGGCCGGCGAGGCGCGAGACCAACGCGAGCGCCTGCGCGTAGCTTAGGCCCGTGGTGCCGTCCTCGACGCAGATTCTGTCGGGGACCGCCGCGGCCTGCCGGCAAAAATGCGCAAAGATGGGAATGTCGACGAAGTCCGAGCCGAGGGCGGTGTAAAGCCGGTCCGTTGGACCGCCGGCATCAAGCGGATAATTCGGAACGCGTGTCCATGGCAGCGCGTCTGTTTGTGCAGCCGCAGGTCCTTTCGCAATATTCGCGACTCCGCCCAGCGGGCTGGCCGCGCCGCTCGTCTCAGAATCGCGAAAGGCGTTTCGTGGCTCACCACGCTCGACCGACATTGTCATGGTGCTGCGTCCGCCCGGTCAAAATCACGGTAAAATATCCGTGAGCGAAGCTAACGGCATGCTTCGCGGCAAACATCGTGCGAACGCACGATGGTGATGGGCCGGGCGACTGGACGCGTGGTTTACGCCAAACCGCCACGCGCAGGGTCTGCGCTTCGTGAACGCGCGATCCGATTCAGCGCGGCCAGCTCGCGAGCACGTCGCCGCGATCCGCAAGCCGGTAACGCAAATGCTGCGTGACGTTCACGCGCGTTACGACCGCACTGATGCGGCCGGTTACGTCGCGCTCGGGGCAGTCCGCGGCGTCGAGCAGCGCAAGCGCGTTGCGCGCCGTGGCGCCTTGCGTGCGTCCCCAGCGAACGCAGAAGAAGATCTTGTCGGCCTTGGCCGCGAGCGCGGCAATCTCCGGCCGTTCCAGAACCGCCGGAGAGTCGATGACGATCAGGTCGTGCGAATCGCGCAGCTGTTCGAGAAATTGCGAGAGCTGCGGTGCAAACAGCAACGAAAGCCACTGGTGGTCGTCGCGGCGCACCGGGACGTAATGGATGCCCGCGGCGGAGATCGATCGTGTTGCTTCCTCCGCCGGGGCGCGGCACGCAGGCATGTCAAAAACCGCAGCGTCGGGATCGGCCGTTTCGTCCGCATCCAGCATTTTGCGAGGAGGTGCAGGACCGTTGCCGAAATCGAGGAGGGCGACCCGCCAGTCGAGCGCGGCGGCTGCGAGCGCAAGGCTCCAGGCCAGTGTCGTCTTGCCTTCTTCCGGTACGCTCGAAGTCACCGCGATCACCCGCGGCGCGCGGTCGCCGCAGAAGGGCAGGGAGGTCGCGAAGAGTGTGCGCAGCCCGCGGGCATAAGCGGAGTGTGGATTGTCGCGAAGAAGAGCCTGGATGGAGCCAAATGCCCTGGAGCGCTCGGGCATCAGGGCGATGCAAGGCACGCGCAACGCATCCGCGACGTCGCGTTCTCCGCGCAACGCCGTATCCATCCGATCGCGGACCAGGGACAGCATGGCGCCGATCAGCCCGAAGGCGATCACCGCCGGCGGGATCAGGAAAATCCCGTTGATGGAGGACGTGCGGGTGGGTGTTTCGGCCGCCATCAGCACGGTCAGCTCAGGCTCCGCGATCTGGCTTTGCTCGGCAAAATCCTGCCGCTGCCGGGCAAGCGAGTCGTAGAGGCCGTTCAGTGATGCAAGTCGGCGCGCCATCTCCCGCAGTTCCGACGAGCCGGCCGCGGTGGCACCCGCCGTCTGGCGCAGGATCGACAGCCGTTCCTGCATTGCGCGGAGCTGAGCCTTGGAGGTCGACGCAACGGTCTCCAGAGCAGCGGTGTCGCTGGCGATCTCGGCCTCGAGCGCATCACGCAGCGCCGCGCGGCGGGTGTCACTCTGTTGCGGCCGGTCCGCAGCCTCGCGCGCAAGCTTCGCGAGCGCTGTGAGCCGGGCCGAGCCAAGAGCGTTCGCGATCTCCTCGGCGGAAGCTCCGCGCTGACGCAGCGCGCGGACCTCCTGCAAGCGACCCTCCGCCTCTTGCGCAGTCGAACTGGCCATCGTGAGCTGCCGAAGAATCTGGGTGATTTCCTGCTCGATTTCGTCAGGCCCGGGACCATCGTTCGCCGGATGCGCAAGCCGGTAGGCATGCATTGCGGCTTCCGTCTCGCCGATCTGCTGTTGGACTTCCGCCAATCGGCGCGTGGCCCAGGAGAAGCCATCGGCAGCGTCGCGGCGGCGCCGCGCCCGCAACGAATCCACGTAGACATTGGCAATGGCGTTGGCGATTTCGGCCGCTTGCTGCGCATTGGGCCCGACAAAGCTGACGGCGATGATGCGGGAGCGGCGTTCCTGCCCGATCTTGATGTTGCGGCGGATGGCCGAGAGCGTCGGCGTCTCGGCAACGTTGGCTGAGTCGCCCCCGGTTTCGGCGGGTGCGGGTCCGAACATCGGGGCAAGCGCCGACCAAGCGTTGCGCAGCCCGGCACGCGCAAGCCCGATCACCGAGCGCGCCTCCGCGATCGTTGGCTCTCCACTCTCGCCCGCGCCCGGCAGAGTGGCGATGGCACGCCGCAGCGTCGCGTTCGATTGCAGCAGCGTGATATGCGTTTCGATCGCCGATTCTTCGATGGTCATCGGCACGGGCGTCGGGGCGGCAGGGCGGAACGCAGAGAGACCCGGCCGGTGGAGATCGAGCATAAGCTGAGCGGTTGCAGTGTAGGTCGGTTGTCCGAAAAACGCGGCAAAGGCCGCGAGAACGGCTCCGAGAGTCATCAATCCGAGGATCAGGGCCTGGTTGCGGCGCAGGCAATTGACGAAGCGAACCAGAGCCTCACCACCGTCGCCCGGTTTGGCCGCGTCGGCCCGGGGCCCGAGCTCCGGCGTGTCGGAGAGCGGTTTCGCGCCCATGCGTTGTCCCGTCAGCGCATCCACGATCAGGCTCCTTGCAAAGCATCTCTGTGGTCGGCGAGTGCGTCCGCTCGCGGCGGGATCGCCACGGCGTCGATCCACGCCTGCAACATGAGAGCCGCCCACAACACGCGCGAGCGGTCGCTCCTTCCGACCAGATGGTCGTTCCAGCAGGCCTGCACGGCCACGGGATCGAGCAGTCCCTGCCGTCGCAGCCGCTCCGCGCCGAGAAGGTCGGAGGCCCATTCGCGCAAGGGACCGCGAAGCCACGCGGCGATCGGCACGTCGAATCCCTGCTTCGGCCGCTCGAACAGGCGGCGCGGCACGTGGCGCGCGAGCACCTGTCGCAACAGCCATTTACCCTTCCCGTGCCGGATTTTCGCGGACATCGGAACGCGCCAGGAAAGCTCGACGACCCGATGATCCAGCAGCGGGCAGCGCCCTTCGAGGCTGTTTGCCATGCTGGCGCGGTCGAGTTTCACGAGGATATCGCCGGGCAGGTACTCCTCCATGTCGCGCAGCACGATCCGGGAGGCGAGGTCGCCGAGATCGCCGAGATCGCCCTGCCCACGGTCGGAATCCATTCGTCTGCCGTCGAGGCACAGCTCGGACGCTAGCGTGGCGGCCGCATAAAAGGCGTTCTCGTCTGGCGCGAGCAGGAGACGGGCGAGCCGGTCGATGCGATCGCTCCGCAACGTCCGCTCAAGCCCAGCGGGCAGCGGCAGCCGCAAGGCCGGCTCGCTGCGGCTTGCTTGCGCGAGCCGCAGGAGCGCGGCGGCGAGCGGTCTACGGACCGCCAATGTCGCCCCCAGCAGGGGAGAGAGGCGAGCGGCAAGAACATGACGTGAGTAGCCGGCGAAGCACTCGTCCCCGCCGTCTCCCGTCATCGCCACGGTTACGTCGCGCCGCGCAAGACGTGCGACGAGCAAGGTGGGAATTTGCGACTCGTCGGCGAAGGGCTCGTCCCAGACGTGAGGGAGTTCCGGAATGACGTTTCGCGCGGCTTCGGCCGTGAGTCGCAGCTCCGTGTGGTCGGTCCCGAGATGCCGCGCCACTGCGGCGGCGTTCTCCGATTCGTCATAGGACGACGGCGAGAACCCGATCGTGAATGTTCGCACCGGTCGCGAACTCTGAGCCTGCATCTCGGCAACCACAGTGGAGCTGTCGATTCCGCCCGAGAGAAAGGCGCCGATCGGCACGTCCGCCACCATCCGCTCCCCGACCGCGTGCCGTAGCAAAGCGTCGAGCTCGTCCACGAGTTCTTCGTCGGAGGCGATAATCGGGTCGGACCGTCCCGCCCGCGCGACGGCCTCGAGCGACCACCAGCGACGGCTCGCGGCGCGGAGCGACGCCACGTCGGGCAGCTGACGAAGCGCCTCCGCGCGAACCGCAAGGATGCCGGCCGGGGGCAGCTTGAACACGTTCGACCAGATGCATCGATCGTCCGGCACCCAGCCGCGCGCGAGCAGCGCCGTCACCGCCTCCGGATCGATCGTCAGGCTGCTGCCGGCGAGGCGATGAAACGCCTTCAGCTCGGAGGCGAAGAGGAGCTCCGTCGGCGCGCGCAGCAGGTAAAGCGGCTTCTTGCCCATCCGGTCGCGCGCGAAGTGAAGCGTGCGGGTCTTGCGATCCCACAGAACGAGAGCGAACATTCCCCGGCTGCGGCAAAGGGCGCGTTCGAGGCCCCAGGCCTCGACGGCCGCAAGCAGCACCTCGGTGTCGCTCGTGCCGCGAAAGCCGTGCCCGCAATTCGCAAGTTCGGAGCGCAGGGCCTGAAAATTGTAGATCTCGCCGTTGAAGGTGACGACGTAGCGGCCGCTTCCCGAAAGCATGGGCTGACGCCCCGACTCGGTGAGATCGACGATGGCTAGGCGTCGGTGGCCGAGCGCAATGCCGGCATGCCGGTCGGTCCACAGGCCGGCGCCATCGGGACCGCGGTGCTGCAACGCGTCTGTCATGTCCGTGAGCGCTTCGAGGCGGGGCGGAGCGAGGCCCTCCGGCTGCTGCGACAGGATACCGGCGATGCCGCACATGATCTCACCTCGCGATCGCGACGGCGCGCGGCCGCGCGGCGCAGCCCACAGACACGCTGTATGCGAGCACGAACCAGACGAGCGGGTGTCGCAGAACGAAATGCGCGGCGCTGAAAATGCTCATCGCGAGCAGTAGGGCGAGGAGCACGTCGCGCTTCGCGCGGTAAAGCAGGACGAAGGTGTTGCCGAGCAGGGCCGCGAGCGCGAACAAAGCGAGCGCGCCGCCCTGAAGATAGGTATCGAGTGGCGTGCTGTGCGCCTCGAAGGGACGATCCAGACTGAACAGATCGGCAGGCGGGTCGAGGTGCGGTCCCGGCCCGAAGCCGAGCGATCCTGAACGTAGTCCGGTTTCCGCCGCCTCGTCCCATAGCAGCAGGCGCAGGGCGATCGTGTGTTCGGTGGCGTCGCCGCCCCGGTCCTTGGTGAGGCTTAGTGCAAAGCTTTCGATCTGAACGGCATCCGCGAGCACGAAGGGCGCAAGCGAAACCGCAAGCGGCAGCGCGCTTATCGTGATCAGCAGCGCGAATCCGTGGCGCAAGCCCTGCCGATGCTGCGGAAGGGACAGCCACGCGCGCAGGCGCAGCGCGACGAGAAGGAGGCCGACCAAGATCATGACGGTGACGAAAGTGTCGCTCTTCGAGAGCCGGCCGCCGACAATGGACACGGCCACGGCCGCCAATGCCAGCGCGCGTCGTGGCCCCCCTGTGGTGGTCGCAAGATGCAGCGCAAGCAGGCTCGTAATACAGCAGAGGATGGCGAGCTGGTTGGGATTCTCCGACCAGCCGCGGAATCGGTCCCAATACCACGGCTCGACCCGAGGAATGGGAAAGAAGCCGTAAGCGTCGGCGATCTGCAGAAGAAGTCCCACGGTGGAGAATGTGATCAGGAACCAGGCCGCGCGCTCGAGTCGCCTCCGCGCCTCGGTCTGCAGGAGGGCAACAATCGTAATGGTCGCGACAAGGAGATAGGCTAACGTGTCGTGGAGTGTGGGCGAAACGCCGATCCGCGCATGCACGAGGATGCCCACGAAGGCGCCGATGCTGAGCGAGGTTGCGAACACGCCCCAGAACAGCGCCATGCGCGCGAGCGCCGCCATCTGGGGGGCGGGTCCAAAAATCGCCAGCCGCACGCCGGAAAGGCAGATCCAGAGAACGAGCAGCAGCTCACCGGGGCCGAAGGGCAGCCCGCCGAGGCGCAATTGCGTCGCAGAGGTCAAAGCGACGCCGCCACCGAGAAGCATGTCAAGAATCATGGCGACGGCTCGACGGTTGTGGCGCGGCCGCGGTCCGCGTGGTCGCACCCGGCGAGTGCCCTGGAAGCTGCTTCCGAGCGGACGGAAAGGACGCGCGCGTACACACGCTCATATCCATCGAGGACGGCTTCGAGCGCAAAGTTGCGCCGCACCGCTTCCGGCGAGCGGCGTCCCATCTGCCGCGCCGTCACGGGATCGTCGAGCAGCGCGAGGAGGCGCGAGGCGAGCGCCCGCGCGTCGCGCGGGGCGACGCAGTAGCCGTTCCAACCGTCGCGGACGATGTCGGTGCACCCCGGCATCCGTGTGGTCACGATGGGCAGTCCGGCGAGCCCGGCTTCGAGAAGGACGCGCGGAACGCCCTCGCGGTATTCGGTCGGAAATGCGAACACGTCGGCGATCCCCAGCAGCGCCGGCACGTCGGCGCGGGGACCGGGCGCGATGACATAGGCGGAGTGGTCCGCGAGCGCGGCCGCGTCGACTGCGAAAGGGCCTTCGCTCTCGCGCGGCCCTACAAGAAGGAAGCGCACGTCGGGCCGGACCGCGTGCACTGCACCTGCGGCCCGCAGCAGCGTCGGAATTCCCTTCTGCTTCGTCAACCGCGTCACGGTGAGCACGACGGGGGCGGCCTGAAGTCCGAATGCGCGCCGCAGCGCATGCACAGCTTTCGCGCCGACCCGCTCTCTCTCGAAGGCCGCGATATCGATGCCGGAACCGGCAATCAGCACGGCGGGACAGCGACCGAGCAGATGCAAGCGGTCGAACAGCCTCTTGTCGTCGCCGTTCTGGAAAACGACGGCGCTGGTCCAGCGGGCGGCGAGACGCTGCAACGCGAGGTAGAGCGGACGCAGCAACAACGTGCGCGGGTTCGCGGTCGAGAAGAGCCACCCCATGCCGTTGATGGTACGCACGACGGGACGCGTGCCCCGCAGCGCAAGCGGCACCAGAAGCCCCGGCTTGGTATCGAAGGTCTGTACGAGATCGGGCGCGCTCGCATGAGCGATCTGCTGGATCTGACGAATCGTGGCGTGATGCGGTCTGCATGTGTCGAATCGATCGAAGTGGTAGCGGTGGTAGGCAATGCCGACGTCGGCGAAGGGCGTCGGATCGCCCGTGCCGGCCGCGCTGACGCGGAAGCCTCGCGCCCGGAGGGCGACAAGGAACGGAATTCTCAGGTGATGATCTTCGCCGCCGGTGCAGAGGACGTGGGGTGCCATGAGGTCTCCAGGCCGACGCGAACCCTGTTCTGCGCCGGCTTGCGGTGAAGCGGGCTGCTGCTCTGCAGCGCGCGATCAAAAGAGGAGCCTGCGAAGAGGGGCTTGCGGCGCCCGCTGCTTGCGTCGAAGCCATTAACCGGCATCGCCCATGCGCCGTCGTCGTGCGTTTGCAGGAAAGAAGCCGCGTGCAGCCGGCCTGGGCGTGAAGCCGTGCCGCCGTCGGGCGGACGCGCGGCACGCTTTCTTGCGGGTGCCGGATCAGGGCAGAAGGGCTACGCGGGCGAGCAGGGAAACGAGAGCGGCCTGGCGCTTCGTGTTCGTCTTGGCAAAGATGGAGCCAAGCTGGGTACGAACCGTCGTCCGGCTCACCCGCCGGCTTTTTGCCACCTCGTCGGGCGTCTGTCCCTTGGCAAGTTGAACGGCAAGCCGTGCCTCGGTCAAAGTGAGGCCGAACAGGCGCTTGAGTGTGTCGGGATTCGGGGCGAGCGGAGCATCCATGTCGAGAAGGATGACGACGCCGAGATTGTCGCACGCGGTATTGATCGCTTGCACGACCGAAAAGGTGACGCCGTTTTCTCGGGAAACCGCAAGCCATGTCAGCGCGCCGAGGGTGAGCCGCCCGCGTCCGCGCTCGACGAGGTTCTGCAGTACGATCTGCCGGCGGGCGAGGCTTGCCGGCTCGCCCTCGTTCTCGCGGTCAAGAAGCCTGCGTGCGGCGGCGTTCGCCGTGATGATCTTCTTGCGTGCGTCGATGACCACGTAGCCGCAGTCCAGCCGTTCCAGGACACGGAGCAGGTGCGGCTCCTCCTTGTCCAGAAGGTGCGTGTCGTCGCGGCTCGTAGGCGGCCGCCAGACGGGCGCTTTCGCCGGAACGACGGTGGGCGTTTCCTCGGCGGGAAGGGCAGGAAGGGCGGGAAGGATCGCCGCCGTATCGAACAGGCGTACGGCTGCGCTCGGACGACGCATAAGTGCCTCCTGTGATCTCGAATCGGTGTTTCTCAGGAAGGCAATTCGCGCAACGCGTTCCCTGTACTCAACGCGGGCCCCACGACACGCGTCATCACTGACCTGAGGGCCGTCCCCGATTGTCGGCCTTCGGTTTGCGATAACCGCGAGAGGTATGATCGGCATCACGGCCGACAAGCACGAAGCGGTCCTTGGAACCTGTCAGGAGAAACGCCTCCCAGATGATCTCCTGCAGCGCTTTTTACGCAGGGAAACAATCCATGTTTTCCGGAGAACCGTAAATGAGTCTGGAGTAGTACGTCCGAAATCGTACGACGGAAGCGCACGCACCGATAGGATGGAGGATGGAACGCTCGCGGCCGTACCCCGTTGGGCGGGTTCCATCGCCGGGTTCCGCGGGGAAGAGCGAAAATTTCGGAGAACCGAAAGCGCTCCTGGAACGTTCATCAGAAGTCGACCGCGCCGCGAGGAGCTGCCTTCCGATGCGAATTGCCCAGGTGGCTCCTTTGATCGAGGCCGTTCCTCCGAGACTCTATGGCGGCACTGAAAGGGTGGTCTCTTTTCTGACGGAAGAGCTGGTCCGGCAGGGACATGAGGTCACGCTCTTTGCGAGCGGCGATTCCACGACCTCGGCGAAGCTCGTTCCCGTGGTGGATCGGGCACTGCGGCTTTCCGGCATTCGCGATCACACCGCAAGTACGCTCGTGATGCTCGAAGAGGTGCATCGCTGCGCCGACGCCTTCGACGTGATCCATTTCCACGTCGACCTTCTTCAGTTTCCGAGGTTCCGGAGCCTGTCGCACAAGTGCGTCACCACTCTGCATGGCCGGCTTGACCTCGCCGACTGCCACCCGATCTATCGCGCTTTTCCACAAATGCCCCTGATTTCCATTTCGCGGTCGCAACGGCTGCCTATGCCCAAGAGTGCGAATTGGCTCGCGACCATCCCGCACGGCCTGCCGAAGCCCCGGTGCCCGTGCCACCTGCGTCCGGGCGGCTATCTTGCCTTCCTCGGCCGGATCGCGCCGGAGAAGCGGCCGGACCGGGCGATCGCGATCGCCGAGCGAAGCGGCATCCCCCTCAAGATCGCCGCGAAGGTCGATGCCGCCGACAAGAGTTACTTTGAGCGTTCCGTGAGGCCGCTGCTCGATCATCCCCTCGTCGAATTCCTGGGTGAGATCGGTGATCGCCAAAAGGCGGAATTCCTCGGGAGGGCGCGCGCCCTGCTCTTTCCGATCGACTGGCCGGAGCCGTTCGGACTCGTGATGATCGAGGCACTTTCGGTCGGCACGCCGGTGATCGCCTGGCGTCGCGGGTCGGTTCCCGAGATCATTGAGGACGGCGTCACGGGCGCAGTCGTCGATTCGATCGAAGAGGCCGCGGAAGCGGTGGAACGCGTCGGCGAATTCAGCCGGCGCGTCGTGCGGCAGCGGTTCGAGCGGCTCTTTACCGCCGAGATTATGACGCGCCGCTATGTGGCGGCTTACGAGAAGCTGCTCCGGCTTTCCCAACGTCCCGGCCGGCCCGGCCCGACTGCGGAACCATGCCCCCGGACCGGAAATGTGGCGGATCTGCAGGCCGCCGAATGAGCGGGGCCGTCCCGTCACCGCGAAACGCGTCGCCGGCCTACGCGGCGTAGCTCTGCAGACGTGTGCCCCCCAGAAACAGGCCCATCAGCTCAGAGGCGGGCATCGGCCTGCCGATCAGAAAGCCCTGCGCCTCGGTGCACCCTTCCGCCCTGAGAAGCGAAAGCTGCTGCAGGGACTGCACACCTTCGGCCGTCGTCTTGATGCCGAGGCTGCGCCCCAGTCCCGTCACGGCCCGGACAATCGCCATACAGTCGCCATTTTCGGTCAGATCGCGGATGAACGACTGGTCGATCTTGATCTTGTCGAAGGGGAAGCTGCGCAAATATCCGAGCGAGGAATATCCCGTGCCGAAATCGTCCATGGAGATGGCGGTGCCGAGCGCGCGCAGACGGTGCAGCGTTGCGAGCGTTACCGCGCTGTCGTGCAGCAGGACCGATTCCGTAATCTCGAGTTCGAGCCGATCCGGCGATAGCCCCGATCGTTCGAGGGCGCCGGCGACCGTTTTGACGAGGTCTCGGTTCCTGAACTGCACGGGCGAAAGGTTCACCGCGATCCGGACCGGTTTCGGCCACGAGGCCGCTTCGGCGCAGGCCTCCCCCAGGATCCACTCTCCGAGAGGCACGATGAGGCCCGTCTCCTCGGCGAGGGGAATGAACTCGCCCGCCCCGAGGAGACCGTGCTCGGGGTGACGCCAACGGACAAGAGCCTCCATGCCGGTAAGATCGCCCGTCGTCACGTCGACGATCGGCTGATAGTGCAGCTCGAATTCGCTTCGGGCGACGGCGCATCGCAAATCGAGCTCCATGCGTCGGCGGCGCTGGGCACGCGCATCCATCTCGGGCTCGAAGAAGCGATATGTTCCGCGTCCCTCGGTCTTGGCGCGATACAACGCAAGGTCGGCGTTCCGCACGAGGTCGTCGGCCGATTGGCCGTCGGCGGGTGCGAGCGCAATCCCGACGCTCATGCCGATTACGATCTGATGGCCGTGGAGATCGTAGGGCTCGCTTACCACCTGGATCAACCGCGCTGCCAGCGCGGCGGAGGCGGCGGGCTGGGCGATGGCCCCGATCTGCAGCACGTTGAATTCGTCGCCTCCGAGCCGGGCGACGACGTCCTCCTCACGCAGGCATTCGCGTATCCGGCCCGCGACGGCCTTCAGCAGCTCGTCACCGATTGGGTGCCCCAGCGTATCGTTGACGCTCTTGAATTGATCGAGATCGATGGCCAGCAGCGCGAACGAATCGTTCGGCCCAAGCTTTGCGAGACGCCGCTCGATTTGCGATCGCAAATTGGTCCGGTTCGGAAGATTGGTGAGCGGGTCATGGTTGGCCATGTGGGCGAGGCGTTCCTGTGCGCGACGTGTGGCCGTGATGTCCTCGTGCGTGCTGACCCAGCCGCCATTGGGCAGAGGCCTGCGGACCATCCGGACGATGCGGCCGTCCTCGAGCTCGACCTCCCGTTCGAGCGGCTCGATGCGTCCGTCCACCGGCACAGGGTGAAGCAGATGGACGCCGTTCGTCGGCACGCTGCCGCGCTCGCTGCGCATGGCGAAGATTTCCCGCAAGGTCACGCCGACCTGAATGCGTTGGGGGTCGAGTCCGTACATTTCGGCGTAACGCCGGTTCGAAACCAGGAGTTTCTCTTCGCGGTCGAACAGGCAGAGGCCCTGGCTCATATTGTCGAGCGCGGCGTCGAAGCGCAGGTTCTGCTCCTGCAATCGCGAATTGGCCTCGTTGAGGGCGCGAAGCGTATCGTCAAGCTGCCGGTTGGCGGCAATGAGTTGCCGCGCATGCCTGCGGGACGAAACGAGGTAAAGGCTGATGGCTGCGGTGAGAACCAGTCCGCCGAAAAGCACCAGCAGCGAACCCAGGCGGCTCGGAATGCCGGGGCCTCCCGGCCCGGGAACCGCAATGAGCGTCCAGGTTGCATCTCCGACGGAGAGCGTGCCACGCCAATGA
>DASTKH010000045.1:0-4444 GCA_035716025.1 Xanthobacteraceae bacterium
TATCGACCTGCTCGGTCGGGATCGTCATGCCCTTTTCCGCGAGGAAGATGCGCACGCGGCGCGGGTTCGGTGCGCGCGCATAATCGTAGAGCTTCATGGTCATTCACCCCTCCCGTCGCCCCTTGGGCGCAGCCCGGCGTCACTCGAACATGCCGGCCTTCGAGGGGTCAAGCGGCCCCGCTACATGGGGCCGGCAGGCCGCGGGTGGTGCGCGCGCCAGTCCGCGGGCCTCTCGAAACGGGAACTCCATAGACCGCGCCGGGCATCTCTCGCCTCGCGCTCGTCCGCCGCGTAGGCACCATAGCTTGTCGCAAGCCCACTCTTGACCATCGCGGCGCCGAGATCGACGCCGCCGGCGCTGCACACGGCGACGATGCGCCCGTACCGGTCGCGGTCGCGGGCGCGGCATTCCACTTGCCGCCCGGCAATCGCGGCACGCAGCGTCTCGGCGGCTTCGCGCCCGCAAGCCCAGCTCCGGCCCGCGCGCTCGCAGGTCTGTCGGAATTCCGGCGCATCGATCCCGAACAGGCGGATCTCGCGCTCGCCGACCCAGAGGCTGTCGCCATCGATCGCGCGGGCGGCACCGGTGATCACCTCGCCGCCCCTCTCGGAATACCGAGCGGCGGCGATGGCCAAAGCCGCCGCGACCAACCCCCAGGTGACAAAGAAGCGTGCCGGCTGCCTCATGGGTCCGTTCACCACGCGGGTCCGCAGCGCTTTTGGCCTACCGCGCGCATCCCAAGCTTTCGTTAACCACCTCTCTCAGTCCGCCTTTAAGGTTTATAAGTGACTTTCGATCGCAATGCCGCGCATGATCCCGGCGGCGATTGAGAGTGCAATGGTGGACGAAGAGGCCCTCGCCCCTGCGCCCGCGACGGAGTTGGCTGCCCGCCAGCGCCGCACGACCGCTCAACGGGTTCGCGAGGCCCGCGACCGGCTCACCTCCTCGACCGGCCGGCCGGCCTTCGACTACGAGTTGCTTCGCCTGTTTGCGAGCCATCGCATTTCGGCCTCGCTCGCCGTCATGCTGCTCGCAGCCACCGTCGGCTTCCTTTCCGGCGTGTGGGGCCGGCCCATTGCGGCGGCGGTCTGGACCGCCGGCGTCCTCCTCGTTCATTGGATCATCGCGAGCCAATGCCGGCGCTTCCTTGCGGCATCGCCCGGCTCCCTCAATCTGCGCGCGTGGCGGCTGCGCTTCATCGCGCTCGACTTCGTCTTCGGCGTGACCTGGATGATGAACGTGGTCACCGTGGTGAGCGGGCACGCCTCGTCCGGCACGTTCATGCTGTTCACCATGCTGCTGATGGTGGCCGTGAGCAGCATGCTGGCGTCGAGCCTGCCGATGGCCGTGTTCGCGGCGACGACCCCGGTGACCACCGCCGTCGTGATCGATTTTTTCATGCGCGGCGACATTCACAGCTATATCCTGGTCGCGATGGCCGTGACGGCGCAGGTCTATTTCGGGCTTCTCGCCCAGCGCCTTTATTCGACCACGCTCGCGACGATCGAGGCGCGGGCCGAGAAGGACGCGCTGATCGGCGAGCTCGAGCAGGCGAAGGCGAATTCGGATGAGGCGCGCCGGCGCGCGGAAGCCGCCAACATCGCCAAGTCGCGCTTTCTTGCGCAGATGAGCCACGAATTGCGGACGCCGCTCAACGCCATTCTCGGCTTTTCCGAGGTGATGAAGAGCGAGGTGTTCGGGCCCCACTCGGTGCCGACCTACAAGGAATATGCGGGCGACATCCACGCCTCCGGCGTCCACCTTCTCAACCTGATCAACGAGATTCTCGATCTTTCCCGTATCGAGGCCGGGCGCTACGAGCTGAACGAGGAGCCGGTCTCGCTTGCCGCCGCCGTCGAGGACTGTCATCACCTGCTGAAATTGCGCGCGAAGAACCGCGGAATCACGATCCGCGAAGCCTTCGAGAAGAACCTGCCGCGCATCTGGGCCGACGAGCGCGCGGTGCGGCAGATCTGCCTCAACCTCCTCTCCAACGCGATCAAGTTCACCCCGCAGGGCGGCGAAATCTGGCTCAAGGTCGGCTGGACCGCCTCGGGGGGCCAATACGTCCTGGTCAAGGACACGGGGGCAGGCATTCCCGAAGAGGAAATTCCCGTGGTGCTCTCCTCCTTCGGCCAGGGAACGAACGCGATCAAGTCGGCCGAACAGGGGGCGGGCCTCGGCCTTCCCATCGTGAAGGGGCTGGTCGACCTGCACGGCGGAACGTTCACGCTGCACTCGGTATTGCGCGAGGGAACGGAAGTGATCGTCACCTTCCCTCCGGAGCGCGTCATGTCCGCGCTCGGACCGATCGAAGAACCCTCCCCGCCCTTGCAGCCGGGCTCCGGCGGCAGCGCCGGCTCCTACGAGAAGCCGGACGCGCCGCCGCACCGCCTGCAGAGAGCGGTTCCGTGAGGCCGATGCGGCGTCGGAGGTGCATGCGCGCGATCCGAGCTTGTCGCTCCGGCGAGACTCTCTATCTTGACATGTCCAAAGCTTCCCGGACCGCACCAGCGCGATGCCCGCCGTTTCCAGCCCCTGCATCAGGACCTGCCGGATCGACACCGTTTCGGGCCTTTGCATCGGCTGCTGCCGCACCATAGAAGAGATCGGACATTGGCTTTCGTTGAGCGAACACGAACGGCTTCGGATCATGGCCGCCCTGCCCGCACGGCGCCGCCGCCTCGAGGCGGCCCGGCCCCGGGACGCGGCGCGCGCGCAGGAGACGGCCCGGTGATCACCCGGCGTCTCTTCTTGGGCTTGATGATCGCCCTCGCGCTGGGCTGGCTGATCCTTCTCGCCCACCACGACCGCGGCACGATTGCCGGGCTGCGCACCGACGATTTCGCCATGCTCGTCGTTCGCGTGGCGCTGCTCGTCTTCCTCGCGGGCGCGGCGCTGGCGCTGTTTCGCCACCGGCTTTCTGCCGCACTCGAAGCCTTGCTGTTCTGGGGCCTCATCGGCCTCGTCGCCCTTGCGGGCTACACCTACCGCGACGACCTGCGGCGGGTGGGCGATCAGCTCCTCGCCGAGCTCATGCCCGGCCGTGCCGCCGTGCAGGGCCATGTCGTCGAGTTCGCGCGGGCGCGCGGCCGCGAATTCAAGATCGCGACGCAGATCAACGGCGCCCCGATCGCGACCGTGCTCGACACCGGCGCAAGCGCCGTCGTGCTCACGCAGGAGGCGGCGCGGCAGGCCGGCTTGCCGCTCGAAGTGCTGAACTATTCGGCGGAAGTGGACACCGCCAACGGGCGCACGCGCGCCGCGCCCGTGACGCTCGATCGGCTCGCGGTCGGCGGCATCGTCGAACGCGCGGTGCCGGCCCTGGTGGCACAGCCCGGCCAGCTCAGGGTCTCCCTCCTCGGCATGAGCTTTCTCAGCCGCCTGGAAAGCTGGGAAGTGCGCGGCGACAGGCTGATCCTGCGCGGCTACCCCTGAGCGGCCAAGCGCCGCCCGGTCGGCGCGCCGCGTGCGGGCCGCCGCCCGCTCAAATCAAGGCGCTCACCAGAAAGCGGGTGCCGGCTGCGAGCAGGAAGCAGCCGAAGGCGATTTCGAGCCGCCGCTTGGGCAGCCAATGGGCGAGCCGCACCCCGTATTGCGCCGTATAGCTTGAGACCGGCGCCATCAGCGCGAAGCCGACCAGCGAGACGAAACCGATCGACAAGGGCGGCATGGCGTCCTGGTGCGGCAGGCCGGCGAGCATGTAGCCGATCGTGCCGGCAATGGTGATCGGCACGCCGAGCCCCGCCGAGGTGGCGACGGCCGTGTGGATCGGCTTGCCGTAAAGGGTGAGGACGAGATTCGACACAGAGCCTCCGCTCACCCCCATGAGCGAGGACGCAAGCCCCATGAGAAAGCCGAAGAAGGCGAGCAGGCCGCGCCCCGGCAGATCCTCGCCGAGCCGCCAGCTTTCCCGTCCGAACAGCAGCTTGACGGCAAGGAGCGAGGCGATGACGAAGAACGCGATCTTGAACACCGTGCCGGGCGCGACCGCAGCCAGCAGCGCGCCGACGCCGACCCCGGCGACGGCCGGCAGCGCCCACAAACGCACGACGCCCGCAAGCCCCGCCCCGCGCGCCCGGTGCGCGCGGTAGGAGCTGATGGTCGTCGGGATGATGATGGCGAGCGAGGTGCCGATGCAGAGCTGCATGCGCACCTCTTCCGGCACGCCGATGACGCCGAAGACTTCATAGAGCACCGGCACGATGATCGCCCCGCCGCCGATGCCGAACAGGCCGGCGAGGATGCCGGTCACCACGCCGCCGGCGAAAATCGCGCCCGCGAGCAGGAAGAGCTCGCCCGCCGGAATGCCGAACATCGCCGCTTGCTCGCAAAGGGCGGCGGGTTTCGCCGCGGAAGATTTATGCTGCAGCCGTTTGCGCCAGATTCTCGGCGCTGTCCATCACCTGCGCGAGGGCCTGTTCGAGAACCTCGGGCCCCGCG
>DASTKH010000046.1:0-107887 GCA_035716025.1 Xanthobacteraceae bacterium
CGGACCGTGAGGCGCAAGGTCTGAGCCTCGAGGTCGCGCCGAACGCCATCGATGGCGGCACCGAGGTCGCTTCTGACTGCGGCGATTTTGTCGTCAAGTCTAGCCATCGCCGCGTTGAGATCGTTCTTGGTGACGAGCTCGCCCATGATGAAGTCCCGGGCCGCCTCGGCCTGCGCTTCGGCCTGCTGGGCCGGGACGCCGGCGTCGCGCAGGCGCTTGGCATAGCCCAAAGTATCAAAGGCAAAGACCATTGTCAGGATTCGGGGGCCTGTTCCGGATGGCGCGGGCATTCGGGAACGAAGGGTTTCCCGTCATACTGGCATCATTCGGCCGATGCAACGCCTGCGCCCGTGAGCGCCCCGATCACCGGTTTCCCGTGCGTTCCGGGGGCCTCAATTTCCGAGCTTGATGATGGTGGCGAGAATGGCGATTCCGACGGCAATGAGCCCGCCGAGACGGACCGTGAGGCGCAGGGTTTGAGCCTCGATCTTGTCATCGGTTCTGGCGATCCTGTCGTCAATTCTGGTGATCGCGGCACCGAGGTCGCTTCTGACTGCGGCGATTTTGTCGTCCAGTCTAGCCATCGCCGCGTTGAGGTCGTTCTTGGTGACGAGCTCGGCCATGATGAAGTCCCGGGCCGCCTCGGCCTGCGCTTCGGCCTGCTGGGCCGGGACGCCGGCGTCGCGCAGGCGCTTGGCATAGCCCAAAGTATCAAAGGCAAAGACCATTGTCAGGGACCTGTTCCGGCTGGCGCAGGCATTCGGGAACGGCGGGTTTTCCCGTCATACTGGCATCGTTCGGCCGATGCAACGCCGGTGCCGGGAGGCGTTCTTGGCTACGAAGCTTTCCGGGCGAAGGCGCGGGCAAGCTGGACGAGGCCGCGCGCCTCGGGACCCGCCGCCGCGTCCGGCGCGACCGGCTCCGCCTTCCGCGGCCGCTCCGGCGCGCCCTGGAAAACCTCGCTGCGCACGGGCCTCGGGTGCGCGAACAGATAGCCCTGGGCGAATTTCACGTCGTAGTCGAGCAGATCGACGACGGTCCCTTCCGTCTCGATCTTTTCGGCGATGAGATCGATCCCGTAACGGGCGAGCAGGTGAGCGAGATCAGTCGGGTGAATATCCGCGGCCGTCGCGGCCGCGCGATCGGTGAGCAGCGCCGCCGGGACCTTGATGTAGCGGAAGCCCTGTTCGGCGAGCGCGCGCGCCTCGAACTGAAGATCCGTCACCCGATCCATCGAAAAGCGGAAGCCAAGCTCGGCGAGCTGCGCGAGACTTTCGCGCTCGACCGGACCCATGCCGCGCAGCGCATTCTGGGCGAACTCGAACACGAGCGCCGGCGCGAGCGTCCGGTTGCCGGTAAGGAACTCGAAGAACTGCGGGAAGAATTCGGAATCCGCGAGCGTGGAAACCGCAAGATTGCAGAAAAGGCCCGCGTCGCGATTCCTGTTCGTGAGCCGTCGCACCACCTGCACGCAGCGGAACACCATCAGGTTGTCGAGCATGGGCATCAGCCCGCCCGACTCGGCGGGCGAGAGATAGTCCGCCGGCAGCAAGGGGCTGCCGTCCTCGGTGCGCAGACGCGTCGTCGCCTCATAGAAGCGGACCTTGCGCTGCGGCAGCGTGACGATCGGCTGCAGAAAGAGATCGAGCCTGTTGCCTTCAAGCGCGGCGCGCACCGCGTGCTGCAGGGCCGGCGGCGATTCCGGTTCCTGCCTATCAGATGCGTTGAAGCCCTCGGTCTCGCGTGCCGCGGCCAACGGCATGTCCGCTTCGGGCGCGGCTGCGGCGGCCGGCGGCAAAGGCGGGGCGCCCGGCGCTTGGGCGAGCTGTCGCTCGTGCGCGGCAACCGATTCGGCGAGCTGCTTGATGAGCGTGCCCAGCACCTCCAACTCGGCCGCGAGGGGTTCGGTGGCGGCGCGCGTGCGCTCGGCGGCCTGACCCATCGCCGCCTCGACGGCGAGCAGACGGCGGCCCTGTTCGCCCACCTGACGAGCAAGCTCGCCGGTGCCGCGCGAGAGATCGGCGATACGCTGTGCGAGGTCGGCGCGCTCGCGCGCGCGGCTCGCGAACGCATTGTAGGCCGTCAGCGCGCTCAGCACGGTCACGCCGATGGCGGTCGCCTCGACCGCGGTGAGGTCGAGCAGCAGATAGGCGGTCGCGCCGAGAGACGCGGCGATGATCACCATGCAGAGGCCGACGAGAAAAGCGCCGAAACGCATGGATTTGCGTCCCCGGTCTGGCGGCGCGGAATCGGCGGAATCGCCGATGATTCGCGCAACGCCGCCACTGTTAGCGAGGAAGGCCGAGCGCGCAAGCGCGACGCCTCGGGCCGGGCTTGGCGCGGGACTCTGCCGCCTTTCGGGGAAGCGGAAAATCGCCTAGGCTTGCCGCAAATCGAACACCTGTCCGGGCAAACCCGGCAAGAGCAGCGAAAAAAGCCGCCAGACTGCCGCCGGCGGTCCCGCGCGGCCATGAGCACAAGGGAGGACATTCGCCATGCCATCGGTCATCGCACGCAGTTTTTTGGCCTTGAGCCTTCTCGGCGCCGTCGCAGCCGCAACCTCTGCAACGCCGCGGGCGGCGGCGCAAAGCGGCGAAGGGTGGATCACGCTGCTCGACGGCAAGACCATGGGCGATTGGGATCGCGTCGGGCAGACCAATTGGCGCCTCGAAGACGGAGCCGTGACGGCCGACAAGAAGCCGGAGAAAGGCGCCGCACATCTCGTCTCCAAGGCCAAGTACAAGGACTTCCAACTCCACGTCGAGTTCTGGGCGAGCGACGACGCCAACAGCGGCATCTTCCTTCGCTGCAGCAAACCCGACCAGCCCGGCGATCGCACCTGCTATGAGGTCAACATTTTCGACCAGCGGCCGGACCCGAGCTACGGCACCGGCGCGATCGTCCACTATGCCGAGGTCGACCCGATGCCGAAGGCGGGGGGAAAATGGAACACCTATGAGATCACGGCCAAGGGCCGCGATATCTCGGTCGTGCTCAACGGCAAGAAGACCGTCTCGATCCGCAACGGGATGTGGGCCGAAGGCCCGATCACGCTGCAATACGGCCAGGGCGTCGTGAAATTCCGCAAGGTGGCGATCAAGCCGCTGTGAGGCAGCAAGACCCGGCGCTCGAATTTCCGCAGCGGCAAGAAGCGGCAAAAAAAGAAGGGCCGGGCATTGCTGCCCGGCCCGATTGCGTCTCGGCGAGGCCGCCCGAGAGGCTCAGCTCAGCGCCTTGATGACGCGGCCCACCTTCTCGAACAATTCACCGATCTGGCTCTCCGTGATGATGAGCGGCGGCGAGAGCGCGAGCGTGTCACCGGTGATGCGGATCAGGACGTCGTGCTCATGGAAGCCGCGTTCCATGGCCTCGTAGGCCCGCTTACCGACGCCATCGGGCTTCGAGGCGAGGTCGATCGCCGCGACCATGCCGATGGTGCGAATGTCCAGCACATGGGGCAGGCCCTTGAGCGTGAAAGCCGCATCCGCCCACTTGTCCTCCATGGCCTTTGCACGCTCGAACAGACCCTCTTCGCGGTAGAGATCAAGGGTGGCAAGGCCGGCCCCAACCGCAAGCGGATGCGCCGAATAGGTATAGCCGTGGAAGAGTTCCGGCAGGTGCTCGGGGCCGGTCATGAAAGTTTCGTAGATGCCGGACCGCACGATGACGCCGCCCATCGGCACGGCGCCGGACGTGATGCCCTTCGCGAAGGTGATCATGTCGGGCAGAACGCCGTAGCGTTCGGCCGCGAAGGCGTGGCCGAGCCGTCCGTAGCCGGTGATGACTTCGTCGAAAATGAGCAGGATGCCGTATTTGTCGCAAATCTGGCGCAGCCGCTGCAGGTAGCCTTTGGGAGGCGGCAGCACGCCGGTCGAGCCGGCCATCGGCTCGACGATCACGGCGGCGATCGTCGCGGCATCATGCAGCGCGACGAGCCGCTCCAGTTCGTCGGCGAGATGGGCGCCCCATTCCGGCTCTCCGCGCGAAAAGGCCTGCTTCTCCCGATTGTAGGTGTGGGGCAGGTGGTCGACGCCGGCCAGCATCGAGCCGAAGAAGCGCCGGTTCGCGACGATACCGCCGACGGAAATGCCGCCGAAGCCGACGCCGTGGTAACCGCGCTCGCGGCCGATCAGCCGTGTGCGCGACGCCTGTCCGCGCGCGTGATTATAGGCGAGCGCGATCTTCAGCGCGGTGTCGACCGCCTCCGACCCGGAATTGCAGAAGAACACATGGTCGAGATCGCCCGGCGCGAGCGCGGCGATGCGGCTCGCAAGCTCGAACGACTTCGGATAGGCGAACTGGAAAGCCGGCACATAGTCGAGCTCGCCGGCCGTCTTCTGGATCGCCTGCGTGATCGGGTCGCGGTTGTGGCCCGCATTGGTGCACCACATGCCTGCGGCCCCGTCCAGCACTGCGCGGCCGTCCGGCGTGTAGTAGTGCATGTCCTTGGCCCGGCTCACGAAGCGCGGCCGCTTCTTGAAGGCGCGGTTCGGCGTAAACGGCACCCAGAAGGCGGCAAGGTCGTTCGGGGCGGTGGCGGGATTGCGGGTTTCGGCAAGCGACATGGGGCACTCCTTCAGGCACGCGGCGGACTGCCGGTGCTCTAGCAGAAATGCCGCGTCACACAAACCGCGTGCGAAAAGGGCACCGCTCGCCGCCTCTTCGGCAGCCTTCCCTGCGGCAAAAGAAGAACCCGGCCCCACGGTCTCGGGGGCCGGGTCAGGAGGGACGATGAAGCGTACAGGAAAAGCCCTTGGTCAGCGAAAACCGAAAGGCCTCAGCGGCGGGCGCGCGCCATGTCGTTGCGGTAGAGCGCGCAGACCTTGGCGGCGGTGGGCGACTGCCGGCGGTCAAACCGCACGAACTGGGCCCGCAGGTCGGGATCGATGATGTGCGCGACGGCGGGTCCGCAGCCGCTCGCGCGGTTTTCGGTGCGGCCGTTGTCGGCGGGGGCCGGCAGCGAGCCGATCACCACGAGCGCGAGGAGCGGCAGCACGAAATAACGCGGGCTGAACCGAATCATGATGCGCCTCCCTCTCCTGGGTCGGTGCCGGCTGCCTTGTCGGACCGATAACGACCCTACGAGGGGAGCGTTTCAGCCGTTTGTCGCGATTGTTTCGGAACCGGGCTTTTGCGTTTCGTCGCGCCGGCACGCCGCGAGGTTCACCGCTGCGGGGCGACCGCCACGACGGCGGAGGCGCCTTCGGCATCCGCTTGGCCCGACGCGATGGCGTTGCCGACCAGCAGGATAGCGACCAGGAACACGATCGCGGTGGCGCCGCCGAAGATGCAACCGATGATTTGCAGTCCGGTCTTGTCGACCATGTTTCTCTCTCCCGCCGGCCTCAATGCGGATTGCTTGCGCCCGGACCCCACAGGGCGATGCCGATCAAGGCCAGCACCGCAAGGCCCACGCTCAGAACCGATGTCGTCATGAAACGCCCTCGCGTCGCATGATGCTTGCAAGACCTCAATAACCCGTTGCCGTTTCCCTTCTTTGTCGCGCCGTGTTTCGCGCCGGAAACGATTCGCGCGGCCGCGGGCGATTGCCGCGCTCGAACTCCTAAGGGCCGCAGATCCGGGAACTCAAGAAAATCTATTCTGAAGACCTGTTCATTGATAGTTGAACCGATGTTCATGTACGTTAAAACGCAGTAACTCATCGAAGCGCCAAGATTTACTGCAAAGTTATTCTCTCAGGAGCGGAAACGAGTGCCGCTCCGCTTGGAGGAAAGCGATGAGAAAGCTTTTTCTAGCCCTGGCCGCGGCCGCGGCAATCGGCTTTTCGGCGCCGGCCTTCGCGCATGACGCCCGTTGGCCCGCGCCGCTTCGCGTGGCGCAGGCCGACGTGAAGGTGAAGGTCAGGACGACCGCTCGCGGTCATGTGGTTAAGAAAGTGGTAACCCGGCGCGTCGATCGCCCGCACCGGCATGTCCGCGTCAGGCGCGTGATCGTGACCAAGAATCGGCCGGTGCACCACCACGGGCGGCATGTCGTCGTGGTCAAGAAGCGCGTCTACCGCTGAACGGGGCGCAGGCCTTCGGCCGAACCCCGGAGAGCCGCTTCCGCAAGGCGCGGAGGCGGCGTCTTTCGACTTCCGAGGATCGGACGTTACTCGCCGTAGCCGATGATGATCTCATAGACGCGTGGCCGCACGGCGCGGATCTCCGGAGCCGCGGAGGAAAAGGTCTCCTCGGCCGCCACGCGGCTCACGGCCTCGCGCGCGGCCTTGCCGTCCGCGACGAAGCGCATGCCCATCCGGCAATCGCCGGGGAGCTGGTCGAGCTTGCCGGCGTCCCAGTCCGTGACGCTGCCGCCATAGTCTCCGGCAAAGCCGGAAAGCTGGAACGCCTTGCCGTTGCGGCGTTCGATCTCCACGAGGGTCATGCCGAGCCGCAGCCCGCCGGGTGCCTGCCATTGTGAGGCGCCGGTGATGACGATGGCGGAGGGGCGGGCGCGCGCCGCCTCGTCATGCCACAGCACTTCGAGCCGCCTCTTGGGGTCGTCGGGGAAGATCACACTGGCGTTGAGCTTGGTATTGCCGGGTCCGTCCACCTGCGTGAAGACGACGTTCTTGGCGCCGAAGGCGGTTTCGAGTTGCGCATGGTTCGCGGCGCGGGCGAACGGGCCGGCGCAGGCGACGGTGCGGGCTCGCTCGGCCGGCTTGCGCGCGCGGGGCGCCGCGCCGGCCGCAGGCGGCGCGCTCGACGGAGCGCGCGGCTGTTGCGCCTGGGCGGGGGGCGGGGTGCGGGCGGGCGGGGCGGCCCGCTGGGCGGGCGGCTTCGGCGGGTCCGGCCAGATGGTGGCGGGCGGCGCTTGCGGCTGGGGTGCGGGCCATACGGGAGGAGGCGTCCCCTGGGGGGCCTGCGCCAACGCGGCGGACCCCATTCCGGCTGCAAACATCAAGGAAAGCGCAAAGAGCCGGCCTTGCATGGCGTCGTCGAGTCCTTATGCGGGGTCGTTGGCAACGCGGCGGGCCTTCGCTGTCGGCCCGCAATGCCGCAGGTCCCCTCCATCCCGCGGCGGCGGCAAGAGACGCGGCTGCGGGACATGGCGCAACCTTCCGGCCGTCCCGGACATTATTCCGGCAGCCACGGCGGGAGAAGAGACATGTTTCGCCGCGCCTTGCTCTTTGCCATCGCGCTCGGGCTGTCGCTGATGCCCGGGCCCGGCGGCATCTTTGCGGCCGAACCCGGGGCGGCGCCGAACAAGCCGGGCGAGGCCGCGCAAGAGGAAAGGATCAATCTTTCGCCGAGCGAGCGTCAGGTCCTCTTCACCAGCATCACCAGCAAGAAGCACGTGAGCACGGCCGCTCCGCCCGATTTTCTGCCGACGGCCGGTGCGGTCGTGCCGGAGAGCGTCGAGCTTCAGCCGATTCCCGACGCCGCCTTGAAATTGCTGCCGCAGCTCAAAGGCTATGTGTGCGCGCTGGTCGCCAACCAGGCGCTCATCGTCGATCCGCAATCGCGTCGGATTGTGGAGATCGTCAACGAGGATCGCGCGCCGGCGCCGGCGCGCTCATGAAACGGAAGGCGGCGACGGTTCCTTGTCCGGCGCCGCCAACCGCCTCGATCCTTCAGGCCTGGTCAGCCTGCGGCGGACGCGTGGTTGCGCCCTTCCACTGGCCCATGCTCTCGGCGATGATCTTGGCCGACGCCATCGCGGCCTGGCTCGCCTGGGCATAGCCGGCGATTTCGCGCTGCACGCGCTCGCCTTCTGCCCGCAGATACTCCGCCACCCCCTGCAATTCGGCAATCAGGCGCTCGATCTCCCGGATCGACGTTCCGGCGACACGCTCGACCAGGAAGGTCAGATTGCCGGCGCCGAGATCGTCCGGCACAAGGCGCCGGCCCGCCACCACGTCCTTGCGGACGAATTCGCGAATTTCGCCTTCGACATTCGCGACCGTGTTCAGGGCCTCTTCGTTCGCCCTTTCGGCCGGCCGCTCGTCGGGAACGCGGTTCGGTTTGATGACAGTCACTGGCCTGGTCCTCCTTGCATACCCCGTACTCGTCCGAGGACGGTCACAGGATAGCAGTTTCGGCACGCGATTCGGCCCTCGCGGCGGCGATTTCGCGGAGCGGATCGGGCAATTTTGCGAGCGAAATGAGGCGGAAGCGGCCGTCTTGGGCGTTCCGGCGGACCGTAAGGCAGGCTTGGCGCGGGAATGGAAAGCTTAGCGGATGCGCACCGGAACGTCGCCGCGCGCGATCCCGCAGGCAGGGTGGCCGGCATTGGCGGGATTGGTGCAGTTGACCGCGCGATAGATGCGCGGCTCGGCCACCTGGGTGGCGGTCGGCTTGGGCGACTTGCCGGTCTGCGCCAGCGCAATGATGACGCCGAGCGCGATCAACGGGAGCGCAAGAAAGCGCGGCGAAAGCAGAAAGCGAGGACCAAGGTTCAGCATCGGACGCTCCCGTCTTATCCTGTTCTTGTCCGCGTTTCCTCCTCTTTACAGGATCACGGTTTCCAACCTATTTCGCCGATTGTTTCGCCTGTGTTTCCGCGCGCCTGCGCAGAGCGAAGGGCCGCGCGACCGACGGCCTGGACGCAGAGCGCTTCCGTCGGGGCGGATCTTGAACCGTCGGGGGCGGCCGCCGGGGGATGCATTGGGCCCAACTTGCTGCTGTCCGCCCGGCGCCTCTTGCGCTAGCATGATCGTCATGCCGTGCGAACCTGGGAGGGCCGGCATGAGCACCACCACGGACAATGCGGTCATCGTCGAGGCCTGGAACACGATTCTGTTCCAGAAGTTCTGCCGCTTCCGCTACGTTCTGACGGACGGCCTGTCCGGTCACAGCAACGAGCTGTTGCGGCGGCGGCCGTATTCTGCCGGCGCCCGCGTCCTGGATGTGGGCTGCGGCTTCGGGGACACGGCCCGGCTCATCGCCGAACAGGTGGGTCCCTCAGGCGCGGTGTTCGGCGTCGATTGCGCGCCGAACTTTGTCGATGCGGCCACGCGAGAGGCTGCGGACGCCGGCATCGAACATGCACGCTTCTTCGTTGCCGACGTGCAGACGGAGTCCCTCCGGGGGCCTTACGATCACGCCTTTTCGCGCTTTGGGACGATGTTCTTCAACTTCCCGGTCGCTGCGCTGCGCAACATCCGCAGCGCGCTCCGTCCGGGCGGCACGCTGACGATGATCGTCTGGCGCAAGCGCGAAGACAATCCGTGGGTGCACGAAGCCGAGTTGCGCGTGCGCGACATCGTGCCGGTGGTCTCGCATGAGGAAACCGACCAGGTGCATTGCGGGCCCGGGCCCTTTTCCATGGCGAGCGCCGATCTCGTCAGCGACATGCTGCGTCTGGCGGGCTACGAACACATCACCTTGGAGCGTTACGACGCGGAGATCTGCATCGGCCGCACGCTCGAAGACGCGATCGAGTTTGCGATGGCGCTGGGACCGGCCGGCGAGATCATCCGTCTCGCCGGCGAAGAAGGCGAAAAGCGAAAGGGCAGGGTGATCGACGCCTTGCGCGGCGCGCTTGCCGATCATGCCGGTGCGGACGGCGTGTGGATGACATCGAGCAGCTGGTTTGTGACGGCGTCGAACCCTCTCCACTAACTTGCGGCGGTTGGCCGCGCACCTCTTCGATCCGACCGGCCGAAACGCTCTCGGAGAGGACCTTGAAACGGCGCGGCCGGGACTCTCCCGAGGGCGCCGATGCGTCCCGGGCAGCGGCGTTCACGAGGCGGTATGTTCGGGCGCCTGGCCCCCGTCGGACGGCGTTTTCTTGCGCCGATCCGGGGTCATGCGCGCCGGATCGGGTTCGCCCGGCACTCCACGGGGCCCGAGACGCTCCCGTTGCAGATCGTCTTCGCTCGGTCGGCGGTCGGGATCGCGCGGCGCTTTGTCCTGGCGGGGCATATCTTGGTTCCTTCCGTCCGGCGGCCGTTGCAAACGGACCCGGATTGAACGGCGCGAGCCTCTGCGGTCACGCCGCGCGTCGGTCATCGGGCGTCTCCTTCAGAAAACGCCCCGCCGTCCCGGCCGTTCCGCCCGCGCGGCCGATCCGTCCTTTCGCTCACAGCGACCCCGGGGGCACGGCCAGAGGCATGCCCGGCGCTCGCCGGTCTTTTGCAATTGCAAATCAGTCGCAACTAGCTATACTGCCGCTTCCTGCACCGAGAGCCGGATCGGACAACCATGGCCGCAGACGCCCCAGCCAACATCGCTGCCGCGCCGGAACAGGATGGTTGGCGTCGGCCGCGGGGAACGCCCTCGCTCCAGGAGGTGTTCGGCTCGATTCGCACCCGGCCCGAAGGATCGACCCTCCGCAAACTGCTCGCCTTCCTCGGCCCGGGTTACCTGGTGGCCGTCGGTTACATGGATCCGGGGAACTGGGCGACGTCTCTCGCCGGCGGATCGCGCTTCGGCTATGCGCTGCTGACGGTCGCGCTGCTCTCGAACATCATGGCGATCATCCTGCAGGCGCTCTGCGCGCGCCTTGGCATCGGGGCGGGCCGCGATCTTGCCCAGGCCTGCCGCGACGCCTTTCCCCGCCCGGTCGCCTACCCGCTGTGGCTGCTCGCGGAAATCGCCATCTGCGCGACCGACCTTGCGGAAGTGATCGGCACTGCGATCGGCCTCAATCTCCTGTTCGGCATTCCGCTCGAAATCGGGGTGCTGCTGACCGCGCTCGACGTGTTCCTCATTCTGTGGATGCAGAATCTCGGCTTTCGCTATGTCGAAGCCTTCGTGGTGACGCTGCTCGGCGTCATCGCGGTGTGCTTCACGCTGCAGATCGCGCTCGCCCATCCCGATTGGGGCGCGGTGATCCGCGGTTTCGCGCCGACCACGGATATCGTCACCAACCCCGACATGCTGTACCTCGCGCTCGGAATCCTCGGCGCGACGGTCATGCCCCACAATCTCTACCTGCACTCCGGCGTCGTGCAGACGCGCCGCTACGGCGAGTCCGTCGAGGAGCGGCGCGAAGCGATCCGCCTCGCGACCCTCGATTCGACGCTGGCGCTGATGTTCGCGCTGCTCATCAACGCGTCGATCCTCATCCTCGCGGCCGCGACCTTCCATCGCACCGGCCAGACCGACGTCGCCGAGCTCGATCAGGTGCATTCGTTCCTCGCCCCGCTGCTCGGCTCCGTCTTCGCGCCGACGCTGTTCGCGATCGCGCTGTTGTGCTGCGGCCTCAACTCGACGGTGACGGCAACGCTCTCCGGCCAGATCGTGATGGAAGGGTTTCTCGATCTCCGCCTGCCGGCGTGGCTGCGGCGGCTGACGACGCGGGCGATCGCCATCGTGCCGGCGGCGCTCGTCACCGTCTGGTACGGCGAGTCGGGCACCGCCCGGCTCCTGATCCTCAGTCAGGTGATCTTAAGCTTGCAATTGTCCTTCGCGGTGGTGCCGCTCGTCATGTTCACGGCCGACCGGCGGAAAATGGGTCCCTTCGTCGCGCCGCGCTGGCTCACCGCGATCGCGACGGTCGTCGCCGCGATCATCGTCGTCCTCAACGTCAAGCTGCTGATCGATCAGATTTTCGGCTGAGCGCGATCGTCCGCTGTCACTCCGCGGCGACGCGCTGCGCCCGCGAAGGATAGTCGCGCTTCACCACCACCTTGACGGCGTCCTCGACACGGTCCTTGGCATAGCGAAGGGCCTCGGGCAGGTCGGCGAGCGCGAAAGTGTGGGTGTGGATCTTCGTCGCGTCGAAGCGCTTCTGCCGCATGAACGCTTCCGCCCGGTGCGTCGCGCTGCGGCCCTCGCCGCGGATGCCGTAGAGATAGATGTTGTTGCGCACGATGTGCCCGACATCGACCGGCACCACACCCTCGTGCGCGAAGGCCGCGAGGCAGACCCTGCCGCCGCGATTGACCATGTGCACCGCCTCGTTGACGGCATTGCTCGCGGCCGAGCATTCGACCACGTAGTCGACGCCCTTGCCGCCGTTGCGCGCCTTCACGGCCGACACGACGTCCGCCTCCCGGCGGATGTTGACGACGTGGTCGGCGCCGAGCTCGCGCCCGATCGCGAGGCGGTTGTCGCGGGTGCCGGTCAGGATCACGGGCTGCGCGCCGAGGGCCTTGGCAACCGCAACCGCCATCAGGCCGATCGGTCCCGGACCGGTCACGCAGACGCTCTCGCCGGCGACGAGCCCGCCGAGCTCGGTTAAGGCATACATCGCGGTTCCGGCGGTGACGACCAGCGTCGCCTCCTCGTCGGACATGGAGTCGGCGATCGCCACCAGCGTGTTGATGTTGTTCACCTGGTACTCGCAGAAGCCGCCGTCGGTGGTGAAGCCGTTGGCGCGGTGACCCTTGTCGCGTTCTCCGTAGTTGAGGCCGTAGTTGAGGCACGACGTGTACATGCCCTGGCGGCAGCGCTTGCAGTGGCCGCAACCGGCGTGGATTTCGACCGCCACGCGCTGACCGATCGCGAATTCGTCGACGCCGGGCCCGAGCGCCACCACGGTGCCCATATATTCGTGGCCGGGCGTCCAGTTCTTGTTGAACGGCAGACCGCCCTCGATCATCGCCGGGGGGCCGTGCCAGATATTGTCGATGTCCGTCGCGCAGATCGCGACGGCGTCGACCCGCACCAGCACTTCGGCCTTTTTCGGCACCGGCACCGGCTTGTCCGTAAGCTTGAGTTCGCCCGGATTGCCCAGCACCCAGGCCTTCATGGTCTCGGGAATGGGAAAATCGGCACGCGTCTTGACGCCGGCGGGCAAATCCATGGACGGCTCCCTTGATCGGTGGGGAACCTGCCGCCGCCGCACAAAAGAGTCAAAGCCTCGATCCCGAGAGTCAAAGCCCCGATCCCGGGCGCCGTTCCGCCCGTCTTGACCGGGACCGGGCGCCGGGCAATCTGCCCCCATGGTCGCTCAACGTCATAAGCGGGCCTTCGCGCCCGGACCGTTCGCCCGCCTCGTGGGATTTGCCGCCGTCTATGCGCTGATCCTGCAGATGGTGCTGGCGGGTATCGTGGGCGGCAGCGGTTTCGCGGCCGCGGACGGACTGTGTACCTCGTCCGCGTCCGGTCCGTCGCATGTTCCGCCGGCGCCGCATGGGCCGGACGGGTGCAGCGCCTGCTGCGCCTGTCTACCGGTTCTCGCGGCGCCGCCGCCGGCCACGGCCGCGTTCGCGACCTTTCCCGCCGTTTCGCGGGTGGCGATGGGCCAGGGAACGCAGGCGTCGCTCGCGCGGCGACCCGCCACGGCGCACCGGCCGCGCGCGCCGCCGCTCGCCGGGTGACTTCAGCCCTCAGCCTCACCCCGCGTCGGCTGCCCGTGGCCGGCGCGCCTTAAGTCATTCCGGAGAGACGCATGATCCTTTCCACGAAGCGCGCGCGCGCCCTGCTGGCCGCTGCCGCCCTTTCGCTTCTCGCGGCCCCTGCTCTCGCGCACGAATACAAGCTCGGCCCGCTCGTCGTCACGCATCCCTGGGCGCGGGCGACCCCCGGCGGCGCCAAGATCGCGGGGGGTTATCTCAAGATCACCAACAACGGCGCGACGGCGGACCGTCTTGTCGGCGGGTCGGTTGCGGCGGCGGCCGGCTTCGAGATGCATGAAATGAAAATGGAAGAGGGCGTCATGAAGATGCGCGCTCTGCCCAACGGCCTCGAGATCAAACCCGGCGAGACCGTCGAGCTCAAGCCCGGCGGGTTCCATCTGATGTTTACCGATCTCAAGCGGCCGTTGAAGGCCGGCGAGATGCTGCCGGGCGAACTGCGCTTCGAGAAGGCCGGCACGATCGCGGTGGAATACAAGGTCGAACCGCTCGGCGCGCAGAAGCCGGACCGCCACACGCACTGACGCAAGCCTCCGCCACGGTCCGGCAGCGCCGGGCCGTGGCCGCGCCGCATCAGCGGGGCGGCGCCGCAAAGCGCGCGCGCAGCGCCCGGTGCAGAACCTTGCCGGTCGCGGTGCGGGGCATTTCGTCATCGGAGATGATCGAGACGGAACGCGGCCGCTTATAGCCGGCGATGCGGTCCCGGCACCAGGCGAGTACCTCCTCCGCGGTCAGATCGACGCCGCCGCGCGGGATCACGACGGCGTGGACCCGTTCGCCCCAGATTGCGTCGGCAACCCCGATCACCGCGACGTCCTTGACCTTCGGGTGCGTGCCGACGATGCCCTCGACCTCCGAGGGATAGACGTTTTCGCCGCCGGAGACGATCATGTTGGTCTTGCGGTCGACGAGATGGATGTAGCCGTCGGCGTCGCGCCGCGCCATGTCGCCGACCGTGCAATAGTCGCCTCGGAACGCCTCGCGGGTCTTGTCGGGCAGTTTCCAATAACCGTCGAACGTCCACGGATTGCTGGAATAGAGCTCGCCGGGTGTGCCGTCCGGCACCTCTTCGCCGCGTTCGTCGAGAAGCCGGATCGGTCTCGAGCCGACGCATTCGCGCCCGACCGAGCCGAGCTTGGTGAACTGCTCGTCGGGGTGCAGCATCGTCACCCACCCGGCTTCCGTCGAGCCGTAGAGCTCGAACAGGCCCGCGTTGGGAAACATCGCCATGATTTCGCGCTTGGTATCCTGCCGCGCCGGGGCCGAGGAGATCATGAGCTTGCTCACGCGCGCGACGTCGTGCGCGGCGCGCACCTTGGCGGGCAGGTTCAGCATCATGATGTACTGGGTCGGAACCAGGGAGGTGAAGGTCGTGCCCCCGTTCGCCAGCGTCGCAAGGCAATGTTCGGGGTCGAAGCTGCGGCGGCTGTAGACGCAGCAGGGCGCGCCGCCGGCTGCGAAGGCGCCGAAAAAGAACAGCGAATTCGCGTGGCAGAGCGGCATCACGAGCAGCGCGGAGTCCTGACGCGTGAGCTGCAACTCCACCTGCGTGACGAAGGAGAGAAGCGCACTTCCGGTGTGGCTGCGGATCGCCCCTTTGGGGCGACCGGTCGTGCCGGAGGTGTACATCAGCGTCCAGGGATCGTGCGGGCCGACGGCGACATCCGGTTCTTCGTCGCGCGCGGCCTCAATCAGCGCTTCATAGTCGCGATAGCCGGCGGGCGCGGGAGCGCGGCCGAAATGGATGTAGCAATCGGCGGGAACCGGCAGGTCGCGCCGGATCTCTTCGATCACACCGGCAAGGGCATCCTGCACGATCAGTCCGGACGCCTCACAGTTCTCGACGATGAAGCGGATTTCCGGCGCGACAAGGCGGAAATTGATCGGCACCGCGATGAGACCGGTCTTGGCGGTGGCGGCATAGATTTCGAGCCACTCGATGCAGTTGTAGGCGAGCACCGCGATGCGGTCGCCCTTGGAGAGCCCAAGGCCGCGCAGCGCGTTGGCAAGCCGGCAGGCGCGCCGGTTCCATTCGCGAAAGCTCATCTGCCGGTCGAGATCGCGTGCGCCGACCGTGTCGGGGTCGAGACGGGCGTGGCGCGCGAGCAGCGCGCCGATGTTCAGCGGACCCATTGCAGGCCACGTGTGCAGAAAGAGGGGGAGGCCCCGGCGCGGTCAGCCTGCCTCGGGGCTGCCGGGGGATCAAGCCGCTCGCGCGGCTTCAGGCCGGCGGTCGTCCGGCGGTTCGGCAGTCAGAGCCGGGCTTTGCGCAGCCGCAGCGCATTCGCCACGACGCTCACCGAGGACAGGGCCATGGCGGCTGCGGCAAGGATCGGCGACAGCAGAATGCCGAAGAACGGATACAGCACCCCGGCGGCCACCGGCACGCCGGCCGCGTTGTACACGAAGGCGAAGGCGAGGTTCTGGCGGATGTTGCGCATGGTCGCGACCGAGAGCCGACGCGCCCGCACGATGCCACCGAGGTCGCCGCGCAGCAGGGTCATGCCGGCGCTCTCGATCGCCACGTCGGTACCCCCGCCCATCGCGATACCGACGTCGGCGGCAGCAAGCGCAGGCGCGTCGTTGACGCCGTCGCCCGCCATGGCGACCACGCGCCCCTCGTGCCGCAACGCCGCCACGACGGCACTCTTTTCTTCGGGAAGGACCTCGGCCCGGACTTCGGCGATGCCGAGACGCCGGGCGACCGCCTCTGCCGTCGCGCGGTTGTCGCCCGTGAGCATGACGACCCTCACCCCCTCGTCCGCGAGTGCGCCAAGGGCGGCGGGCGTCGATTCGCGGATCGGATCGGCGATCGCGATCACGCCGGCCGGCTTGCCGTCGACGGCAAGCAGCACGGCGGTCGCGCCGTCGCGGCGGGCCGCCGCAGCCGGCTCGTCCAGCGCCGCCGTGTCGATGCCGAGTTCGGCGAGAAAGCGCGGATTGCCGAGCACCGCCCGCCGGCGTTCGACAAGGCCCACCGCACCCTTGCCGGCCGGGGAGTCAAATCCGCGCACCGGCGCAAGCGCAAGCCCACGTTCCCGCGCGGCGACCACGATCGCGTGCGCAAGCGGGTGCTCGCTCGCCTGTTCGACGCTTGCGGCGACGCGCAAGATTTCGTCTTCGGTGAAGCCTGCGGCGGGCGAAACGGCGACAACCTTCGGCTTGCCCTCGGTCAGCGTGCCGGTTTTGTCGAGGACGATCGTGTCCACCCGCTCCAGGCGCTCGAGGACGTCGGCGCTGCGGATCAGCACGCCTTCGCGGGCGCCGCGGCCCACCGCCACCATGATGGACATCGGCGTCGCGAGTCCGAGCGCGCAGGGGCAGGCGATGATCAGCACCGTCACGGCGGCCACGAGCCCGTAGGCGGAGCGCGGCTCCGGACCGAATGTCGCCCAGGCCGCGAAAGCCGCGAGAGCGATCGCGATGACGAGAGGAACGAACCAGGCGGAGACCCGGTCGGCGAGACGCTGGATCGGCGCACGAGAACGCTGGGCGGCCGCGACAAGCTGCACGATGCGCGCCAGCATGGTATCGCGGCCGACCTTCTCGGCGCGCATGATCACGCTGCCGGTCGTGTTGATCGTGCCGCCGATCACCTTCTCGCCGGCGCCCTTGACGACCGGCATCGACTCTCCCGTGATCGACGACTCGTCGAAGGGCGAACGTCCTTCGAGAATTTCCCCGTCAACCGGCACCTTTTCGCCCGGTCGCACGCGCAGCCGGTCGCCCACCGCGACGGCTTCGAGCGGCACGTCCTCCTCGCTTCCGTCGGCGGCCAGGCGCCGTGCCGTCTTCGGGGCGAGGTCGAGCAGCGCGCGGATCGCGCCGGATGTGCGCTCGCGCGCCCGCAACTCCAGCACCTGCCCGAGCAGCACCAGCACGGTGATGACCGCGGCCGCCTCGAAATAGACCGCAACCGCCCCGTCATGGGCACGAAAGGCAGGCGGAAAAAGGCCCGGCGCAACCGTCGCCGCCACGCTGTAGATCCAGGCGATGCCGATACCCATGGCGATCAGCGTGAACATGTTGAGGTTGCGGGTTGCGACCGACTGCCACCCGCGCACGAAGAACGGCGAGCCCGCCCACAGCACCGCGGGGGTCGCCAGCGCGAACTGAATCCAGTTGGAAGTTTGCCCCGCGATGAGCCCGTGCGGCCCGAGCAAGTGGCCGCTCATTTCAAGCAGAACCAACGGCGCGGTCAGCACCCCGCCGGCCCAGAGCCTTCGCGTCATATCCGCAAGCTCGGGGTTCGGGCCGCTGTCGGCGCCGGGCAGTTCGGGTTCGAGCGCCATGCCGCAGATGGGGCAGGAGCCGGGCCCGACCTGTCGCACCTCCGGATGCATGGGGCAGGTATAGATCGTGCCTTCCGGCACCAGCTCGGCCGCTCGCGCCTCTCCCAGATATTTCCCGGGATCGGCCAGGAATTTGCTGCGGCAGCCGGCCGAGCAGAAGGAGTAGTTCCGCCCGCCATGTTGCGCGCGATGCGGCGTCGTGTGCGGGTCGACCGTCATGCCGCACACCGGATCGCGCGCCGCGGCGTCGGCGTGCGGCGCAACCGCAAGATGCTCGTGGTGGCGGAGATGGTCGTGGTCCGTCATGGCGGCGACACTCTTGCGCTTTATACCCCAGGGGGGTATTTAACGCGCATGCGCAAGGACATCAAGGCGTCGTGCCTGAAAAGGCTCAAGCGGGTCGAGGGGCAGGTGCGGGGCCTCGCCCGCATGGTCGAGGAGGACCGCTACTGCATCGACATCGTGACGCAGATCGCCGCGGCGCGCGCCGCGCTGCGCCGTATCGAGGAAGAGGTGCTGCGCGATCACGTCGCGCATTGCGTTGAGCACGCGATCCGTTCGGGCGACAAGGGCGATCAGCGCCGCAAGATCGCCGAGCTGATGGCCGTGATCAGCCGCGCCGAGCGCTAAGCGCGGCCAAATTCCACCTGCCGTGACGGGCGTTCTTGCGCTATGCTGCCGCGCAAACGGCCTTGCGTGTCCACGCATCGGAGGGAGAGTGGAATGCCCTTTGTTACCGAAGAAAATCTCACTGATCTCGCCATCGCGCGCTGGCAGCAGATCCCCGATCCGCGCCTGCGACAGGTGATGACGGCTGCGGTCAAGCATCTGCACGCCTTCGTGCGTGAGGTGGAGCCGACCCCGCAGGAATGGTTCGCCGCGATCGACTGGCTCACCCGCACGGGCAAGCTGTGCGATGACAAGCGGCAGGAATTCATCCTCGCCTCGGACGTGCTCGCCGTCAGCATGCTGGTCGATTGCATCAACAATCGCCGGGCGAGCGGGGCCACACCGACCACGGTCGAGGGTCCGTTCCATGTCCGGAATTCGCCGGAGCTCGAAAACGGGGAAAACATGGCGAAGAACGCGCCGGGCATCCCCTGCTTCGTGGTCGGCGCGGTGCGCGACACCGCCGGCAACCCCATTGCGGGCGCCGTTCTCGACATCTGGCAGACCGACGGCGAGGGACTTTACGAGGCGCAGCGCGATGTGACCGAGCCGTGGATGCGGGCGATCTACCGCAGCGCGGCGGACGGCTCCTTCGTGGTCCGCACCGTCGCGCCGATCGGCTATACGATCCCGATGGACGGCACCGTCGGCGAGCTGATGAGCCGCACCACCATCAGCCACATGCGGCCGGCGCATATCCATTTTCACCTCGCGGCGCCGGGCTTCCATCCGGTGACCACGCATCTGTTCCAGCGCGGCGATCAATACATCGATACGGACGTCGTGTTCGGCGTGAAGGAGGCTCTCATCGTCGACTTCGAGAAGCAGCCGCCCGGCAAGGCGCCGAACGGCGACCGGGTGGACGAGCCCTGGTACCTCGTCAAATACGATTTCGTGCTGGAGGCGGCGCAGGACCGGGCCGCAGCGGCGTAAGGCTTGCGGCGCGCTGCAGCCCGCGCGCGCTGCGGCGCCCGGGCCGCCGAGCGGAGTCACCCCGGCCGAAGCCGCTTCGGCCGGGGTTTTTGCCGCCGCGAATGCTGACGAAACGGCAGCGGTTCGGCGCTTGTTCTTGGCAAGATTGTCACAGGTCCTATGCGCGGGCCGCCCGTTCTTGCGCAATTGACGTGGGGCGGCTTTCACGCGACCCTTCTTCGGTCAAATTGTCCGAAATGCGGACAGCGGAGGGGGTATGAGTATTCAGTCACTCGATAATGCGCGCATTGCGCCGTCCCGCGTGCGGGCCGAAGAGCTTGCCGAACGGCGCAGCGCGGCGAGCGATCGGTCCACGGTGAAGAGTCTGCGCAAGGCGATGGCCGTGCTGCATGCGGTTGCGGTCGCCGAGCGGCCGCTTACCATTGCCGAACTCGCGGTGCGCGCGCGCATTGCGCGCCCGACCGCTTACCGGCTGGTACAGACGCTGGCGAGCGGCGGCCATCTCGTGCAGAGCCCGGTGGACGGCCGCCTGTCCATCGGCTTTTCGGTGTTGCCCCTGGCCGCAAGCCTGCTCGACCGCAATCGCCTGCGGCTTGAGGCGTTGCCGCATCTTCATGCGGTCGCCCAGCAGACCGGCGAGCGCGTGAACCTCGGAATTTTGCATCGCGAGGAAGTTCTTTATCTCGCGGGGGTCGAGAAACCCTCGCTGCCGACGATCTATTCGCGGTTCGGCAAGACGGTCCCCGCGCACTGCTCGGCCCTCGGCAAGGCCATACTGGCCTTCATGCGAAACGCCGAGGTCGCGCAAATTCTCGAGGCGCGGCCGCTCGTTGGGCTGACGCCCGCGACCATCACGTCGATGCCGGCCTTCTTCGAAGAACTCGAGCAGACGCGGCGCCGCGGTTATGCGATCGACAACGAGGAAGCGGCGGCGGGAACCTGCTGCGTCGGCACCACGATCTTCGATGCCGCCAACCAGCCGATCGGCGCCATCAGCATTTCGGGCCGTTCGCTCGAAGCCTTGACCGGCCATGTCGACACGCTGCGCCACACCGCAGAAGTCATCTCGCACATGTTGTGATATCCCTGCCGCCAAGGCCGGCTCCGGCCTCGCATCACGGAAAGCCGGTCTCGCGACGGAAAGTCCTGCGGGTCTTGGCCCCGCAGGCGTTCCCGTTCCGGGAGCATAAGGACAATCACGCATGCAGCAGATGAAGAGTGAAACGCGCGACGGCATGCGCATCGATTGGGATGCGCCGATCGTCATGGACGACGGGGTCGTCCTGCGCTGCGACATTTTCCGGCCGCTCAAGGAGGGCCGGTATCCCGTCATTCTGAGCTACGGCCCCTACGCGAAGGGGCTGTCCTTCCAGGAGGCCTACAAGAGCGCGTGGCTGCGGATGACGGCCGCCTATCCCTCGATCCTTGAAGGCTCGTCGCAGAAATACCAGAACTGGGAGCTGGTTGACCCGGAGAAGTGGGTGCCGGACGGCTACGCCATCGTGCGGGTCGACTCGCGCGGCACCGGCCGTTCGCCCGGCTATATGGATCTTCTTTCCGCGCGCGAGGCGAAGGACCTCTACGACTGCATCGAATGGGCCGGCACGCAGGACTGGTCCAACGGCAAAGTCGGCGTCAACGGAATTTCCTACTATGCCCAGACCGGATGGCTCGCGGCCGCGCTCCGCCCGCCGCATCTTGCCGCGTTCTGCGCCTGGGAGGGCGAGTGCGACTACTATCGCGAGCTTGCGCGGCACGGCGGAATTCTCAGCGATTTCGTCGAGAGCTGGTCCCGGCGCCAGGTGCTGAGCGTGCAGCACGGCAAGGGCGAGCGGGGACCGAAAAGCGTGGTCACCGGCGAGCCCGTCGCCGGCCCCGAGACCCTGTCGGAGGAAGAGCTCGCGCGCAACCGCGCCGACATCGCCGGCGAGGCCCTCGCACACGAAATGCTCGACGATTACTACCGGTCGCGCATCCCGAATTACGAGGCGATCGAGACGGCCCTTCTCTCCGCCGCCAACTGGGGCGGGCAGGGCTTGCACCCGCGCGGCAATTTCGAAGGCTTCCTGCGCGCCGGCACCAAGAACAAGTGGCTTGAAGTGCACGGCGACACGCATTTTACGCACTTTTATTCCCCGTACGGGGAGGCGCTTCAGCGCAGATTCTTCGGCCACTTCCTGAAGGGCGAGGACACCGGCTGGGACAAGCAGCCGAAGGTTCTGCTCAACATCCGCCGCCCCGGCGAAAAGTTCGAGCCGCGCGCGGAAAACGAATGGCCGCTCGCCCGCACGCAATGGACCCGGTTCTATCTCGAGCCGCAAGGCAAGGGCCTGACCATCGAGCCGCCGAAGGCCGAAGCCGCGTTGACCTACGAGACGACGGGCGAGGGCATAACTTTCTCGACCCCGCCGCTTGAGGCGGAGACCGAGATCACCGGACCGGTGGCCGCCAAGCTCTGGGTGTCGTCCGACACGACGGATGCCGACCTCTTCCTTGTGCTCAGGGTCTTCGACCCCGCCGGCAAGGAAGTGGTCTTCATCGGCGCCAACGATCCGCGCACGCCGATCGGTCTCGGCTGGCTGCGCGCGTCGCACCGCAAGCGCGATCCCGCCCGCTCGCTGCCCTACCGGCCGTGGCACACGCACGACGAGAAGCAGCCGCTGACGCCCGGCGTGCCGGTCGAGCTCGATGTGGAAATCTGGCCGACCTGCATTGTCGTTCCCGCAGGCTACCGCGTCGCGCTCACCGTGCGCGGCAAGGACTATGAATATGACGGCACCGTCGCCGACGTGCCGTTTGCCTCCTATCCGATGAAGGGCGTCGGGCCGTTCACGCACACGAACCCGAAGGACCGTCCGCCGGAAATCTTCGGCGGGAGGAACACCCTGCACTTTGCTCCCGGCCGCGCGCCTTACGTGCTGCTGCCGATCATTCCGCCGCAATGATGCAGAGGCGCAGCCCGCCTTCTTCGCTCATTCCCGCGCCGGCGGGAACCAGAGTCCCGGGTCTCCGCCTTCACGGGGGCGCGCGGACCAGACATCGCCGGCATCACGAGAAGACACACTGGAAAGCTGAGTGACATGGACAAGCTGATCATCACCGTCGCCTGCGACTCTCGCACTTCCTATCCGGCCAATCCGTATTGTCCGCCGCAGGAGGACATCAAGGCCTGTGCGCAGCACTACATCGACGCCGTGAACGCCGGCGCCGCGATCGCACACATCCATGGACGCCGCACGCTCGAGGAATCGTTCGGTTCCGACGGCAAGATGGTTTCGAAAATCCATCACGACGACTGGAAGCGCCTGCAGGATGCGATCATGAGCAAGGTCGATCCGATCATGCAGTTCGGCGTCGCCTCCGCGCGCATCGAGGAGAAGATCAAGCTGATGACGCTCGGCCCCGACATGATGGCGGTGGCCTTCAACGCGCACGATGAGTATTTCCAGAACAACGGGCCGGCCTATCCGCCCAAGCGCATGATGGCCATTCACCCGGTCGAGGAGCTGCTCGAATACGCAAAGGCTGCCGAAGAGCACAAGGTGAAGCTCGAGGTGGAATGCTTCCAGACCGGCGCCTTTTGGCACCTCGAATTCGTGCGCCGGCACGGCTATCTCAAGCACGCCTATACGACGCTGTTCATCGGCTGGCCGGGCGGTACCTGGACTCCGCCCACCGAGCGTGCGCTGCAGTTCATGGTCGACAACCTGCCGCCGAACTGCACCTGGAACGTCAGCGTCATGAACCCCGAAAAACAGTGGTCGATCCTGGCGATGGCGGTCGCGCTCGGCGGGCATGTGCGGGTCGGCTACGAGGACAATCCCTATATCGCGCCGGGCGAGTTCGCGAAGAACAATGCGGTCCTGGTCGAGCGCATGATCCGCATCGCGCGCGATCTCGGCCGCGAAATCGCAACCCCCGAGGAGGCGCGGCAGATTCTCGGCCTGCAGCGGCCGCAATAGGCCCGCCGGCGGGCGCCGCCTCGTCACCTCTCCCCATCGGGGAGAGGTCGGATCGCGCAAGCGATCCGAGTGAGGGGGCGCAAAGCCGATGGCTTCGACCCTCACCCGGCGCGTTGCGTGCGCCGATCTCTCCCGGCAGGAGAGGTGGAAACCGAGCGAGCGGCGCGATGACCACGAGCTACGATACGATCATCATCGGGGGCGGGGCGGCGGGATGCGTGCTGGCCAACCGCCTCTCCGCCCAGTCCCGGCGCAAGGTGCTGCTGATCGAGGCGGGCCGCGACTATCCGCCGGGCGAGATCCCGGCGGACATTCTCGATACCTATTCGACCTCCTACTACAACCGCGACTACAAATGGTCGGGGCTCAAGGCCCACTGGCGCACGCGCGACACCTCGCCTGCGGTCGGGCTCGAACAGGGGCGCGTCATCGGCGGCGGCAGCACGGTGATGGGCATGGTGGCGTTGCGCGGCACGCCCGACGACTACGCCGAGTGGGAAGCGCTCGGCGCCCGCGGCTGGGGCTGGAAGGACGTTCTGCCCTATTACCTGAAACTCGAGAACGATCTCGATTTCGGCGGCGCTCTGCATGGCAAATCGGGTCCCATCACCATCCGCCGCACGCCGCGCGAGCAATGGCCGCCGCTGTCGAACGCGGTCGCGCAATACGCCGCCGAGCGGCAGATGCCCTTCGTCGCCGACATGAACGGCGATTTTCGCGACGGCTACTGCGCGCTGCCGATCAGCGCGACGGCGACGAGCCGCGCCTCGAGCGCGATCTGCTATCTCGATGCGGCCACGCGGGCGCGGCCCAATCTCACCATTCTCGCCCGCACGCAGGTCACCGGACTTGTGTTCGAGGGCCGCGCCGTCGTCGGCGTGCGCGCGAAAGGGCCGGAGGGCGAACGCGAATTCCGCGCCCGTGAGGTCATCGTCAGCGGCGGTGCCGTGCACACGCCCGCGATCCTGATGCGCGCCGGCATCGGACCTGCGGCGGAGCTTGCCGCGCTCGGCATTCCGGTCGTCGCCGACCTGCCGGGTGTCGGGGCGAACCTGCAGAACCATCCGCTTTTGTTCGTCGGCGTGCACCTCAAGCGCGGAATGCGACAGCCTGCGTCGCTGCGGCCGCACCCGGTCGGCTGCTTCCGCTATTCCTCGCGCATGCGCGGCTGCCCGGAAAGCGACATGTACATCGCGGCGCATTCCAAATCGTCGTGGAACGCGCTCGGCGCACAAATCGCGAATTTCAACGCGACGATCTTCAAGCCGGCCTCGCGCGGGCGCGTCTCGCTCGTCTCGGGCCGTCCCGAGGACATGCCGCGCGTCGAGTTCAACTTCTGCGGCGAGGACATCGACACGCTCAGGCTGATGGACGGGTTCCGCCGCGTGGTGGACATCGTGATGTCCGAGCACGTGAGGCCGCTCTACGATGCGGTTTTTCCCGTCCAGTACAGCGACCGGTTGCGGCTGCTCAATCTCAAGACCCCGGCGAACGCGCTCAAGACGGCGATCCTGGCCCGTCTCGTCGACGCCCTGCCGCCCGTGCGCGACTACGCATTCTCGACGCTCACCAGCACCCGCACGGATCTCGCCGCGCTCGTCGCCGACGACGCACTGCTTGCCGAGCACGTGAAGCGCAATGTCGGCGGCACCTTTCACGTCTGCGGCACCTGCCGCATGGGGCGGCCCGACGATCCCGGCGCCGTGGTCGACTCCGCGGGCCGCGTGCGCGGCATTGGCGGTCTGCGCGTCGTCGATGCCTCGATCATGCCGACCGTGCCGCGCGGCAACACCAACATCCCGACCGTGATGATTGCCGAAAAGATTGCCGCCGAAATGGCGGCCGAGGGGCGCGTCATCGAAGCGGCATGAGGCAAGCCCGCCGCGCCACGGACGGACAAGGAGATCGAAAGTCATGCAGACGCGCACGCTCGGCCGTTCGGGAATCGCGGTTTCGATCGTCGGGCTCGGCACCAACAATTTCGGCGACCGGACGGATTTCGCGGCGAGCGCGAAGGTGCTCTATCGCGCACTCGATCTCGGCATCACCTTGATCGACACCGCCGATGCCTACGGCAAGACGCACGGCGCCTCGGAAGAGATCATCGGCCGCCTGCTCGGGCCGCGGCGCAAGGACGTGGTGCTGGCGACGAAATTCGGCATCGAACCGGGGCGGCGCGGCCGTGGCCGTGGCCGGGCCTCGCGCGCCTACATTATGGAGGCGGTCGAGGCGAGCCTCAAACGGCTCAGGACGGACTGGATCGACCTCTACCAGGTGCACCAGCCCGATCCGGAGACGCCGATCGAGGAGACGCTTGGCGCCCTCGACGATCTCGTCAAGGCCGGTAAGGTGCGGGCGGTCGGCTGCTCGAACTTTTCGGCCGATCGAGTCGAAGCGGCGATGGGCGTCGCCCAGGCACGAGGCCTCACGGCTTTCGTTGCCGCGCAGGACCAGTACAGCCTGCTGGCGCGGGGGATCGAGCGCGCGCTCCTGCCTGCCCTTGCCCGGCATGGACTTGCCCTGCTGCCCTATTTCCCGCTCGCGAGCGGGCTTCTCACCGGCAAGTACAAGCCGGGGGCCGCGATGCCGGAAGGGTCGCGGCTGTCCTATTCGCAGCGGCACATCGCGCGCTTCGTCACGGAGACCAACTGGCGGATGGTCGAGGCGTTGCAGGCCTTCTGCGACGCCCGCGGCCGCGGCCTGCTCGAACTCGCATTCGGCTGGCTCGTCGGCAATCCGCGGGTGGCAAGTGTGATCGCCGGTGCGACGAGGCCGGAACAGCTCGATGCCAATGTACGGGCGGTCGACTGGGCTCTCACGCCGGCCGAAAGGGCCGAAGTCGAACGCATCACGGAGGCGGCGACCGATCCCGGTCAGGGACGCATCCGCGAAGGCGACGGCGCCGCGGCCTGACGGCGCGGCGCGCCCGCGCGCATGGACGCCTCTCACATCTGCACGGGCGTTCCCATGAAATCGCGCTTACCGATTTCCACGCCGTTGTGCCGCAGGATGTCGTAGGCGGTCGTTACATGAAAGTAGAAATGCGGCAGGCAGTGGTTGAGCAGATAGCTCAATCCCGTGAACTCGCGCGTGCCGCTCGCCATGGTCACGACGATCTTGCGGTCTTCGCTGCCATCGATCTGCGCCGGCTTGAGGCTGCGAACGAAGTCCACCGCCGCGGCGATGCGGGCCTTGAGGTCGGCGAGGGTCGCGGCCGCCTCGGGCAAGGCCGGCGGTTCGAGCCCGGCGGTGCGGGCGCAGGCATTCACCGCATGCGCGGTCGCCTGCTGCACCTGGCGAGCGAGAGAAAACATGTCGGGATAAAGCCGCGCCGTCACAAGATAGGCCTGATCGATCTTCTTCTGCTCGGCGTGGGCTGCCGCCTTGTCGAGCACGCCTGAAAGGGCATTGAGAAACTGTACGAAAATCGGTGCGGACGCCTTGTACATCGAAATCGTCATGTCGAACCCCCGGGGTATTCGGATGCCGATTACGATACGCGGCGGCGACGCCGTGTAAAGCGGCCGCCGCAGCAGAAGGGTTCGACCTCACGGGCTTTGCGTTTGCGCTCAGGCCGGCTGGCGCAAGGCGCGGGCGATGGCGAGGAGCGCGGCGCGGGCGATTGCGCTCTCCGGCTTGAGACCGGATCGGCGGATCGTCGCCGCGGTTTCCGCAAGATCGGCCATGGCGGCGGCAAGCCGTGGAGCCGTCCACTTGTGCAGCGCGGCCTTCACCGCGCGTTCGCGCTTGAAGTGGATGCGGCCTTGCCGCAGCACCTCGTCGGCCGGCGTCCCGCGGTCGATCGCCAGCCGCATTCGGTGCAACTGCATCACGTGCCGCAAGGCGGCCGCCACGATGCTGCTCGGCGGCGTACCGGACGCGAGCAGCCGGTCGAACTGCGCATCCGTTTCCGCGGCGTCGCCGGAAAACGCGCTGTCCAGCACGGTTTCGATCGCCAATGCGGCGGCGTCCGCGACCACGGCGAGGATATCGTCGAGCCGGACCTCTCGGCCGCCTTGCGCATAGAGCGCGAGCTTGCGCACCTCGTTGCGGCTCGCCCTCCGGTCGCCGCCGAGGAGCGCGATGAGCGCGGCGCGCGCGTCCGGCGCGACGGTAAGCTTCGCCGCCCGCATTTCCTCGTCGATGATCCGGGCGAGGTCCTGGCCCGTATCGGCGTAGCACGGCAGTGCGGTGATCTCGCGCGCGCGCTCCGCGAGCGCGCGCAGCGGCGCGCTTTTCTTGAGGTCGCCGGCCTCGATCACCACCCGGCAGTCCTGGAGGGGCACGGTGAGCAGCGCCTCGACGGCGGGAGTGAAATTGCGGCTTCCGGCGCGCACCCAGATCGCCCGCCGGCCCCCGAACATCGGGACGGCCTGCGCCTCGTCGAGGAGCCGCGCAGGGTCTCCGGCAAGGTCGTCGCCCTCCAGCCGCACGACCGCAAAAGGATCGTCGGCATTGTCGATGCTCGCGCGCACGAGAGCGGCGGCGCGTTCGTTGACGAGCCCGGCATCGGGGCCGAACACGAGCACGATCGCGCGTCCCGGGTCGGGCCGTGCGACGAAAGCATCGATCTGTTGCGTCTTGAGCGCCGTCATGTCACGCGCCCGCGGCGCGGTTGAAGGGCCGATTGGCAAAGCCGGTGCACGACGCCGTCGCCGACCAAAGGCGGAATTCAGCTCCCCGCGCCGGAAAGATAAGCCGCGACGCGCGCGCGAATCTGGCTGGCGATCACGCGGGCGGCACGGCTCTGCGCATCGCGCTGCCCGCGCAGGGCCGCAAGCCGTTGCTGCTGGCCGGGAATGTCGTAGGACACGCGGGCCGTCGCGCTGGCGCTCAGAACCTGCTTGCCCGTCGCGATCTCGGTCAGCGTGTAATAGGCATCGAGCGAGATGACCTCGAATTCCGGCCGCGCCGTGTTGGGGTCGACGATGATGGAGGAGCCGGTGGTGTTGAGATTGATGTTCAGCCGGTGCGTCGGACTGGAGGCGCCGGCGCCGCGATCGAGACCGAAAGTCAGTTCGTTGCGCACCTCGACCGCCAAGCGGGCGAGCGGCGTCGCCGGCGGGGCGGAAATCTGCGCCACCTCGACATGCGACAAGGCCGCGGCCACTCCGGGCCCGCCGGTGAGCGAACGCTCCCCGTAGAGCGGCTGGAAGCAGCCTGCGGTCGCGCTTGCGAGCAGCAAGGCGGCGGCGGGGCGAACCAGGCGGCGCAGAGCCGCGCCGCGCTCAAGCCACCACATTGACGATCCTCTGCGGCACGACAATGACCTTCTTGGGCGGTTTGCCCGCGAGCGCGCGCCGCACCGGCTCGAGCGCCAAAACCGCCGCTTCGACCTCCATGTTCGCAGCATTGCGCGCGACTGTCACGTCTGCGCGCTTGCGGCCGTTGATCTGCACCGGAAGAACGATCGTGTCCTCCACCAGAAGGTCGCGCTCGAGCGCGGGCCAGGAGGCCTCCGCGACCAGCGTGTCATGGCCCAGTAGGGCCCAGCATTCCTCCGCGAGATGCGGCATCATCGGGTGAAACAGAACGATGAGGATGTCGGCCGCCTCCCGCACCGCCCAGGCGAAGTCGTCCGCCGCCTCGTTCTTGTCGCCGCGGCCCGCAAGGGCGGCCTGAAGCGCGTTGGCGAACTCGTAGATGTGGGCGACGCAGCGGTTGAACCGCAGCTTTTCGATGTCTTCGGAAACCTTGGCGAGCGCGCCGTGCGCGGCCTTGCGGATGGCGAGCGCGGCCGGCGTGAAGGTCTGCGGCCGGGCATCCGGCGCCTCGCGGGCGACCGCCGCGGCCTCGCCCACGAGCCGCCACAGCCGCTGTACGAACCGCCAGGCACCCTGCACGCCTTCCTCGGTCCAGATCACGTCGCGTTCGGGCGGTGAGTCGGACAGCATGAACCAGCGGGCGGTGTCCGCGCCGTAGGTCGCGATGATGTCGTCGGGGTCCACCGTGTTGCGCTTCGACTTCGACATTTTCTCGATCGGGCCGATTTCGATCGGCTCGCCGGTCGAGGCCAGCACCGCGCGGCGGCTGTCCTCGGCGCCTTCGACCTTCACCTCGGCCGGGGAAGCATAGCTTCCGTCAGCACGCCGATAGGTCTCGTGCACCACCATGCCCTGCGTGAAGAGGCCGGCGAACGGCTCGTCGAGGTCGAGATGGCCGGTCTCCCTCATGGCGCGGGTGAAGAAGCGCGAATAGAGGAGATGCAGGATCGCATGCTCGATGCCGCCGATATACTGGTCCACCGGCAGCCACGCATTCGCGGCCTTGGGGTCGGTCGGGGCGTTCGCGTTCCAGGGGTCGGTGAAGCGCGCGAAGTACCAGGACGAATCGACGAACGTGTCCATCGTGTCGGTTTCGCGCCGGGCGGGGCGACCGCACTGCGGACACGGCACGTTGCGCCAGGTGGGGTGCCGGTCGAGCGGATTGCCGGGGCGATCGAACTCCACGTCCTCGGGCAACGCGACCGGAAGGTCCTTCTCCGGCACCGGCACGATGCCACAGGCCTCGCAGTGGATCACCGGAATCGGGCAGCCCCAGTAGCGCTGGCGGGAAATGCCCCAGTCGCGCAGCCGGAAATTTACCTGGCGCATGCCGACCGGCGCATTGCCGCGGATTTCACTTTCCAGCCTGCGCGCGACCTCTTCCTTCGCCTGCTCGACCGTCATGCCGTCGAGGAATCGCGAATTGATCATCGTGCCGTCGCCGTCATAGGCGGTGTCCGTGATCGCGAACTGCTTCGGGTCCGCGCCGGGCGGGCAGACCACCGGCGTGTTGCCGAGGCCGTATTTGTTGACGAAATCGAGGTCGCGCTGGTCGTGCGCCGGGCAGCCGAAGATCGCGCCCGTGCCGTAGTCCATCAGGATGAAATTGGCGACATAGACCGGCAGCCGCCAGTCCGGGTCGAAGGGATGGAGGGCGCGGATACCCGTGTCGAAGCCCTGCTTTTCGGCGGTCTCGACGATCTCCTGCGCGGTGCCGTGGCGCTTGCACTCGGCGATGAAGGCGGCGAGCGCCGGGTTCTTGGCCGCGGCCGCCGCGGCGAGCGGGTGGTCGGGCGCGATTGCCATGAAGCGCGCGCCGAACAGCGTGTCATGACGTGTCGTGAAGATTTTGAGCTCGGTTTCGCCGTTCGGGGCCGTCGCGGGGTCGAGCGCGAAGCGGATCAGCAGACCTTCCGAGCGGCCGATCCAGTTGCGCTGCATCGTCCGCACTTTGTCGGGCCAGCGATCCAATGTGTCGAGCGCGGCGAGAAGCGCCTCGGAATACTTGGTGATCTTGAAGAACCACTGCGTGAGCTCGCGCTGCTCGACGAGCGCGCCCGAGCGCCAGCCGCGGCCGTCGATCACCTGCTCGTTGGCGAGCACGGTCTGGTCGACCGGGTCCCAGTTCACCTTGGAGGCCTTGCGCTCGACGAGCCCGGCCTTCAGGAAGTCCAGGAACAGCTTTTGCTGGTGCTTGTAGTAGGCCGGGTCGCAGGTCGCGATCTCGCGCGACCAGTCGATCGACAGGCCCATGGATTTGAGCTGCGACCGCATGGTCGCGATATTGTCGTAGGTCCAGGCCTTGGGATGGACCTTGCGCTCCATCGCGGCATTCTCGGCCGGCATGCCGAACGCATCCCAGCCCATCGGGTGGAGCACGTTGACCCCCATGGCGCGCTTGTAGCGCGCGACCACGTCGCCCATCGTGTAATTGCGCACGTGGCCCATGTGGATGCGCCCCGAGGGATAGGGGAACATTTCCAGCACATAATAACGGGGGCGCGGATCGTCGTTCCGGGCGACGAAAATGCCGCGCTCTTCCCACACTTTCTGCCAGCGCGGTTCGGCCTCGCGGGCGTTGTAGCGTTCCGTCATCATGGCTGTGCTTCGGCCTGAAATCGCCGCGCACTAGGACCATGCCGGGCGCGCAACGTCAACGCCGGCGGTAAGGCGAAGCCGGCGTTTTTTGCCCTCTTGCGGCGGACGCCCGCCGCGGGGCGGGCGCACGAGGGCGCTAGCCGGCCTCGGCCAAGGCCCGCGGTTCGTAGGCGGTCACCGCGTTGCGACGGCGCTTGCTCGCGTAGAGCGCGGCGTCGGCGGCCTCGATCAGCAGTTCGAAGTCGGAGCCTGGCTCGGGAACGAGCGCGGCCCAGCCGACGCTCACGGTGACGATTCCGCTCGGCGCCTCCGCATGCGGAATCCGCAGGCTCGCGACCTGCCGGCGGAGGGTTTCGGCGAGCTCTTGCGCCTCGTCGGCATCGCCCGCGAGCAGCAGGACGAATTCCTCGCCGCCATAGCGGGCGGCCTGCGCGTGCACGCCTGCGGCGGTCGCCCGCAGAATGCCGCCGATCGCCCGCAGGCAGGCGTCGCCGCTGAGGTGCCCGTAGCGATCGTTGAAGCGCTTGAAATGGTCGACATCGATCATCAGCAGCCCGAGCGGGCTCCGGGCTGCCGCCGCACATTCCCAGGCCGCGGCGATGCGCTGGTCGAAGACGCGGCGGTTGCTGAGCCCGGTCAGGCTGTCCAGCGTCGCAAGCTCGCGGAAGCGGTCGCTCTGCGAGCGCAGGTCGTGCTCGCGCGCCCGCAGCCGCTCCGCCATGCTGTCGAGGGCGCGGGCGAGCGGCAAAAACTCCGGTGCCCAGGGCGCCTTGCCGGCGCGAGGCGAAAGGTCGCCGCGGCCGATGCGCTCGGCGTGGCGCGCCAGCGCCCGGATGGGACGCAGGATCGCGTGATCGCCGAAAAACCACGCGCCGAGGAGCATCAACAGCAAGGAGAAGGCGAATTGCCCGTAGGCCAGGGCGGTGTCTCGATCGGCGGCCTGCAGCACCGAACGTTCGTCGAAGCCGACGAGGATCTTTCCTCCCCCAAAGGAGAGGGGCAGGAAGCCCCAGATCCGTGGCGTTCCCGCGGGGTCGCGGATTGCGACCGTCCCGGTGCCGCGCGCGGCAATCTCGTGCAGGAAGGGCGTGCCGGAAAGGTCCCGTCCCTCCCATCCCGCCTCCTCGGGCGCGGAGGCCACGACGATCCCGGCGCTGTCGACGAGGAGCGCCAGCGCCTCGCCGTCCGGCCGCTCTCCCGGCAAGGTTTGGGAGAGGGGCCGCATCGCGAGCGTCGCCATCAGCACGCTCGCCACCGTGCCGTCGGCCCCGCGCTTGCCGTAGGCCGCGTGGAGGTCCGGAGGGACGCCGGGCCGCGCATAGACGGGGTCGCTCAGCGCGAATCCCCCGCCGCGCGCCGCCGCGCGGAAATGCGCCGTTCCGGAAGTGTCCACTCCCAGAACCCGCGGGTTGGAGCTGCACAGGATGCGCCCTTCCGCGTCGGCGACCGAGAGGGTTCGCGCCCATGAAATGTCGGAGGCGGTGTCGGCGAGAAGGCGGCTGCATTCGCGGCTGCGCAGGGGAATGCGTTCCGTCGCGTGTCCGACCATCTGCAACAGCTCTTTCGCGGCGACGACGATCTCGGACTGGCGGTCCACCATCGCCTGCGCGAGGTCGAACGCGTGCCGTCCGGCCGCCGCGATCTGCTCGCGCCTCGCCTCTTGCATCGAGGCGATCCGCTCGAGCGCGAGCGGCGCGATGGCGACGACCGCGAGCAAGACGACCCGTGTTCGAAGACTGGACGATTGCGACACGAATCGGAGCCAGTGACGCGGCCGCGTCGGCTGGTTGGACATTGCGTCGTTCCCCTGCGCGTGGGAGCATAGGCCGCGCATCGCTGCAGGTCGGTTGTGCGCGTGGCGACAATTTTAATGGTCGGGGCGGCGCGGGTTGGCCCACGGGACTGCCGGAGAACAGACTTACGAATGCGTGAATCCGAACTCTCCGCCGGGGAGCGTCTTGCCGCCGTACGCCGCGAAATCGAAGCCGCCTGCCGGGAGGCGGGTCGCAGCCCCGCCTCCGTGGAGCTGATTGCCGTCGCCAAGACGTTTGCGGCGGAGGCGATCGCTCCCGTCATCGCGGCCGGACAGCGCATGTTCGGCGAGAATCGCGTGCAGGAGGCGGCCGCCAAATGGCCGGCGCTCAAGGAGGCGCATCCCGATCTCGTGCTCCACCTCATCGGACCGTTGCAGACCAACAAGGTGCGCGAGGCGGTGCGCCTTTTCGACGCGATCCACACCGTCGATCGGCCGAAACTTGCCGCCGCGCTCGCCAAGGAGTTCGCCCGCACGGAGCGGCGCCCGATGCTCTTCGTCGAGGTGAATACCGGCGCCGAACCGCAAAAGGCGGGCGTGCTTCCGGAAGAAGCGGACGGCTTTCTGCGCGCCTGCCGCGATGAATACGGGCTTTCGATCGCCGGACTCATGTGCATTCCGCCCTTCGACGAGCCGCCGGCCCCGCATTTCGCGCTGCTGTCGAAAATCGCCGCCCGCAACGGGCTGACGTGTCTGTCCATGGGCATGAGCGCCGATTTCCCGACGGCGATCCGTTTCGGCGCAACGCATGTCCGGGTCGGCACCGCGATCTTCGGGGCGCGCGCGGGCCGTCACTGAATGGCGATCCGGGTGCGGGGGCCGATGCGCGCGATGAGTCGGCGCAGTTCGGGCTCGGGCAGGCCGACGCAGCCGGCGGTCGGTCCGAAATCCGGCCGCGCCACGTGGAAGAACACGGCGCTGCCGCGCCCGGCGATGCGCGGCCGCCGGTTGTGGTCGATTTCGACGACGATGTCGTAGAGCCGGTCTTCGCGCCAAAGCCGATCGCCGGGACCGCCTTCCGCCAGAAGGATCGGGCGGTTGTAACGTCTGTCGGCGGGGTCTTCGCACCAGGCGTCGCACGGGCGGATCCGCCGCACGGGAAGGCGCGTCTTCGGCCGTCGGCCGCGGTCGCTGCGCCACCACACCCGGACCGCGCGAAAGAGGCCCCGCGGGGTTGCGCCGTCTCCCTCGCGCTTGTCTGCCCGGATGCCGCTCCGGCCGAGCGTCACCGCCACCGCCCGGCCACCCAGCAGAAGCCAACCTTGCTGCGGACAACCCGGGCGTTTCTTGACGCGCACGAGAGAACATCCTTGCATTTGCGGCCTATCCGTGGATGGAAGAATGCGGGCGGGGGGCGGTCCGGAGGTCGAATCAGGCCGAGTCGGCGACCGGCAGGCAGGTCCTGGCGTCGTCACGATTCATGCCTAGATTTTCAACGGTCCGTGAACAACTGCGAGGGTGTATCCCGGAATATGACGCAGCGGCGAAAAATTCTCATCGTCGACGACGACGGCGAGCTGCGCGACATGCTGGTCGAGCAACTGGGGCTGGGCGAGGAATTCGAGGCGCACGGCGTCGATACTGCCGCCAAGGCGCTCGACGTCGCGAAGAATAGCCAGATCGATCTCGTGCTGATGGACATCAGTCTGCCCGACATGGACGGCCGCGAGGCCGTGCGCACCCTGCGGGCCCAGGGCTTCAAGGCCCCGGTCATCATGCTGACGGGCCACGATACCGATGCGGACACGATCCTCGGGCTGGAATCCGGCGCCAACGATTACGTCACCAAGCCGTTCCGCTATGCCGTGCTGCTCGCGCGCATCCGCTCGCAGCTGCGCCAGCATGAGGCGAGCGAGGACGCGGTGTTTTCCATCGGGCCCTACACGTTCCGCCCCTCGGCCAAGCTTCTGGTCGGCGAACGCGGCGGCAAGATCCGCCTGACCGAGAAGGAAACCGCAATCCTGCGTTATCTCTATCGCGCCGGCCAGAAGCCGGTGTCGCGGGATGTGCTGCTGCAGGAGGTGTGGGGTTACAATTCCGGCGTGACGACCCATACGCTCGAAACGCATATCTATCGCCTTCGGCAGAAGGTCGAGCAGGATGCCGGCAATCCGGCAATTCTGGTCACCGACGCCGGAGGCTACAAGTTGATGCCCTGAGGCGGGATGAGCTTGGCTTGAGCGGTCTTATCTTTCCTTTGCTGCCGCGCCGGCGGGAATGAAGGACCGTGTCCCGCTTTCGTCGGGACGAACGGAATGAGCGCACGCGCAGAGTGTTGCGGCTCAGTTTCGTCCAGCCCCAGGGTGCGCGCTGCGGCGGCGAGCCGCCGGGCGCGGCGTCTGCGTTCGCGTGCGTGAGGTGAAGCCTCCGGCACTTCGCCGCGAGGCCAATTCGTCGGCGGGCGGATGTCGATCGAGGACGATATTGCGTTGCTGCAGCAGGGGCCGCTCCTGGGGCTGCTCGGGGGCGAGGCCCTGCGGATCCTGGCCATCGGGTCGGAAAGCCGGATCGTCCAGCGCGGCGCCCTCCTGTTTACGGCCGGCGAGCCGGCCGACGGTGCCTATGTGGTGGAGGTCGGCTCGTTCACGCTGCGCACGCCGGGCGGGCGGGAGAGCATCGCGCGGCGCGGGGCGGTGCTCGGCGAATATGCGTTGCTGATCGAAACGCCGCGCGCGTTCTCCGCGGTCGCGCGGGAATTCTCTTCGGTGCTCCGCATTCCCCGCCCGCTCTTCCTCAAAATGCTGGATGGCTATCCGGCGGTCGCGGAGCGGTTGCGGCGATGGATGCTGCAACAATGCGAGGAGCTGGCCGACGAAATCAGCGCAGTCCGCGCCGCGCTTGCCGAAGGACTGCCTGCCGATCGGCCCAAGCCGAATTGATCCGGCTCGGGGGGCGGGTAAGTGATGCCGAAAGGCGGTCCGGCAGCCGCCCGCCCCTGCGGGGGGACGTCGGCGGAGAGCCCGCGCAGGAAGGCGCGGGTGGTCACGCGGCCGGATCCTCGAGGATCGCCTCGCGGATGGGCAGGACGTGGTAGTCCTTGCAGTAAGGACAATACACTCTCATCGCATCGCTGAGCGCGGCCGCCACACTTCGTTTGTCGGTATCGACGCCGGCATCGATGAAATTGGCGGTCTTGGGGCAACGAAACACAAGCGGGCTCATCGGAACCCTCCCCCCACAGCCAGGATCTTTCGCGAGAAGTTACGCCCGGCCGCCGGGCGGGTCTCTCTTCCCGGAAGATCACGCGACGCACACGACGGGAAACGAACGCAACGCACGCAACACGAGATCGCCGGCTACCGGCGGTGCGATAACCGTGCCCCAGAACGATGCGCCGCGCCAGAAGAATCTTGCGGCCAATTTGCCGCGCGCCGGTGTGCCGCGCCCGGCGGCCGTCCGACCCTCAGGCGGCCTTGGCCTCGTAGGCCCGCTGCAAGGCGGCGATGTCGAGCTTCTCCATCTGAAGAAGAGCTTTCATCGCACGATCCGCTCTCGCGCCGTCGGGGTCGCTCAGCATCTTGGGCAGAACGGTCGGCACCACCTGCCACGAGAGGCCGAACTTGTCCTTGAGCCACCCGCAGGGTCCTGCCTGTCCGCCATCGGCGGTGAGCTTCTCCCAGAAATAGTCAACCTCGTCCTGGGTTTCGCACGGAATCTGGAAGGAGACGGCCTCGTCGAACTTGAACTGCGGGCCGCCGTTGAGCGCCATGAAAGCCTGACCGAAAATTTCAAATTCCACGACCAGCACCGAACCCGCAGGCTTGCCGTGTATCTCCTGGCCTTCATTGCCGTAGTGGGTCACGGACTTGATCCGGCCATCTCTGAAAACCGAAACGTAGAAATTTGCCGCCTCCTCGGCCTCGGTATCGAACCATAGGCAGGGCGTAACCGTCTTCAGGCTGTTCGCCATGACTGTCTCCAGGGACTCCGGTGAGCGCTCGAAGATTCTCGGCCGGCCCGCCCGTGGCGGCTCTTGCGGCTTTCAGCCGTCGGCCGGCGTGATCCAGCCGACGCCCGCCCCGCCGGGTTCGCGCAGCATCGCGATGCGGCCGACGTTCGGAACGTCGAAAATCGGCATGACGAGCTTTCCGCCGGCCGCTTCGGCCTTGCGGACGCGCGCGTCCACGTCGTCGACGGCGAGGAACGGCATCCAGCCTTCGGGAATCTCGTCGCACAGCGAGGTGGGAATCGGAAACATCCCGGCGACGGGCGTATCGCCCATCTTCGCCACCCAGTAGGCGTGTCCGTCCGGCGTTTGCGCCCCTTCGAAATTCCAGCCGAGTGTGTCGGCATAGAAACGCTTCGCCTTCTCGACGTCGCGCGTGCGCAGCTCGTTCCAATGGAAATGACCGTGGGCCGTCATGACCGCCTCGCTCAAAGGCTGACCTGAACCTTGAATCCGCCATAGACCATGCGCTTGCCGTCGAACGGGACGGACTTCTTCTCCATCGCCTTTGTGATGCGCGGGTCTTTCATCACCTTGGCGAGGACGCGGTCGCGGTGCGCGCGCGACTTGTAGGTGATCCACGAGAAGACGACCGTTTCGCCCGCCTTGAGTTTCACGCTCTGCGGAAACGAGGTCCACTTGCCGGGCTTCACGTCGTCGGCGATGCATTCGTGAAAATCGAGGGCGCCGTGCTCCTTCCACACCTTTCCGGCCGCGCGGGCCATGGCGAAATAAGCCTTCAGATTCTTCTTCGGCACGGGCAAGACAAAGCCATCGACATAGGGCATCGGACGTTCCTCCTGACAAGACAATGAATTCGCAACATCAGGCCGCGGCCTTGGGATCCATCCAGAAGATCTCCCAGATGTGGCCGTCCGGATCGTTGAAGGCGCGGCCATACATGAATCCGTGGTCCTCCGCGTCCCGCGCCTCGGTGGCCCCGGCTTTGAGCGCGACTTCGAGGAGTGCGTCCACTTTGTCGCGTGAGTCCGCCGAAAGCGCGACCAGCACTTCCGTGCTGCGGTTTGCGTCGGCGATCGCCTTCGGCGTGAACTGCTTGAATTTCGGCTCGGTGAGCAGCATCGCGTAGATGTCGTCGGTGATGACCATGCAGGCCGCGGTTGCGTCCGTGAATTTCGGGTTGAAACGGTAGCCGAGCGCCGCGAAGAAGCGTTTCGACCGCTCGAGGTCCTTTACCGGCAGATTGACGAAAATCTTGGTGCTCACGGCGTATCCTTTCGGGCAGACGGGGTGAAAACAGTCAATGTGCGGCGACGGCTCGAGCCGAAGCCCACGCCAGCCGCGGAGAATCATGGCGCGGGCTCACGTCCCGCAGCAGCCGGGCGAAGCGGTGTCCGCTTCGTATTCGTCGTGGCGCTTCACCCAGTCCATGATCGCGGTTTCGTTCCGGCCTTTCGGCGTCAGATCGAGGAAGTTGTGGGCGCCGATGAGAATGTCGCCGCCGCGCGCATAGGTCGAATAGGTGTGGAAGACGCGACCGGCCTCGTCCTTGTAGAAGACGCTGAGCCCCGGCAGGTCCGGAGGGCCGGCGGCAATGCTCTCGTAATTGTAGGTGACGCGGCCGCTTGCGCGCTGCGCGTCCGTGAACGACGCCCCGTAATCGAAACTGAAATCGCTACCGGCCGAAGACGCGAAGGGAAATTTCCAGCCCATGCGCGACCAATATCCGGCGAGCTTGTCGAGCGGGCCGCGCGAGACGGCGATCACCGTCACGTCGTGATGTTTGAGATGCTGGTTCGCCCCGTCGATGTGATCGCACAGGAACGAGCAGCCGTCGCAGCCTTGGTCCAGGTCGAAACGCCACATGAAGTGGTAGACAATGAGCTGGCTGTTGCGGCCGAACAGCTCGGCAAGCGTGCGCTGGCCCTCGGGCGTGTCGAAGACGTAGCGCTTGTCGACCGCAACCCACGGGAGGTGGCGCCGTTCCGCCGCGACCGCGTCGAGCGTGCGGGTGAGTTGCTTCTCGCGCGTGAGCAGGCGCTTGCGGGCGGCGAGCCATTCTTCGCGGGACACGACCGGGTGGTCGGCGCGCGCGGATTGCGATGTTTGTTCGAGCATGACGGTCTCCCTGATGCCCCGGCCCCGGAGTCGCGCGAACGGTTTCAAGCGAACAGTTTTTCGAGCTTGTTGAGCGAACCGGTCCATCCCCATTCGTGACGGTCGCGCGCGGCCTCGTCGAAGAACTGCTCGTGGAGGAGCGTGAGCAGCGAGGCATGGTCGCCGTCGGGCCTGATGCGGATGGTCACCAGGGATTCGCGCTCGGGGGTCGAGCGCCAGGCCCAGGTGAAAACCAGCCGTTCGTTGGGAACCACCTCGCGATAAATCCCGCTGACGTGATGTTCCTCACCGTCTTCCGTGAAGAAGACGATCGTGTAGCGGCCGCCGACCCGCACATCCATGTCGGCACGCGCCACCCGGCCGGAATCGGGGCCGAACCATCTCACGATCTGCGTGGGTTCCGTCCAGGCCGCGTAGACCCTTTCGGCCGTCGCATTGAGACGACGTTTGAGGGTGAGGCTCGGCCTGGCGTCCTGTTTCGGCTGGGCGGGCATGCGGAGTCCTCCAGGAATTGTGCGAGGCGATCGAGTTGCGTGGTCCAGAACCGCTGGTAAACGCTGAGCCAGTGCATGGCCTGCTCCATTGGCTCTGCCGTGAGCCGGCACTTGACGGTGCGGCCCTGCTTGGTGCGGTCGATCAATCCGGCGCCCGCCAGCACGTCGAGATGCTTCATGACGGCGGGAAGCGACATCGCGAACGGACGCGCAAGCTCGCTCACCGAAAGCTCCTGCGACTCGCTGAGGCGCGCCAGCAAGGCGCGCCGTGTGGGATCGGCCAGCGCCGCGAAGGTCCGGTCGAGTGCGTCCGGGTCAAAGTGAACCATGTGGTTAAGTATTAGCCGAGGCGGCGGCCTCCGTCAACTCCCCGGAGGCCTTAGCGGGCGTCTCAGAGGCGCCGCGCGGCTTGCGCGCAGCGCAACGGCCCAGCGGGCGAGCCGGCCGTCGATGGCGGCCAGTCCGATCCCGATGATCAGCATGCCGGCGATCTGCCGCGGCGCGAGCGCTTCGCCGAGAATGCCCACTCCGAGCAAAATCGCGCTCACCGGCACCAGGAAGTTCACGAGCATCAGGTTGGTCGCTCCTGCGCGCGCCAGCACGCGGAAATAAATGATGTAGCCGAGTGTGGTGGACAGCACCGCAAGGCCGGCGATCGAGCCGAGCGCCGCAGCCGAGGGCGGTGGCAGCGTCCAGATGCGATCGATGATCGCGGCCGCGGGCGCGAGCATCAGCGTCGCGAAGACCATCTGTCCGGCGGCGATCGTGGCGGGCGGATAGGGGCGGAAGCGCCGCCCATAGACCCCGGATGCGCCGTAGAGGAAGGCCGAAAACAACAGCGTCCCCTGTGCCGCCACGTGCGTGCCGAGTTCGCGCAGCACGTCCGGTCCGATCATCACGGTGACGCCGACGAGTCCGGCGGCAAGCCCCACACCGCGTCCGGCGGTGAGCTTGTCGTCCTCCGTGACCATGTGGGCGACCAGCACGCTGAACAGCGGGGTGGTGGCGATGAGAATGGAGGCAAGGCCGCTCGCCACATGCGTCTGGCTCCAAAGGATCAGGCTGAACGGCAGCACGCTGTTGAACAGCCCCATGACGGCGAGCGGGCCCCAGAGGCTGCGCGGCGGCACCGCGTCGCCCATCGCGCGGGCAACGAGCAGAAGCAGCGCCGCGCCGCCGCCGACGCGGCCGAGTGCGACCGTTATGGGCGGCAGTTCCGACACCGCGATCTTGTTGAAAAAGAAAGATCCGCCCCAGAACGCCGAAAGGATGCACAAAAGCGCCCAGTCGGAGGCGGACATGGACCGGCCCGGCGGCATGCCATCCTCGCATCGCGATAAACGACCATTGAAGCCGCAACCGGGCGCGGGCGCCACCCGCCTTTCGTGCAAGGTCGCTAAACCCGGCGTTAAGGGCCGGTGCGGTATTGAGGGAGAGGCGGAGAACAGGCTGATGCCTCGCGAAGCCTTTGCGCGGCGTGCCTCAAGCACGGCGCCATGCCGACCTTAGAGGAGCTGCGCGCGCAGGGGCGAGCCGCCGCCCGCCCGGCGCCGCCGGGCGAGAGTCGCGCCTCCCTTCCTTTCGCAATCCTGGCCTTGTTCGGATTTGCCCTGGGCGCGGCGGGCGTGCTGCTGTGGCCCGGCTTAGCGCCCCCGACGCCCTCCGCCGACCTCGCGGAATTTCGCGGGGTGCGCGAGGGCCAGCGCGCTTTCGCCTCGTCGTCAGGAGCAGCATCTGTCGCGGCGCCTGCAGCGGCGGACCATGCCGCCGACGCCGAAAAGCTCGCTGAAGCCGCAGACGCCGCCTGTTTTCGTCGCGCCCAGGCGCGAGACCCGAGCCGGGCGACGATTGCGCCTCTCGCAAGCCGGGCGGCATCGGATTTCGAGGTGGCGAGGCATGACGATGAATTATTGGCCTGCCTCCTTACGGAAGCGCCCGCGCGCTATTGCGCGTCCTCGCAACGGCAAATGATCACGGCGGAGATCATCGCCTATTTCCATGGCCTCGATCGACGGAACGGGGCGCGCGGGCGGGTGCGCGGTTTGCCCGCGGACACGGCGGCATCCGTGGGCGCAATGCCGGCCGGCGAGGCCGGGCCCGATCCACGTGTCGTTGCGGCCATCGAGGCACGGCTGCGCGACGGTGTCCTTACACGGGCCGACTTCAAACGCATCGCGCGCAGCCTGCCGCTGCCGCTGCGGGCGCACCTCGCCGCGGTGCCGATCGGCCCGACGCCGTGTCCGCCTCCGCCCTGGTGGGCGTTCTGGCGTTAAACCATGGCCGGTTCAGGTGGTTTCGGGCATCGCCAAGCGTCCCTCGAGCGGTTGGGGTGTCGCCGTCAGCTCTCGGGCAATGCCGCCCGGCCTCCCTCAAGGCTCCTTCCGGACGACGGCCCGGATAAGATTGAGCGCGTCTTCGCTCGCCCATTCGGCAGGCCCCGCAAGCGTGCCGATCTCGCAGCCGTTGCGGTCGACAAGGATCGTCGTCGGCATGCCGAACGCCTTGCCGGCCGCCTTGAGCACCTGGAAGACCCGGGCCGAGGGGTCGGCGAAATAAGCGAGCCTTGTAATGCCGACGGATTCGAGCCAGGCGCGCGGCTTGTCGGGGTCGCGGGTATCGATATTCACGGCCACGACCGCGAATTCGGAGCCGCCGAGCGTCGCCTCCAGCGCATCGAGCGCCGGCATTTCCTTGCGGCACGGCACGCACCAGGTGGCCCACAGATTGAGCAGCACGACACGCCCGCGCCAGTCATCGAGCGAGCGCTGGCGACCGGTGCCGTCGGAGAAAGCGAGGGCCGGAAGCGGGCGCGGCGCGTCCGTAATCGAGAGGGCGGCGACCTGCCCGCGCGCGAGGGGGGCGACCCGCCGGGCGACCTCTTGCGTGCCGGCGCAGGCGGCCGAATCGGCGGATTTGCCCCCCAAGGCCGCAATCCCGTATATCGCGCCGAGCGCAGCCGCCGTTGCGAGGCCGGCGGCCAGCAGAAGGGGCTTGCGGGAGCGTGGGGCGGGCTTTGAAGCGTCGTCTCGGTTACGGATCATCGTCGGCAACAAACGCGGAAGTGGCGCCATGAGCAACAAGATGTGGGGTGGCCGCTTCGCGCATGCACCCGATGCCGTCATGGCCGAGATCAACGCCTCGATCGACGTCGATAGGGCCTTGTACCGCCAGGACATTGCCGCCTCCAAGGCGCATGCCGCCATGCTCGCCAAGCAAGGCATCATTACGGCCGCCGACGCGGAGGCGATCGCCCGGGGGCTCGAGGACATTCTCGGCGAGATGGAATCGGGCCGCTTCTCCTTCCAGCGCGCGCTCGAGGACATCCACATGAACGTCGAGGCGCGGCTCGCGGAGCTGATCGGCCCGGCGGCCGGGCGCCTGCACACGGCGCGCTCGCGCAACGACCAGGTCGCGACCGACTTCAAGCTCTAGGTCCGCGACGTCGCCGCCGCCCTCGACGCGGCGCTGGCCGACTATCAGCGGGCGCTCGCCGAAAAGGCGCTCGCCCACGCCGCGACGGTGATGCCGGGCTTCACCCATTTGCAGACCGCGCAGCCCGTCACCTTCGGGCATCATCTGCTCGCCTATGTGGAGATGGCGGCGCGCGACCGCGGCCGCTTTGCGGATGCGCGCCGGCGCGCCGAAGAGTCGCCGCTCGGCGCGGCCGCGCTCGCCGGCACCTCCTTTCCCATCGATCGCCACATGACCGCCCGGGCGCTCGGCTTCGCGCGGCCGATGGCCAATTCGCTCGATGCCGTGTCCGATCGGGACTTCGTCCTCGAGGCGCTGGCGGCGGCCGCGATCACGGCCGTGCACCTGTCGCGCTTTGCCGAGGAGATCGTCATCTGGACATCGCCGCTCGTCGGGCTGATCGCGCTCAGCGACAAGTTCACGACCGGCTCCTCGATCATGCCGCAGAAGCGCAACCCCGACGCGGCCGAGCTCGTGCGCGCAAAAGCCGGCCGCATCATCGGTGCGCTCGAATCCCTCCTCATCGTCATGAAGGGCCTGCCGCTCGCCTATCAGAAGGACATGCAGGAGGACAAGGAAGGCGCGATCGCAGCCTTTTCCGCGCTCTCGCTCAGCCTCGCTGCCATGACCGGCATGGTGCGGGACATGCAGCCCGATGTCGCGCGCATGCGCAAGGCGGCGGGCGCAGGCTATGCGACCGCCACCGATCTTGCGGATTGGCTCGTGCGCCGGCTCGGCTTGCCCTTTCGGGAAGCCCATCACGTCACCGGCCGCATCGTCGCGGCCGCCGCCGCCAAGAATCTGCCGTTGCACCGTCTGCCGCTCGAAGACATGCGGGCGGTCGAGCCACGCATCACGGACGAAGTCTATTCGGTTCTCTCCGTCGCGCGTTCGGTGCGCAGCCGCACGAGCTATGGCGGCACGGCACCGGCCCATGTGCGGCGCGAGGCGCGGCGCTGGCTCAGGCGTCTCGCCAAGGAGAAGTCCTGATTGGCGCTGCAGCCGCACCGGCCGGGCTGTCGCGCGGCGCGCGATCTGCTATGGTGCCATCCGATCCGGAGTGCTTTCGTGAATTCTGCCCCTCTGCCTTTCGTCGCGCTCCTGCTCGCGCTCGGCCTTGCGGGCTGCGGGGTCAAGGGACCGCTTGAGCCGCCGCCCCAGTCCGGCATCCACCCGAACGAGGTGCAAGCCGAACCGGCCACCGTGCCCGTCCCGCCGGGCACGACGGCGGCGCATCCTCTGGATCACGCGCCGGCGGTTGCCGAAATGGCGCGGCGCACCACCGCGCCGGCCGTTCGCGACGCGCCGGCCGCCCAGCGGCGCAGCGTGCTCGATTGGCTCATCGACTGACCGGCGGCCCATGCACCATTTCGCCTATCGCGACGGCGTGCTGCACGCCGAGGCGGTGAGCCTCGACGCGATCGCCCGTGCGGTCGGCACGCCCTTCTACTGCTACGCGACGGCCACCCTCGAACGGCACTATCGCGTGTTCGCCGATGCCTTTGCCGACGTGCCGGCGCTCGTCTGCTACGCGATGAAGGCGAATTCCAACCAGGCGGTGATCCGCACGCTCGCGCGGCTCGGCGCCGGCGCCGACGTCGTGTCCGAGGGAGAGCTCAGGCGTGCCCGACTTGCCGGCATTCCGCCCGAACGCATCATGTTCTCGGGGGTCGGCAAGACGGCGCGGGAGCTTGCGCGCGCGGTGGACGAGGACATCCTCTGCGTCAATGTGGAGTCCATCCCGGAGCTTGAACAACTTTCGCAGATCGCCGCCGGCAAGGGCCGCACCGCGCGCATCGCGATCCGCGTGAACCCGGACATCGACGCGCGGACCCATGCCAAAATCGCGACCGGCAAGGCGGAGAACAAGTTCGGCATTCCCATCAGCGAGGCGCGGGAGGTCTATGCGCGGGCCGCGAAACTGCCGGGCCTCAGGGTGGTCGGCGTCGATATGCATATCGGCAGCCAGATCACCGAGTTGCGTCCGTTCGACGACGCCTTCGCGCTGCTGTCGGATTTCGTGCAGCGGCTGCGCGCCGACGGGCACGAAATCCATCACGTCGATCTCGGCGGCGGTCTCGGCATTCCCTATCGCGAGGGCGACGAGCCGCCGCCGCATCCGGAAGCCTATGCGGCGGTGGTCAAGCGCGCGACACGCAATCTCGGCTGCACGCTGATCTTCGAGCCCGGCCGGCTGATCGTCGGCAATGCCGGCATTCTGGTCACGCAGGTGCTTTATGTGAAGCGCGGCGAGGCGAAGACATTCGTGATCGTCGACGCCGCCATGAACGATCTGGTGCGCCCCACGCTGTACGAAGCCCATCACGAAATCTGGCCCGTCCGTGCAACACAGGCCCGCGCGCGGCGGATCGTCGCAGACGTCGTGGGCCCTGTTTGTGAATCGGGGGATTTTCTGGCGCTCGACCGGGAGTTGCCGGAACCTGCGGCAGGCGATCTCCTCGCCGTGATGTCGGCCGGCGCCTACGGGGCGGTTCAAGCCGGCACGTACAACACGCGTCCTTTGGTGCCGGAGGTGCTTGTGCGCGGCGACGCATGGGCGCTCGTGCGTCCTCGCCTCGATATAGACGCATTGATCGCGCTCGATCGTCTCCCGCCTTGGCTCGCCTGAAACCGCCGCAACGAACAGCGGCCGGACGCGTTGTGGTGGCAGGCGGGTCGAGCGGTGGTATAGTTCGGTTGTGGAAAACGCGGTGATGTATCGGCCGTCGGGACCGGATCGCTGGCGGGCTCGCCACCACAAGCCCGAGAGCGCACAGGAACGGCTTGCGCGCGCGCTGAAGCGGGCGTGGTGGGCGTTGACCTGGGAGCGGGCCTGGCCGCGGCTCGCCCTCCTCGTCGTCACGATCGGCATTTTTCTCGCGCTGTCCTGGGCAGGACTCTGGCTCGTGCTCCCGCCGCTCGCCCGGGCGGTCGGCGTGGGGCTGGTCGCGCTCCTGATCTTGGCGAGCGCGGTGCCGCTCATGCGGCTGTCCTTGCCGAGCCGCGTCGAGTCGCTTGCCCGGCTCGACCGGGAGTCGGGAATCGCGCATCGGCCTGCGACGGCGGTGTCGGACAGTCTCGGCGTCGGGCGCAGCGACAAGGCCGCCGTTGCCCTGTGGGAAGCGCATCTTGCCCGTGTGGTCGCGCTTTCGGACCGGCTCCGGGCCGGGCTGCCCCGGCCCAGGCTTTTCGGGCGCGACCCCTATGCCGTGCGGGCCCTGGTTCTGCTCCTCGTCGTCGCCACCTTCTTTGTCGCGGGGGATGAACGGCTGCGGCGGCTTGCGGCCGCATTCGATTGGCGCGGGGCGGTCGCGAGCGCGAATTTCCGTATCGATGCCTGGGTGACGCCGCCGAATTATACGGGGCGGCCGCCGATCCTTCTGCCCGGCGTGCGGCCGGGCGAGCCGGTGCGGCAGGCCGCAGGACCGATCGCGGCGCCCGCCGGCAGCGTTCTCGTTGTCCGCTCGACGGGAATTTCGCCCGACATCGCCGTGCGGGGCCTCGCGGATGCGACCGACAAGGGCGGCGGCCGGGTGCCGGCGGGAACCGAGGAGCGCCGCTTCATCATCGAAAGCGACGGAAGCGTCACGCTGCGGGGGCTGCCGGGCCGTGACGTCACCTGGAGCTTCACGGCGGTTCCCGACAAGGCCCCGCGCATTGCCTTTGCCAAGGATCCCGAAGCGCAGGTCAGAGGCACGTTGCAGCTGACCTATCACCTCGAGGACGATTACGGCGTCGTGCATGCGGAAGCGAAGATCGCCCGCAAACCGTCCGGCACGGCTTCGGAGAAGCCCGCCCGCCCGCTCTATGAGCCGCCGAGCTTCCCGCTCAATCTGCCGCAGGCACGCACGCGCAACGGGACGGGCGAGACCACCAAGGACCTCACCCAGCATCCCTGGGCCGGCACGTCGGTACTGCTGACGCTCGTGGCCCGCGACGAGGCCGGCCATGTGGGCCAGAGCGAAGCCCGCGAGCTTCGCCTGCCGCAGCGGCCGTTCTACAAGCCGCTCGCCCGCGCACTGGTCGAGCAGCGGCGAATTCTCGCCTTCGATGCCGAGGCGCGGGGCCGCGTGCTCGCGGCGCTCGATGCGCTGACGATCGCGCCCGAGCGCTTCATTCCCGAAGCCTCCATCTATCTCGGCCTGCGAACGATCTACTGGAATCTGGCAAGCGCGCGCAGCGACGACGATCTGCGCGAGGTCGTGGACCGCCTGTGGGCGATGGCGGTGAACATTGAGGACGGCAATGTGGGCGACGCCGAACAGGCGCTGCGCCAGGCCGAAGAGGCGCTGCGCCAGGCGCTTGAACGCGGAGCCAGCGAAGAGGAAATCAAGCGCCTGATGGACGAGCTGCGTGCCGCGCTCGACAAGTTCATGCAGGCGCTCGCCGAGGAAATGCGCCGCAACCCGCAGCAGCTCGCGCGGCCGCTCGATCCGAACGCGCGGGAACTGCGTCCGCAGGACCTGCGCAACATGCTGGACCGGATCGAGAACCTTGCGCGCTCCGGCAACAAGGAGGCGGCGCGGCGCCTTCTCGAACAGCTGCAATCGATGTTGAACAATCTGCAGATGGCGCGGCCCGGCCAACAGCCGAACGGCGACGACATGATGTCGGCGCTCGACGAACTCGGCGACATGATCCGCCGCGAGCAGCAGCTGCGCGACCGCACCTACCGGCAGGGACAGGAACGGCGGAATCGCCAGCAGGGCCAGCCGCGCCAGCGCGGGCAGCAGGGACAACAAGGCCAGCAAGGGGAGCAGGACGACTCGTTCGGCGAATTGCGCGACCGGCAGCAGGCCCTGCGCGAGCAGCTCAACCGGCTCATGGAGCAGCTCAAGCGCCGCGGGCCGATGCAGCCCGGTGAGCAAGGCGAGCAGGGCGAGGACGGTCGCGGCGCGCTCGGCGAAGCCGAGCAGGCCATGCGGGATGCCGAGGAACAGCTCGGCCAGGGCGACGGCGAGGGTGCGGTGGAATCGCAGGGCCGCGCCATCGAATCGATGCGCCGCGGCGGGCAGAGTCTCGCCCAGCAGATGCAGAACGGGCCCGACGGCCCCGGCCCCAACGGCCAGCCGGGCCGTACCGGCCGCGAGCGCGCGCAACAGGAGACCGATCCGCTCGGCCGCCCGCTGCGCGGGCGCGACTATGGCGACGACGTGACCGTGAAGGTGCCGGGCGAAATCGACGTGCAGCGGGCGCGCCGCATCCTCGAGGAACTGCGGCGCCGCCTGTCGGATCCGCTGCGGCCGCAGATCGAGCTCGATTACATCGAGCGGCTGCTCAAGGACTTCTGAGCGGGCTGCGCTCCAATGCGTCCGCAACATGTGCGGCGATCGCCGCGAGGCTGAACGGCTTCGGCACGATTCCGGCAATCAGCGCATCGAGATTCTGCGCCCGCTCATGGTGGTCGGAATAGCCGGTCATCAGCAGAATGGTAAGGTTCGGGAAGTCCCGGGCCGCCGCAAGGGCCAGCGCAATCCCGTCCATGACCGGCATGCGGATGTCGGACAGCAGAAGGTCGAAACGCGGTTCGGCGGCGGCGAGCCGGTCGAGCGCCTCCGCGCCGTCGGCCGCGACCGCAACCTCATGGCCGGCATGCGCCAGGCCGCGCTGCAGAAGCCAGCGCAGGGCCTCCTCGTCGTCGGCCACGAGAATCCTTGCCATCGGCTCACTCTCCGCCGACGAGATCGCGACGGTTGAAGAAACGCACCAGCACGTCCTTTGCGTCCTCGGGCGGAGATGCGAGGCGGCTGCGGAACGGCAGCGATTCGCCCGCGCCCAGGACCGGACGGTCGGGCAAGGCGGTCCAGGCATACACTTCGACGCCGGCCTTGTTGCGAACGGCAAAGCGCAGCCGCGGCACTTCGACATTGTGTCCGGCAACGTTCACGATGCGCCCCTCCACGACCAGCACCGGAACATCGTCCTTCGTCTCACCGGAAATCCGCAAGTCCTGGAAGGCAAGGCCCCGCAGATTGACCGGGATGCCGAGGAGCTCATAAAGCCGCGCCGTCTGCGGCGCGAACCGCACCACCTCGGTCCGCAGCATCAGGAGGGCCAGCAGAACCGAAAGGCAACCGAAGATCACGAGGGCGAGCGGCCGCGGCCGGCGGCCGCTACGCCGCTTCGACGCCGGGCGGTCGCGCCGGGCGGCCACCGATTCGATGTCTTCCGACGGATCGGGCTCGTCCGCCCCCGTCATCGGCTCGAATTCGACGATCGTCTCGGCCGGCGCGAGCGGCGGGGCGTCCCCCACCGGAAGCGCGGACGGATTGTCCTCCGCCGAAGGTCGAGCCGCGGGCGGCCGACGTTCGTTCGGCGCGTGCTGCGCCCCCGCCCGGCCCAGGAACCGAACGCCTTCCGCGACCGCGAGCTCCATTTCGGCCGGCAACGTCGGGCGGCGCGCGACCCACGTCTCACGGCACTGGGAGCAGCGCACGGCGCGCCCTTCGGGCCCGAGCTTCTCGTCATTGAGCTCGTATGACGTTGCGCAGTTGGGGCAGATGATCCGCATGGGACGTGCCGGCCGCTGATTTGCGCGAGGCTAGCAGCCGATCGTTAACGGATCGGAAACCATGGAAACGGGAAATAGATCGGGGCCCGAAGTCCGCGGAACGTTTAGCGTTAATGCGATCTTAAAGACGTGCGGACCATCCTGGAGCAGCCGGAGACGCGCGCGTGGTCCGATTTGAAAACGTGGGTTTGCGCTACGGCGCGGGACCTGAGGTTCTGCGCGACGTGAGCTTCGCCGTCGAGCCCGGCTCGTTGCAGTTTCTCACCGGTCCCTCGGGCGCCGGAAAGACGTCGCTGCTGCGGCTCCTGTTCATGTCGCTGCAACCGACGCGCGGCCTCATCTCCGTCTTCGGCCACGACGTCGCCAACCTGACCAAGGATGCGATTGCCACGCTGCGGCGCCGGATCGGCCTCGTCTTTCAGGACTTCCGTCTGATCGACCATCTCAACACCTACGAGAATGTCGCGCTGCCCTTGCGGGTCATCGGCCGGGCGGAGGCGAACTACCGCAGCGAGGTGATCGAGCTGTTGCGCTGGGTCGGGCTCGGCGACCGGTTGTGGGCCCTGCCGGAGGTGCTGTCGGGGGGCGAAAAGCAGCGCGCCGCCATCGCCCGCGCCGTGATCTCGCGTCCCGAACTGCTGCTTGCCGACGAGCCGACCGGCAATGTCGATCCCACTCTCGCGCGGCGGCTGTTGCGGCTTTTCGTGGAACTGCACCGCTCCGGTACCGCCGTCGTGATCGCCACCCACGACGTGAGCCTGATGGATCAATACGACGCCCGCCGCCTCGTTCTGCTCGAGGGGAATCTGCATGTCGCTGATTGAGGCGCGCCTGCGTTTTCCGGTCTACGATCTGCGGGCGGTGCGCCTGGCGGCGCGCCGTGTCATGCGGGCGAGGCCGCAGGTGCTCACGCCGATCGTGCCGACGCAATCCCTCTCCGGCAAGGCGCTGGCGGCCGTCATCGCCATCATGACGCTTCTGGCCTCACTGACGCTCGGCGCCGTCGTGCTGGTCCGCTCGAGCGCCGGAAACTGGCAATCGCAGGTCGCGCGCGAAGTCACGATCCAGGTGCGGCCTGTGGAAGGGCGCGACATCGAAACCGAAGTCCGGCGCGCGACCTTGATCGCGCGGGCCTCCCAGGGCGTCGCGCAGGTCCGTCCCTACAGCCGGGCCGAGTCGCTGCGGCTACTCGAGCCGTGGCTCGGCGGGGGGCTTGCGCTCGACGAGTTGCCGATTCCGCGTCTCGTCGTCATCACCCTCGCCCCCGGTGCGAAAGCCGATCTCGACGGACTACGCCAATCCCTCGCCGATCAGGTGGCGGGAGCCAGTCTCGACGACCACCGCGCATTTCTGGAGCGCATGCGGCAGATGACGCGGCTCGCCGTCGCGGGCGGTTTTGCGGTGCTGGCGCTGGTCCTCGGCGCGACTCTGCTGATGGTCGTGTTCGCCACCCGCGGGGCGATGGCGAGCAACCGCAACATCGTCGAAGTCCTGCATTTCGTCGGCGCCAAGAATCGGTTCATTGCCACGCAATTCCAGCGTCATTTCCTGGCGCTCGGCTTGAAGGGGGCGCTCGTCGGCGGCGGTATCGCGATGCTGCTCTTTGCCGGCGCGCATTTCCTCTCGACGCGGACGAGCGAAGTGCCCGAGGGGGTGGCTTGGCTTATGGGGGACCTGTCGCTTGCGCCCGAAGGCTACGCCGGCATTATCGGGCTCGTCGTCCTCGTGGCCGCGGTTGCCGCCCTCACGTCCCGCTGGACCGTCCACCGCACCCTCGCTAGCCTCGATTGAGCCTTGGCGCCGCGCCGAGGCCCCAATCGCCGCTAGACTCCCCAGCGGGATTCGAGAGCATGCAGTTCCCCGCTTCGCATTCGAGCGAACCACACCGCCCGGAAGGCGATCCGCGGCCGGGGCGCCGTCGGGGTTTCGGCCGCGCCGTGTCGCGCGCCGCCTTCGGCATCATGGCCTGCATGGTCGTCGGCGCCGGACTTGCGGTCGGCGCGGGCTTTCTCTGGTTCACGCAGCAGGTTCCGACCGAGGAGATCACGGTGCGGCAGGAGGCCGACGGCATCGTGGTGCTCACCGGGGGTGCCTCCCGCATCGCCGACGCGGTGGAGCTTCTCGCGGCCGGTCACGGCAAGCGCCTGTTGATCACCGGCGTGCATCCCACCACATCGGAGCGCGAACTCGCGCGTGTGCTGCCGCGCCGGCAACATCTGCTGAAATGCTGCGTGGACCTCGACCATTCCGCCGTGAACACGGTCGGCAATGCGGCGGAAACGCGTCGCTGGGCGGTAGATCGCGGCTTCCGCTCGTTGATTGTGGTGACCTCCGCCTACCACATGCCCCGCTCGATGGCGGAGTTGAGCCGTCAGCTTCCCGACCGCCAGCTCATCGCCTTTCCGGTCGTGACCGAGAAGCTCCGCCGGGAGCCGTGGTGGTCCAGCCCGCCGATCGCCAAGCTCCTCATCTCGGAGTTTCTCAAGTATATGGTGGCACAGGTGCGGATGCGGCTCGAACCGGCCCCCGACAAGACCGACGTGGCACGCGCCCGCATCGGATCCGGCAGCTAAACGAGCGCAACCGCAGGCGTGCTTCGGTCGGGCCCCGTGTTGATCTTTCTGCGTTCGCTCATCTTCAACATCCTCTTCTATCTCAACCTGACGATCCTCATGGTTGCGGCGATCCCGACATTGGTGATGCCGCACCGGGCGATCCTCGGCATGGCGAAGTTCTGGGCGCGCACCAGCGTCTGGCTCCTGCGGGTCGTGTGCGGCACGCGGGTCGAGTGGCGAGGGCTCGACAAGCTGCCACGCCGCGGCGTCCTCGTCGCCGCCAAGCATCAGTCGACATGGGAGACCTTCGCGCTCGTGCCGCTGTTCGACGAGTTCGCCTTCATCGTGAAGCGCGAGCTCATGTGGGTGCCGCTGTTCGGCTGGTTCATGGCCAAGGGCGGAATGATCCCGATCGACCGCGGCGCGCGCACCCTCACCATTCCGGCGATGATCGCGCGGGCGCGCGAGGCGCTTCGGTGCGGCCGCGCCGTCATCATCTTTCCCGAGGGCACGCGACGGCCGGCAGGGGCGGAGCCCGCCTACAAATTCGGCATTGCGCGGCTTTATGCGGGAGCCCGCGTTCCCTGCGTGCCGATCGCGCTCAATTCCGGACTCTTCTGGCCGCGTCGCCGCTTCCTGCGTTATCCGGGGACGATCGTGGTCGAAATCCTCGACCCGATCCCGCCCGGCCTCGACGAAAAGGCGTTCTTCGCCCGGCTGCAGCGTGAGATCGAAGCCGCAAGCGGACGCCTTATTGCGGAGGCGCGCGCCCGGTACCCCTGGCTGCCGCCGCCCGGACCCTCCTAGGACCGAGGCGCGCCGGACGCCCCGGCCGGTGCGCCGGTGCGCCGACCAGCCTGCGGCGAATGGGCCTCGTGCGGGCCGCGCAGCCGCTCGGCCAAGAGATGCAGGTCGCGGTCGCGACAGCCGAGCGATTCGAGCGCGGCCACGGTCGCCAGCACATAATCGCGGTTCGCGCCCGAGCGCCCGTGCCCCTGGCGAACCAGGCGAAGCTGTTCGTCGAGGCTCAGCCGGCCGGCATATTGCGGGTGCCCGCGGTCGACCACATAGCAGAGCGCCGTGACGCGCCGCGCGGGATTGCCTTCGAGCCAGACCGTGCGGGCCGTCTCGCGATAGACCGAAGTCACCTGCTCGCGCTCCCGGAGATAGCGGACGGTCTTAAAGCGCAAGGCCGCGGCCACCCGGTAAGCGATCCCGCGGCAGGCGCCGCCCTGGTCGAGCCCCAGCACGAGCCCGGGGCGTTCGGGCGTGCCGCGATGCACGTGCGAGAAAACGCAAAGGGCCCGGTGCGCGCCGATGAGGCGGGCCGGGCAGCGTTCCAGGAAGGCAAAGCCGGGCCGCCACATCAGCGACCCGTAGCCGAAAACCCAGAGATCCTCCGTCTCGTCTCGGGGGCGGGCGGGGTCCTTGGCGGTCGGCATCGGTCGGGGGGAGCCCAGGGCAGGGGATTAGGCGAAAGGCAAGGTGCGCGGATCATCCCGGAGGGGGTCGGCTTCGGCTCGAAAGCGCCGACCGATGGCGCCCGCCGCGCGATCCCGTGCGGACCCGGCGGCGGCCGGTTCAACGGACCATGGGTCAACGGATTCAGTTTTCCAGAGAACTGCGCTAGCAAGGCGGCCGGCGCCGCGCAAGCGGCGGCCTCGGGAGCCCACCGGATGACCGTACCCTCAGGCACGCCGCGGCGGCGGCGGATCTGGCCCTATGCACCGCTCGCGCTGATGCTGCTCTTGGCTTTCGCCTGGACGGGGCTGTGGTTCTATGCCGCCCGGCGCGCGGAAGGTGCCGTTGCCGAATGGATGGCGCGGGAAGCGCAAGCCGGGCGCCTTCATGCCTGCGGCAGCCGCGCGGTCGGCGGCTATCCATTTCGCATCGAGATCCGCTGCGAGAAGCCGGCAACCCGTCTCGGGGGCTTCGGCCGGCCCCTCACCCTGCAGGCCGAGTCGCTGCTTGCCGTCGCCCAGATCTACACGCCCGATCTCGTGGTCGCCGAACTTTCAGGGCCGTTGAGGCTTGCGAGCGAGGACGGCACTTTGAACCTGATCCTCGACTGGAAACTCTTGCAGGCAAGCCTGCGAGGCTTTCCCGGCAGGCTCGGCCGCGCGTCCGTGGCGGTCGACGGCCTCACGGTGAACCGGCCCGCGCAAGGGGTGCAGGCGGGGTCCGCGGCGCCGGCCGCTGAGGCGCGGCACGTCGAACTGCACCTGCGGCAACGACCGAACGCGGCCGAGCCGGTCTTCGACCTCGCGGTGCGGATCGAAGGGGCAGCGCTCCCGCAGGTGCCGGGGCTCGCCGCCCCGCCGGTCGACGTCGGCGCGGAAGCGGCGATCCGGGGCATCGCGGACCTCGACCCCAAGCCCTTCGACCGTCGCCTGCGGGAGTGGCAGGCGGCGAACGGGCGCCTCGAAGTCGGGAGGGTCCGGTTCGCCCAGGGCGATCTCCTGGCCGTCGCCAAAGGCGAGCTTGGCCTCACGGGCGAGGGTCGCCTCGATGGAAGCCTGCAGGTCATGGTCGCCGGGATCGAACGGCTCGCCGCTCTGCTGCTCGGCGGAACCGACGAAGCCCGCGCGCAGGCGAGCCTCCTCGGCGGGCTTGCGGTGCTCGCGGCCCGCGGCGAGGCGGAAGGCCGTCCTGCGGTCGCGCTGCCATTGCGGTTCGCAAACGGGGCGGCAAGGCTCGGCCCGCTGCAACTCGGCCGCATCCCCCCGCTCTATTGAATGTCCGCTCATGAATGTCCGCTCACGGTTGCGAACGGCCGTCCTGCCGTGGGATACCTTTCGGGCAACCGGTTCTCCTCGCTGCCAAAGGATCCGAGAAAATGCTGAGGAAGCTTGTTCCGATAGCCTTCGCGTGCCTCGCCGCAGCCGCCGGCACCGCAGGCGCCGACACCTATCCCAGTCGCCCCGTCACCATGATCATTCCTTTCGCCGCCGGCGGTCCGACCGACGTGCTCGGCCGCGTGGTCGGCCAGCGCATGGGCGAGGTGCTGGGCCAGCAGGTCGTGATCGAAAACGTCGGCGGCGCCGGCGGAATGACCGGCGCCAAGCGCGTGGCGGCCGCACCGGCCGACGGATATGCCTTCGTGCTCGGCACGGTCGGCACGCACGCGCAAAATCAGACGCTCTACAAGAAGCCCGCCTACGACTCGGTGAACGATTTCACCCCCGTAGCGCTGATCGCCGAAGTGCCGATCATCCTCATCACCCGCAAAGACTTCCCGGCCAACAGCTTCAAGGAGTTCGCCGCCTATGTGAAGGCGAACGCCGGCAAGGTGTCGTTCGGCTCGGCCGGCGCCGGCTCGGCGACGCATCTCGGCTGCGTCGTGCTCAACACCGCGCTCGGCGTGAACATCACGCATGTGCCCTATCGCGGCACCGGCCCGGCCATGCAGGATCTTCAGGCCGGCCGCATCGACTATCTTTGCGAGATCATCACCACGGCAAAACCCCAGGTGGACGGCGGCACCGTGAAGGCACTCGCCATCATGGCGCCGCAGCGGTCCCCGGTTCTGCCCAAACTGCCGACCGCCGCGGAAGAGGGCACTCCGGTCGAGGCCTATACGTGGAACGCGATCTTCCTGCCGAAGGGTGCGCCCGCCGACGTGGTGAAGAAGCTCAACGATGCTGCCGTCAAGGCGATGGAGACGCCGGCGGTTCGTGACCGTCTCACCGGCATGGGCGCAAGCGTGGTTGCAGCCGAGCGGCGGAGCCCCGAATATCTCGCAACGTTCGTGAAAAGCGAGATCGAGAAATGGGCGGCGCCGATCAAGGCGAGCGGAGCGATTATCGAATAGGCGAGCAGCCCGGCGCGATGGGCCGTTTCGACGTCGTGATTGCGGGAGCGGGGCTTGCGGGCCTCGCCCTCGCGGTGGCCTTGCGCCAGGCGCTGGGCGAAGCCTTCGCGGTCGCCGTCTTCGATCCGGCCCTCACGGAGGAGGGGCGGCTGCGGCGTGCGGCCGATCCGCGTGCCTCCGCGATCGTGGCGGCCGCCCGCCGGCTGCTCGAAGCTGTCGGGGCTTGGGAGCGTGTGGCCGCCCGCGCGCAGCCCATCCACGACATGGTCGTGACGGACAGCCGCCTGTCCGACACCGTGCGGCCGACCTTTCTGACCTTCGGGGGCGAGATCGAGCCGGGCGAGCCGTTCGCGCATATGGTCGAAAATCGCGACCTCTTGAGCGCGCTCGAGGAGCGGGCGCAGGAGGCGGGCGTCGCGCTGCGCGCCGGATCGGTCGAGTCCTGCGAAGCAGGACCGGCCTGGACGGCGGCGACGCTCGACGGCGGCGCCCGCGTGGCGGCGCGACTTGTCGTTGCCGCCGACGGCGCCCGCTCGCGGCTGCGCGAGGGCGCGGGGATCGACTGTCTCGCCTGGCGCTACGGGCAATCCGGGATCGTCGTGACGGTCGCGCACGAGCGCGACCACGGCGGCCGCGCGGTCGAACATTTCCTTCCCGCCGGCCCCTTTGCCATCCTACCGCTCACCGGCCGCCGCTGCTCCCTCGTGTGGACCGAGGCGACGGAGGAGGCGGAGCGCATTGTGGCGCTGCCGGACACGGCCTTTCACGCGGAACTTGAACGCCGCTTCGGCCTCGAGCTTGGAGAGATCGCGGTTGCCGGTCCGCGCCGGGCTTTCCCGCTGCAGTTCGCGCTGGCGCGGCGCTTCGTCGCGCCGCGGCTGGCGCTCGTCGGCGATGCCGCCCATGTCATTCATCCGATTGCCGGCCAGGGCCTCAATATGGGTCTGCGGGACGTCGCCGCGCTCGCCGAGACGGTGGTCGAGACGGCGCGCCTCGGACTCGATCCCGGCGGCGCCGAGGCGCTTGCCCGTTACGAGCAGTGGCGGCGTTTCGATACCACGATGATGGGAGTCACCACGGACGTGCTCAACCGCCTCTTCACCAACCGTTCGGAGATCGTGCGGCTGGTGCGTGATACCGGGCTTGGGATCGTGGAGCGACTCCCGGCCCTCAAGGCCTTGTTCATCCGCGAGGCGGCGGGTCTTGCCGGCGAGGTCCCGCGGCTGCTGCGCGGCGAGGCGCTGTAACGGCCCGGATGCCAGGCCGACCCCCGGCACGGCCTCGACCGGCCGCCCGAGACATGCGCTCGGTTTACGCTCGCCGTCGCGGGATTTAGAATACCGGCCCACGACGGTACGCCTGTGACCACCGAAAAGACCAACGAGATCGAATCGCGCTGCATCGCCTCGGGAATGCGGATGACCGAGCAGCGGCGGGTCATCGCCCGTGTGCTCGCGGCCGCCGACGATCACCCCGATGTCGAGGAGCTGCATCGGCGCTGCGCGGCGATCGACGACCGGATCTCGATTTCGACGGTCTATCGCACGATGAAGCTGTTCGAGGATGCCGGCATCATCGAGCGGCACGATTTTCGCGAAGGGCGGGCACGGTACGAGCAGGCGCCCAAGGACCACCACGATCATCTGATCGACGTTCGCAATGGCGACGTGATTGAGTTTTCTTCGGAAGAGATCGAGCGCCTGCAGGGCGAGATCGCGCGTCGGCTCGGCTACCGTCTCGTGGGCCATCGGCTCGAGCTCTACGCCGTGCCGCTCGAGAACGACCGCAAGCGTTAATGCTGCGCCTTATCGGAGTCGCGGCGGCGATCGGTGTCGTCACCGCTGCCCTCATCCCGCTGCAATGGCTGTCCCTCAAATTCGGCTGGCCGACCCAACGCAGCATTCCGGTCGCTTATCACCGCATTCTGTGCCGCCTCATCGGCGTGCGCATCCGCACGGTGGGCGCACCCGCGCAGGCGGATCGTCTGCTCATCGCCGCCAATCACGTCTCTTGGCTCGACATTTCGGTGCTGATTGCCCTCGCCCCCGTGGTCTTCGTGGCCAAGAGCGAAGTGGCGAAATGGCCGCTGTTCGGGTTGCTCGCAAAGCTCAACCGCTCGGTGTTCGTGGAGCGCGAACGCCGTCGCAAGACGGCCGATGTCAACCGCGCGATCGCGGCCCGCATGGCGGCGGGCGATCCCGTGGTGCTGTTCGCCGAGGGCACATCGAGCGACGGCAATCGCGTGCTCGCCTTCCGGTCGAGCCTCGTCGGCGCGGTGCACGCGGCGCTCGCGCAGGACGGAGCGGCTAGCTTGTGCGTGCAGCCGCTTGCGATCGCCTATACGAGGCTCGCCGGTCTGCCGCTCGGTCGCCCGCACCGGCCGCGGATCGCCTGGTACGGCGCGATGGACCTCCTGCCGCACCTTGCGGGCGTGATCCGCCGCGGGGCCATCGACGTGGTGGTGGCCTGGGGCGAGCCGGTCCGCGTTGATTCGGCAACCGACCGCAAGATCCTGACCCGGCGGCTGGAACAGGACGTGCGGGACATGGTGGCGAGGGCTTGGCAGCACGCCTGAATGCCCGATTCCCGAGGGTCCGACATTCCTTTTGCCCGCCAAAGACGTTAAATGAAGGAAGCCCTCCCGGTGGAGCCGCAGCGTTTCGAGTTCATGGCAGGCTGAATGCAGGACAGGACGAGCTCAGATTTTCCGCCCCCCGCCGATCGCAATCGGCCGCGCACCCGGCGGCTTTACGTCAAGTCCTATGGCTGCCAGATGAACGTCTACGACTCCCAGCGCATGGCGGATTCGCTCGCGCGCGAAGGCTTTGCCGAGCAGGACGCACCGGACGGCGCCGACCTCGTCATCCTCAACACCTGCCATATCCGCGAAAAGGCGGCCGAGAAGGTCTATTCCGAGCTTGGCCGGCTGCGCAAGCTCAAGCACGAGGCCGCGCGCGCAGGCCGCCGCCTCACCATCGCGGTTGCCGGCTGTGTCGCCCAGGCCGAGGGCGAGGAAATCATCCGGCGCGCGCCGGTGGTCGATCTGGTCGTCGGCCCCCAGAGCTATCACCGGCTGCCGCAGCTTCTGGCGCAGGCCGAGCAAGCGCCCGGCGTGGTGGACACGAGTTTTCCGGTCGAAGACAAGTTTCAGGCGCTGCCCGCGGCGAGCGCGGCGGCGACGCGGCAGCGCGGCGTCACCGCCTTCATCACCGTGCAGGAGGGCTGCGACAAGTTCTGCACCTTCTGCGTCGTGCCCTATACGCGCGGGGCCGAGGTCTCTCGGCCGGTTGGCGACATCGTCGCAGAGGCGCGCCGCCTCGTCGAAGCCGGCGTCCGCGAGATCACGCTGATCGGCCAGAACGTCAACGCCTATCACGGTCCCGGGCCGGACGGGCGGACGTGGTCGCTCGCGCGGCTGCTCGCGCGGCTCGCCGAGATTCCGGGCCTCGCGCGGCTGCGCTACACCACCAGCCATCCGCGCGACATGGCCGACGACCTCGTCGCCGCGCATCGCGATCTGCCGGCCCTCATGCCCTATCTGCATCTGCCGGTGCAGTCCGGCTCCGACCGCATTCTCGCGGCCATGAACCGGCGCCACCGCCGGGCCGACTATCTGCGGCTCGTCGCCCGGCTCAAGGCCGCCCAGCCCGACCTTGCTCTCTCGTCCGATTTCATCGTCGGTTTCCCGGGCGAGACGGACGCGGATTTCCGCCAAACTCTCGCGCTGGTCGAGGAAGTGGGTTATGCGGGTGCCTTCTCGTTCAAATATTCCCCCCGGCCCGGGACGCCCGCCGCGGCCATGGAGGGCCAGGTTCCGGATCCCGTGAAGGCGGAGCGGCTCGCCGAGCTGCAGGCGGCCATCGATCGCGCGCAGGCGGCGTTCAACCGCTCCTGTCGCGGCCGGGTGTTCGACGTCCTGCTGGAAAAGCCGGGCCGCCACCCCGGCCAGCTCACCGGACGGTCTCCCTATCTCCAGGCCGTCAACGTGACGGCCCCGCCCGAGAGGATCGGGGACGTCGTGCCCGTGCGAATCACCGAGATCGGGCCGAACAGCCTGTTCGGTTCGATCGAACCGTCCCTATATGAACGGACGAGCAGCCGCCTCGCCGTTGGAGCCTGAGACCTTTTGCGGGAAGCTTCGCCGAATTTCGAATCGCTGGCCGCCCCGGAGAGCGAGATAGGCCCGGGCGGCCGGCATCAGATCGTGCTGGCATTCGACGAGAATCGCCTCGCCTCGATCCTCTTCGGCCAATACGGCCAGAACCTTGCGCTGATCGAACGCAAACTTGGCGTCACGGCCGACCAGCGCGGGAATCACGTCACCATCGAGGGACCGCGGGAGGCCTGCGAGCAGGCCCGCCGGGTCCTCGAGACCCTTTACGAACAGCTCAAGCGCGGGCGCGATCTCGGCACCGGCGACGTCGAGGGGGCCGTGCGGCAGACGCTCGCGCAGGGCTCGCTGTTTCCCTTCGAACCGCCCGGGCTGCGCCCGACCTTCGAGGAACTGAATTTGCGCAAGCGCCCGGTGCGCGCCCGCACCGCCGGCCAGGACGCTTATATCCGCGCCCTCAAGCGCAATCCCCTGGTGTTCGGCGTCGGGCCGGCCGGCACCGGCAAGACGTGGCTTGCGGTCGCGCATGCGATTGCCCTCTTCGAGCGCAAGGAGATCGATCGGATCATCCTGTCGCGGCCGGCGGTGGAGGCGGGCGAGCGCCTGGGTTTCCTGCCCGGCGATTTGCGCGAGAAGGTCGATCCCTATCTGCGGCCCGTCTACGATGCGCTCTACGACCTGATGGATGCGCGCATCGTCGAGCGCGCGCTGCAGACCGGCGAGATCGAGATCGCGCCGCTCGCCTTCATGCGCGGGCGCACGCTGTCGAACGCCGCCGTAATCCTCGACGAGGCGCAGAACACGACGTCGATGCAGATGAAAATGTTTCTGACGCGGCTCGGTGAGAATTCGCGGATGATCGTCACCGGCGATCCGAGCCAGGTCGATCTGCCGCACGGGCAGATCTCGGGCCTTGCCGAGGCGCTGCGGCTTCTCAAGAACGTGGAGGGCGTCGAGCAGGTGTCGTTCACGTCGGCGGACGTGGTGCGGCACGAGCTCGTGACCCGGATCGTCGAAGCCTACGACAAGGCCCAGCGCAACGAGCCGACGTCATGATCGCGAAGACGCGGGGTCCGCGGCGTCGCGGCCCCGCCATTGCGTTCGTTCGGCAATCGCCGCGCTGGCGCGCTTTGCCACGTGCCGCGGTGATGGTTCGCAAGGCGCTTGCCGCGGCGGCTGCCCTCTGCGGGCCGCAGGCGCGCGAGGGCGAGGTCACGATGGTGCTTGCCGACGATGCGGCGATTCGCCGCCTCAACAGGCAATGGCGCGGCAAGGATCGGGCCACGAACGTGCTGTCCTTCCCCGCGCCGACCCTGCCCGGGCCTGCCGGCGCGCCGCGCAGTCTCGGTGACATCGTGATCGCCTACGAGTGTCTCACCCGCGAGGCGAAGGCGGAGAGCAAGCCTCCGCTCGCGCATCTGGCGCATCTGGCGGTGCACGGCTTTCTGCATCTCCTGGGCTATGACCATGAGAGCGAGGCCGAGGCCGAGCAGATGGAAAATCTCGAGCGCCGCATTCTGCGCCAGCTCAACTTGCCCGACCCCTATGTCGAGCGCACCGCGCGGTCGGAACCCCGCAGCGCCGCGCGCCGGCGCGGGCGGCGGCCGGCCGGTCCGGCAGGCGCCGCCCCGGCCGGCCATTGACCGGACGGTCGCCTCGCAGGCTATCATCCCTCTGCGCCGCTCAAGGCGCACGGGCGGCCCCGCCTTGACGCTGCATTCCTCGGTTGGCTCTTCGGCTCCGCGAAGCCCTTTGATCGTGGTTCCCGCGCTCGGGATCGTGCAGATCCTGATGTGGGGCTCGACCTTCTATCTGCTCGCGGTGCTCGCGCCGGCGATCGTCGCTGAGACCGGCTGGCCGTTTCCCTGGGTGATTGCCGGCGTCACCATCGCCCTGATGGTGGCGGGGCTGATTTCGCCTCTTGTCGGCCGCATTATCGATCGGCGCGGAGGCCGGCCGGTTCTCGCCTTTTCGTCGCTGGCGACGGCCGCAAGTTTCGCGGCCATGGGTGCGGCCACGACGCTGCCCGCCTATTTCGCCGCCTGGGTTCTGACGGGCGTCGGCATGGGCACGGGCCTCTACGATGCCGTCTTCGCCGCGCTGGGGCGTCTCTACGGAAAGGAAGCGCGCAGCGCCATCACGAACCTCACGCTCTTCGGCGGGTTCGGTTCCACCGTGTGCTGGCCGCTCAGCGCCTATTTCGTGGCGGAGTGGGACTGGCGGGTGGCCTGCTTCGCCTATGCGGCCCTCCACTTGCTCGTGGCCCTGCCGATCCAGGTCGCGGCTTTTCCGACGGAGCCGGCGCGCGGGCCAAGCGAGCGGGAGGGGCCATCGGGCGACGCGGCCGTCCTCTCGCGACGGGATACCGTGGCGTTCTGGCTGTTGGCGGGCGTGCAGACGCTCGCGCAGGCGATTGGGTCGATCATCATCGTGCATCTGCTGGTCTTCCTTCAGGCGCGCGGGCTCACGCTTGCGGCGGCCGTCGCGCTGGGGACGCTCTTCGGCCCGGCACAGGTCGCCGCACGGGTGATCGAACGGCTGTTCGGCCACCGCTATCATCCGATCTGGACCATGATCCTCGCGGCGGCCCTGATGGCGCTCGGGCTCGCCATGCTGCTGATCGATCTGCCGATCCTCGCCGCCGCGGTCATGATCTACGGCGCGGGCTACGGCGTGACCTGGATCGCGCGCGGCACGCTGCCGCTCGCCCTGTTCGGCCCGGAGCGCTACGCGGTGCTGATCGGCCGGCTCGCGTTGCCGAGTCTTCTCGCTCAGGCGCTTTCGCCCTTCGTCGGGGCGCTGCTGATCGAGCGCCTGGGCGCGGAAGGAACGCTCGGAGTCCTGCTCGCACTCGCGCTCGCGAATGCCGGCCTCGTCTCGGCGCTGTGGGTCTTCGCGCGCGCGGCGGCGCCGAGCGATCAATAGATCGCCATCGCCTCGCCGCCGCGCGCGAGCATCGCGGCGATGCGCACGCGCACCGCGTGGTTGCCGGCGCCCGTGTGCATCATGCACAGCGCATCGCGCGCGAGCTTCTCGATCGGCTGGTCGCGCAGGACGCCTTGACCGCCGAAGATTTCGAGGCAGCGCACGCCGGCCTTCACGGCGGCTTCCGCGGCTGCGACCTTGGCCATCGATTCCAGACGGTCGGTCTCTTCGGGCGCGTGGTCCACCGACCAGGCCGCGCGCCAGGTGAGCGTGCGCGCCATTTCGATCTCGGTCGCAAGGTCCGCGATCACCTGCCCGATCGCCTGATGCTCGATGATCGGCTTTCCGCCCTGCACGCGCTGCTTGGCAAAAGCGATGCCGGCTTCGAGCGCGGCGCGGGCTATCCCGAGCGCCTTCGCGGCTTCCTTGGCGGCCGAGCCTGCGGAGTAGCGGTGGATGAACTCGCGTCCGTGATCGACCTCGCCGAGCAGGAAATCCGCGGGGATGCGGCAATTGTCGAATGTCAAGTCGGCGTTCTGGTTGAGCCGGATGCCCACTTTGTCGAGCGGGGCGCTCGCGGAGAACCCCGGCGTGTCGGTCGGCACGACGAAGAACGAGAGCCCCTTCGGCCACGGCACGTTGGGGTTCGTGCGGGCGGCAACGATGACGAATGCGGCGACGTTGCCGTTCGTCTGCCACTTCTTCCTGCCGTTGATGACCCAATCCGCTCCGTCGCGGACAGCGCTGGTGCGGGGCCCCGCATCCAGGGTCTCGAAATACGGGGTCTTGTGGTCGCTGCCCGCATGTTCCTCGGTGACGGCGAAAGCCGGCAGGGCCGTGTCGTCGGCGAGGAAAGGCTTGAGCACGCGCTCGCGTACCGCTTCGCTCGCATGCGCGATGATATTGCCCTCGCGCCAGGCGTGCTGCAGCGTCATGCCGAAGCCGATGTCGCCGGCGCAAAGCTCTTCCTGCACCAGCACCTCGGTCAACACGTCGACTTCGGCGCCGCCGTCCTTCCTGGGCACCTTCAGCGTGCGGAGACCGAGGCGGGAGGCCTCGCGAACGAGATCGAGCGGAAACGTCTTGGCGGGATCCGTCTCGCGGTCGAGCTCGCGCGCGCGGGGGCGGATTTTCTCGTAGGCGAACTTCCGCGCCACCTGCTGCCAATGGCGTTGTTCGGGGCTCAGATTGAAGTCCATTCCGAACGTCTCCTCATCACGCGGGTTCGACTGCGACGCGACCGCCGGTCGCGGTCAGTCGCGTTCCGAAAGGTTCGCTCAGCCGGTGCACCGTCTCGACGATCCGTGCCCCGTCGCCGTGCTCGGGAGGCAGGAAAGCGGGCCGGTCATAGCGGCCGGTGACGCCGGCACGGCACGGCAGAATTTCGCACGCCGAGAGGCCGGCAGGGCTCAGCCGGGCCTTGAACAGGAAAGTGCGGTGCGTCACGGCGGTGAGGAACGGGGCGAAGACGTCGAACAGGAGATTGCCCATCCCGTGGACGATCGGACAGCCTTTGTGGAATTCAATACCCGACACGACGTGCTGATGTCCGCCGAACACGCCGGCCGCCCCGGCCTCGATCGCGGCGTGGCCGATCTCGCGCTGGAAATCCAGCACCGCCTCCGTCATCGACGCGCCCCAGTGCTGATAGACCAGGACGACGTCGGTTTTCGCTTTCAGCGCACGGATGTCGTCCACCATGCGGGCGAGGTCCTTCGGCTCCGCCCAGGTGTGCACGGTCGGGGCAGAGCCGGGATACTCCTCGGGGTTGCGCGCAGGCCGGTAGGCCGTGCCGGCGCGCAGCGGGTTGACGCCGGGGGCGGTCTCGGTGGCGGCGAAGCCCTGCGGCAGGGTTGACGTGTAGCCGAGCAGGCCGATCCGCAGGCGATTGCGTTCAAGCACGATCGGTGCGGCCGCCGCCGCGGCGTCGCATCCTGCGCCGAAATGCGGCAGGCCCGCGGCATCGAGGCGCGCGAGCGTGTCGCACAGCGCCTCTTCGCCGTAATCGAGAACGTGATTGTTGGCGAGGTTGACGGCGTCGAATCCCGCCTCGACCAAGGCGTCGACGGCGGCCGGCGCGCCGCGCGCGGTGATGCTCTTGCCGCGCGCCGGCCGGCCCTTGTCGCTCAGCGCGATTTCCAGATTGCAGAGCGCCACCTCGGCGGCGCGGAGAAACGGGGCGAGTTCGCCGAACAGGTCGTCATGCGCGGGGCGGACCGGCGCCACGTCGCCCCCGAACACAAGGGTACAGGCCGGGCCGTCGGCCCGTCTCGCCTCGTCTGCGCTCATCCTCGCCCCTCCCTCCCGGGCTGCGCCGGCTCATGGCTTTCACACCGGCGCCGGGAAGGCAAGCGAGGGCGGCGAAGCGGAGCCATGCCGGCGCTTCAGGGCGAAACCGTTCAGCCGTCCAACTCCGGATAGTGGCGGAAGATTCCCTTTTCGCTGAACGGCAACCGCCGCTCGCTGGCGAGATAGGCCTTGATGCGCTTGCGCTCCGCGACGGCCGCATGCAGGTCGGCGACGCGGGGCGTTTTCTTGAGCGCGCGCGCCATGGCCCGCGGAAAGGCATAGTCGAGGCCGGCGATCGCCTGAAAGAGCGAGAGGTCGGCATAGGTGAGCCGGCCGCCGACTAGATGCTGCGGCCCCTTCGGGTTGCGCGCGAGAATCTGCTCGAACCAGTTGAGGAATTTGGGGATGCGGGTCTTGCGGAAATTCTCCGCCGCGCGCAGCGCCTCCGCTTTCTGCTCGTCGTAGTAGAACGCCGCCCCGATCGGATGGTGGGTGTCGTGCGCTTCGGTGACAAGATCCATGATGGTGAGCTGGATCTGATGCGTCCACAGCCGTGCGGCGTCGGACCGGGGCGCAAGCCCTTCGCGCTCCCCGAGATAGAGAAGAATGTTCGCGGTCTGGCCGATGATGCGCCGGCCGTCGCGCAAGAACGGTGGCGCAAAGGGCGGAGTCGCGACCGCGGCGCCGTTCAGAGTGTCCATCATTGCGTCGAGGCCGCCGTCGCGGCGCGCCACGTCCTCGTAAGGGGCGCCCGCTTCTTCGAGCGCGAGCCGCACGAACTCGCCCCGCCCCTGGATGGTCGGCCAGTAGTAAAGCTCATACATGCGCGCCTCCTCCTGTCATGCGCGGCCCGTGGTGCCGCCGGCTCGCCCGTCCGACGCCGGCGCGGCCCGCCGGCAGGCTCAATAACCGATTGCCAGCGTGCCCCTTTGGCGCGGGTCGGCGGCGCCCGCCCAGCCGCCGTTCGGCAGAGCCATGATCGAATTGGCCGAACCCGTGGTTGCGCCGACCTTGATCGTATGTCCCCGGGCCTTGAGCAGGGCGAGCGTGTCGGGGGAGAAGCCGGGTTCCGCCATTACGACGTCGGGCAACCATTGGTGATGGATGCGCGGAGCCTGCACCGCTTCTGCGATGTTCATCCCATGGTCGAGGACGTTAAGCAGCACCTGCAGCACCGTGGTGATGATGCGGCTTCCGCCCGGTGAACCGGTGACGAGCAAGACCTTTGCGTCCTTCAGGACGATCGTCGGAGTCATTGAGGACAGCGGCCGTTTTCCCGGCGCCGGCGCGTTGGCTGCGTTGCCGACGAGGCCGTAGGCATTGGGAACACCGGCTTGCACCGCAAAATCGTCGAGCTCGTTGTTGAGCAGCACGCCCGTTCCCTCGGCCACGAGGCCGAGCCCGTAGCTGAAGTTCAGCGTGTAGGTGTTGGCGACTGCATTGCCTTCACGGTCGACGATCGAAAAATGTGTGGTGTTGCCGCCTTCCGTGCCCGGCGGAGCCCCCGCCGCGATCTCGCGCGCGGACCGCGCATGCTCAAGGTCGATCGTCGCGCGCAGCCGCTTCGCATAGTCCTTCGAAACAAGCCCGGAAACCGGCACCTTCACGAAGTCGGGGTCGCCGAGATAGGCGGCCCGGTCGGCATAGGCGAGCTTCATGGCCTCGATCATCGGGTGCAGGGTGGCGGCAGCGCCGGCGCCCGTTTCACGGAGCGGGAAGCCTTCGAGGATGTTCAGAAGCTCGATGAGGTGCACGCCGCCGGAGGACGGCGGCGGCATCGAAACGATATCGAGCCCGCGATAGGTGCCGCGCACGGGCGCCCGCTCGGCCGCGCGATAGCGCGCAAGGTCTTCCCGCGTCATCACGCCGCCCGCCTGGCGCACGCTGTTTACGATGCGTTCGGCGATCGCGCCTTCGTAGAAGGCGCGGGGTCCGCCTTCGGCGATCGCTTCGAGCGTGCGGGCGAGATCGTCCTGATACAGGCGGTCGCCGCGTTCGCGCGGCGCGCCGTCCGCCTTGAGAAAGATCCGTGCCGAAGCCGGCCAGCGCGCAAGCCGCGCCCGGGCGGCCGCGAGCGAATCCGCCAAATCGTCGTCGACGTCGACACCGTCGTGCGCCAGCCGGATCGCCGGGCGGATCAGGTCGGCAAGACTGAAATTGCCCGAGCCGTATTTTTCGTGCGCGAGAGCGAGGCCCGCGATCGTTCCCGGCACTCCGACGGCCAGTCCGCTTGCCCGCGATTTCGTCGGATCGGCGTGTCCCGCGGCGTCGAGAAACAGGTCGGGCGTCACCGCAGCGGGCGCGGTCTCCCGATAGTCGATGGCCACGGTTTTGTGTTCGCGCGCGAGATGGATCAGCATGAATCCGCCGCCGCCGAGATTGCCGGCGCGCGGCAGCGTCACGGCGAGCGCGAAGGCCACGGCCACGGCGGAATCGACCGCATTGCCGCCGCCCTCAAGGATTTCGACACCGATGCGGCTTGCGCGCGCCTCCTGGCTCGCCACCATCCCGTGGCGCGCGATCACGGGGTAAACGCGCGCCTTCCCGGCGATGATCGGCGCCACCGTCTCGGCCTGGGCGAGCGCGCCTCCCGAAACCTGGGCCACCCAGGAGCAGGCCAGAAGAGCGGTCAGGAAAAGACGGCGGATGCGCAACATTCAGAGTCCGCGAAGAGGAGGGAGAACGGCGCGGGCCTCCGCCCGCGCCGGCCATTCAACCACAAGGGCCTCCGCATTGGCAGCCGCACCGGAATGGGGTTGCGCGGCCAAACGCGCGCGGGCAGGGTTCGCGGCGGACCGCGCCTCGGGCGGAACCGGGAGGGGAAGACATGGAAAAGAAGCGCATCGACGCGCCGGATGGCGTCGTGCTCGCCTGCTATGCGGCAGGCCCGCCGGACGGCCGCGAAATTCTCTTCATCCACGGGTTCAGCCAGGCGGCGCTCTCCTGGCTTCGGCAGCTTCAAGATGCGGAGCTTGCACGCGAGTTCCGCATGGTCGCCTTCGATCTGCGGGGGCACGGCGGGTCCGACAAACCCGCCGCGGGGGCGTTCTATACCGAGGACCGGCGCTGGGCGGACGATATCGCCGCCGTCATCGCCGCCTTCGGTCTCAAACGCCCGACCCTCGTCGGCTGGTCCTATGCGGGGCGCCCGATCATCGATTACCTGCGCCATTACGGGCAGGAGGGCCTTGCGGGCATTAACTTCGTGGCCGCGAATGTGAAGGACGATCCGGCATTTACCGGCGAAACCTTCGCCCTCACGCAGGCGATGCAGTCGGAGGATTTCGTCGTTGCTCTTGAAGCGACGCGCGACTTCGTTCGCGCCTGTTTCGAGATTCAGCCGGAACCGCGCGACTTCGAGATCATGCTGGCCTTCAACATGGCGGTACCGCCGCAGGTCCGGAAGTTCATGCGCGCCCGCACCCCCAATCCCGGCGATCTTCTGCCAAAGCTCAAACTGCCGGTGCTGGTCACCCATGGCGCACGCGATCGGGTGAGCCGCCTCGCCCGGTCCGAATTCACGGCGCAAGCGGTGCCGGGGGCCAAGCTCTCGGTCTACGAGGGCGTCGGCCACGCGCCGTTCTGGGAAGATGCGCCGCGCTTCAACCGCGAGCTTGCGGCCTTCGTGCGCGCAGCGAACGGCTAGACTCGGCCGGTCAACGGAACAATCCTCTCCCCTCGCGGGAGAAGGTGACTTTGTGCGCGAGCGCGCAGCCGGTGGGGCGTGCCGCAGACGACGGGGGCGGCGCGCCCGTTTCGAAAAGATCCGCAAGAGGTTCGCCAAAATGCGTGAAAGGGCGTCCGAATCCTCTTTGCCCAAACGGCACGAACCGGCGGGGTGGAAGCGCCGCTTCCCCCTCACCCGCGCGCCGCCGCAAGCGCCGGCGCGCCGCCCTCTCCCGCGAGGGGAGAGGGCCCGGAGCCCGCGGCGCCGCAGGAAATACCCTCGCCCCCTGCGTGGCACCGCAAGGGGAGAGGGCACGGTGCGGGCGGCGTCGGCATCATTCCGAACGCAGCTTGGTCGAAGAGACCGGGCGCTTCCCCTCACGCGCCGTCGGCATCAATTCACCGGAATCCCTGCCTTGGAGACGATCTCCTTGTAGGTCGGCACCTCCTTGGCGATGCGGGCCTTCAAGGCATCGGGGCCGCGCGCCAGCACGGCCATGCCGGAGCTTTCGATCCGCTCGCGCACCTGCGGCTTTTTCAGCGCCGCAAGCGCCTCCTTGGTGAGCCGATCGAGAATGTCCTTCGGCGTCGCCGCGGGCGCGAACAGCGCGAAGATCGTGTCGTAGTCGAAGTCCGGAAAGCCGGATTCCTCCACCGTCGGCACGTCCGGCAGATTGCGCCATCGCTTGGCGCTGGTGACGGCGAGCCCCTTGTAGGTGCCGGCTTTGACCGCCGGCTCGAAGTTCGACAAGGCCATCGAGCCGAGCGGCACCGTGCCGGCCGAAAGTGCCTGCATGGCGCCGGCCGCGCCCTTGTAGACGACATGGGTGATCTTGATGCCGGCGCGGAGCTTGAGAAGCTCCATCGCAAGCTGCGGCGTCGTACCGACACCGGGGCTTGCGTAATTGAGCTTGTCCGGATCGGCCTTGGCGCGCGCGATCATGTCGGCAAGGCCGCCGATCCCGGATTTCGGGTCCGCCACGATGATGTTGGGGCCGCCCGCCACTTCGGCGATCGGCGCAAGGTCCTTCTCGAGGTCGTAGGGAACGCTCTTGTAGAGCGCCGGCACCGCGAAGATCGAGCTCGACGCAAGAAGGATCGTGTAGCCGTCGGGATCGGCCTTGGCGACCGCGTTGTTGCCCAGGATGCTGCCGGCGCCCGGGCGGTTTTCAACCACCACCGTCTGGCCCAGCGATTCGCCCATGTGCTGCGCAAGCAGCCGGGCGGTAAGGTCGGTTGCGCCTCCCGCAAGGAACGGCACGATGATCTTGATCGGCCTGTCGGGATATTGACCTTGCGCCGGTGCCGCGTCCGGAAAAGCCGCCGCAAGTCCCAGCACCATCGCACCGGCGAGCAACGCCCGCCGCCACAGCACCCTCGTCATGTCGCTTCCCCCTGTGATGTTTTGCATTATGTTCGTTTTCCGCGCCCGCGCGGAAAACCCGTGCGATTTCCGACGGGCAAAGATGCAGCTTGCCGAGGTGCGCCGCAGGCGTCCAGGCCCTTGCGGGCGAAGCACTCGTTCCATCCGGTCCGCCGGACCGGGACACCGCGCGAGAACTAACGGGCCTGCGCGTGATAGACGGCATTCGGCCGCATATCGGTGGCGGAGGCGACCCGGTTCGACATGTTGAAGAAGGCGGCCACCGCCGCGATGTCCCAGATGTCGCGGTCGGAAAATCCCACCCGGCGCAGCGCCTCGCGGTCCTCCTCCTCGATCGTCCACGGCGCGGCGGTGAGTTTCACGGCAAAATCCAGCATGGCTCGCTGCCGTTTGGAAAGCCGCGCGGCCCGATAGTTCATCGCCATCTGTTCGCCGAGGATCGGGTCGCCGGAGAGCTGGCGCACCGCGGCGCCGTGCGCCACCAGGCAATAATAGCAACGGTTTACCGAGGAGACGGCGACTGCGATCATTTCCCGCTCGAGCTTGGTGAGCCCGGAGGGCGCGAGCATCAGCTCGTTGTACATTGCGACGAACGGTTCGAGCTTCGCCATGTCGAAGGCGTAGGCCGAAAGCACGTTCGGCACGAAGCCGAGCTTTTCCTCGCACTTGCGGAAATAGGCGTCCATTTCCGGGCTGAGCGGCACCGGCGCAAGCGCGAGCGCGGTGACCGGCACGTCGTCGCGAGCGACGGTCGGCGCGGAGGACGACGGCGGGGCCGCGGCCGCGCCGCGTGCGGCGCGCCCGCCGCGTCGGGCTTTTGAGGAAGCGCGTTCGGCGGTCTTCATGGGGTCCATCCGGATTCGAAATCGGTCAAGGCTAGCGCCGATGACGTTTCGGCGGAACCGCCCTGCGCCGGCCGGCGGACCGCCGCCGGCAAGGCATGATATTGGATTGTTCATCGAATCGGCGCAGCTTTCCCTCGGAAGCCGGAAAAGGCGCAGGATGACGACGGCCGGTCTCTTGAGTTCGGGCGAAGAGCGAGCGGCCCGTGCGCTCGCCGCCCAGGCGGATCTGATCCTGAGCGGACGTCGCGGCGATGTGCCCGCGGAATTCGCCGCCTTTCTGTTCTCGGGCGCCTCGGCCGAGGACCTGCAGCGCTATTCGGCAAAGGATTTGGCCGCACTTGCGGAAGGCGCGTGGGATTTCCTTCAGTCGCGCACGCCCGGCGCACCGAAAATCCGGCTGCGGCGCGAGCCCGGCCTCGGCGGAGGGATCGCGGTTCTCGAAATCCTCAACGATGACATGCCGTTCCTGCTCGACTCCGTGATGGCGGAGCTTGCGGAGCAGGGGATCGACGTTCATCTCGTGGCACACCCGATTGTGTGGGCGGAACGCGAGAACGGCAACCGCTTGATCGGGTTTCTCGGCGCCGCCGGCCCAAACGGGCGCGGGCGGCGCGAGAGCTTCATCCATCTGCATCTCGTCGACATCGAGGGCGAGGATCGCGCGGCCGGTCTCGTGCGCGCGATCGAACAGGTTCTGCGCGAGGTCCGCCAATGCGTGCAGGACTGGAAGCCGATGCTCGCGCGCGTCAATGCCGCTCTTGCCGACCTGCGCGAGAAGCCCGCGCCCCTGCCGCCGGACGAGGTGGCCGAGGCGGTCGCGCTGCTCGAATGGCTGGTCGCCGACAATTTCACGTTTCTCGGCATGCGCGATGACGCGTTGACTGATGATGAACGCGAGCCGATCTTCGAGTCCGGTCTCGGCATCCTGCGCGATCGCGACGTCAAGGTGCTGAGCCACGGCGGCGAGCTGGTCAATCTCACTCCCGCGGTGCGGGCCTTCCTGCGCGAGCCGAAGGCGCTGCTGATCGTCAAGGCGAACGTGCGCTCGCGCGTGCACCGCCGCGTCTACATGGATTACATCGGCGTCAAGCGCTTCGATGCGGCGGGCCGACTCGTCGGGGAGCTGCGCATCGTCGGGCTATTCACCTCCACGGTCTATACGCGGTCGGCGCGCAACATCCCCTATCTCCGCCGCAAGATCGACAGCGTGCTGCGCCGTGCCGGGTTTGACGAAAGCAGCCATTCCGGCAAGGCGCTGGTCAATGTTCTCGAAAACTACCCGCGCGACGAGCTGTTTCAGATCGACGAGGATACGCTGTTCACCTTCGCGCTCGCGATCATGCGCCTGGACGAGCGCCCGCGCGTGCGGGTGCTTGCGCGCCGCGACCGCTTCGACCGCTTCGTCTCCGTGCTCGTATTCGTCCCGCGCGAGCGTTACGGCAGCGCTGCGCGAGAGGCGATCGGCAAGATGTTGGCGGAGGCTTATCGCGGCCGGGTCTCTGCCTTCTATCCGCTCTTCCTCGAAGGCCCGCTGGTGCGCGTGCATTTCATCATCGGGCGGTCCGGCGGCGAGACGCCGAACCCGGAGCGCGCGGCGCTCGAAGACGCCGTCACCGCCATCGTGCGGACCTGGACGGATGACCTCGAAGCCGCACTCGCGCTTGCGCACGAGCCGGCGCAGGCCCGCACGCTATTCGCCCGTTACCGCGATGCCTTCTCGGCCGCTTATCGGGACGCGTTTGCGGCTGCGGTGGCGGTGGGCGACATCCGCATCATCGAGAGCCTTACCACGGAGCGGCCGGTCAGTATCGACTTCTATCGCCGAGCAAACGGATCTCCGGATTCCGCAGGCCTCAAATTCTGGAGCGCGGGCAGGCCCATCCCGCTCTCCGAGCGGGTGCCGGTTCTGGAAAACATGGGCTTCCGGGTCGTCGACGAGCGCACCTACGAAATTCGACCAGGCGACGCCCGCCCGGTCTGGCTCCATGACATGACCTTGGCGCGCGACGACGGAGCGCCGATCGACCTGCAAGGGCTCGGGCCACGCCTCGAAAGCTGCTGCCTCGCCGTCATTGCCGGAGAGGCGGAGAACGACGGCTTCAACGCGCTGGTGCTCGCGGCGGGGCTACCGTGGCGCGAGGTTGCGCTGCTGCGGGCGCTCGGCCGCTTCCTGCGGCAGGCCCGCATAGCCTATTCACAGGACTATCTGTGGACGACGCTGCGCAAGCATGCCGGCCTTGCGGCGCGGATCGTGGCGCTCTTTCACGTTCGGTTTGACCCGCGGCTCGAAGCCTCGCCGGCGGAGCGCACGGCGCTGCAGGACAGTCTGGCGGCGGATATCGACAACGACCTGGAGTCTGTCGAGAGCCTGGACGAGGATGTCATCCTGCGACGCTTCCTCAATGCCGTGCAGGCGGCGGTACGCACGAACTTCTATCAATCGGACGAGCACGGCGGGCCGAAGCCGGCCGTCGCCATCAAGTTCGAAAGCCGCAGGATCGACGCTCTGCCCGCCCCGAAGCCGCTCTACGAAATTTTCGTGTATTCGCCGCGCGTCGAGGGCGTCCACCTGCGGTTCGGCAAGGTGGCGCGCGGCGGCATCCGCTGGTCGGATCGGCCGCAGGATTTCCGTACCGAGGTGCTGGGACTCGTGAAGGCCCAGCAGGTGAAGAACGCCGTCATCGTTCCGGTCGGCTCCAAGGGCGGCTTCGTGCCGAAGCGCCTTGCGGCCGGCGCCCCCCGCGATGTTGTGCAGGCGGAAGGCATCGCAGCCTACAAACTGTTCATTTCGAGCCTGCTCGACATCACCGACAACATCGGCGCGCAAGGCGTCGAGCCGCCCCCTTCGGTCGTGCGTCACGACGGAGACGACCCCTATCTCGTCGTCGCAGCCGACAAGGGGACCGCGACGTTCTCCGACATCGCCAATGCGATCGCGGCCGAGCGGGGCTACTGGCTCGGGGATGCGTTCGCTTCGGGCGGCTCCGCCGGCTATGACCATAAGGGCATGGGAATCACGGCGCGCGGCGCCTGGGAGTGCGTCAAGCGCCACTTCCGGGAGATGAACGTCGACATTTCCGCCCGTCCCTTCACCGTTGCGGGGGTCGGCGACATGTCGGGCGACGTGTTCGGGAACGGCATGTTGCGCGAGCGCACCATCAAGCTGCTTGCCGCTTTCGATCACCGCGACATTTTTCTCGATCCGGACCCGGACCCGGAGAAGAGCTTTGCGGAGCGGGCACGGCTCTTCGCGCTGGCACGTTCGAGCTGGCAGGACTACGACCGAGCCCTCATCTCCAAGGGCGGCGGCGTGTTTTCCCGCAGCGCGAAGGAGATCGCTCTCTCGGCCGAAGCACAAGCGATGCTCGGCCTCCGACAGGCGAAGGTGACGCCGCGGGAGGTCATGCATGCGATCTTGGTCATGAAGGTCGATCTTCTGTGGTTCGGCGGGATTGGGACATATGTGCGGGCCTCGGACGAGCCGGACGACAGAGTGGGCGACCGCGCGAACGATGCGATCCGCGCCGCGGCTGCGGACCTCAACTGCCGCGTCATCGGCGAGGGCGCGAATCTCGGCATGACGCAACGCGGGCGCATCGAGGCGGCGCTGCGCGGCATCCGCCTCAACACCGATGCGATCGACAACTCGGCGGGCGTCAACACCTCCGACGTCGAGGTGAATATCAAGATCGCGCTCGCAACGCCGCTGCGCGAGGGCAGCCTCACGCGCGAGGCGCGCAACGCGCTGCTCGCCGCGATGACGGACGAGGTCGCGGCGCTGGTGTTGCGTAACAACTATCTGCAGTCGCTCGCCTTGTCGCTCGCGGCGCGGCGCGGTCTCGAAGATCTCGGGTTCCAGCAGCGGCTGATGCAGGTGCTCGAAGCCGAAGGCGAGCTCGACCGCAGGCTGGAGGCGCTGCCGGACGACATGGAAATCGCCGAACGGCGACGGCGCGGCCAGCCGCTCACGCGGCCGGAGCTTGCGGTGCTGCTCGCTTACGCCAAGCTTTCGCTCTACGGCGAGCTGCTCGAGTCGCGAGTGCCCGACGACCCATATCTCGGCCGCGAACTCGACCGCTATTTCCCGAAGCAGCTTTCCGCGCGGTGTCCCGACGCGCTGCGCGCGCACCGCCTGCGGCGCGAGATCATTGCCACGCAGCTTGCGAACTCGATCATCAACCGCGGCGGGCCGTCGCTCGTGCCGCGCATCGCCGACCAAACCGGCGCGACGGCGGAGCGGATCGCTTTCGCATTCGCGGCGGTGCGCGACAGTTATCGATTGACGGCGCTCAATGAGGCGGTGGACGCGCTCGACGCGCGCATCGACGGAGAACGGCAACTCGCGCTTTACGCCGCGATCCAGGACCTGCTGCTCGACCGCCTGGTGTGGTTCCTGCGTCACGTGGATTTTGCGCAGGGACTCGCCGGCATCGTCGATCACTACCAGAAGGGAATTGCCGCCGTTGCCGAATGTCTCGACCGCGCGCTGCCGCCGTCGGTTCGCGCGGCGCATGAGGCACGCGCCGCGGAACTGGCCGGCGCCGGCGTCCCCGCCGATCTCGCGCGGCGGATCGCCGGCCTTGGCATGCTTGCCGCCGCGCCCGATATCGTTCTCGTCGCCGACCGCACGCACCGGTCGATCCCGGACGTGGCGGCCACCCATTTCGCGGCCGGCGCCTTTTTTGGTCTCGACCGCATTCGCGGACCGGCAGGTCGCATCCAATTGACCGATCATTTCGATCGCCTGGCCCTCGAGCGCGCGCTCGATTCCATCGCCGAATCGGAGCGGCGCATCACGGCGGAAATGATGGCGGGGGCGCTGGCCGGGGAAGCGGCGGTTGCAGCCTGGGCGAAATCGCGCGCCGCGGATGTGGAACGCATCCGCGCCGCGCTCGACGAAATCGCACGTTCGTCGCTCACCGTCTCGAAACTCTCGGTTGCGGCAAGCCTCGTCGGCGATCTTGTCTCGCCGTGACATTCCGCCGCGCGCGGCGGACATTAACGCGGCGACAAGGGTTTCTCGCGTAGCCGGTGAAACGATCGTCAGCGCGAGTGCTCATCGATGTCAACGTGCCGGGCCGTCCCGGTGTCCGGGATTGTCGGCTGGGTGCTGTTCGATTGGGCAGCGCAGCCTTTCTTCACACTGATTACGACCTTCATTTACGCGCCGTATTTCGCCAATGCCATTGCGGCGACTCCGGTCGAAGGCCAATCGCTCTGGGGGTTCGCGACCGCAGCCGCGGGGCTTGCGATCGCGCTCTGCTCGCCGGTGCTCGGCGCGATTGCGGATGCCGCCGGCCGGCGCAAGCCGTGGATCGCGGGATTCGGAGCGGTCTTGGTCGTCGCCCTGACGCTCCTCTGGTTCGGCAGGCCGCATGATGCCGCGTCGGTGCCGCGCGTGCTTGCGGCCTTCGCGGTCGCGATGCTGGCCGTCGAGTTCGCAACCGTCTTCAACAACGCGATGATGCCGTCGCTCGCGTCCGCGGAGCGGATGGGACGCCTTTCCGGGACCGGCTGGGCGATCGGCTATGTCGGAGGGATTCTCAGCCTGGTGCTGATGCTCGGCTGGTTCGTGGCCGCGCCCGAAACCGGCCGCACCTTGCTCGGCTTTGCCCCGCTATTCGGCCTCGATCCGGCGCTGCGCGAAGGCGACCGGGCCGCGGGCCCCTTCAGCGCCGTCTGGTTCGTCGTTTTCGTCGTCCCCCTGTTCCTGTTCACGCCCGACCTTCCGCGGCGGTTGCCGCTCGGTCAGGCAATCCGTCGCGGGCTTGCCATGCTCGCCGATTCGCTTGCGCGCCTGCGCCACGACCGCAACACCGCCTTCTTCCTCGTTGCCAACATGATCTACACGGACGGGCTCATCACGCTGTTCGTGTTCGGCGGCATTTTCGCGGCCTCGATCTTCGGCTGGACCACCATCGAGATGGGCATTTTCGGCGTGCTGCTGGCGGTCACGGGCGTTTTCGGGTGCCTCATCGGCGGGGCGCTCGACGACCGGCTGGGCTCGAAGCCGGTCATCTTCGGAAGCCTTTCGCTCCTGCTCTTCTCCGTTGCCGCATTGCTGACGATCGGTCCGGACTGGATTGGACCCTTCAAGGTCGAGCCGCCGCGTCCGGGCGACGGCCTGTTCGCCGCGGCAGGCGAGAAGGCCGTCATCGTCGTGGGAGCGATCATCGGTTTTGCGGCCGGACCGCTGCAGGCGGCCTCACGCACCTTTCTTGTCCGCATTGCGCCGGCGGAACGGATCACGCAATTCTTCGGACTCTTGGCGCTGTCCGGAAAGGTGACGTCGTTTCTCGGCCCGCTGCTCGTCGGATTGCTCACGACCGCGCTCGACAGCCAGCGCGGCGGCATTTCCATCCTTACCGTCTTCTTCGTCGGCGGAATGATCCTTCTGGCGCGCGTGCAGCCGCGTTAACGTCCTGAAAAGAAACGCGAATCGCGATTCGCCAAGGCCCCGATTCGTTCTCCGGGAACAAACCGGAACCAGAGCCCCGTCAGTGCCGGAAATGGCGGACGCCGGTGAACACCATGGCGATGCCGTGTTCATCCGCGGCACGGATCACGTCTTCGTCCCGCACCGAGCCGCCGGGCTGAATCACGGCGGTTGCGCCCGCCTCGATCGCCACGAGCAGGCCGTCCGCGAACGGAAAGAAGGCGTCGGAGGCAACCACCGACCCTCTCGTCGGCGGGGCCGCAAGGCCGCGATCCTTGGCGGCGTCCTCGGCCTTGCGGGCGGCGATGCGGGCGGAGTCGACGCGGCTCATCTGCCCCGCGCCGATGCCGACGGTTGCGCCGTCCTTCGCGTAGACGATCGTGTTCGATTTGACGTGCTTGGCGACGCGGAAGGCGAATCGCAGATCGGCAAGTTCGGCCTGCGTGGGGGCGCGGCGGGTGACGACTTTCAGTTCCAAGTCGTCGATCGAGGCATTGTCGCGCGTTTGCGCGAGAAAGCCGCCCGCGACCGACTTGAACGTCAGGCCGCCCGCCCGGGGCTCGGGCAGGCCGCCCGCGAGCAGCAGCCGCAGGTTCTTCTTCGCCGCCACGATGGCGATCGCCTCTTCCGTCGCGTCCGGCGCGATGATGACCTCCGTGAAGATTTCGGTGATCGCCCGCGCCGCCTCCGCATCGAGCGAGCGGTTCACCGCGACGATGCCGCCGAAAGCCGACGTGGAATCACAGGCGAGCGCCTTCCGATAGGCTTCGACCAACGTTGCGCCCTCGGCGACGCCGCACGGGTTTGCGTGTTTGACGATGACGCAGGCGGCGCTGCGCCGCGGATCGAATTCGGCGACACACTCGTAGGCCGCATCCGTGTCGTTGATGTTGTTGTAGGACAACTGCTTACCCTGCAGCTGCCGCGCGGTCGCGACGCCGAACCGCGGCGGGCCGCTGCGATAGAAGGCGGCGGACTGGTGAGGGTTCTCGCCATAGCGAAGGGCTTCGACGAGCCGGCCCCCGAAGGCCCGATAGGCGGGCGCCGTATCACCGAGGACGTCCGCAAACCAATTGGCGATGGCGGCGTCATAGGCGGCGGTGCGGGCAAAGGCCTTGGCGGCGAGCCGCTTGCGCAGCGACAGCGTGGTGGCCCCGCCGTGCCGGTCGAGCTCGGCGATCACCGCGTCATAATCCGCCGGCTCGACCACGACCGCGACGTCGGCATGGTTCTTGGCCGCCGCGCGGATCAGCGCCGGGCCGCCGATGTCGATGTTTTCGACGCATTCGTCCTCGGCTGCCCCGCGGGCGAGGGTCTCCTCGAACGGATAGAGGTTCACGACCACGAGATCGATCGGGTGGATCCCATGGCGCACCATCGCATCGGCATGGGCGCTGTTGCCCCGCACGGCGAGGATGCCACCGTGCACCCGCGGGTGCAGCGTCTTGACACGGCCGTCCATCATTTCGGGAAATCCCGTGAGGTCGGACACATCCCGCACCGCGAGGCCGGCTTCCGCGATCGCGCGGGCGGTGCCGCCGGTGGAGACGAGCTCGATATTGTGTCGGGCTAGCGCATGGCAAAACGCGATCAGGCCGGTTTTGTCGGACACCGACAGCAAGGCACGGGAGACGCGGCGCACAGGGTCGGCCATGGTTTCATCACACTCCGGGTTTCTGGGCGGCCGCGATGCCGGTAGCACGAATTGCCCGGGTTAGGAATCGCGCCCGGGCCGGGCTTGTGGCGACGGGGCGGCCGAAGCATGGCTTGGTGGGCGACAGGTTCTGATTCGACCGGCGGGGGAGGCTCGTCAATGCGGGTCCCGGCACGATGGACGGTCCTGCTCGCGGCGGCCATGGCGACGGCAGGCGTCGGCGCTGCGCGGGCCGACCTGCAGCTCTGCAACCGCACGAGCTATGTCCTGGACCTCGCTCTCGGGCTGGAAACCAGCGACACCACGGCGACCCGCGGATGGTTCCGGGTCGATCCGGGCGGCTGCAAGGTCGTCCTGCAGGGAAGCCTCGAGGCCGGCCGGCTCTATCTCCATGCCCGGCCGCACGCGGTCTACCGCGAGCCGCCGCTGCCGCTCGCCCAGCACGCGCGGCTGTGCGTCGCCGAAAGCGACTTCATCATCGCCGGAGCGAAGCGCTGTCCCTCGCGTGGCCAGTATCTGGCGGACTTCACGGCCGTGAATCCGTCGCAGGGGGAAGGCGGTCTGTTGACGGCAAGCGTCGGCGAGCGGGCGGGTTACGACGCCGCCCAGGCGCGGCTCGCCGCGGTGCAGCGTCTCTTGAGTCTCCTGGGATACGACGCCCAGCCAGTGGATGGTCTCGAAGGCCGCAAGACCGAGGCCGCACTCGCGCAATTCCTGAGAGAGCGCAAACTGGGGCCCGAGGCCGCCGCCGCCCCCTCCTTCTTCGACACGCTGCTGGCGGCCGCGCGTGGCGCGGCCCGCGGCGGGTTCTCCTGGTGCAACGACACCGCCCATGTGGTGATGGCGGCGCTCGGGGCCGAAGAAAACGGCGCGATCGTCACCCGGGGCTGGTATCGCGTGACGCCGGGGCGTTGCCTCAAGCCGGATCTCGTGGGCCGTCCGCGGCAGATATACAGCTTCGCGGAGGCGGTCGACGACGACGGTCGGACTATCCGCCGCGGCGACCGCGCCCTCCAATGGGGCGGACCCGTCACCCTTTGTACGCGCCCGCTCAAATTCGAGATTGCCGAGCAGCGGGACTGCGCGCGCCGCGGCCTTTCACCCGCAGGCTTCGTGACCGTGGAGCTTCCTGGGGGCGGGGCGACCGTGCGGTTCAAGGAGTGACGTGGAGACAGTCGGACGGCCGAGGCCGGTCCCGCCGCTTGCCGGACGCCGCTTCGTGATGTCTCCTTGGTGTGACGCGCACGCCGGGCAAGGCTCATGCTCCCCCACATCCGCGACTACGATGCACTCTGTCGGCAGTTCCGGTGGTCCATTCCGGACCTCTACAATATCGGCGTGGACATCTGTGACCGCTGGGCCGCTGCCGATCCCCGCCGGCTCGCGATTCTTCATCAGCACCCGGACGGGCGGGTGGACGAGGTCAGCTACGGCTGGCTGCGCGAGACATCGAACCGTCTCGCCAATGTGCTGAAGGCGCATGGCCTGGTGCGCGGCGATCGAATTGCCGTGTTGCTGCCGCAGATGCCCGAGGTCGCGGCCGCGCATGCCGCAATCTACAAGCTCGGCGGCGTGGCGCTGCCGCTCGCCGTCCTGTTCGGGGCCGATGCGCTTGCCTATCGGCTGCAGAACTCCGGCGCGCGCGCGCTCATTACGAACCGACATGGCGCCGAAAAGCTCGCCGCCCTCCGCGACGAACTGCCGGAGCTGCTGCTTGTGCTGTCGGTCGACGGTGCGGCCGAGGGTGCCGAGGATTTCCACACGACGCTCGCGCGCGCCGCGACGGATTTCGTGCCGGTTGCCACCGCCCCCGACGACCCGGCGCTGATGATCTATACGTCTGGAACAACCGGGCCTCCCAAAGGCGCGCTGCACGGCCATCGCGTCGCGCTCGGCCATCTCCCCGGCACCGAAATGCCGCATGATTTCCTGCCTCAGCCGGGCGATCGCTTCTGGACACCGGCCGATTGGGCCTGGGCGGGCGGACTGCTCGACTGTCTGCTGCCGTGCCTGCACCACGGCGTGCCGATCGTCGCGCGCAAATTCGAGAAGTTCGATCCCGAGGAAGCCTATGCGTTGATGGCGAAGCTCGGCGTTCGCAACAGTTTCATCCCGCCCACGGCGCTGCGGATCATGCGTTCGGCCGCGAGTCCCAAGGGGCGATTTGCTTTGGCGCTGCGCACGATCGGGTCCGGCGGCGAGTCGTTGGGCATCGAGACGCTCGACTGGGGGCAAGAGGCCTTCGGTCTCACCATCAACGAGTTCTACGGACAGACCGAGTGCAATCTCGTGCTGTCGTGCTGCGCGACGATCGGCGTTTCGCGCCCCGGCTCGATGGGCAAGCCCGTGCCCGGCCACTCGGTTGCGGTGCTGCGGCCGGACGGGTCGCCGGCGCAGCCCGGCGAACTTGGCCAGATCGCGGTGCGCCGTCCCGATCCCGTGATGTTCCTCGAATATTGGCGGCGGCCCGACGCCACCGCGGCCAAATTCCTGGGCGACTGGATGCTGACGGGGGATCAGGGCAGGGTCGATGAGGACGGTTACTTCTTTTTCGCCGGCCGCGACGACGATGTCATTACCTCCTCGGGTTATCGGATCGGGCCGGGGGAGATCGAGGATTGCCTGATCCGTCATCCGGCGGTGGCGCTTGCCGCGGCGGTCGGCAAGCCCGACCCGGTGCGAACCGAGATCGTCAAGGCGTTCGTGGTGCTGAAGCCGGGCCACGAGGCCTCGCGGGAACTCGCAGCGGATATTCAGGCGTTCGTGAAGACGCGCCTCTCCGCGCACGAATATCCGCGCGAGGTCGCCTTCATCGACGCCATGCCCATGACGACGACCGGCAAGATCATCCGCCGGCAGTTGAGGGAACAGGCTTAGGACGCGGCGGCTCCGCGATGGGAGACGCGCAACCGGCGAGCCAGCGCGCGGGCCGTTTCGCGGGTGCGGCGGCGCAGGGTTTCGGCAAGGCGGACAGGCGTGGCGGCGCCACGCAGTACGATGAGCTGATCGGCGAGGGCGAGCCGCTCGGTCCAGAGCGGCTCGATCATGGGATGGCCCGCGGTGGCGCAGGAATCGACCTGCGCCAGCGTTCTGTCGGCCAGCGCCGCGCGCGTAAGGTCCACGGCAAGCTGCACGCCGGGTGAAACCCGGGCGGCGCGCTCGTCATAGGCGATCTTCCAGAACCAGCCGGCGGCGCCGCTGCGCAGGAGGATTCCCGCCGCGATCGCGCGGCCGCCGACCGCAAGCCGCGCGATCTGCACTTGGCCGGTGGCCGCAAGGCCCTTTACCGCGTCACGCATGAACGCGGCGACCGCCGCCTCCTGGGCTGCGGCGGTGCCGCGGCGCCCCTTCCAGCCGCTCTGCTCGAGCGTCATAAAATCGGCGAGCGCCTGCGCAACCTCCTGCGGGGCGGTGGCAAATGTCGTCGCAAGCGGTCCTGCGTCGGCAAGGCGGCGCCGCTGGCGCGCGAGTTCCTTGCGCTTCTTGGCCGAGAGCGCGCGGTCGAGATAGCCGGGGCGATCGGCGTCGCTTGCCGGCGCGAGCAGGGCGCGGCGATGGGCACCGAATCGCGCCGCCTCAAGCCCGCGCGCGGCGAGCGCTTGTGCGAGCGCGGCCGCGAACGGCCCTTCGGTGGGCACGAAGGGGAGCAGGACGCGCTTCGGCAGATGCGGATGGGCCGAAAGCGCATCAAGCCAGAGGCCGATCGTCGCGCTCGCTTCGTTCCGGTCGACGAGCGGAACGCCGTAGGGGGCGTAAGGGTGCGTCCAAGCGCGCGTGATCGGCCAGGCAAATCCGCCGCGCCAATCCGCGAGTTCGGCGGGAAAGAGCCCAAGGAGACGCTGCTTGCCGGCGTCGGCCCAGATCAGCATCGCGCCGGCATTGGGTCCGAACACCGGCGCCGCGGCGAGCGCGAAGGCCGGCTCGTAGAACACATTGGGGGAAAGGGCGCGTCGCGCCAGCGCTGCCCACGGTTCACGCACGGAAGACAGGCCGGAGAGCCCGCACCATTGCACGCGTGCGGCGAGATCGGGGGGGAGACGCTGCGTCGCCGCTTCCGCTTGCGCGTCGGCGGCTGCGCGGATTTCGCGGAAGCGCGTTGCGAAAGCCTCGCTTGGCGTCGGCATGACCGTCACCGCGCCGCGCCCTGCGGACGGCGAAAGACGAAGACGTGCAGGCCGAGCCGCCGCTTGCTTGCCAGGAACAGCATCGCGGATTCGGCGGCAAGCGCGGCGGACACCGCGGCCGCCGCGCCGAGTCCGCCGAAGGCGGGAATCAAGGCAAGGCACAGGGCGAGGTTCAGGCCGAAGGCCGCCGCATAGATGGCGGCACACACCTTCTGCTGATCGAGCATGTTGAGCAGCCGATCGACCGGGCCGACCGCCGCCCGCGCCATCAGCCCCAGGGCGAGCACGAACATGACCGGATAGCCGGCCGCGAATTCAGGGCCGAACAGGCGCAGCAGATACGGCCCGAGGGCGAGGATCGCCGCCATCGCGGCAAGCGAGGGCCAAAAGATCCAGCGCACCGAGCGGGCGAGAAAGGCTTCGAGCTCGGCGCGGTCGCCGTTGACATGGTATTCCGTAAACCGATGGGCGACCGCGGCGGACACCGCAAAGCTCACGAAGGCGACGAGCGACAGCGTCTTTCCCGCGGCGTAATAGACGGCAAGTTCTCCCGGCGGCCGGAAATGCTTGAGCACGAGCACGTCCGTGTAAGTCAGCATGAGATAGAAGCCGTCCACGAGAAACATCGGAATCGAGATCGTCAGCCAGCGGCGCACTTCGGTGCGCTTCGGCCCGCTCGGGACCGCCCCGTGCAGTCCCCGCTCAAGCAGCGCGAGCTGAATCATCGTGCTTGCCCACAGCGCGGCGAGCGCCGCCAGCATGGCGGTCTGGGCGTTGGTGGGAAGGCCGAGCCCGTAGGCCGCCGTCATGGCGGCGAGGAGAAGCAGCGGCCGTAAAAGATAGGGCGGGGCGAGCGCGATGCCGAACCAGTTGTAGGAGCGGGCAATGCCCTCCTGCATGCTGGTGAGTGCATAGAAAGGCAGGCACAGGCAGGCGAGATAGAAGGGCAGCTCAATGCGGTCGTCGAGCCAGGGACCGGCGACGAGCACGATCCCCGCCGCACAAACGGCCCCGAACGTCGCCACCGTCGCGACCAGCCAGCGTCCGCCGCTCAGGAAACCGCGCAGGCGGTCGAACTCCCGGCGTCCGGTATACTCGGGAATGAATCGCTGCGCCCCGGCCGCAAGGCCGAGCTCGAATACGCCGCCGATCAGCAGCACCCAGGTCCAGACATACACATAGACGCCGAACTCGGCGCTGCCCATCCAGCGGGCGAACAGGATCTGACTGACATAGACGAGCGCCGCGCTCGCCAGGCGGATGACGAAGGCCGTGCCGGCGACGCGCTGCGCAAGCGCCCCGTGGCTGCGGTCGCACAGCCAGAGGCGCAGGCGCGAGACGAGATCGCCAACGCGGATTCGACCGAAGCCGCGCCGATCTCCGGAATCCGCCAGCGCCACGCCGCTCTCCTCGCCGTTGTCCGAAAAATCCGCCGCATTCCCGGGGCGACGCGCCCCGGCGGGCGATCTTGGCGCGGAGCGCTTAACGATCCCTTGGGCGTTTCGTCGAAGCTCGGGGGTAATTTGGTAAATGCGGCGCCGCGGTCACCCGGCGAAGCCCCCCGCGTCCAAGAACGCCTGTTCCTCCGCCGTGCTCGTGCGGCCGAGGACGGCATTCCGGTGCGGAAAACGCCCGAAGCGGCGGATGATGTCCGCGTGTTCTTCCGCATATTTCAAGAGCTCGGCGTCACCGAGCGCGCGGTAGAGCGCAAGCGAGCGCGCCTGGTCCGCCGGGTCTTCCGAATGCATGAAGGGAAGATAGAAGAACGGCCGCAGCGGCATCGGCGTTGCCGCATCGAAGCCGCGGGCGAGCGCGGCCGCCGCGATGGCGCGCGCCTTCGCGTCGGCCGCAAAGGCCTGCGCATTGCCGCGGTGGAGATTGCGGGAGAACTGGTCGAGCAGGATCACGAGAGCGAGCGCCCCCTCCCGGTTCGCTGCCCAGGATTCGAGCCGACCGGCCGTCGCGGCGGCATGGGCGGCGGCAAAGCGCGCGCGGACTTCGCCGTCGAACGCCGTGTCCTTGGCGAACCACTTGTCCGGCCCGGCGGCGAGCCAGAACGCGAGGACATCCTCAGGCCGGACGGGCATGGCAAGAAGGCCCGCGTCCGCGAGAGGCGCCCCGCGACGGCCGATCGGCCGCCTCAGGCGGCAACGGTTGCGGCCTTTGTCGTTTCCTCGCGCAAGGCGCGGCGCAGGATCTTTCCCACATTGCTCTTCGGCAGCTCGGAACGGAACTCGACGATGCGCGGCACCTTGTAAGCCGTCAGCCGTTCCGCCGCAAACGCCAGGAGCTCCTCGCGCGTGAGCGCCGGGTCGCGCTTGACGACGAACAGTTTCACCGCCTCGCCGGAATGCGGGTCCGGCACGCCGATCACCGCGCATTCGAGCACGCCGGGATGCAGGGCGACGACGTTCTCCACTTCGTTCGGAAACACCTTGAAGCCGGAGACCACGATCATGTCCTTCTTGCGGTCCACGATGGTGACCTCGCCTCGTTCGTTCATCACGCCGATATCGCCCGTGCGGAAGAAGCCGTCCCGCGTCATCGCGCGCGCCGTCTCATCGGGGCGCTGCCAGTAGCCCGCCATCACCTGCGGACCGCGGGCGCAGATCTCACCCGGCTCGCCGAGCGGCACTTCGCGCTCCTCCTCGTCGCGGATGGAGATTTCGGTGGAAGGAAGCGGTAGACCGATTGTGCCTGTCCATTTGGTGCTGTCGGCGCGGTTGCAGGTCAGCGTCGGCGAGGTTTCCGAAAGTCCGTAGCCTTCGACGATCGGGCAGCCGGTGGCCGTGAGCCAGCGTTCCGCCACCGTCTGCTGCACCGCCATGCCGCCGCCGACCGCGCATTTGAGCATGCTCCAGTCGATCTGCGCGAAGTCGGGGTGATTGAGCAAGGCATTGTAGAGCGTGTTCACGGCCGGAAACGAGTTGACCCTGTGCCGCTTGAGCTCGGCGATGAGCCCGGGGATGTCGCGCGGATTGGGGACGAGCAGGCAGAGGCCGCCGATCCGCATTCCCAGGAGAAAACAGGCGGTGAGGGCGAACACGTGATAGAGCGGCAGCGCCGTCATGATCTGCAGTTGCTCGACCTTCGGCGCGCGGGCGAGCACCGGCTGCAGCCAGGCGTCGCTCTGCAGGGTGTTGGCAACGATGTTGCGATGCGTCAGCATCGCGCCCTTGGCGATTCCGGTCGTCCCGCCCGTGTACTGCAGGAAGGCGATGTCGGACGCCTCGATCTCCGGCTCGCGCAGCGGCAGCCTGCGTCCCTCGGCGAGGGCGGCGCGGAATGGCGTGCTGCCCGCGAGCCCATAGGCCGGCACCATTTTCTTCACGCGGCGGACGACGAAATTCACCAGCGCGCCCTTCGCAAGGCCCAGAAGGTCGCCCATCGCGGTGACGACGACATGCTTGACGCTCGTGTGCGGAATGGCGGCCTCGACGGTGGCGGCGAAATTTTCGAGCACGACGATCGCCTCGGCCCCGGAGTCGGCAAGCTGGTGCTCGAGCTCGCGCGCGGTATAGAGCGGGTTGACGTTGACGACCGTCAGGCCGGCGCGCAGCACTGCCGCGATCGCCACCGGATATTGCAGGACGTTCGGCATCATGAGGGCGACGCGCGCACCCGGCCGCAGACCCTTTCCTTGCAACCAGGCCGCAAACGCGCGCGCGAGCGCGTCGAGCTCGCCATAAGTCAGCGTCTTCCCCATGCAGAGAAGGGCATTGCGGTCGCGAAATTTCGCAAAGCTTTCGCCGAGGAGGGAGGGGACGGACGGATAGAGGTCCGGATCGATCTCGGCCGGCACGCCCGGCGGATAATGTTTGAGCCAGATCCGTTCCATGACGTTCCCGCGCCCCGCGCGGCCCCCAACGCGCTGCCCTTGCTGTGCAAATCATCGGGCAGCGGACTCGCGGAGACAAGTGCGGCGCAGACGCACGATCCGCGCCGCCGCGCGCGGCGCGCCGGAGATCACGAATATTGTCCTATGCGCTCCTCGGGCCGCATTGAGGAAAATCAATGCGGGCGGCCTTCCGCGCCTGCTATTTAAAATAAAAGAACAGGTGCGCCATTGGTCTCGTCTTCCCCTCGCCTGCGTTATGCGCTTGCGGCGGCGTTGGCCGTCGCGGCCGCAGCCGCAGCCATCCTTCTGTACGGCGCTCGTCCGCTCGCCGTTCACGTGGCCCGGGTCGAGGAGAACGTGCCGGTCCGCGTGTTCGGGCTCGGCACGGTCGAAGCGAGGATCGTCTCGAAGATCGGGTTCGAGGTCGGCGCGACACTTGTCGAGCTCAAGGCCGATCACGGCGACCGAGTCGCCAAGGGCCAGGTTCTCGCCCGGCTCAACACGGGTGAGCAGGAGGCGAAAGTCGCCAAGGCTCGCGCGGCCCTGCTCATCGCCGAAGTGAACATCAAGAAGGCTGCCGCCAATCGCGAAAAGGCGCAGGCGGTCTTTGCGCAACGGCAGGAGTCCAACAGGCGCAAGCAGATGCTGGTCGGGCGCGACGTCGTCTCGCAGCAGGCGGCCGAGGAAGCGGTCCGCGACGAGGCCGTGGCGCGGGCCGACGTCGCCGTCGCGGAAAGCGAGGCCGAGAGCGCCAAGGCGCAGCTCGTGGATGCGCGCGCCCAGCTGCAGTTCGAGGAGACCATGCTGCGCCACAGGACGCTTCTGGCTCCTTATGATGCGCTGGTTATCGAGCGCCACAAGGAGGCCGGCAGCGTCATCAAGGCCGGGGACCCGATCTTCACCCTGATGGCGGTCGGCACTTATTGGGGCCTCGCCTATGTGGACGAGGCGCGAGCCGGGTTCATCGAAGAGGGCCAGCGCGTCGATGCCCGGCTGCGCTCGCGCCCGCAAGAGGCGTTTACCGGGCACGTGGTGCGGATCGGCCTCGAAAGCGATCGCGTGACGGAGGAGCGTCGCGTGTTCATCAAGGGCGACAACCCGCCCGCGCGCGTCTTTCTCGGCGAGCAGGCGGAGTTCTGGATCACGGTCGCGCAGCTCGACAGGGCGCAACTCGTGCCGGAGGCGGCGGTGCACGGCTATGACGGCCGCGAGGGGCGCGTCTGGACCGTCGAGAACGGGCGGCTCGCGCGCCGTCTGGTGAAGTTCCGACACCGCACCGAGGATGCGCGGCTCGAAATCGTCGCAGGCCTGCCGGAAGGCGCGCGGGTTGCAACCCGGATCGAAGCCGGGTTTCGCGAAGGCCGCGCGGCGCGCCCGGTCGAGGATGCACCCCCGTGAACCTCGCCTATCGTGATATCCGCCACAATGTCGGCCGGTTCATACTGACCTGCGTCGGGCTGGGTCTTCTTCTCGCCGTCGTCCTGGCGATGATCGGCATTTATCGAGGCCTCGTGGCCGACGCCCTGACGATAGCCCGGGCGCCGGCCGTCGACCTTTGGGTCGTGGAGGCGAACACGCGCGGGCCTTTCGCGGAGGCCTCGCGTATTCCGGGCGATACGCGCGAATCCGTCGCGCGAATTGCCGGCGTCGCCGCGGCCGGCAGCGTCACCTACCAGACCGTGGAGGCTCAGCATCGGGGCCACAAGCTACGCCTCTATGTCATCGGCTTCGAGCCGACCCGGCCGGGCGGGCCCCCTGAAATCGACGAGGGCCGCGGGATTGCCCGCAGCCATGACGAACTGATCGCCGACCGCGCGGCCGGCATTGCGCTCGGCGACAGCATCCGGTTCGGCCGGAACGTCTTTACGGTGGTCGGCCTCACGCGGCATCAGGTCAATTCCGGCGGTGATCCCGCGGTCTACATCACGTTGCCCGATGCGCAGAAGCTGCAATTCGATCTCGCTCCGCCGGCCGCGCGCGTCCAGGCAGCGCGCGGGGGCGGCGTCGCGAGCCGGGAGACCGTCAACGCCGTGGTGGCGCGGCTGCAGCCCAACGCCTCACCCGATACGGTCGCCGAAACGGTGCGGCGCTGGAAACACCTCTCGGCCATCACGCAGGAGGCGCAGGAGGGCATTCTGACGCGCTCCCTGGTCGATCGCGCACGCCGGCAGATCGGGCTCTTCACGACGCTTCTCCTCACCGTGTCCGCCGTCATCATCGCGCTGATCATCTACACGATGACCATGGAGAAGCTGAGGCCGATCGCCACCCTGAAGCTGATCGGCGCGCCCGACCGCACCATCATCGGCATGATACTGCAGCAGGCGCTCGGGCTTGGTGTCGTCGGTTTTGCCATCGGGGCGACGCTGATTCTCAACATCAAGGATTACTTCCCCCGCCGCGTGGTGCTGGAGCCCGATAACGTGCTGGCGCTCGGCGCGATCGTCCTTGCGGTGTGCGTGCTCTCGAGCGCGCTCGGCGTGCGGGCCGCGCTCAGAATTGATCCCGCGACGGCGCTCGGAGGCTGAGATGGCTGCGGATGCCCCGCACCCGCTTGTCCGGCTCGAGCGCGTGTCGAAGCATTTCGGGGAAGGGGAAACGCGGGTCGACGCGCTGCGCGACATTTCGCTGGAGGTGCGCCCGCGGGAGGTGGTGGCGCTGCTGGGTCCGTCAGGGTCCGGCAAGACGACGCTCCTCAACATCATCGGCTGCATCCTCGATCCCTCGGCGGGCGCGATGGACCTCGACGGGGAGCGCGTGTTGCGCGACGGCCGCTGGCAGCGGCAGGACCTGCGGCGCCTGCGCCTCGAGAAGATCGGTTTCATCTTCCAGTTCCACAATCTGCTGCCCTTTCTCGATGCGACCGACAATGTCGCCGTCGTGCTCCACCTCGCGGGGCTGGACGGCGCGACGGCCCGGCGGCGCGCGATCGCGCTTCTGGATTATCTGGAGGTCGGGCACCGCAGGGCGGCGATGCCCTCGAAACTTTCCGGCGGCGAGGCGCAGCGCGTCGCCATTGCCCGTGCGCTCGCGAACAGGCCGCGCATCATCCTGGCGGACGAACCGACCGCGGCTCTCGATTCCAAGCGCGCCGCCATCGTCATGGACCTCCTGCGCCGACTGGCGGTGGAACAGGATGCCGCCATCATCGCGGTGACGCACGACGAGAAGATTTTCGATCGCTTCGACCGCATCTTCCAGCTCCGCGACGGACGGTTGGAGGCGGAGCGTACGCACGCCGGGCCGGCGTTGCCCGACCAACCGGCACCGCGTCCGGCCTGACGGCGGTCGGATCCCGCCGGGTGGCCTCGCGCCCTCGTGCGAGTGGCATTTCGGGCGGCATTGCTTGTATGCTGACACAAAGTGGCAGTATCCCGGGATAGATTGGCGCATGTCCCGCGCCGCGCGCCTTTTCGAGCTGCTTCAGATGCTGCGTCGTCACCGTCGGCCGGTGAGCGGACGCCATTTGGCGCGCGAGGCGGGCGTCTCGCTGCGCACCCTCTATCGGGATATTGCGGCGCTGCAGGCCCTCGGCGCCGAGATCGAAGGCGAGCCGGGGGTTGGATATGTCCTCAAGCCCGGCTTCCTGCTGCCGCCGCTCATGTTCAGCCCGCAGGAGATCGAGGCGCTGGCGCTCGGTCTGAAATGGGTGGCGCGGCGGACCGACGCCGCCATGGGGCAGGCGGCGCGGGACGCCATGGCGCGGATCGGTGCGGTTCTACCCCCGGACTTGAAGGCGCGGCTCGAAAACGATGCGCTGGTTGTCGGTCCGGGTTGGCCGCGCCCCCAGGGGGTGGCCCTCGGGCTGCTGCGCCAGGCCCTGAACGAAGAAAGAAAACTCGCCCTCGCCTACGTTGATGAAAAGGGTGTGCGGACCGCCCGCGTGGTGTGGCCGGTCGCGCTGGGCTTCTTCGAGACCGCGCGGGTGCTGGTCGCCTGGTGCGAATTGCGCCAGTCCTTCCGCCATTTCCGGACCGACCGGATCGTCTCGGCCGACCTACTATCTGCGCGCATTCCGAAACCGCGCCGCCAGCTCGCGCGGGATTGGCGCCGCACGCTGCTGACAGAAGCTGACAGTGCGCGACGCTATACGGTCGGTCCCACGCGCATCGCGAAGGAGCCCGTCATGAGCGAGCATCTCGTCTTCTACACCCACCCGCAATCGCGCGGCGCCATCGTGCATTGGATGCTGGAGGAGATCGGCTGCCCGTATGCGATCAAGGTGCTGCAATACGGCACCACGATGAAGGCGCCGGAATACCTGGCTATCAATCCGATGGGCAAGGTCCCGGCGATCCGGCATGGCAACGAGATCGTGACCGAGGCCGCCGCCATCTGCGCCTATCTCGCGGAGGCCTTTCCGGAAGCGGGGCTTGCGCCCGCGCCGGAGCACCGCGGCGCCTATTATCGCTGGCTGTTTTTCACGGCCGCGTGCCTTGAGCCGGCCATGAGCAATCATTCGGTTGGCTGGGAGCCCGCGCCCGACATGCAAGGCCGGTTCGGCTACGGTTCGTACGAACAAACTTTGGAAACCCTGGCAGGCTGGCTCAAAGGCCGCCGCTTCGTCGCCGGGGACCGCTTCACGGCGGCGGATGTCTACGTCGCCTCGCATCTCGGGTTCGGCATGCAGTTCAACATCCTTCCGAAGCGGCCGGAGTTCGAGGCTTATGCCGAGCCTCTGCTTGCCCGCCCGGCGCGCCGGCGCGCCGAGGCGCAAGCGCAGAAGCTCATGGCGGAGAAGGCCTGGGAGACGACGTGAGTCGGCAGCCGTCTTCGGTGCGGGCGCCCGCACCGCTTGCCACGCGCGCCCGCCGGACTCCTAGGCCGGCGGCGGCTTCAGAAGGCCGAGCTCCCGCATGCGGCTCAGGATCGTCTGGACGTGACGATCCCATGTGTATTCGCTCAGGGCCTCGGCGCGCGCCCGCGCGGCCATGGCCTTCGCTTCGGCCGGATTCTCGACGACGTGCCGGAGCGCCGCGAGGAAGCCCGCCTCGTCGCCTGGCGTGAAAAGTTGCGCCAGCGGCGCTCTCCCTCGCGCTCCATGCGTAGGACCGTCCCCCCGCAGAATGTCGCCGATCTGATCGAGTTCGGCCGCCACGATCGGCCGTTCCATGGCCATGTATTCGAACAACTTGGTCGGGGAGCCGAAAAAGGCGCTGCCGTCCGGGTTCGGCACGTGCGGGGAGAGAAAAATGTCCGATGCCGCAAGGTATAGCGGCGCCTGATCCTGCGGGACGAGGCCGGTGAGCGTGGCGAAACGGCGATACGGCTCCCCGCCGACATTGGCCACGACCTCCGGCATCCTCTCCCCGTCGCCGATCAGCAGGAAGTGGAGCTTGTTTCGCGTCAGGAACGCCTCGTCGGAGTCGACGAGGCTGCGGATCGCGCGCGCCAGAAAATCGGCCCCGTGCCAGGCGCCGAACGTCCCGATGAAAGTCGCGACGCGCGCGTCGCGGTCGATTGCCCACCGCGCGCGCAGCGCCGCGCGTTCTTCCGCCGGATAGCGGGACGGGTCGAACCGCTCCGGGCTGATGCAGTTCGGGTAGACGACGATCCGCTCCTTCGGCACGCCGGCCGCCGCCACCGCGTCGCCGAGAACGGCGGACACCGTGACGACGAGGTCGGCGTTGCGCAGCGAAATCCTCTCCGCCTGATTTGCAATGTCCTGCAGCCGGCTTCGCCGGTTGCCGCTCCAGTTTGCCGCGGCCCAGGCTTCCGATCCGTTGTATTCCACGACGACGGGAATCGGCACCCGCCTCGACAAGACGGCCGGCGTGAAATTGTGAACCGACAGGCGCTGATAGATGAAGGTGTAGGGCCGCGTTTCGAGAAAGCGGTGGACGGCGCGCTCGTAGACCGGATTGTAGAGGTAGTAATTGAGTTCCTGCGGAAACGCATAAAGCCCCACGGGCTCGACGGGAAGCCAGCGTGTGCCGGGCTTTTCGCTCGGTATCTTCTTGCAGGACGCGTAATCGACCTCGAAACCATTGCCTACCAGGGCCTCGATGACGCCGCGCGTGTGCCCAATGGATCCGCCCGCCGTGAGCCCCATGGACAGGTGCGCGTCGAGATAGAGGACGGCCCCGCCTTGCGCTTCCGGGACGGCGAGGGCGCGCCGCGCGGCATTGCCGACTTCGAGGCCGCGGAGCGCGCGCGCCGATTGCCGCATCGCGAGGCGGCCGGCGATCTGTGCTCGAAATGCCCGCCAGACGTGCGAAAGCATCGCGAGGCGCGAGACCGGAGTCACCGAGCCGTCCGGCCATAGCACATCGATGCGACGGCTGCCGCTCAGCGCGGCGAGCAGAACGAGCGGGTCCGCGAACGGCCGTGCGTTTTCGTGCTCGATCGCGACGGTCACGCGGCTCTTCCGGAGCGAACGCAGCGACCGCAGAAAGTCGCGGGTCGGCAGATTGCGCAGCCGCGCAACCGACACGAAGTTGAGGGAGGTCGTGTATTGCGACCGCAATTTGCTCTGAAATGCGTCGGTCAGCGCATAATAGCTCACGACGTTGCGGGGTTCGCCGTGATCCGAAGTCATGCGCGTCCGAGCGAGGCTTTCGTTCTGCATGAGGCCTGTCTTTCCGAAATGTCCGGAACCCGTTGCCGAACGTCGCAGCGGATGTTCCGCGCGCCGTTGTCTGAGGGCCTACGGTCCACCGCCTCCGGATTGCGCCGCAATTCGGATTGCGAGCTTGACGGGCAGATGCCCCTTCGCGGTCCAGACGAGCCGGCTCGACTCGACGGCGACTCCATAACGGGGCGACACGAGGCATCGCTCGAGGCGAGCCGTCCAGCGATCGTCGGTCTGCGCCGCAATGTCGAACCCGCGCCCCGCGGAGAGCGCCTGCCACCGCCCGCCCTTTGCGGTGACGGCGACGCCCGGCGCAAAATGCAACGGGATCGCGATCTCATGTTCGCCGGTTCCTTCAAGACGATCCAAGATGTCCAACGTTCTCTGGCGCTTGTCGAACCGTAGCGTGCGTTCGACGTGCACACCGAGGCGCTCGTAACCGCGATGATGGCCCACGAAGATGTCCTCATCTTCGGTCGTCGACCAATCGAGACAGGATGCGCGAGCCTCATCCGCGAGCCGCCACAGATCGTTGGGATCGAACCGATTGATTTCTTCGCCGTCGACCTGCGGGGTGTTGTGGGCCGCGGTGGCGCGGAAGCGGTTTCGCGCCTCGAACGACGCGGTGTAGACATACGACCCGCAGTCGACGATCAGCGGCGCGCCTTCGAGCCACGCCTCGAACGACAGCGCATCGTTGTGGCCGTGTCCGCCGCACCCGGCAAGCCCCACCGGACCGCAATCGATGAAGACGTGCGTGCCGCCCTCTCGCATGACGTAACAGCCACCGTGCGGAAACGCGCACGAGGCCGGCGCCGCGGCGGCGAGGGCCGGCAGCGCACGCGCCTGCTCCGGCCCGAAAGCCCAGAGCAACTCCGCGCGGCCGCCGCTGAACCCACCGGCGAGTCGCGGGTCCGCGAAGGCCAGAGCAACCATGCCTACGAGATACCGATGGTCGCCGATCGGCTGGCCGCCGAACGGCAGCACGCGCGCGTCGTCGGCATCGCCCCACAACGGACTGCTTCCGTCGCTGCGCGAATAGGCGGCCGTGAAGCGCGCCATGCGCCGCAGCCGCTCGGCATAGGCCGGCGGCACCTCCTTCCCCAGCGCCAGGCGGTAGAGAGCCGGCCACAGAAACAGTTCGGCGACCAGGCGATGATAGGCGCAAGACGCTTCGTAATCGACGCCGTCCGGCAACACTTGGCGCTCGATCTCGGCGCAAAGGGCGCTCCAGGCCTCCTCTGCCCAGCGTGGAGCGTTTCCGACGTCTCCGAAGAAAAGTCCGGCAAAGACCAACCCGGCGAGATCGGCGGTGTAGTGGTTTCCGTTGATGTCCGCCTTCTCGATGTGCCTCTGCGTGAAGTCCCCATGCAGGTAGAGACAGGCGAGGAAGCGATGGCGGAAGGCGTCGTCCGCCCAGGCGCGGCTCTGCGCGAACACTTGGAACAACCACGTCCAGGTGAAGAGGCGCATCGCCGCCTCCATCGTGCACGACCAGTTCACGCTGTAGGCGAGCGGGTTGGCTTCCATCCACTCGTCGAGCACGTCGCGCACGGCCGCCGCATAGCGCTCGTCGCCGGACAGGAGATAGGCCTGGCCCGCGGGGATCAGCCATTGCAGACGCGAGATTTCCCACGGCACCTTGACGTCGCTCGGTCGCCCGCGATTGACGTAGTCGATCGCTCGCGCGAAGGCGCGAGGCCATCCCATGCCGGTCTTGTAGTCCCGCGACCAGTCGGCCGGGGTTCCAAGCGCGACCGGGCCGCTGCCGAGGAGATCGACCGTCCGGCTCACAGCGCGGTCCGCCGCCGCGAAAATGCGGGCGCTCTCGCCCGGCTCGACGGCGTCCACGGCCTCGGCGCGCATCGGGCGTGTGACCGCCGGGTAGGCGCGATCGGCGAGCCGCGTCCACAAGGCGTCGATGCTCTGGGCTTTCGCCAGCGCCAGCAGCCTCCTGTGGTCAAGTCGGCGGGCCCGCTGCGGCGCGAGCCAGCGATCGAACTCGCAGGCCGCCTCGCGCCGAACGCGTTCGACGACATAGGCGGGGCGCTTGCGGACCAGGCGCCGCGCGCGCGCAACGGCGGACATCACCGACATGGCCGCGTTCAGTAAGCACCCACCTGTTTGCGATCGACCCAGAAATCGTACCAGGCCGTCGTGTTGTAGAGGCTCCAGATGAACAGGCTGCAGTCGGCGCGGCCGCTCATGTGCCAAGCGAACAGCTTGTCGACATAGCCGCGGTCGAAGAATCCGCGTCGCATCAGCCCGGAGGCGCGCATGGATGCGTGGACGGCGCGGCCGAAATCGCTGCGCAGCCAGTCGCCCATTGGAGCCGCGAAACCCATCTTCTTGCGGTAGATGATTTCGTGCGGAAGCAGGTCTTCCACCGCCTTCTTCAGCAGGTATTTCGCTTCTCCGCCTTTCGTCTTCCACCGCTCCGGAATGTCCATGGTGAATTCGACGAGATGGTGGTCAAGGAACGGTACTCGCGCCTCGAGCGACACGGACATGCCGATCTTGTCGACGCGCATGAGCAGAAGCTCAGGAAGGCGCAAGCGGAACTCACTGTAGATCATGCGCGTGAGCGCATCTTGTCCGGGATGGTTCGCATCGAGCGGCCCGAAATAGCTCTGCATCACGTTGAAGGTATCGGGCTCGAGATAGCTCGGGTCCAGAATGCCGGACTGAAGGGCGAGCGCGTGATCGGCGGGTGCACCGAGCGCGGCGCGGTCGACCAGGCGATCCTTGATGCTCTCATGAAATGCCATTGCGCCGGACCAGAAATGCTCGCGGCCGCGCGCCGCGCGGTCCACGATGTCGGCATAGACCGGAAGGCGCGGATGTGCGTGCGAGACGAGCTTGGCGGCGCCGGCGATCAGGCGCTGGACAGGCTTCGGCAGGAACTTCCGGAAGGGTGTCCAATACTGATGGTAGAGCTTCAGGTAGCCCATATAGCTCGCATAGCCGCAGAACTGCTCGTCGGACCCTTCGCCGACCTGAATTACCTTCATCCCGCTGTCGTGCGCGAGTTTGGAAACGAAATAGAGCGGGATGCACACCCAATCGGCGATCGGTTCGTCCTGGTGGTAGATCATCTTCTCCAGATAATCGACCATGTCCCTCTTCTGGATGACGATCTCGTGGTGATTGGTCTTGAAGCGCTTGGCGATCGTGTGCGCGTGCTCGAACTCGTTGAGATATTGGTGGTCGCCGAAGCCGACCGTAAACGTTTCCACCGGGTGCGGTGAAAACTCGCTCATCAGCGCGACGTTGGTTGAGGAGTCGATTCCGCCGGAGAGAAAAACGCCGAGCGGCACGTCGGACATCATCCGCTTCTCGACGCCGGCGCGCAGCCGCTCGCGAATGCCGCGGATATAGAATTCCTCGCGCGCGCTTTCGGAGAGGTTCGCCGTCTCCGCCGGGTCAATGCCGCGGCCCGGAACGGCGTCCCAGTAGCGCCGCATGGCCACGTCGCCACGCTCGCCGACCGTGAGAGCACAACCCGCCGGCAACTTATAGACGCCGCGCATCATGGTGAGGGGTGCCGGCGTCGTCAGAAACGACAAGTAGTGATAGAGCGCGTGGGGGTCGATGTCGGGCACGAAGTCGGGGTGCGCGACGATGCCTTTCATCTCCGAAGCGAAGAGAAATTGGCCGTTCGTGAAGGAGAAATACAGCGGCTTGACGCCGATGCGGTCACGCGCGAGTGAAAGCAAGCGGCGCCGCGCGTCCCAGATCGCGAACGCATAGTCGCCCTCGATACGCTGCAGAAGTCCGTCGAGCCCCCACTCCTCGTAACCGTGCACCAGCACTTCGGTGTCAGAGTGGTCGGTTCGGAACCGGTGGCCCGCGGCCACCAGCGGCGGCCGGAGCTTCGTGTGATTATAGATCTCGCCGTTGAAGGTGATGATCACCTGCCCGTCCTCGTTGGGCATGGGCTGTGCGGCGAGCGGATTGAGGTCGATGATGGAGAGGCGCCGGTGACCGAAACCGATCTTGCGGTCGTCGGAAATCCAGCAGTCGGCCCCGTCGGGGCCGCGGTGGACCATCGTATCGCGCATGCGCGCGAGCACGTTGGAATTCACCTGTCCGTGACCGTTGAGCGAGACGATTCCGACGATGCCGCACATTTCGTAGGTTTCCAGTCTTGTTGCAGGGCCGGAATCAACACCCAAGCTGCCGTTCGACCTCCAACGCGATGCGCGTTGCGTTGATCTGCTCTTCGAGGCTGATCGGCCATGTCCCGCCGTGTTTGAGGGCATCGGCGAGCGCCGTCAATTCCTCGAACTGGCCTTTCTGCGACGTCCAGGATGACCAGAGCGGCCGGCGCCGATTCGAGATCGACACCGACTTGAAATCGTTGAGCACGATCACCCGCCCATCGACGTAGATTTCGCAAAGCTCCTTCGGATAGGACTTGTCGCCAAGCGCGGTATAGGTCAGCGAGCAGACCGATCCGTCGGCATAGCGCACGGTGGCCACGAAATTGTCGTTGCGCAGCCAATGTTGCGTGGGCGGCACGATGGCGGTTGCTTCCACCTTCTCGTATACGCTGCCGGTCAGCGCATTGAACAGATCGTAGATGTGGCAGGCCTCGCCGATGTTGCGCCCGCCCCCTTGTGGGCCATGCACCCAGTGATCCCTGGGGATGAAGCCCGCATTCATGCGATAGTTCACGATCATCGGCGCGGTTCGGGCGGCCAACCGCGCCCGAATGGCCTGGACGGCCGGCGAAAAGCGCCGGTTGAATCCCGTCATCAGCAGCGGCGTCGCGGAACCTTCGGCAAAAAATTGCTCGATCGCGTCGAGCTGCTCGGCGCTGACGGCGAGCGGCTTTTCGACAAAGACGTGCTTGCCCGCGCGCAGCGCGCGCAGGGCCAGCTCCGCGTGCTGGTCGTGGCGAGTCGCGATCAGGATCAGGTCGAGGTCCGGATCACCGATCAACTCCTCGAAATCGGTGGTTGCCCGGGCCGCGCCGAACCGGTCCGCGGCCATCACCGCATTGGCGCCGGTGCGGCTCATGACGGCGGCGAGTTCGAACCGGTCGCGCAGCTTCTGCAGGTTCGGCAGATGAACGGCCAGCGCGAAACCTCCGGCCCCGGCAAGGCCCAGGCGAATCCGGCCGCCTTGCGCTGCCAGCGGGCGAACCTCCAGGCGGGCTTTCCGCGCCTCCTCCCGCTGCGGGTATTTGAGGATGACGAGCAGCGGCTTGTCCGGCCCCTTCAGCCGCTCGTAGGCGAGGCCTGCCTCGTCGATCGGATAGGCCTGCGACGGCATGTTGGCAAGCGTCACGGCGCCGGAGGCCAGCAGCCGCAGATACTCCTGCATGTTGCGGTTTTCCGTCCAGCGCACATAGGGCAGGGGATAATCGTGACCGTCCTCCTCGTAGACGGGGTCGTAGCGGCCCGGCCCGTAGGAGGTCGAGATCAGGAAATCCAGCTCCTTCGCGTACATGTCGTTGCGGTTGATGTTGAGCCCGACGTCGCCGACCAGAACGACTCGCCCCTTGCGGCGGCATGAGCGGAATGCCTCGGCGATCACCTCGTTGCTCGCCGTCGCGGCCGTGATGATGACGCCGTCCGCGCCGAAGCCGTTGCACAGTTGAACGACGCGGTCGGCAATCCCGCCGTTGCCGGCAGCGATGCCGTGATCCATTCCGTTCTGGCGTGCGATCGCGATGCGCGCCGGATCGATGTCCGTCCCGATGACGACGCAGCCCGCGGCCTTGAGCAACTGGGCGGTGATCTGGCCGAGAATCCCCAGGCCGATGACGACGACGGTCTCGCCGAGGGTCGGGCCGAGCCGGCGGACTCCCTGCAGGGCGATGGCGCCCAACGTGACGGTGCAGGCCGCCTCGGTCCCCAGCCCGTCCGGCACCGGCACCGCCAGATTCACCGGCACATCGATGATCTCGGCGTGATTGGCGATGCCGGCGCCCGCGCAGGCCACGAGGTCGCCGCGCGCGAAGCCTTCCACCGCTTCGCCGACCTCGATCACTTCGCCCGCGGCCGAGTAGCCGACCGGCACCCCGGCGTCGAGCCGCCCCTTGATCACCGCATAGGTGCGCGCGATCCCCTGGTCGGCCATCACCTGCAGCGCGCGCTTGACATGGTGCGGCTGCTTGAGCGCGCGCCGGTAGAGCGGCAGGCCGGACATTTTGACGCCGGCCATTTCGGTGCCCACGCTGATGCAAGAATGGCGAACCTGCACGAGAATGTCCTTGGGACCGACCAGCGGCGCCGGCACCTCTTTGACTTGCACGCTTCCAGCCTTGGCAAAAACCTGCTTCATCAAGCCGCCTCTAGGGGTTGATCGGCGCGAGCGCTACGGGGGCGTCGCGATGTTACCTTCTGCCCTGAATCGCCGCGGAGGTCGAGACAGGGCCGACGTCGTGTCGGGCGGCGCAAATGGCCGCTCCGGCGGACTCGACAGGGCCTCGCAACGGGCGTCCGATGGAACCCGAGCCCCCGCGCCCGCTTGGGCAAGGACGGAATGTCTCGTGTGCGCGTTCCGTATCGGGTGCAGCACGCGAACTATGGCGGGCGGAGGGCAACGGCCAGTGCCGTCGCCCCGCCGCCGGCGCTGGCGGCATGAAAGCCATGAAACGCGAAAACCGCATCCCATCACCGCGACGGTCCGATGATGGCGCGGCGAAGGCGGACTGGGTCGAGCCGTATCGGTCCACCGTCGCTGAGGTGTTGCGCGCGCTCGACTCCGATGCCGAAACGGGGCTGAGCACGAAGGAGGCCGAGCAGCGGCTCCGCCGATACGGCCGCAACGCATTGGAAACGGAACCGGCGCCGCCGGCGTGGCGCCGGTTTGCGGCCCAGTTCGGCGACGTTCTCGTCATTCTCCTCCTCGTCGCCGCGCTCGTTTCCTTCGGCCTTTGGCTGTATGAGCGCGCGACGCCGTTGCCGTACGATGCGCTCGCGATTTTCACCATCGTCCTGCTCAACGCCGTCATGGGTTTCGTGCAGCAATCGCGGGCGGAACGCGCGATGGCCGCCCTGCGCCGACTCTCGGCGGCGGAGGCGTCTGTGCTGCGCGACGGACGGCGCCAGACGGTGGCGGCCGCCACGCTGGTGCCCGGCGACATCATCCTCATCGAGGCCGGCGACACGGTTCCCGCCGACGGGCGCCTGATCGACTCGACGTCGCTGCAGACCGCGGAGGCCGCACTCACCGGCGAAAGCGAGCCCGTGACAAAGGGGACCCAACCGATCGTGCAAGAGGTCGGGGTCGCCGATCGCACCAACATGGTCTTCAGCGGAACCGCGGCGACTTATGGGCGCGGTCGCGCCGTCGTCACCGCGACCGGAATGCGAACGGAAACGGGGCGGATCGCCGGGCTGTTGCGGAGCGCCTCCGATGAACGCACGCCGCTCCAGCACGAGCTCGACCGCCTGGGCAGAATCCTGGGGCTCGTCGTCCTCGCCATCGCCGCCGTGACAACCGTCACGATCCTTCTTGTTGAGACGATCCGCAGCCTGCCGATGCTATTCGACGTGCTGGTGTTCGGGGTGGCCCTGGCGGTGGCGGCGGTGCCGGAGGGTCTGCCGGCCGTCGTCACGGCGGTGCTCGCGATCGGCGTACAGCGTATGGCCAAGCGAAACGCGATCATCCGCCGCCTCGCGGCCGTGGAGACGCTCGGCTCCGCGAACGTCATTGCCTCCGACAAGACGGGAACGCTCACCCGCAACGAAATGACGGTGCGGGCGGTTGTGACCGCCAGCGGTCGGGTCATCTTCGAGGGCACGGGATACGCGCCGGAGGGCGGTTGCGCGACCGAGGACGGCCAGCCCGTCGTTGAGCCGTTGAAGAGCGAACTGCTGCGCGCCCTTTCGGTTGCGGAGCGCGCGAGCAACGCAATCGTGCTGACGCGAAACGGACGCTGGAGCGTGCAGGGCGATCCGACGGAAGGCGCGCTCGTCGTCGCGGCGCGCAAGGCCGGACTGGAACCCGCGGCACTCGATGCGCGCTTCGGCCGAATCGGCGAGGTGCCGTTTTCGTCAGAGCGCAAGCTCATGAGCACCGTTCACCGCGATGCCCAGGACGGCGCGCGCGTTTTCGCCTTCACCAAGGGAGCTCCGGACGTTCTGCTGGCGCGCTGCACGCACGAATTCGTGGCCGGAGAGCCGAGGCCGCTCTCCGGCGCCCGGCGTGCCGAGATTCTCGCTGAAAACGAGCGGCTTGCCGGGCAGGCCCTGCGGACGCTTGGCGTGGCCTATCGCCCGGTTGCGCAGGCAGAGCGACAAAGCTTCGACACGGCTCTCGAGCGCGACCTCGTCTTCCTCGGCCTCATCGGGATGATCGATCCCCCGCGGGAGGAGGCGCGCAAGGCGGTCGCGCGCGCCAAAGGCGCCGGCATCCGGCCCATCATGATCACCGGCGATCACCCCAAGACCGCCGCCGTGATCGCGGCCGAAGTGGGCATCGCAGCGGACCTCCGCGCACTCACGGGCGTCGAGATCGAACGAATGTCCGATGCCGCGCTCGAGCGCGCGGTGCGCGAGGTTTCGGTGTTTGCCCGCGTCGACCCCGTCCACAAGCTGCGGATCGTGCAGGCCTTGCAGCGGCAGGGCGCGATCGTCGCCGTAACGGGCGACGGCGTCAACGATGCCCCGGCCCTGAAGCAGGCGGATATCGGCATCGCCATGGGTCTCACCGGAACCGACGTCTCGAAGGAGGCCGCCGACATGGTGCTGGCCGACGACAATTTCGCAACCATCGTGGCCGCCGTGGAGGAAGGTCGAACCATCTTTGCCAATATCCGCAAGTTTCTCCGTTATCTCCTGTCGTCGAACATCGGCGAGGTCATGACGATGTTCTTCGGCATCGTGCTGATGGACGTTATCGGCCTCAGCCGGCAGGGGGAGGGGACGCTCGTGCTTCCGCTCCTTGCGACGCAGATCCTCTGGATCAACCTCGTGACCGACGGAGCGCCGGCGCTCGCCGTGGGGCTCGACCCCGCCGACCCGCGCGTGATGGAGCAGCCGCCGCGCCCGCGCGACGAGAGCGTGATTCCCCTGCGATTCTGGACGGGAATCCTGCTGGTGGGCGGCGCGATGGCCGTGAGCACGCTGCTCGTTCTCGACGGCTGCCTGCCGGGCGGGCTGATTGAGGGCAAGGGCGATACCACTTACGCACGGACCATGGCCTTCACGACTTTGACGATGGGCCAGCTCTACAATGTCTTCAATGCGCGCTCGGAGACGCACAGCGCCTTCGATCGCCTTTTCGAAAATCGCTGGCTTCTCGGCGCTGTCATGGCCTCGCTGCTGTTGCACGTCGCTGTGGTTACCGTGCCGTTCCTCCAGCTCGCATTCTCCACCACCGCATTGAGCCTCTCGGACTGGCTCCTTTGCGCGGCGGCCGCAAGCTCCGTGCTGTGGGTCCGCGAACTCGCCAAGGCCTTCGAACGTTTCCGGTTGCGGCCGGCAGCGACGCTCGCCGGAGCCTGATTGCAAGGAGCGGGATCGTGGAAGGAATCGTCACGCTGACGCTCAACCCTACGATCGACGGCGCGGCGGAGGCCGAGCGGGTGGCGCCCATTCGCAAAGTCCGCACCTGGGGCGAGCGCTACGATCCGGGCGGCGGCGGCATCAATGCATCGCGCGTAATTCGTGAGCTCGGCGGGGATTCGCTTGCCATCTATCTGTCTGGCGGATCCACGGGACCGATCCTCGACGGCCTGATCCGCTCGGCCGGCCTGCGCAGCCGCCGAGTTCCGATCGCCGGCCACACCCGCATCAGCTACACGGTCCACGAACAAACAACGGGATTGGAATACCGTTTCGTTCCCCAGGGGCCGGCGGTCGAGCCTGCGGAATGGGAGGCCGCTCTGGACGCCCTTGAAAGCCTCCCGTGCGCCTACCTGCTGGCGAGCGGCAGCCTTCCGAACGGCGTTCCGGCGGATTTTTATGCGCGCGTCGGCGAAACCGCGGCCCGTAAGGGCGCAAAGCTCGTCCTCGACACGTCGGGCGCGGCGTTGAAAGAGGCGCTCAAGCGCCGCGTCCATCTGGTCAAGCCCAGCCTCGGCGAACTGGAAGACCTGATGGGTGTCAGGCTGCCCGGCGCCGCGGAGCAGGAGGCGGCCGCGGCCGCACTCGTCCGCAACGGCGCAGCGGAAATGGTCGCGCTCACGCTCGGGCGCGACGGCGCCCTGCTCGCCACGCCGGCAGGGGCGTGGCGGCTCGATGGCATCCCCGTAAAGACGCAGAGCGCGGTCGGAGCCGGCGACAGCTTTCTCGGCGCGATGACCCTGGCGCTCGCAACCGGCAAATCCGCGCTCGAAGCCTTCACGCTGGGAGCGGCGGCCGGCACCGCCGCCGTGATGACGATGGGAACCGAGCTCTGCCGGCGCGCCGACGTGGAGCGTCTTTATGCGCAAATTCAGGCGGGGGGCGGTCCGCGTCCGGTCTCGCCGCCGCCAGCGGCCTCGGCTTGACGGACGGCGCCGTCAGACCGATGCCCTTTCCGCGGCACGCAGCAGCGCCAGAACCAGGTTCGCCCGGCTTATGATTCCGATGACCTTCCCGTCTTCGACGACGGGCACCCGCTTGACGCCTTGGCGCTGCATCAGCGCCGCGGCCTCTCTCACCGGCGTCTCGGCGGTGACGGCGATCGGGTCCTTGGACATGACCTCCGCGACGCGTTTCTCCCGCAGTTCCCGGCCGTCGATCGTGCCGGAGCTCTCCGCCAGGATCCGGTCGAGCCAACGCGGGCGAGTTCCGTCCTTGCGTCGCAGGAGGTCGTGCTCCGTCACGATGCCGATCAGCTTGCCGCCGTTGTCCACGACCGGAAGCCCGCTGATGCGATGATCGATCATCAGCCGGGCGGCTTCGACGAGCGATGTATCGGGACCGACGGTCGCAGCCCCTGTGGTCATGATCTCGCCTGCTCTCATGGCGTCCTCCGGCGGCCTTCCCGACCTCGCGGGCCGGCACGACGCAGAAGGAACGGCGAAGCCCGCGCCCGCGTTCCGCGAGGAAACCGGCCGGTCGCCGGAACATCCGGCGCACGCGGGCCGCCGCCGCTCTCCACTTGATCTTGATCAAGGCGTTGCGGAACGCCCGCGTCGATGTTGGGGCGCTTCTGCTGCACGGCAATAAGAGGGGACAGCCCACCGTGGACGAAGCGAGGAGCCGCGCCAGCCCCGGGCCGCGGCTCCTTTTTTCTTCGGGCAAACGCGCGGCCGCCTCGACCGGCCGACGCTCAAAGCGGCTGGTCGTTACGCAGCGTCCGCTGGTCGATGCCGAAACGGTCGGCCAGCCAATCGAGCATGAGCTCCTGTCCGATCGTCGGATTGTCGTGCTGGCAGTGGTCGGCGCCGGTTTCCTCCTCGGTGACGACCCGGAGGGTCACGTCGACCCCGACCTTCTTGGCGTAGTCGTAGACAATGCCGGCCGTCTGTACGCCCAGCACGTCGTGCCCGCCGTGGCAGATGAGGAAGGGGCACTTCATGCTGTCCAGCACGCCTTCAAGCTTGAACGGCTTGGAGATTTCCCAGACCTCCTTCATGGTCTTGCCGCCGAACACCCAGCGCAGGTGCCGCGCGAGCATATGATCGTCGTCGCGCTCGCGCATGCGGGCGCCGACGTCCCATTGCGCGCCGTGGGCGATCGCCGCCGCAAGGCGCGGCTCCTTGGCGCCGGCCCGCGCCGCGTAGTAGCCGCCGAGCGACGAGCCGGAGACGGCGATGCGGCTCATGTCGACGTCCTGGCGCGTTGCGAGCCAGTCGATGCAGGCGCCGACCGGGACCTCGTAATCATAGCGCGTGGGGATGCCGAGGCGGCGCAGCGTGCCGCCCTGGCCGGGCCCGTCCACCATCAGCACGGAAATGCCGCGCTGGAGCGCCCCGCGCCCCACCATGAACCACAATTCGTCCTTGAAGGAATCGAGCCCGCCGAAGGCGATGAGCACGGGTTTCTTTTGCGGCGCCCGGTAAGGCGCGGAAATGAAATAGGCGAACAGGTGCTTGCCTTCGTAGGGCACGAGAACAACTTCGCCCTTGGGGACGAGATGGGCCAGGAACTTGTGGGTCGCCTGCTCGCACTTGTCGAAGGTCGGCAGGCGCCGCGGGTCGTCATGCGTCAGCCAGAACTCGGCGGAACGATACATGTCGGCCGCGCGCAGCCAGCAGTTCATGGCGGTGCGGAAATGCCCCTTCGCGGCCTCCGCGTCCCCGCGTTGCATGTTGTTGTCGGAGACTTTGAGCAATTCCTCGTGCCAGCTGTCGAGGTCGCCGGGCTTCATGCGGCTTGCGGCGAGGAGGAGTTCGGAGACGGAACCGCCCCCCTCCTGCGTCTCGCCGAGCGCGCGGCGGAACTGGTATGAGAGCCACGGAAAGTCCGGCCAGTGCTGCCAGCCATAGGGCTCGTAGTGCGGCAGCTCGCCTTTTTTCACGGTGTTGATCGCCAGAGCTTCCGCCATGGGCTTTCCTCGCTCGTTGCGTCTTGCGTCCCGATTGCGTTTTGCGTCGTGTTGAATGGCGGGTGCGCACCGGCGCGGGCGGGCATCGCCCGTCCGCGCGGCACGTCAGGCCGGATTGGCTTTCATGCCCCAGCGGTTGAGCGTGCGCCGCTCCACCCAATCGAAGAACCAGTTTTCCGACACCCAGCCGATCATCGCGATCGTGATCATGCCGCATACCATGATGTCGGGCCTGAGCTGCCAGCGGGCATTGTCGATGAGAAAGCCGAGCCCGACGATCGAGGAGATCATCTCCGCGCCGACAATGACGCGCCAACCCACTCCGTAAGTGAGCCGCAGGCCGGTGATGATGAAGGGCAGCGAACCCGGAATGAGGATGCGGCGCGTGTAGAGCGAGCGTGAGGCGAGGTAGACGCGCGCCACGTCGGTGTATTGCCCCGACAGGGTCTCCACGCCGGCCATCGTGTTGAAGATGATCGGCCATATTCCGGTGAAGAAGATGACGAACACCGTCGAATTGAAGCCGATGCCGAACCACAGAATGGCGAGCGGAATCCAGGCGATGCCGGGGATCGGATAGATCAGGCGGCAGAGCGGCAGGAACGCCGCCCGCACGACCGGCGAGGCGCCGAGCGCAAGGCCGACGGGAATGCCGAAGGCGGCGGCCAGCACCACGCCGGTGAACTGTCGCAACATGCTGTAGCCGGCATTGACGAGCAGTTCGCCGCTCATCGTCAACTCGTAGAAGGCCATCACCACGGCAATGGGCGAGGGGAAGGCCCAGCTCGGCATCAGCTCGAGCGAATACACGGCCTGCCAGATCAGCAGCAGCACCACGATGGTGCCGGCGCCGAGAAGGGTATCGCGCCGCAGGCGCAATCCGAGGGGCCAGCGCAAACGCGGCGTGGACGCGGCTTCTCTTGCCTCGGAGCTCAAGACATTGCTCATCGGTCTCATCCCGCCGACACGAGATCGGCTTGTTCAAGTTCCGCGGCGCGGTTGATCTCTTCGCTCAGCACCGTGCGCACCCGCCGCTGCATCTCCGCCATGGCCGGGGCCGTCATGTCGCGCGGCCGCTCATCCTCCACCGATATGATCGTCTTGATGCGACCCGGCCGCGCCGTCATCACCACGATCCGGTCGGAGAGATAGATCGCCTCTTCAATCGAATGCGTCACGAACACGACGGTCTTGCTGTAGAGGCGCCAGATGCGCAGCAACTCCTCCTGCAGCACCGAGCGGGTTTGCGCATCGAGCGCGCCGAACGGCTCGTCCATCAGCAGGATCTGCGGATCGACGGCGAGAGCGCGCGCGATCGACACGCGCTGCTTCATGCCGCCGGAAAGGTGGTGGGGAAACTTCTTGGCGAAATCGCCGAGACCGACGACGCGCAGGAGGTCCCGCGAAATCTTGTGCCGCTCGGCGGGCGGAACGTCGCGCGCCTCGAGTCCGAATTCGACATTCGCCTCCACCGTCATCCATGGAAACAGGGCGTAGTCCTGGAACACCATGGCGCGTTCCGGGCCCGGCCCGGTCACGCGCGCACCGTTGATCGCGACCTCGCCCTGGCTCGCAGGCAAGAGCCCGGCGATGATCCGCAGCAGCGTCGACTTGCCGCACCCCGAGGGGCCGAGCAGCGTGACGAATTCCCCGTCGCGGATGTCGAGGTTGATGTCGGAGAGAGCAAGGATCTCCGCGTCGTTCGTGACATAGCGCTTCTGGAGATCCTTGATGCGCATCATCGCCGGAAATCCTCTCACTTCTTGAGCTTTTCCCAGCCGGGATAGCCGGGATAGCTTTCCGCCATCGACATGTCGACCACGTCCTTGTAGGCGACGGGCTTCTGAATCAGCTTGTCTTCCGTCATCCACTTGATGGTCGTCTCGACCCAGACCTGCGGCACGGTGTTGTACTGCCAGCCGCAGTTGTCATACGAGTCTTCGATCAGCTTCTCGTCCATGTTCG
>DASTKH010000047.1:0-140130 GCA_035716025.1 Xanthobacteraceae bacterium
GCCGATCCACCCGCAGCGGGTGATCGGCGAATTGATGCGGAACCTGCCGGAGGACGCCATCGTCGCCTGCGACGCCGGCGAAAACCGCATCCTCATGACCAACCTCTACCAGACCCGGGCGGCAGGCGGTTTCCTGCAGGCCGCCGGCGCCGGTCCGATGGGCTTCGCGATTCCCGCCGCGCTCGCCGCGAAGCTCGTCCATCCGGACCGCACGGCGGTTGCGATCGCCGGCGACGGCGGCTTCGCGATGACGATGAACGGACTCATGACGGCGATCGAGCAGGACATTCCGATCGTCACCGTCGTCTTCAACAACCGCGCGCTCGGCTGGGTGCTGCACGGCCGCGGCGCCTTCGCGGCGGAGTTCAACGATTTCGACCATGCGGCCATCGCCCGCGCGATGGGCTGCCACGGCATCCGCGTGACGGAGCCGGAGGCGCTCGGGCCCGCCATCCGCGAGGCGGTCGCAACCCGCGGGCCGACCGTGGTCGACGTCGTGACGGCGCTCGACGCCCTCACCTTCGCGGACGTGACCTCGCCGCTGCTCGACCCGCCGAAGCCGAAGCGCAAAGCGTAAGGCCCAAGTCCGGGCCGATCCCTCGGCGCAGGGGGAGAGGTGACGGCCCGGCTTCGTCTCGCCCTCCCCGCTTGCGGGGAGAGGGTCGGGGTGAGGGGCGCCCGCCGCGCCAGCATAGCGCGCCGCGCATCTGAACAAGCGTTCACCTAACTAACTGAAATTTAACTGGAAACGTGCCGCGCACGGCCTAGACTCGAAGGCAGCGAAGACTTCGACAAGGAGACCCACCATGTCTCGCATTTCGTCCCGGCTGCGCAGGCTCGGCATCGGCGCGCTTGCCGCGCTGACGGTGGCGGGTTCGATCGCGGTCTCGACCGCGGACGCGCAGGCGCACTGGCGCGGCCGTCACTTCCATCACCACCACGGCGGCGTGGGCGTTGGCGTTGCGGCGGGCCTCCTCGGCGGGCTCGTTGCGGGGGCCGCGCTTGCGGGCGCTCCGTATTACGGCGGCTACTATGCCTATGGCCGCTGCTGGACAGAGCGGCACGAGGTCATCGATCCCTGGGGCCGCGTTTTCATCCGGCCCGTGCGGGTCTGTGACTGACGCGCAGCCTTCCCGCGCCGGTGAGGGGGCGTTGCCGCGGCGCCGGCTTGCCGCCGGCGGAAAAATCCCGAGCGCCTTCGCGTGACAGAGGGCCAAGGGGCTGCCGGAGCGAGCCGTCCGCGGCAACGCGCCCTCACCGCGCGGCGATCTTACCAGGCCGCGTGGCGGTTGTAAGGCGCCGCAGGCGCCGCCGGGGGGGCGCGAACTGCCGCGGTCTCCACGCGCCGCGACGGCTAGGCCCGCTTCACCGCGCAGCCGATCACCTGCAGGCCCGCATGGGAAAGCGCCGGCAGGCGCGTCACCCACCGGTCGAAGCGGGTGGCGGCACGGGTGATGGTGCGGATGCCCGGAACATGGCGGAAGGCGCGGTTGAAGACGAGCACGTCGCTGTTCATGAACAGGCAGAAGCCGAGAAAGCCTTCGGTCGACCAGTGCTCGCAGGCGAGGCCCGCCTCGGCGAGCAGCGGCTCGGTGTCGCGGCGTTGCAACGGCCGCTCGGTGCGGTGGTCGAGTGCCGGCGACATCCGGTAGATCAGCGCGCGGATAAGGCGCCAGAGAAAGAAGTCGCTCACCGGCTCGCGGAAATAGAACCGGCCGCCGGGCTTCAGGATGCGGTGGATTTCGCCGAAGAGCGCGCGGCGCGCGTTCACGTGATGCACGCCGCCGAGCATGAACACGCTGTCGAAGACGCCGTCGGCGAGCGGCAACCGCGTCGCATCGCCCTGAACGAATGTGAGGTGCGGTGCATCGTGCAGCTTGACCGCGGCTTTGAGCATCGTTTCGGAAATATCGACCCCGACGCCGCGCCGGAAGCGCCCGCGGAGCAATTTGAAGGCCTCGCCATGGCCGCAGCAGACTTCGGCAATCGTATCGAGCCCTTTCGGATCGACGACGCGAAGCAAGGCCTCGTCGAGAAACGCCATGTATTCTTGGGTGTGAGGATAGTCCAGATTTTCGACATAGGCCTGAGCGACACGATCGTAATGCTGCTCCTGCGTGCCGGCGTCCTCGGAACGAAAATCTTTAGCGAATAACGGAATTCCATCGGCCGACAATGGATATTCGTGGTGACCGGAAGCCGACACGAGTTGGCTGTCGCGCCACCGCAGGGGTTCTCCTGAGATCGGACAGCGCAAAAGCTCTACGAGCAATTGGGACGAATGTTGCATGTCGCGGGGCGTTTGGCGCTATGCGGGCTTGCGCGCGAGGATCAAAATGGAAACACCAAAAGGCATTTGTAACCTGGGCGCCCATTTGACGTCGAATTGGAAGAGTGCCGTCAGGACCTTATTGATCCCGGGCGAGTTGACATCATTTTCGCTCGCCAGACGCGGTTTCAGAACACGCAACACCTGACGCGCGATCCAGATCGGTCCGAAAAGCAAATAGTTGAAATGGAAGCTTTTTAGGATCGCAAATCCATTCGAATGAACCAGCTCGCGTAGCCCCTGCATACGATAGCGACGCTTGTGATGGGCGACCTCGTCCTGCAAGCCCCACAGGCTCGGGAAGGCCGGCACCGTCAAGAGCAGATGGCCGCCGGGGGCCAGCACCCGGTAGAGCTCGGCGAGCGCGCCCCGGTCGTCGTCCACATGCTCGATCACATCGGTGGCGAGCACGAGATCGAAATGCCCGCCGGCAAACGGCAAGGAAACGATATCGCCCAGCTGCACCTCGCCCAGCCCCTTGGCCGCGCAGTATTTCACCGCCTCCGGACTGGCATCGGTGCCGGTCACGTTGCGAAACCCGTTGTCGCGCAGCATGCGCAGATTCGCGCCGGTGCCGGTGCCGACATCGAGGACACGGGCCGAGGGCGCGATACCGAGGAGGCGGATCTCGGACGCAAAGAGCATCCTGCGGCCGCGGAACCACCAGTGTTCTTCTTCGACAGCGGCCTCAACAGCGAAGGCGGCCTGGTCCAACGGATCGTCCTCCTGCTCCGCCGATGATGGCGCCGGTAAACCCTTTCATAGGGGCGGGGAAGAGAGACGGTCAAGCACCGTTCGTTGCCCGCGACGAGCGCCGACTTCGCCGCTCAGCCGCGGTCCGAAAGGCCGTCCGCGGCACCGCTGACCAGCAGAATGCCGGCGAAGATCAGGACCACGCCAACCCATCGCGCGGGCGAGATGGGTTCCGCCAGCAGCACGAACGCGGCGAGCACCACGAGCATATACTGTGCCGCGGCAATGCCTTGCGCCACGTGCAGCGGCACGAACTGCAGCACCCACGCATAAGTGAGACCGCCCACGCCGAACAACATCAGCCCAGCCACGGACTGCCAATGGACCGGCAGCGTCGCGGCGCGGTCGGCCGCGCTCGCGTTCGCCCCGATCTTCATCAGGAGATTGGCGCCGACCGTGCAGCCGACGATGACGGCGAACCCTGCTGCAACCTTGATCATGTCACCCCGATATATCTTAGCCCGCCGCGTTGCCCAAAGCCTCGGCCAAGCCCCTCTCCGAAATCGGCATGCCGCGCGGCGCCTATCCCGCGGCCGCGAGGGCGGCAGGCTGCGGCGCGGCGGCCGCCTGCGCTTCCGGCCCCGCCAGCCCTTGCAAGGCAAGCCAGCTCCACAGGAAAAGCCGGTGGTCGGCGCGGCCGGCGCGGTGCGCCTGCCAGCGCGCGGCGACGGCCTCCATGCGCACGCCGGAAACCGGCGCAAGCGGCGGCGAGGCCGGCACGGAACGCAGCCACTTGGCCAGCGGAATGCCGAAGCCCTTCTTCGGCCGCTGCAACACCGCCTCCGGGAGAAGCCCGCGCAGCGCGCGCCGCAGAAGATATTTGCGGGCGCCGCGGCGGATCTTGAATCGGTGCGGCAGCCGTTCGCAGAAGGCGACGAGATCGTTGTCGAGAAAGATCGCACGCGTTTCCAGCGAATGCATCATCGCGGCGCGGTCGACCTTCATGAGGATTCCGTCCTGCAGATAGAAGTTGGTGTAGAATTCAAGCGTGCGATCGACGAGGTCCTTGCCCGCGCCCGTCTCCCACACGGCGAGCACCTCCTCGTAAAGCTCCTCGGCCGGCAACGGGCGCGTGAACACGTCGGCAAGCTCGGCGGGTTCGAGCGGCGCAAGCCACACCGCGTTCCACAGCGCCGGCGGGTAGCTCAGCCCCTGCAACGCGCGCCGCAGCTTGAAATCGAGGCTCATATTCGCGCTCGAGATCGGCAACAGCCCTGCGAGACTCCGCATCGTCCGGTGCAAGGGCGCAGGCACCAGCCTGTGATAGACTTGCGCGGGCGCGAGCGCCTTGAAGGGATCGTAGCCGGCGAACAGTTCGTCGCCGCCGTCTCCGGAGAGCGCCACCGTCACGGAACGGCGCGTGAAGGCGCTGAGCAGGGAGGTCGGCAGGAGCGAGGCGTCGCCGAGGGGTTCGTCCATGCGCGCCAGCACCTCCGGAATGAGATCGCGGGCGCCGTCGAGATCGAGCCGCTGCGCGTGGTGGCGCGCGCCGAGGGCTGCCGCAACCTCCCGCGCCTGGGCCGATTCGTCGAAACTCGGCTCGGTGAAGCCCACCGTGAAGGTCTCCACCGCGTCGCGGCCGAGCAGCGCGGTCGCGGCGGCGAGCACCGCGCTGCTGTCGATGCCGCCGCTGAGGAAGAGGCCGAGCGGCACGTCGCTCATCAGCCGCCGCCGCACCGCCTCGATCAGGAGCGCGCGCAGCTCCTCCGCAAGGCGGTCGTCGTCGGCCTGCGTGAGGCTCTCATCGGGGCGGAGCGAAAAGCGCCAATAACGGCCGACTGCGGTTGCGCCGCTGGCGATGTCGTAGGTCAGATGGCAGCCGCCCGGCAGCCTGCGGCAATGCTCGAAGGCGCTGTGCGGGGCGGGCAGAAAGCCGTGCGCGAAGTATTTCTGCAGCGCGCGGGAATCGAACGAGCGGCTCGCGCGCGGATGCGCAAGGATCGCGCGCGTCTCGCTCGCGAAGGCGAAGAAGCCGGGCCTGGCCGTGTAAGACAGCGGCTTTTCGCCGAAGCGGTCGCGGGCGAGAAAAAGGCGGCCGCGCGTGCGGTCGTAGATCGCGAAGGCGAACATGCCGTTGAGGCGGACCGGCAGATCGGCACCCCATTCCTCATAACCGTGGACGAGCACTTCCGTGTCCGAATGGTCGCTGCGGAAGCGGTGGCCGCGCGCGATCAGCGCACGCCGGAGCTCCATGTGGTTGTAGATTTCGCCGTTGAAGACGACGTAGACGCTTTCGTCCTCGTTCGCCATCGGCTGGGCGCCGCCGGCAAGGTCGACGATCGCAAGCCGCGTGTGGCCGAGGAAAACCGCGCGCTCCGGGTCCTGGTAGAAGCCCTCGCCGTCCGGCCCGCGGTGGACAAGCGCGCGCGTCATCGCCGCAAGCGTGTCGCGATCGCCCGGCCCGGCGAAGCCCGCGATGCCGCACATTACTCCGGCCTCGGGAAATTGATGAGCTCGCGCACGCTGTAGGCGGCGCGATTCTGGCTCTCGAAATAGGTGCGCACCAGCATCTCGGCGAGCAGACCCATGAGGATACTCATGAAACCGACCAGGAAGGTCATGGCCGCGAGCAAAGGCAGCGGCGTCTGGATGAGCGAGATGCCCTCGAACAGTTTGAGATAGAGCGCCGCCGCCCCCGAGAGCCCCGACAGCAGAAACGCAAACAGGCCGAAACCGCCGAAGACATAGATCGGCTTGACGAAGTAGCGGTCGAGAAACTTGACGACGATGAGATCGAGAATGACCTTGACGATGCGGGCAAGCCCGTATTTCGACTGGCCGAAGCGGCGCGGGTGATGGCGCACCGCCATTTCCGTCGTGCGCGCGCCCATCCAGCTTGCATAGATCGGGATGAAGCGGTGCATCTCGCCGTAGAGCCGCACGCCTTTGAGCACGTCGCTGCGATAGGCCTTGAGCGTGCAGCCGTAGTCCTTGAGCGGCACGCCCGAGATGCGGGAGATCACCGCATTGGCGATCTTGCTCACGAGGACGCGGCGGATGGCATAGTCTTGCCGGTCCTTGCGCCAGCCCGAGACCACGTCGTAGCCCTCATCGAGCTTGGCGAGCAGGAGCGGGATATCGTGGGGATCGTTCTGGAGGTCGGCATCGAGCGAAACGATGACGTCGCCGGCCGCGTGGTCGATCCCCGCCATCATGGCGGCGGTCTGGCCGTAGTTGCGGCGGAAATCGACGACGCGCAGCTCCGGGATGCGGGCGGCCGCCGCGCGCAGGCGCGCGAGCGTGGCGTCGCGGCTGCCGTCGTTCACCGCGATGACCTCGAAGTCGCGCCCGAGCCCGCGCAGCACCGGCAGCAGCGCCGCGAACAAGGGCTCGACATTGTCCTCTTCGTTGTAGATCGGGATGATGACGGAGATTTCCGGTCGCGGAAGCGCGGCGGAAGCCGGGCCGTAAGGCAATGGCGCCGAAACCGAGGCCGGTCTCATGCTGCGGGCTCCTTTTCCGATTCGTCGCTCTGAGGAGCTACCCTAGCATGGCGGATATGTCGGCCGCGCGCCCCGCGCCGACATCTACCGCCGCTTCCAGCCGCCGCGCATGCCGGGACGGCCGAGCTTGCTGCGCGGGCCCGACCCAGGGCCGTCGTCCGCCGGGCGATAGGGCTTCGTCTCGGGGCCCGGGCCCATTTCATCGAGGGAAGGCTTGCGCGCCTTGCCCGGCCGGTGCGGCTTGACCTCGTGGGTGAGCGCAATGCCCATTTCGTCGAGGGAGGGTTTGTGCGGGCCGTCGTCGCCGTCGCGAGGCCCCTGCCCCCTCACCCGACCGCGCTCCGCGCGGCCACCTCCCCTCACGGGAGAGGGTGACGCCGCGCCGCGGGGAGAGGGAGCGCGCACGCCGCGCGTCTGCGCCGCCGGCGCGGTGCGCGCCGTCGGATCGTCCATGACCGCAAGCTCGGTCGCGCGCAGGCGCTTGATCTCGTCGCGCAGGCGCGCGGCTTCCTCGAAGTTCAGGTCGGCCGCGGCCTCCCGCATGCGCGTCTCGAGGTCGGCGATTACCGCCTCGAAATTGTGCCCGATCGTCGCGGCCTCGTCGCCCCATTCCCCGGCGCCGCCGCCGACGTCCACCAGCACGTGGTCGCGCTCGTAGACCGAGCCCAGGATGTCGGCGATCGACCGCTTCACCGACTCCGGCGTGATGCCGTGCGCGGCATTGTAGGCGAGCTGTTTCTCGCGCCGGCGGTTCGTCTCCTCGATCGCGCGCTGCATCGAGCCCGTCACCGTGTCGGCATAGAGGATCACGCGGCCGTCCACGTTGCGCGCCGCGCGGCCGATCGTCTGGATCAGCGAGGTCTCGCTGCGCAGAAAGCCCTCCTTGTCGGCATCGAGGATCGCGACCAGCGCACATTCGGGAATGTCGAGGCCCTCGCGCAGCAGATTGATGCCGACCAGGCAGTCGAAGGCGCCCAGGCGCAGGTCGCGGATGATCTCGATGCGCTCGAGCGTGTCGATGTCCGAATGCATGTAGCGCACGCGAATGCCCTGCTCATGCAGATATTCGGTCAAGTCCTCGGCCATGCGCTTGGTGAGCACGGTGACGAGCGCGCGATAGCCCTTGGCCGCCACCTGCCGCACCTCGCCGACGAGGTCGTCCACCTGCGTGCGTGCGGGCCGCACGTCCACCGGTGGATCGATCAGCCCGGTCGGGCGGATCACCTGCTCGACGAACACGCCGCCGGATTCGTTGAGCTCCCACGCGCCGGGGGTTGCCGACACGCAGACGGTCTGGGGCCGCATCGCGTCCCACTCCTCGAAGCGCAGCGGCCGGTTGTCCATGCAGGAGGGCAGGCGGAAGCCGTATTCGGCGAGCGTCGCCTTGCGGCGGAAGTCCCCGCGATACATGCCGCCGAGCTGCGGAATGGTGACGTGGCTCTCGTCGACGAACACGAGCGCATTGTCGGGAACGTATTCGAACAGCGTGGGCGGCGGCTCGCCCGGCTTGCGGCCGGTCAGATAACGCGAATAGTTCTCGATCCCGGCGCAGCTTCCGGTGGCCTCCATCATTTCAAGATCGAACAGCGTGCGCTGCTCCAGCCGCTGCGCCTCGAGAAACCGCCCGGCGCGGGTGAGCTGGTCGAGGCGCCAGCGCAATTCCTGCTTGATGCCGGCAATCGCCTGCAACAGCGTCGGCCGCGGGGTAACGTAGTGCGAGTTCGCGTAGACCTTCACGAAGGCGAGCTCGTCGGTCTTCTGCCCGGTGAGCGGGTCGAACTCGTCGATGGACTCGATTTCGTCGCCGAAGAGGTTCACGCGCCAGGCGCGGTCCTCGTAATGCGCCGGAAAAATGTCGATCGTATCCCCCCGTACCCGGAACGTACCGCGCGAAAAGTCACCCGCGGTGCGCTTGTATTGCAGCGCCACAAGGTCGGCGATGAGCGCCCGTTGCGCGATGCGCTCGCCGCGCTTGAGGGTAAAGGTCATCGCCGAGTAGGTCTCGACCGAGCCGATACCATAGATGCAGGAGACCGAGGCGACGATGATCACGTCATCGCGTTCAAGCAGCGCGCGCGTGGCGGCATGGCGCATGCGGTCGATCTGCTCGTTGATCGAGGATTCCTTCTCGATATAGGTGTCGGTGCGCGGGACGTAGGCTTCCGGCTGGTAGTAATCGTAGTAGGAGACGAAGTACTCGACCGCGTTTTCGGGAAAGAAGCTCTTGAACTCGCCGTAAAGCTGCGCGGCGAGGGTCTTGTTGTGCGCGAGGATCAGGGCCGGGCGCTGCGTTGCCTCGATCACCTTGGCCATCGTGTAGGTCTTGCCCGAGCCGGTGACGCCGAGCAGGACCTGGGTGCGGTCGTGGCGCTGCACGCCTTCAACCAGCTCGGCGATCGCCTGCGGCTGATCGCCCTTGGGCTCGAACGCCGACTTGATGACGAGCCGGCGGCCGCCCTCGGTCTTCTCCGGCCGCGGCGGCCGGTGCGGTACCCACGGCCGTTCGCCGAACTCGGGCCGCCCCTCGCGCAGGAGCCGCTCCAGCGCCTGCGCGGTCGCCTGGACACCGAGCACAGGGGGTGCCGCGACACCGCCATGCGCCCGCGCGTCCGTTCCGGCGCGGTCGCGCCGCGCCGCCGAACCCTGCTCCCTTCGTTGGCGAGGGGTGGGGAGGGGGCTCTTCGCCGCACGCCCTTCGGCTTCCCTCTGAACGGAGGTCTGAGGCCCGGCTTCTCCCGGCAAGGCGGAGGGGAGATTGGAGCCCTCCCCACCGCCCGAGTCGCCGATCTCGCCGAGGTCCTCGTCTTCGAGGCCCCAGTGCCGCGCGAGATCCGGGTCGAGCGGGCCCAGCGGAATTCTGCCGACATAGCTCTGCTGCGGCGCTTCGGAAAATCCGGTCTGCGCCGAGGCCCGCGCGCGGTGCGCCAGGGCGAAATCGGCACGACGGTCGAAGGAATTGTCGGGCGGCGGTGCCAGTCGGCTGTGCGTTTCGGACCCTTCGGCTTCCGACGGCTCGGATGCGCCCATCCCGGCGGAGGAAACGCCCTGGCTCTTGCGTGCGCGCGACTTCGGACCGGCGCCCGTCTGTCGCGCGGGGCCGATGCCGGTCTGGGAGCCGACGCCCGCCGTGCCGCGCGCGAGGCCCGGATTGAGGAGTTCCGCGAGGGCGGGCGCCAACGGCGCGAGCGCTTCGCGCGCCGCCTTGGCGCGGGTCGGCCGGGTAGGATCTCTGCGGGATTTCGGCGAGTCGGGAGGCTTGGCCATTGCGCGAATATGGGCCGCGTCTCGCCCCGAGAAAAGAGAGACTTCTCGCAGCCAGATCGCGTCTCGGGGGGCTTGCACGCGCAAGGGCGCGGACTACCTCATCGCCCGCATCTTTCGCACGAAAACGAAGTCAGCGGTCGCGTGCGCCCGATTATCCTCGCCATTTCCGTCGCCGTTGCCTTGATCGCTGCGGCACCGTCGAAGGCGGCGGGCGAAATTCGCATCCTAGGCAGCCCCGGCGGCGCGATCGGCCCCTTCGTCGCGCTCTTCGAGACGGTGCGGGCAAGCGGCGAGCGCGTGGTGATCGATGGGCCGTGCCTTTCGGCCTGTACGCTTGTGCTGAGCTTGGTGCCGCGCGACCGCATTTGTGTCACTCCCCGCGCGGTGCTCGGCTTTCACGCCGCGCGCTACGTTACGCCGGACGGCCGCGTGATCATCGATCCGGACGCCTCCGCGATCGTGCTTCGCACCTATCCGCCCGCGATCCGCGCCTGGATCGCGCGCCGCGGTGGCCTGACCGACCGGGTGCTGCTCCTGCGCGGGCGGGCGCTTGCCTCCATGTTCCGCCATTGCCGCTGATCGCGCAGAGCCGCCGCGGGTGCTACGCGACGGGAAGCCGGGGCGGGCCCCGCTGCCCGCCCCAGTAGGGTCCAGTCAGGCGGCTGCCGCCGCAGGTCGCCGCAGGCCGACATACTGGCACTCGCCCAGCCCCGCGACCACGACGGCCTGCCCAATGACAAAGGCGTAGCCCAGAGCCGTGGGCGCAACCCATCCGCTCACCAGCAGGATGAGGCTTGCGGCCGTCCAGGCGGCGTTGGCCGCCATGACGAGCCACACCGCGGCCGCGGTGACCTCCCGGCGCGAGGCAAGCCACGCCACATAGGCCACATAGGGCGCAAGCACCAGCCCGGCGCCGCGCAGCAGGGCCGCCGGCAGGCCGAGCCAGTCGGCGAGAAAGCCTGCGCCGAAGAGCACCAGCGCGCCGGTTGCGCCGCTCGCGACGGCGTCGATGGCGAGCACCTTGCGCAGGAAGGGCGAGGGACGAAACGACGACATGAGAACCTCCATTGGTTGCCCCGGTCCTCAGGAAAAGCGAAACGGTGAGGCCCGTCGATTACCTCGCAGGTAATGGAAGCCGCGTCCCCGCCCGCGCTATCGTTCGGCCATGCCTAGCACGCACCCAATCGGCGAGCGGCTGCGCGAATGGCGCCAGCGGCGCCGCCTGAGCCAGCTCGACCTCGCCCTTGAGGCGAACATCTCGGCCCGCCATCTGAGCTTCGTCGAAACGGGCCGTTCCCGACCCTCGCGCGAGGTGGTCCTCAGATTGGCGGAGCGGCTCGACGTGCCCTTGCGGGAGCGCAACGCGATGCTCGTCGCCGCGGGCTTCGCGCCGGTCTTTGCCGAGCGGCCCCTCGACGATCGGGCGCTCGCCCCTGCCGCGCAGGCGATCGAGCGCGTGCTTAAGGGCCACGAACCGTTTCCGGCGCTCGCCGTCGACCGGCATTGGACGATGGTCAAGGCCAACGCCGCGGTGCCGCGGCTGATCGCCGGCGTCGAGGCGACGCTGCTACAGCCGCCCGTCAATGTGCTGCGACTGAGCCTGCATCCGCAAGGGCTCGCGCCCCGCATCGCCAACCTCGCGGAGTGGCGCGGCCACTTGCTCGCGCGCTTGCGCCGGCAGGTCGAGCTTTCGGCGGACGCGGTGCTGACCGACCTGCTGCGCGAGCTTTCCGCCTATCCCGCCCCGCTGAGCCCCCGCGCCCCCGCCGCATCCGACGAGGCCTGCGCCATCGCCGTGCCGCTGCGGCTCGTCACACCCGCGGGCGTGTTGTCGTTTTTGTCGACCACCACGGTGTTCGGCACGCCGATCGACGTGACGCTCTCCGAACTTGCGCTCGAAGCCTTCTTTCCGACCGATGAGGCGACCGCCGAGCGCCTGCGCGCGCTTGCGGGGTGAGACCGCTCGTCAATTCGCGCAACGGCGCATTGCATCTGTTTCTGTCGGTCAGGCACCTCGTAACAGTGGTCGTCTGCACCGAGAATGCCTACCGTCCGGGCCCGTAAAGGCCCGGCTGGATGAACGGAGCCGCGGGGTCGAAGCGGTTTTCGACGAGAGACAGGCGGCCCATCGCCTGGTTGCGTTCCACGAACGCCTTGCCGACCGCGAGCTGCTCCGGCTCCCAGGCAGCCAGGGCGGCCGGCACGTCGCCCTGCGCCTTCACCAACAGATCGGCGAGGCGGAAGGCGTCGACGGCCGCCTTCGTGGTCGCGGCGCCGGCATGCGGGCGCGTGACGAAGGCTGCATCGCCAACGAGGCAGGCGCGCCCTTTCACCATGCGGGGCACGATCACGTCGTAGAGCGCCTGGATGAACGGCGCGTGCGTCTTCGCCACCACTTCGGCATGCGCGGGCGGCAGCTCGGCGGCCGCGGCCGCGCGCATCTCCGCCACGAATTGCGGACGCACGCTCCCCGCAGGCAAGGAAATCGGCCGCCGCACGCCGCTGCGATCCGTCATCAGTTCGTCAAGCGGCGCGTCCGCCGGACGGTTGCGGTACCAGACGAAATTGAAAAGCACCCGCTCCGCTCCGCGTGCCCCGGGATCGGGGATCGGATAAACGATCATGTGGCTGTAAGGCGGCGTCGCGTAGGTGACCGACTGGGTGAAGATTGCCCGTGCCTCCGCGCTCAGCGCCTCGGCCGGAACAAAGCCGCGCCACGTGACGTAACCGGCATAGTCGAGTGCAGCTTCCGGCGCGATGAGACCGCGCCCCGTTGAGAGAATGCCGTCCGCGAACACGACGAGATCGAACGAGACCCGCGCGCCGCTTGCGAAGATCACCTCCACCTTGTCGCCGCGGTCGGCAAGGCCCGCGCAGCCGGCGTCAAGATGGTAGCGCCGCGCATCGAACGCCGCCGACAAGGCCCGGTGGAACGTGCCCCAGGAGGTGAACCGACCCGCGATCGCCTGGTCGGAGATGAAGCGGTTGCCGGCGCCGATATGGCGGAACCAGCGCGTCACGGTCGAGACGCCGGCGAGATCGATGCCCGCGCGCTGTTCGAGCAGCCGCGCCATTTCCGGCACGATGCGCAGCCCCGCACCCTGCGCTTCGAGCCGGTGCGGAACGCGTTCGAAGATGTCGACCGTGCAGCCGACGCCGCGCAGGGCGATGCCGGCCAGAAGACCGCCAAGCGACCCGCCGACGACGGCGACTTTCGGGGCGCGACTTGCGGGAATCAGGGGAACGGCTCCGGAGATCGATCGGTCGGACACACCCAGGCGAAGCACCTTATAAAGATGATTGACGGACAGTGCGCCGCTCCGCCGAGGCATGCGCTGGACGTTGACACGGTGACGAGGCGCCAGCTAGCGTTGCTCCCAACATATCCAATTGTGCGATCCGGCGATGCCGGGTTGTCGCAAGACAAAATTTCACTTGGGGAGAGAAACCATGATCGCGCGCAGCGCATGCGGCCTCCTGGCCGCGGGATTGCTTTTCGCCGCTCCGGCCGGCGCATGGGCGCAGGCGGTGCCGAGCGACATCCCGTCCATCACGCTCAAGGTTGCCGACACCTTCCCGCCCACCGGCTTCGTGCCCGAGCAGGAAAAGGCCTGGGCCGAGAGCATCACCAAGAAGACCGGTGGCAAGGTGAAATTCCAGTTCTTCTGGTCCGATTCGCTGTTCAAGCAGGCGGACGCGGCCACCAATCTCAAGGCCGGGGTCGCCGATCTTGCGCGCGTCGCCTCGACCTACGATCCGGCGAAGACTCAACTCTGGATGACGCTCGACATGCCGTTCAACGCCAAAGACTATTGGTGCGGCATGAGCGCATCGGTGATCACCGAACAGGAGGAGCCGAACCTTAAGAAGACCTTTGACGAGCTCGGATTCCTGCCGGTGGTCGGCTATTCGAGCGGCCACTTCCAGTTCCTTTCCAAGGGGCCGATCAACAAGGTGAGCGAGCTCGCCGGCAAGCGTATCCGCTCCTACGGCGGCGCGCGCATCGGCATGTACGAACGGCTCGGCATCTCGCCGATCTTCATGCCCTATGCGCAGATCTATGAGGCGGTGGAACGTGGCGTGATCGACGGGGCGGAGGCGACGATCCTGCTGACGCGCTCGTTCAAGCATTACGAAGTCGCGAAGCACATGATGATCACCAATTCCGGCTTCGTCGCCGCCTCGCCGCTGTCGATCAGCCTGAAGCGCTGGAACACCTTCCCGGAAAGCCTGAAGAAGATCTTCCGCGAGGCGGCCGTCGAGCACGACCAGCAATGGTCGCGGCGGATGATGGAGCAGGAGAGCGTCGAACTGAAGGACTTCCAGGACAAGCACGGCCTCAAGGTCGTCACCTTATCCGACTCGGAAAAGGCGGCGATCGAGAAGGCCGGCAAAGAGGCGCAGGAAGCCTGGCTCTCCGATATGGACAAGAAGGGCGTGCCCGCGCGCGCGACCTGGACGAAATTCCGCGAACTCAATGAGGCGTGCGAGAAGAAGGTCGCGGCCGAAGGATATCCCTGGGCGAAAAAGTGACGGTCGCGCCGTGCGGCAGGCAAACGAGACGCTGGAACGGTTGGCCGAAGCGCTGGCGCTCGCAGGCGGCTTCGTCATCGTCGTCCTTATGTTCCTCGAGTCGCTCGACGCGCTCGGCCGCAAGACCTTCGGGGCCTTGCCGGGCGCGCTCGAGTTCAGCGAAGCCCTGATGGTGCCGGCGGTGTTCCTGCCGCTCATGTTCGTGCAGCTCAAGCGCGAGCACGTGTTCGTCGGGGTCGTAACACTCGGCCTGCCGCTGCGCGTGCAGGCCTTTCTCGACGGGGCGGCGGCGCTCATCGGCGTCCTCATCTTCTCCTTCCTGACTTGGCTCGGAATCATCAAGGCGATCGACGCCACATCCGTCTGGGAGTATCGCGTCGCCATCATCTCGGTGCCGATCTGGCCTTTCCGCTGGATGATTCCGCTCGGGACCGGACTGCTCGTCGTGCAGCTCGTGCTCACCGCCGTGCACGAATTTGCCCGCGCCTTCGGCGAGGAGGAGCCGCTGCCGGAGGCCGAACCGGTCCCGCCGAGCTAGGCTCGGCCCGCCGCCGCTTCCTGCCGGTCCCACCCCGGGCACGGGCGGGACCGATGCCGGAGCGTCCCGAGAGCCGAAGGCCGCCGCCATCGACCCTCTCCCTCATTCGATCCTTCCGACACCGACAGCAGAGCCCGTACGCGCCATGGAGAGCTACCAGATCGGACTTCTCGGCTTTGCCGTGCTGCTGTTCTTCATCGCGGCGCGCGTGCCGATCGCCTTCTGTCTCGCGCTCGTCGGGCTCGGCGGGATGTTCCTGCTGGCCGGACAGGAAGCGACCTTCGCGATGCTGTCGACGCAGCTTTACTCCTCCGTCGCCAACAATGCGCTCACCGCGGTGCCGCTGTTTCTGCTGATGGGTTATTTCGCCTTTTACGCCGGACTGACCCGCGCTTGCTTCTCGACGGCCCGCATCTGGCTCGCCGGTGCCCCGGGCGGACTCGCCATGGCGAGCGTCGCCGCCTGCGCGCTGTTTGGGGCCTGCTCCGGATCGGGGGTCGCGGCCGCGGGGGCGATGGGCCGCGTCGCCATTCCGGAAATGCTTCGTTACGGCTATGATCGTAAGCTTGCCTGCGGATCGATCGCCGCTGCGGCGACGCTTGCGGTTCTGATCCCGCCCTCGATCGTGATGGTGGTCTACGCCATCATCGTGGAAGCCTCGATCGGACGGCTTCTGATGGCCGGTTATCTGCCCGGCATCCTTTCCGCCGTGATCCTGATGGGCATGATTTATGTGCGGGTGCGGCACAATCCGGCGCTCGCCCCGGAGGTGCCGTTCAAAGTCACCTGGGAGCAGCGCCTCTCGTCGCTGCGCGACGTCTGGGGCATCACGGTCCTGATTCTGCTCGTTCTGGGCGGCATCTATACGGGCTTTGTCACCGCGACGGAGGCGGCCGCGCTGGGCGCACTCGGCGCCCTCATGCTCATGATCATGGCCGGCCAGTTCACCGTGACCTCGTTCAAGGACGCGATGCTGGAAACCGCCCGCACGACCTCGATGATCTTTCTTCTGCTCGTCGGCGCCTCGATCTTCACCGGTTTCATGGCGCTGAGCGGCCTGCCGCAGAAGCTTGCGGAGATCATCGTCGAGTCGAACCTCTCGCTCGGCGTCGTGCTGCTGATCATCTGCCTCGTCTACATCTTCCTCGGCTGCTTCCTCGATTCGATCTCGATGATGCTGCTGACGTTACCGGTGCTGCTGCCGGTGCTGCACAGCCTGAACGTCAATCTGATCTGGTTCGGCGTCGTGGTCGTCAAGCTCGTGGAGATCGGCTGTATTACGCCGCCGTTCGGCATCACCGTTTACGTGGTGAAAGGGGTGGTCGGGAACACGATTCCCCTGGAGGAAGTCTTCCGCGGAATCTGGTGGTTCCTGATCATGGAAATCCTGACCCTCGTGATCCTGATCCTGTTCCCGCAGATCTCGCTCGTGCTGCCCGATCTGATGCTCGGGGCGGGGTGAGAGCCGCCCTCGTGCGGCACGCAGCCGCGACGTTTGGCCCGGCGTGTCATTCCGGCACCGCCCTCGCCCCGCGGCGTTTCCTCTGTCATCGTGGCGTCACGGCGACCGCGCTAAGGGGGAAGGCGATGGAGCTGGCGATTCTCATTCCCGCCGCCTGCTGCGGTGTGCTGAGCCTCATCCATTTCGTCACGATCGGCGTCGTGGCGCTCCACCGCAAGGCTGCGCATGCGGGTTCGCCAAACGGCACCCGGCCCGAGGGGATCGTCACGATCATTCGGCCGGTCTGCGGCCTCGAGAACTACCTCGACGAGACGCTGGCCTCGACCTTCGCGCTCGACTGGGACGACTACGAGATTCTCTTCAGCGTTGCGGGCGCAAACGACCCGGCCGTGCCGCTGATCGAAGAACTGATCGCGGGCCACCCGCAGGTGCCGGCGCGACTCATCGTCGGAGGCGAGCCGTTCAGCGGTAATCCCAAGCTCAACAATCTCGGCGAGGCCTGGCGAGCGGCCCGCGGCGCGTGGATCATCATCGCCGACAGCAACGTGTTGATGCCGCCTGACTGCCTGGATCGCCTTTTTTCCGCCTGGGACACCAAATCCGGGCTCGTCTGCTCGCCGCCGATCGGCGCCCGGCCGCAAGGCTTCTGGGCGGAAGTCGAATGCGGCTTCCTCAACACATATCAGGCGCGATGGCAGCGTTTTGCGAGCCTCGCCGGGTTCGGCTTCGCGCACGGCAAGGCGATGGCGTGGCGACGGGAAACGCTCAACGCCGCCGGCGGCCTTCGCGCGCTCGCCGCGGAGCCCGCGGAGGACGCCGCGGCGACGAAACTCGTCCGCCGCATGGGCCTCCACGTGCGGCTCATCGATCGACCGTTTTTGCAGCCGCTCGGGCAGCGCAGGGCAGGGCAGGTCTGGCAGCGCCAGGCGCGCTGGGCGCGGCTGCGCCGCGCGACATTTCCGAGCCTCTTTGCGCTGGAGTTTCTCAACGGCAGCCTGCCGGCGCTCGCCGCCGCGGGCCTTGCGGCGCATGCGGCGGGGCTTCCTGCCGGACAGGCGGTGGTGGCGCTCGCGGCCCTGTGGTACGGCGCCGAAGCGTGGCTCGCGCTTGCTGCCGGCTGGCACCTCTCGCGCTGGTCGCCGCTTGCCTGGTGCCTTCGCGATCTCCTGCTTCCGGCCTTGTGGGTCGCCGCCTGGTCGGGCAACCGCTGTGTCTGGCGCGGCAATGCCGTGAGCCTTGCGACCGGCGCCCGCACGGGCTGAAGGAATGAACGGCGCACCCGCAGACGATCCGGTGAAGACCCCTCCCCGCCGGTTGCGGACGCTCTTCCTCTCGGACCTGCACCTCGGCACCCGGGGCTGTCAGGCCGACAGGCTTGTCGATTTTCTCCGACATCACCAGGCCGATACGGTTTATCTCGTCGGCGACATCGTCGACGGCTGGGCGCTCAAAGCGAGCTGGTACTGGCCGCAGCCGCACAACGACGTGGTGCAGAAGCTGCTGCGCCAGGCGCGCAAGGGAACCCGCATTGTCTACATTCCCGGCAACCACGACGAATTCCTGCGCGATTATTACGGCACCCATTTCGGTGGGGTCGAAGTCGTCGAGCGGGCCTTGCACGAGGCCGCGGACGGATGCCGCTATCTCGTCGTCCACGGCGACCTGTTCGACGTCGTGATCCGCCACGCGCGCTGGCTCGCGTTGCTCGGCGACAAGGCTTACGACGCCGCGATCTGGCTTAACCGCCACTTCAACCGGCTGCGGCGCGCGCTCGGCCTGCCCTACTGGTCGCTGTCGCAATGGATCAAGCTCAAGGTGAAGAACGCCGTGAGCTTCATCGGGGCCTTCGAGGCGACGCTTGCGGCGGAGGCACGACGGCACGGCGCGGACGGCGTGATCTGCGGGCACATTCACCATGCCGTCATCCGCGATCTTTCCGGCCTACGCTATGTCAATTGCGGCGACTGGGTGGAGAGCTGCACGGCCATTGCCGAACATTTCGACGGGCGTTTCGAGCTGATTCGCTGGACGCGCGCGGAGCCGGCGCGCGCGCCGCGTCGCCTGCTTTCGCGGATGGGCGACCGGCCGGGCCAGCGCGAAGCGGCTTGAGCGGCGCCGGCTCTCTTTTGAAAGAATCCGCAACCCCCGCGGCTTTACGTGTCGGCGCCTGAGGTCGCGACATAAGGTGCAATCGGCAGCAGCACCTTTCCGTTTCGGATCGGCACGCAGTCCGGCGGGAAGTCCTGACGGAAACGACCGCCGAGCTCGCCGATGCGGCCGAGGAATCGGTCGAGGTGCGTCATCGCGCCGGTCGGCAAGTCGTGCAGAACCAGAAGCGTCCAGGCTCGCCTGCGGCAATCCCCGATCGCCCGTTCGACCCAGCCCTCAGGGTCCTTCCAATCGCCCGGCACGGCATTCCAAAGCACGCAAGTGTAGGCCCCCTGCACCAGGTGCTCCACTGCGGACGGGCTGAGGAGGCGATTGTCGAGGTGCCCACCGCCTCCGTAGGGGCGGAACAACCTGTCGGGATGCGCGAGCGCGCCGATTAGCTCCTGGGTACGCGCGATCTCGCGTGCAGGCCCCTTTGCATCCTGTTCGCCGAGTGGGACGGAATGGGCAAACGTGTGATTGCCCACCCAATGCCCTTCGTCGTGTGCGTGGGCAGCGACGGCGCGCAGGGCGGGATCGAGCAATTTTCTGCCGATGACGAAGAAAGTGGCGGCAATTCCGTGACGTCGCAACGTCCGCAGGACGGTGGGCGTCGTCCCCGCGTCGGGGCCGTTGTCGAAAGTGAGCGATACGTCGAACATCTGGCAACCCAATTCGGAGAACACGACCTAAGCGACATTTGCTTGACGGACAAGTTCGGCCTGCGCACGATCATTCGCGAACGGCCGCTTGTGCGGCATGCGCGAGGCGCGCGCCGCATGTCCGATCCGCCACGCGCCAGGGGGTCTCGAGCGATGCTGCCGGCGACGAATTTCGACCCGCCTTTCAACATCACGCGGGCAAGCCACCTCGTCTTCACCGTTCGCGATCTCGCGGCGAGCCGCGACTTCTACACCGAAGTGGTTGGGCTGATCGTGAGCGACGAGGCCCCCGACACGCTCTGGCTTCGCGGCGTCGAGGAGCGCGCGCACCACAGCCTCACGCTCAAAAGGACCAGCGGCGCGCCGGTGTGCGAGCGCGTCGGCTTCCGTGTCTTTCTCGACGCGGATCTCGAGCGCGCGAAGGCGCATTTCGATCGCATCGGCATTCCTGCGCGCTGGGCGGAGGTTCCCCACCAGGGCCGCACCCTGCACGTTTCCGACGCCTTCGGAACGCCGCTCGAATTCTGCGCCCGCATGGAGACGCGCGAGCGCCTCCACACTCGCCTCGACATCCACAAGGGCGGACGCGCGCTGCGTATGGATCACTATCAAGTCATTGTGCCGGACGTGCCGGCGGCGGCGAAGTGGTACACGGAGCTTGGCTTCCGCATTTCCGACTACATCTGCATCGAGGGAACGGACAGAATCGTCGGCACCTTCCTCTACCGGAAGAACAATCCCTGGGACATCGTGTTCCTGCAGCGCCCAGGCCCGCGCTTCCACCATTTCGGCTACGTGGTCGAGTCGGTCTCCGATATGGTGCGCGCGCTCGACGTGGCCGGCAGTCTCGGCTTTTCCGAGGCGGTCGAACACGGACCGGGCCGTCACGGCCACAGCCACTCCTACTACACTTATTTGCGCGACCCCGACGGGCACCGCTGCGAACTGCTTCTGCCGGCGATCCAGCTCGTCGACATCGACGAGGAACCGCAGCGTTTCACGATCGTGCCCGGGCGCAATTCCAATCGCTGGGGCGCACCGCCTCCGCCGAGCTGGTTCGAACAGGCCACGCTCTTTCCCGGCGTGACCGTGAGCGCACCCGCCGCGACGGGCGCGCAAAGTCCGGTCACCGCCACCGAGCCGGCGCGCGCGGTTTGACTTCCGCGCGCTCTGCCGAAACGGCGGGCGCGTGCAATCGTCACGAAGATAACGAAAGCAAACGGGGGAGAAACGCCATGCTGTCGCGTCGCTCGATGCTGCTTGCAACCGCCGCATCGGCCGGCCTCGTCGCCGCGCCGCGGATCGGGCTCGGACAATCCGGCCCGGTGGAAGGCTGGCCGTCCGGGCCGGTCCGCGTCGTCTCGCCGGCCGGGGCCGGCGGGCCAAGCCAGAATTTCAGGCTCTATGCCGACCACCTGCAAAAGCGGTTCGGCCAGCCTTTTGTTCTCGAAAACATTCCGGGCGCCTCGGGCGCAATCGGCGCTCAGCAGGTGCTGCGCGCGCCGGCCGACGGCCACACCCTAATTCTCGCATCCAACAGCACGATCGTGTTGGCGCCGCTTGTCATTCCCAACTTCCCTGTTCACGCCAGCCAGTTCGACCCGATCGCGCTGTTCTTCCGTTTCCGGTTCCTGCTCCTCGCCAATCACCAGCTTCCCGTCCGATCGCTCGCCGAGCTCGTCGCTTATGCCAAGGAACGGCCGGGTCAACTGAGCTTCGGCTCGCCCGGCATCGGCACCGGCGGCCATGTCGTTACCGAGCTGATGGTCAAGCGAACCGGGATCAAGGCCGTGCATGTTCCGTTCAAGTCGACGACACAACAGATGATGGACACGGCGGCCGGGAACCTGCAGTTCACTTTCGATACGATCGGCAACGCACGCGGCATGGTGGAGGCCGGCAAGCTCATTCCGCTCGCGGTTACGGGCGCGGCGCGCGCGCCGGCTGCGCCCGACATCCCGACCTTCAAGGAACTCGGCTATCCCGGCTTTGAAAATCTCTTCGTCACCAACGGTCTGCTTGCTCCGAAGGGAAGCCCGAAAGGCATGGCGCCGGCGGCAATCCGCGCGCTCAATGCGGAAATCAGTCGCCTCAACGGCACCGGCCCGATCCGTGAGCGGCTGGAATCGCAGGCCTACGAGGTCGGCACCGGTTCGCCGGACGACTACGCCGCCATGCTCGCGGAGGACATCAGGACCTGGTCGGCGGTCGTCAAGGAAACGGGAATCGGGGTGAAGGCGTGAGCGCGCGGATGCAAGGGGTCACCGATGCGGAGATGAACGCGCGCCAGCGCGCCATCGCCGCGGAAATCGCGCGCGGCCCGCGCGGGCGGGTCGGTACGTTGATGCGGCTGTGGCTGCATAGCCCGGACGTCGCGGAGCACGCGCAGCGGCTCGGCGGCTATTTCCGCCTGCAGGACAACGTGCCAGGGCCCCTCGTCGAGATGGTGATCCTGCTGACGGCGCGGAAATGGCGCTGCGAATATGAATGGGTTCAGCACGAGCCCGCGGCGCGCGCGAAAGGTCTCGACGATGCGATCATCGAGGCGATCCGGCGCGAAGCGCGCCCGCCTTTCACAGACCCAGCGGCGGCTGCGGTGTTCGACTTCGCGGCCGCAATGCTAGACCGCCACGGCGTCGACGATGCGACCTTTTCGCGCCTGATGGCGCTCTATGGCCCGCGCGGGATCGTCGATCTTTCGGTGCTGATCGGCCACTACATCCATGGCGCGATCCTCCTCAACGCGGCCGGCGTGGGCCGCGGCGAGAACGTCGATCCGCCATTCCCCACCGCCGCCGCCCCGGCGGCCGAATGAGCGCGGACGCGAGTCGCCGCGTTCCCCATAGGTTTTCTCCGGCGAGCCCGCCGGCCGCGCATCAGCCGGCGTAGCGCCGCACCGCCTCGATCATTTCCTGCGGCGGTTCGAGCTTCACCACGATCGGCCTGCCCGTTTCGAGCACGCTCTTGAGGCTCAACAGAATAAGCGGCCAGCCCTGGCAGCCGCCGGCGAGGATCGCATCGGGGATGTCCCACTGATGCGACTCCGTCATGGTTAGGCGCACGGCGCTGTCGAACGGTCCGATCTCGTAAGTCACGAGGCAGGTCGGCAACTTTTCGGAAATCCTCCACCCCTTCGACGACCCAGGTCGTCGCGAAGCGGCGTGGCGGCTCCCAGGCAACCACTTCGCCGCGGATGTGAACCGCGCCGTCCGGCCTGCGGATGACGAAGGCACCGCCCACGCGCGGCTCCGCCTCGACGGCGGATCCGGAAAAATACTGCCGCGTGAAGGCTGGATCGGTGAGCGCCTGCCAAACTTTCTCAGGCGCGGCCGCAATATAGGTGACGTAGACCGTCTTTGGCCTGAAAACGATTCGTGTCGATCATGCCTGCACCGCCTCGGCTCGCCGCGCCGCCTCGTCGTCCCACGAGGGTTCAAGACCGCGGCCGGTTTCGAGGAAGGTTTTCATGCTCGATAGAACCGCCGGCCAGCCCTTACGGATCATTTCGAACATCCGGCTGCCTTCATCAAACGCGTCGTGCGTCACGGTCAGTCGCGTCTGCCCTTTGAAGGGTGCGAGTTCGAACGTCACGCGCGAGGGGCGCTCGCCTTGAAAATCTTCGTAAAGCGACTGCCACGCATAGGAGAGTCGTCGCGGTGGATCGCTTTCGAGAATGGGATCCCGATGCACTTCTCTTCCGGCCGGATTTCTGGCCGTCATGTCGGCGCCCACGCCGCCGCTCGCCGCCACACGATACCCGAACCAGTATTTCTCTGTGACGTCGGGATCGGTCAGGGCCTGCCAGACCTTCTCGGGGCTCGCCGCAATGTAGATGACATAGACAAATTTCGGTTTCGACATGGGGTCACCTGAATTTCGATCTGCATTTCCTTGAAATTCATCGTCGGGACGTCGCGTGCGGGCCGCCGCATGGTCCAAAACGTCGGTCGCGATGAGATGAATCGTTCCCCTCTCACGCCCTTCTATTTGGACTCCAGCATCGCTTTCAGATCGCTCAGCGCCTGCAAGCGTGAACGCTCGAATTTTCCGATCCAGCGCTCGGCGATCTCGTGGATCGGCACCGGGTTGAGGTAATGCAGCTTCTCCCGGCCTCGCCGAATCGTGGCCACGAGATTGGCGGCCTCGAGCACCGCCAGATGCTTGCTGACCGCCTGCCGCGTCATACCGAGCCCCGCACACAATTCGTTCAACGTCTGCCCGTTCTGGGCATGGAGCCGATCCAGCAGCCTGCGGCGGCTCGCATCGGCCAGTGCTCGGAACACCGCGTCCATGCCTGCTCCTAATATGCAACTCTTCGGTTGCCTGTCAATGGGAAACCGCGGCCGATGCCGCCGACCACGACACCGCTTCGCGACAAGCCTGCCGTCCGCGATGACCGGGCTTTCGGGTCGGGCGCACACCGCTTTCGCGCTTTTGCGGCTTCTCCGCTACAATGCGCACCGCGAGGTGACGCATGGACCGCGAAGCGCTTAACCTGCTCGGCCAACTCGAACGCAAGGTGTTGTGGCTTGCGGCATGGATGATCCACAACGCCAACCACCTGCGCGAGAACGTCGACGGGCTGAAGGTCGGTGGCCACCAAGCCTCCTCCGCCTCGCTCGCCACTATCATGACGGCGCTCTATTTCCATGTGCTGCGGCCGCAGGACCGCGTCGCCGTGAAACCGCATGCAAGCCCCGTGTTTCACGCGATCCAGTATCTCTTCGGCCGCCAGACGCGCGAGAAGCTTGAGGCCTTCCGCGGCTACAAGGGTGCGCAGAGCTATCCCTCGCGCACGAAGGACGCCGACGACGTCGACTTCTCGACCGGCTCGGTGGGGCTTGGCGTCGCGCAGACACTGTTCTCCGCGCTGGTGCAGGACTATGTGCGGGCACACGGCTGGGGCCTCGCTCGCCCCGAAGGTCGCATGATCGCCCTCGTCGGCGATGCCGAGCTCGACGAAGGCAACATCTTCGAGGCGCTGCTCGAAGGCTGGAAGCAGGGCCTGCGCAATTGCTGGTGGATCGTCGACTACAACCGCCAGAGCCTCGACGCCGTGGTGCGCGAGGGCCTGTGGGCGCGCTACGAGGCGCTGTTCAAAAATTTCGGCTGGGACGTCGTCATTCTCAAATACGGCTCGCTGCAGCAGGCGGCCTTCCGCGAGCCGGGCGGCGAGGCGCTGAGGCGCTGGATCGATGCCTGTCCGAACCCCCTCTATTCCGCCCTGATCTTTCAGGGCGGGGCAGCCTGGCGCAAGCGCCTGCTCGACGATCTCGGCGACCAGGGCGACGTCACGCGACTGATCGAAAGTCGCTCCGACGACGAACTCGCGCGTCTCATGAACAATCTCGGCGGCCACGATCTGCCGACCATCCTCGACGCGTTCAATCGCATCGACCACGACCGGCCCACCTGTTTCATCGCCTACACGGTGAAGGGCTACGGCCTGCCCTTTGCAGGTCACAAGGACAACCACGCCGGGCTGATGACGCCGGCGCAGATGGAAAGCTTTCGCGCCGCGATGAACATCCGGCCGGGTCACGAATGGGATCCCTACGAGGGGCTCGCCGCCGACGCCGAAACGCTCGAAGCCTTCATCCGCCGCGCGCCCTTCGCCGCGCCGACCGAACGCCGGCTCAAGGCCGAGCGCATTCCCGTCCCCGCCGACCTGCCGGTGCCCGCCCACAAGGTGACGTCCACGCAGGCGGGGTTCGGGAACCTGCTCAACGAGATCGCGCGCGGCAAGGACGGCTTCGCCGACCGCATCGTCACCGCCTCGCCCGACGTGACGGTGTCCACCAATCTCGGCCCCTGGGTGAACCGCCGCGGCCTGTTCGCGCGGCAGGAGATGGCTGACATTTTCCGGCAGGAGCGCATTCCCTCGACCTATGCCTGGGACTTTTCGCCGCGCGGCCAGCACATCGAATTGGGCATTGCGGAGAACAACCTCTTCATCCTGCTCTCCGCGCTCGGCCTCTCGCATGCGATCAACGGCGAGCGGCTCTTGCCGATCGGCACGCTTTACGACCCGTTCATCGCCCGCGGGCTCGATGCACTGAATTATGCCTGCTACCAGGACGCGCGCTTCATTCTCGCCGGCACGCCGTCGGGGATCACGCTCGCACCCGAAGGCGGCGCGCACCAGTCGATCGGAACGCCGTTGATCGGGCTTGCGCAGGACGGGCTTGCCGCCTTCGAGCCCGCCTTCGTCGACGAATTGTCCGTGATCCTGCGCTGGGCGTTCGACTACGTCCAGCGGGACGGCGAGGGGGAGCCGTCGGAACGCAACTGGCTGCGCGACGAGACCGGGGGCTCGGTCTATTTGCGCCTCACCACGCGGGCGATCGAACAACTATCCCGCGCGCTCGACGAAGAGACGCAGCAGGCGATCATCGACGGCGCCTACTGGCTGCGGCGGCCGGGGCCGAACTGCCAAGTGGTCGTTGCCTATACCGGCGCGGTTGCGCCGGAGGCGATCCAGGCGGTCGGCCTCATGGCGGAGGACCGACGCGACGTCGGCCTGCTTGCCGTCACCGCCTCAGACCGGCTCAACGCCGGCTGGACGGCGGCTGCGCGGGCGCGCGAGCGCGGCCTCGTGCATGCCCGCTCGCACATCGAACGGCTGTTGGCCGATGTGCCGTCGCATTGCGGGCTCGTGACCGTCGCGGACGGCCATCCGGCGACGCTCGCGTGGCTGGGCGCGGTCGCGGGCCATCGTGTGCGTCCCCTCGGTGTCGAGCATTTCGGCCAGACCGGCACCATTCCCGACCTCTACCGCCACTACGGCATCGACGCGAATGCGATCGTCGCTGCCGCCGAAGCCATCGCGCCGGGTCGCCCGATCCGGCACCTGCGCGCCCTGCCCTGAGAAAACCGCGGAACAGCACCGCCGCGCGGGGAGCGCGCGGCTGTGCTATGCCGGGGCGGAGCCGCAACGCGATCCCTCCTTCGGCCGAGACGCGGGCGGTGCTCACCACCGGGACTTTTCGAAATGACCGACCTTGCCGCCCTTCGCAAGCAGCTCGCAAGCCGCGATCAAACGGATAGCCTCGTTGCGCTCGTGAGCGAAGCTGTCCGCATCCCGAGCGTCAGCGGACATGAACGAGAGGTCGGCGCTTATTTCGCGACCGCGCTCGCGCGGCGCGGGATCGAAACCACCGTGCAGGAAGTCGAGGGCGACAGCGTCAATGTCGTTGGGCGACTGAAGGGCGCGAAGCCGGGTCCACGCCTCCTGTTCCAGGGCCATATGGACACCGTGCCGGCTTACGGCCACGCCGAGGCGTTCAGCGGCGTCGTGCGCGACGGCAAGATTTTCGGGCGCGGCGCCTGCGACATGAAGGGCCCGCTCGCTGCCGTGGTCGAGGCGATCGGCCTCGTCAAAAGCCTCGCCATTCCCTTGCGCGGCGAAGTCGTCGTGGCCTGCACGGCCGACGAAGAATCCCAGAAAAAGGGCATCGTGCGCTTGCTGGAGTCCGGCCTGAAGGCCGACATGGCGGTTTCGGTGGAGCCGACAAACATGCGAATCGCGCTCGCGCAGAAGGGTTGCGCCAGCCTGCGCCTCAGCACCTTCGGGGAAGCAGGCCACGGCAGCCGTCCGGAAGGAAAGGCCAATGCCATCCGCCGCATGGCCACCGTCGTTGCCGCGCTCGACGGCATGGAACCCGCGACCTGCGAACTGCCCGGCATCGGCCGCATCGCCACGACCAACAATGTCGGCGTCATTTCCGGAGGACGGATGTTCATGGTCGTGCCCGACCGCTGCGATATCTGGATCGATCACCGCATGCTGCCGGGCGAAACCCAATCGGACGCGCTACGACGGTTCGAGGCGTTCGCCGATGCGCTTTCGGCGCGCGAAGGCTTCGCCGTCGAGGTTGCGCTCGAGCGGCAGGACTGGTCCTGGCCCCCGCTCGTTGCGCGCGGCCTCAAGGGCACGCGCATTCCTCCCGATGCTCCGGTCGTGCGCCTGCTTGCTGCGGCGGCGCGCGAGGTTCTCGGTGAGGCTCCGCCCTTCTGCATTCAGGACGCCTGGTGTGAAACGGATTTTCTCGTCAATGACGCCGGAATTCCGACGGTCAATTTCGGACCCGGCCGGATGGAGATTGCGCATTCGGATCACGAGCACATCGCGATCGCCGACATGCGCGATGCGGTTGCTGTCTATGCCCTCCTCATTCTGATGGCTCTCGGCGACGACGCTTGAACGTGACGGTAGGGCCGCGCCGGCAGACGCGGCCGCCACAGGCGTTGGCCCGTCCGCGCCCTTCAGCCGAGCTTGATACCGGCCTCGCGGACGACCTTGCTCCACCGCTCCATTTCGGAAGCCACGAAGGCGCGGAATTCTTCGGGCGTGTTCGGGCGGAACTCGACGTTGAGCTGCGTCAGCCGGTCGATGACGTCCGGCTGCTTGAGAGCCGCATTCAAGCCCTGGTTCAACTTGGCAATGATTGCAGGGGACACGCCGGCCGGCACGAACACGCCGTTCCATTCGTAGGCTTCGAAGCCGGGAAGCGTGTCGGAGACGGGCGGCAGGTCGGGCAGCGTGCCGAGTCGGCCACGCCCTGTATGCGCGATCGCCTTGATGGTGCCGGCCTTGACGAGGCCGACCGAGGAGGAGCCGTTCGAGAAGAAAAACTTCACTTGGCCGCTGACGAGATCGTTCAGCGCCGGGCCGCCGCCGCGATAGGGGACGTGAATAAGCTTCACACCGGTGCGGAAGCGGAACATTTCCATCGCAAGATGCTGCACGGTGCCGTTTCCCGATGAGGCCCAGGGCAGACCCTCAGGCGTTGCCTTGGCGACCGCGATGACGTCTTCGACGGTCTTGGCCGTCACGGCGTTGTTCACGACCAGAAGGTTGGCGACGAGCGAAGCGAGAAAGACCGGCTGGAAATCCTTGAGCGTGTCGTAGGGCAGTTTGGGATAGAGGAACGGATTCACCGAGAAGGCGGTCGCGTCGTAGAGAATCGTGTAGCCGTCGGGGTCCGCCTTGGCGGCGGCCGCCGCCCCGATGGTTCCGCCCGCGCCGCCCCGATTGTCGATCACGAACTGCTGGCCAAAGAGCTCAGAAAGCTTCGTGAAAAAGATGCGGCTCACCGTATCGGCACCCCCGCCCGGCGGATACGGCACGATCACCTTGACCGGCTTATTGGGATAATCGGCTGCCGCGCGGGCGCTGCGTGCGACGAAAGGCGCCGCCGCCAACGCGGCCGAGGCCGCAAGCCATGTCCGCCGCGAAAGGCGCAGTCCGTCCATCGGTTCCTCCTTGGTTTTCATCATGTCTTGCCGCGTCCCGCACGGCCGAGCCAGCGCCGCGATCAACGGAACCAAGCGGGAAAGGCGGTGTTTCTCAGTCTAGCGCAAGGGGAGGTATTCGGCAGAGAGGACATCTCATGAAGAAGCTTCTACTTGCAACCACTGCCGGCATCGCCCTTCTCGCCGGGACCCAGTTGGGGGCAGCCCAGCAATCGCAGTCCGGCGGCGGGGCGCCGTCGGCCTCGCCCGGCGCGCCCTCCGGGGGCGGCGCAGGCGGCTCCATGCGGGAAGGCAGCGGATCCGGCGGCCAAGCGACCCCGGGAACGACAGGCCGCTCAGGCGCGGGTAGCAGCGCGCAGCAGACGCAACCCGGCGGACGCGAGGGTCGGGACGCCGCGGAGTCGCCGCGGCAAGGCAGTCCCTCGACAACGCAGCGCGAGCGCGACCGCAATCAGGGTCAGTCGACCCAGCGTGAGCGCGACCGCAACCAGGGTCAGTCGACCCAGCGTGAGCCGTCTCAACAGCGAGAGATGCAGCAGCAAGAGCGGTCGGGCCAAAACGGCGCTGGCCAGGGCCGGACGGGGCGCGGCGAAACCACCGGAGCGGCTCCTGCGAACGTAACCGTGAACACGGAGCAGCGGACCAAGATCAAACAGCACATCAGCGAGCTGCGGGTTGGCCGCGTGGATAACCCGAATTTCACGGTATCGGTCGGCAGCACGGTCCCCCGCTCGGTGACGCTGCATGCCCTGCCGCCATCGATCGTCGAGATTGTGCCGGCCTGGCGAAGCTACCGTTATGTGCTCGTGGAGGACGAGATCGTCATCATCGATCCTGCGACCTTCCGCATCGTGGCGGTGATCGAAGCCTGACGCGGTCTCCGCGGGTCCAAGATTGCCCAAAACTGCCGTGCCCCGCCCGCGGGGCCGGCAATTCCTTTTGGCGGGCGGCCGGCGCCGCGGGCGCCTCAGTCCACCGTCTCGGCGACGGGGCCGGACTTTCCGAACGTCACGTCATTGGTCCCGCGCTCGGCTGTCTTGGCGCCGAACAGGAGGCCGTCCTTGACCTTTGGCATGGTCGCGGCGACGTCGCTGATGACGAGGCCGTGCGTCGGCGCGACCGTCTTCACCTGAAGCTTTTCGACGAGCTGATCGAGCCGGTCGCAGTAATTGCGCATATCGGCGAACTTCGTCCAGAACAACGCAAGGTCGGCGAAGACCGCGGTCGTGTCTTCAAGGTCGAGCGTGGTGGCCTCCTCGGCAAACAGACCGCAATGGCCGTCCTCGTGATAATGGCTGTAGGCGAAGCCGTCGCCCGGAAACAGCACCCGGTCACGCGTCTCGAAACCCCACCAGGTCGTGCGCATGTCGCGAATCACCGGCTCCACCACGAGGAAGCTGCGGCCGCCGAGGTCGATCACATCCCCCTCCTTCATCGACCACAGGCGCTGTTCGTATTGCGGAAAGGCGAGGTGGTAGTCGCTGACGTCGCCGCAAAGCACCGCTTGCGGATACCGCAACAGCACGCGCCCGAGCCCGCCGGAATGCGGCGTCTCCTGGTGAGTGATAAACAGATATTTGAGCGGCGGCCTGCCGGCGAGCAGCGTTTCGAGCTGCTTCTCGATGATCGGGAAGTCCTTCGGGTGACCGGTCTCGACCAGCATCGAGGCGGTTTCGCCGATGATGAGAAAGGCCGCATTGTAGGCGTGGTAGATCTTACCCTGCTGGCGCTGCTCCAGACATTCGCCCAGCCAGAAGATGTCCGGAGCGATTTCGCGCGGCAGCGGATTGGGACGGGCGAGCGTGGACTGGACCATTCGCGTTACCTTTCCTCGTCGCGGTCGACATAGCGGGATGTGGCGACGCTCTTGTCGAGCGAGCGCAACGCCTCGTCGAGCAGCTTGTAGTGGCGGGCGACCGTCTCGCGGCCGCGCAGGATGCAGCCGTAGCCGGGGGCCAGCGTCTCGATATCGTGCCTGTCGAAAATCCTGTCGATGCCGGCCCGGAGCTTCGTGGTGTCGACCCCTTCGAGCCACCAATAGCGCGTGTTGAGCAGGAACGAGCGCACATGCGCGACATCGGTCGGGTCTTCGTCGCCGTCCTCGATGATCCAGGGTCCGTCCGGACGGTCGCGCCAAGTGTGGGTGAACATGTCGGAGGTGAACAGCGTCTTCGACGCCGCATCATAGATCCACCGCGTCGCAATGAGCCGGATCGGCGCTTGGTAGACCGTCACCGGCCGGCCGAGCGCACCGATCGGGATCGTCTCTTCGCGGCTCACCGCCGTGATCTTGAGATGCTGCAGCGTGTCCTGTCCCTGGTCGGAGCCGGCCCCGAAATCGAACCAGAGAGCGGCATCCGGGTTGGCCGTGAAGCACTCCTTCACGTTGAAATAGGCGGTAAACGGCTCGACATTTTGGATCGACATGAATTCGTTGAGACGCAGCGGCAGCAGGGACAGCGGCCGCTCCCGCCCGATCAACGTTTCGATCTGGGCCCGCAGCACGGGCTCGTGGCCGCCGAAGCCGGTGTCGATCAGCCAGGCGGCGTCGGGCTGCGTCAAGAGGAAGCAATTGGACACCGAATAGCCGCGCGCCCGCGCGGGATAGGAGCTGACCCGGCCGTCCAGTTCGAAGGTGTTCTGCAGGGCGTAGACCTTGTCCTCAGCGAGCGCGAGCGTCTGACTTCGGGAAATCTGGTCGAGCACGAATGGTCCTCTCGCAAGGGGGCCCGGCGGCCTGGGGGCGGCGGAACCTATCGGGTTTCGGGGCGAATTGATAGCGCGCGCCGCGCGTGCCACTAATCCCGTTGCTGAATAGCTGGCCGCCGTGTTCAAGGCGAGGGCCGGCCGCGACCAATTGCTATGAAGGAAAGTCATATGTTTCTGGAAATCGCCCAGATCGAGGTGAAACCCGGCATGGAAGCTGAATTCGAGGCCGCGGTGGCCAAGGCGGAACCGCTGTTTCGGCGCGCCGGAGGCTGCAAGGGCTTCGAACTGCAGCGCTCGGTCGAAAAACCATCCCGCTACCGGCTGTTCGTGCGCTGGGAAACCGTCGAAGCCCACACCGTGGACTTTCGCGGCAGTCCCGATTTCCAGACCTGGCGCGGCCTCGTCGGCCATTGCTTCGCGGCGCCGCCCGAGGTGGAGCACACCCGCAAGGTGGTCGAGGGGTTTTGAGCGGGGCCGTTTCCCCACGGAGCACGAGCACCGAGCAGCCGCGCGGGCCCTTAAAAAGGCCCGTTTCCGGTCCCCTTGCAGGGGAGACCGTCCCAGGCCCCGCGGCTATGGGGGGTTCATCTTGCCGTTCAATTCCTGATAGCGCAGCTGCGTCATGGCTCTGAGGCATTCGGCGGCCTCGACGCTCGCGATGGTGCCTTCGCCTGCGGCATAAAAGCCGCAGTTTGCGTCGCGATACTGGACCCACAGCCGCTGCGCGGCCCGAAGGCGCTCCCGCTGTTCCGGCGCCACGCGCCCGATCAGTTGCTGATAGGTCCGGTTGAGGAGCCGGTCCCAGTGGGCGGTGCGCTCTTTCACGCAGTCGACGAGCTGAGCCGTCGGCTTGTCCGCGCATGGCTGAAAGTCCGCCCCGTACCATCCGCTTTCCGCAGCCGGCGCCGCAGGGGCGGCAAGGAGCGCAGGAAACAGGAGTGCGATCGTCCTCTGCATGGCCACCTCCGTCGCGGACGCGCGCTCAAGCCCCGGGGTTTCCTCCGCTGGATCTGCTTATTCATGCGCGGCGACCAACGAACATCGCTGTGCATTCGGCCACCGAGCGCGCTCGAACGATGCCGCGGGTCGCGCATCGATACGACCATCCAATTAATGAAACAACCGTGCAGAAAACCTCAGAAATCCGCGGAATATCCGCCGCGCTCACCCGTCCCCGCGCGACGGCGGGGACGAAGGTTCCCGATTCCCGCTCGTCCGGAATCACCCGGTGCGTATCGGCGCGATCCGCCTGCCGCTCTTCCGGACCCCTCGTGGCGTCAATTCGCCGCGAAGCAGTAGAACAGACCGTTGCCTCCGGTGCTGCGCAGATCGGCCTGCGAGCAGCCGCCGTCATTGCCGCGCGAGGGATGCGAGGAGTTCCAGGACTTCTGTGGGGGATCATCCCGCAGGCCCTGCCGGTCGTGGTGCCCCACCATCACGGCGCCCTGCGTGCTGCTCGTATAGTTCCGGCATGTTCTGTCCTGATCGGGCGGGAACGCCGTGCCGTCCGCCTGCGAGCCGGTCAGAATGTCGTGCATATTGGGCTGGTCGCCACGACCGTTGATCGGCGTGCCCCTTTCGCTCAGGGCCGTCTGCTTGTTGATCTTGTTGTTCTCGCTGTGGAGGTCGGCGACGCTGGTGGCGATAACCTCGCCCTTGGCGTTCTTCCACGGCCCGCTGCCGATGCGGTCTCGCGCGTTGACCGCCTGCGCCCCGCCGATCGCCTGAGTGGAGAGATAGGCGCGCCAGGTCTTGCTGCCCGCCCCGACTGCGGCAGCGAGCCTTTGGCAATGGGCGTCCGCACCCGCGAGGCCGCCGAGATCGCCTCCCTTCCCCGGCCCTTCGCTGGTCACGAAGAAGCTCATGTCGGGCGCGGCCTGAGCCCAGGCGCCGGTTTCCGGCGCGGCGCACAATGAGGCCGCGATCGCGCAGACGGCCCACGGCATTTTGTGGTTCATGGAAATCCTCCCGTGCATTATGAGGCTCGTGGCGCGGCGGCACCATCGCCGGCCCCGCCAGTAAACACACCGCCTGTCCAGAAATTCCGCGGCGCGCGGCCGCGACACATGGGCGCGCCGGTCAGACCCGCGAGGACGCCATGAAGCGCAGCACCAATAGGATCCTCACCACACACACCGGCAGCCTGCCGCGGCCGCAACAGGTGATCGAGCGCCTGTTCGCGCAGCAGAAGAACCCGACGGCGCACGATCCCGAATTCGACCGCGCCGTGGACGCCGCGGTGGCGGACGTGGTCGCCAAGCAGGTTGAGGCGGGAATCGACGTCATCAACGACGGCGAGCAAGGCCGGCCCGACTACACCGTCCACGTCAAAGACCGGCTCACCGGCTTCGAGGGCGAAAGCGCGCCCCCGCTCGGCACCGGCGAGCCGGAGTTTCCCGAGCTCGCCCAGCTTCTTGCGCAATTCGCCTCGCCCTTCCAACACCGTCCCGCCTGCTCCGGGCCCGTGGCATGGAAGGATTTTGCCGCCGCCGAGGCCGACATCCACCGTGCACGGCGCGCGATGCAGGGCGCGAAAGCGGAGGAATTCTTCTTCACGTCCCCCTCACCCGGCCAGATCGGCCGCTACCTCAAGAACGCCTACTACAAGACCGAAGAGGAATATCTCTTCGCGCTCGCCGGCGTCATGGCGCGCGAATACAAGGCGATCGTGGATGCCGGGTTCATCCTCCAGCTCGACTGCCCGGACCTCGCGCTCAGCCGTCATACGGTGTTCGCGCATCTTTCTCTCGCCGATTTCCGCAAGGAGATCGCGATGCATGTCGAGGCGCTCAACCATGCGATCCGCGACATCCCGGCCGACCGCATGCGCATGCATATCTGCTGGGGCTCGACGCTCGGCCCGCACCATACCGACGTGCCGATCAAGGACATCATTGACATCGTGCTGCAGGCCAAGCCGATGGCGGTATCGTTCCCCGGCGCCAATCCGCGCCATGAACACGAGTGGAAGGTCTGGCGGGAGGTCAAACTGCCGGACGGCAAGATGATCATTCCCGGGGTGATCGATTCGACCTCGAATTTCGTCGAGCATCCCGAAGTCGTATGCGACCGCATCCTGAATTATGCGAGTGTCGTCGGGCGAGAGAACATGATCGCGGGTGTCGACTGCGGCTTCGGCACCTTTGCGGGCCGCGTGCAAGTGGATAGCAAGATCGTGTGGATGAAGCTCGCCGCACTCGCCGAAGGCGCCGCGCTCGCGACCAAGGAGCTATGGGGCCGCGCGGCGGCTTGAGCCGCGACCCCCAGCGCGAACGTCGTGCGTCATTTGCCTTCGGTGGCCGAAGCGCGCGCGAGCGTCTATATTTGCGGCGGGGCGATCGAGGACGGCCCGCATGGATGCGACGCGCAGAGCGGTGGTCCACGGCGTCATGGCCGCTGCGGCCACCGCAGCTCTCCCAGTTATCGGACGAGCGCAAGAACGCTGCCCGACGATGCGGCGGATCCCGGCGAGCGGCGAGCCGGTACCCGCAATCGGGCTCGGCACCTGGATCACCTTCAATGTGGGACGCGATCGCGAGCTGTTGGACGAATGCGCTGCCGTGATGGCGGCCTTTTTCGAGGCGGGTGGCAGAATGATCGACTCCTCGCCGATGTACGGCTCTTCGCAACCGACGATCGGCTATGGCCTCAAGAAGCTCGGCTTTCCGCGCCAACTGTTCGCCGCCGACAAGGTATGGATCTCGAACCCCGCCGGCGGGCCGGCACAGATCGAGCAGTCGCGCGCGCATTGGGGCGTGCCCCGCATCGATCTCCTGCAGGTGCATAACCTCCTCTCGTGGGAGCGCCACCTACCCACCCTCATCGACATGAAGCTCGACGGGAGGACGCGCTATGTCGGCGTCACCACGTCGGAAGGCCGGCGGCACCGGGAACTCGAAAAGATCATGACGAGCCATCAGCTCGATTTCGTGCAGGTGACATACAACGTGTTGGATCGCGAGGTGGAGGATCGCATTCTGCCGCTGGCGCAGGCGCGGGCGATCGGCGTCATCGTCAATCGACCCTTCCGTCAAGGCGATTTGATCAGGCAGATCGGCCGCCGGCCGTTGCCGCCCTGGGCCGCGGAGATCGGCGCCAAGAGCTGGGCGCAGTTCCTGCTGAAGTTCATCATCTCACACCCCGCCGTCACGTGCGCGATTCCCGCGACCACGCGCGTCGACCATGTGCGCGAAAACATGGAGGCTGCGCGCGGGCCCCTCCCCGACGAGCCGCTGCGCCGGCGCATGGCGGACTATGTCAGGAGCCTCTGAGGTTTAGGGCGGCGATGTCGGAGTGGTGGACTTACTCGCTCGCCGACTTCCTGCTCTTTTCCGACCGGGTCTACGAGCGGCTGTTCGAGCTCCACAATCGTGCGTTCTGGCCCGCGCATCTCGCCACGATCGCGATCGGACTCGCCATCCTGTTTTCCTCGTGGCCGGGATCTTCGCGGCGCACCGGCCTCCGCCTCTGCTTCGCGGCCTTGGGCGTGCTGTGGGTTTCCGTGGCCTACGCGTTCTTCTGGCGGCGCTATGCCGCCATCAATTGGGCCGCGATCTATGTTGCGCCGTTCTTCACGGTCGAGGGCTTGCTGCTGGTCGCGTTCGCCGTCGCGGGCCGCTTCGCCCGTCCGAAACGACGCAGCGCCTCCGTCATCGCCGGATGGTTGCTGCTTGCGTTCGGCGTCATCGTCTATCCGTTGCTGGCGCCGCTCTCGGGCCGACCCTGGACCGGTGCCGGCGTATTCGGCATTGCACCCGATCCCACGGCGGTCGCCACGCTCGCACTGCTTGCGCTGACGGCGACCCGGGCGGGATGGCCGCTGGCCGTGGTGCCGGCCCTCTGGTGTGTCGTCACGGGTGCGACGCTGTGGACTCTCGGGGACGTCACCTTCTTCGTCGCCCCGTTCGCCGCGGCGGCGGCGATCGGCGTGGCCCTCAGGGGAGAGCGGGAAATGGAGGCTCGGCCCGCTATTCCATCACCTCGTCCCGAGCCTTGACCAGAGTGGCCGAGGGATGCGTGCGGCAATAGTCGCCAAGCCTCTCGGCTTGCCGCCTCATCTCGCCGAAGTCGATAATCGCTTGGCCTTCCGCGCTCTTGTAGAAGCCATGCAGCCACATCAGGATGAAGGCAATGTTGTCCTCGCCCGATTGGAGAAAGTCCGTGCAGGTTACGTCCGAGAGATCGAGTTTCTGCGCCGCCGCCGGATGAACGGCGAGCGTGAGGGCCACCGCGGCGGAAGCGAGCAGCTTCATGGGAATTGCCTTTTGCGTGAGCGCTCACGATCGTACCGGCGGGGCCCCGCTGGTGTCAAAGAGACTTCATGCATGATCGATTCCGACCGAGCGGCGACGGTAGGCCTCGCCTCACCGCTTGGGAGGGAGCCACGCACAACCCGTTCGGAGGAAGACCCCATGGTGGATTTTTCACTGACCCCGCGACAACGCGAGTTGCGGCAGATCGCCCGCGACTTCGCGCTCGACGTCGTACTGCCGGCGGCCGAGAAGGCAGACCGGATTCCGGAGCCCCACAAGGCGTTCGACTGGGGCATCGTCCGCGAAGGCTCGCGCCGCGGCCTGCGCACGCTGACGGTTCCGAAACAGTTTGGCGGCGAGGGGGCGGACGTCCTCACCTGCGCGATCGTGGGCGAGCAGATCTGCTACGGGGATCTCGGCATCGGCGTCGCCTTCGATCAGACCTGGAAAATCATGACGACGATTGCGCATCTGACGAACGACGACCAGCGCAAGCGCTGGCTGCCGCGCATCGTCGAGGATCCGGAATTCCTTCTCGGCATCGCGATGACCGAGCCCATGCACGGCTCCGACAACATCCTGCCGCATGAGGGCAGCGTGGATTCCCGCGCCGAGAAACGCGGCGACAAATGGGTGCTGAATGGCGCCAAGCGTTACATTTCGAACGGCGGTCTTGCCAAGCTCTATTACGTCATCGTGCGTACCGCCGATGGCCCGATGGCGGAAAGTCTCACCGGCTTCCTGGTGCCTGCGGACGCGCCCGGATTTCGCGTCACGGAGGTATGGGACAAGCTTGGCCAGCGCGCCGTGCAGAACGGCACGCTGCAGTTCGACAATGTCGAAATTCCCGACGCCGACCGCGTCGGCGAGGTCGGCAAGGCGCTGCCGACCATCGCGGGATTCCTGCTGCGTTTCGGCTCCAACGTGCAGGCGGGCGCGAGCGTTCTCGGCGTCGCGCAGCGCGCCTACGATCTCGCGCATCAATATGCGTTCGAACGCGTGCAGGGCGGACGGCCGATCATCGAGCACGAACTGCAACGCCTGCGTCTCGCCCGCATGGCCATGAAGATCCAGGCGGCGCGCGCCTATCTCTGGTTCGGCGGCTGGGACTGCGGGCAGCCCGAGTTCGACCGCAAGCACGCGAGTCTCGCAAAGATCTTCGCCTCGGAAGTGGCGGTTGACGTCTGTCGCGACGCGCTCGAGCTTTGGGGCGCGGCGGGCTACATGCGCAAGAACCCAATCGAAAAGCTCATGCGCGATGCCTTGAGCTTCCTGCATTCGGACGGCACCAACGACGTGCTGGGTCTGAAAGCCGGCGCCTTCATCGCTCAGGAAAAGCCCGATCCCTCGGCACGGCACTACAGCCGCCGCAGTTGCGAAGCCGCGCAGGGCCGCTAAATTCGAGAAAAAATGGAGATGTTATTGGCAGTCGCGCAATGCGGCTGCCAAAAAATTTCATGGACAGCCGCGTGATCGACGATCACATTCATTGACCGTCGGCCATGACCGACGAGACCGCCATTGGCACCGCCTGATCGGATCGCGTGAGATGGGCTCCAAAGATCCCAAGAAGCTGATCGGGGCCATTGATGCGAAGGAGGTCTCTCTCGATCCCGAGACGGCGAAGATGCTGGGCGGGGCCTTCGAGGAAGCCTGGGCCTTGCTTGAAAGCTCCGGAAATCCGCTGACCCGCCCCCCGCACGCCGAGGAGACGCGCGAGCAGCTCGCGTTGCACATCATCAACGCGGCGCGGCATGGCGAGCGGGAAATCGCGCGCTTGCGCGATTCGGCGGTCGCGCTGATCGAGGCCTCCGGGCGGACCGTTTCGAAAACGTGAGCCCACGACCGGGGCAGCGGCCTCGTGCCGCCGCGCGCGCATCCCTATATACTCGCCGCCCGAAAGGCTCTCCTGCCGTAATCGGATGGGTCCGCGCGCCAGATTTCGCCCCATGTACACTCTTTATTCGATGCAGCGATCCGGCAATTCATACAAGGTGCGGCTCCTGCTCGCGCAATTGGCTATTCCCTATCGTCTCGTCGAGCTCGACATCCTGCGCGGGGAAACGCGCACGCCCGAATTCCTCGCCATCAACCCGAACGGCCGCGTGCCGGTCCTCGAAGTCGCGCCGGGGCGCCATCTCGCCGAATCAAACGCCATCCTCTGGTATGTCGGCGGCGAGACTCATCTCGCACCCGAGGACCGCGTCGGCCGCGCCGAGGCACTGCAATGGATGTTTTTCGAGCAGCACAGCCTCGAGCCCAATCTCGGCGCCGCGCGTTTCTGGCTCACGATGGTCAAGGGCGGCCGCGAGTTGCAGCGCCACGCGCTTGAAGAATGGATGGAGCGCGGCTACCAGGCCCTGCAGGTCATGGAGCAGCACCTCACGAAGAACGACTTCTTCGTCGACGGCCGCTACAGCCTCGCCGACATCGCGCTCTATGCCTACACGCATGTCGCGCATGAAAGCGATTTTGACCTGACGGGCTTCCCCGCCCTGCGCGCCTGGCTCGCCCGCGTGGCCATGCAACCCGGGTATATCGGCATCGACCACCGCGTGCCGTCGATGACGGTCGTGGGATAGGCCCGACGGCAGCCTCCCCCCTCTTCTCTCGCGGAAGAGGGGCGGTCGCCTCCCGTCCCGCAAGGGAAAGGGGACCCGTCGCGCCGCCGACAAGACGCAGGCCGGCGGCGGCAAGGGTGGGTGCAGAGCCGGACCGGGCTCTATTTCGAGACCTGGATTCCGGCTTCCTTGATCACCTTATCCCACTTGGCGAGATCGGCCTTGATGGAAGCGGCCATCTCCTCGGGCTTGTTGCCGACCGGCTCGAGACCAAGCTGGTCGATGCGTTCGCGCGTCTTCGCGTCCGCCAGCACCTTCAACGCTTCGTCGTGGATCTTCTGAACGATCGGCTGCGGCGTCCCTGCTGGCGCGAGAAGTCCGAACCAGGAAATCGCCTCGAAGCCCGGGAAACCCTGCTCCGCGACGGTGGGAATGTCCGGCATTTTCGTTGAGCGCTTGAGCGCCGTGACCGCAATGCCGCGCAGCTTACCCTCGCGCACGACCGGCAGCATCGCGCCGGCATTTTGCAGCGTCATCGGCACACGCCCCGCCAGCACGTCGCTGATCTGGGCGCCACGGTAGGGGACGTGGACGATATCGATGCCGGCCTGCTTCTTGAGCATCTCGCCAGCGATGTGCTGCGGCGTGCCGACGCCGGGGGTTGCGTAGGAGAGCTTGCCCGGCTGTTTCTTGGCGAGCGCGATGAACTCCTGCAGGTTCTTCGCCGGCACGTCATTATTGACCGCGACGATGCTGGGCATCACGAGGGCCGCGGTGATCGGCGTAAAGTCTTTGGTGGGATCGAAAGGTGTGCCCTGCAAGACCGGCACGATGGTGATCGCAGCATTGCCGGTCCACATCAGCGTGTAGCCGTCCGGCTCCGCCTTGGCGACGCGGTCAGCGCCGATCGCGCCGCTCGAGCCCGGCACGTTCTCGACGGTCACCGGCACGCCCCAGGCCTCGCTGAACTTCTGCGCGAACAGGCGCCCCGTAATGTCGGTCGCGCTACCGGCCGTAAAGCCGACGATCAGGCGCACGGCGCGCTCGGGATATTTCGTCTGCGCCGCGGCGCCGTTTGGCCCCGCAACCGCCACTGCGGCTGCAACCGCAAGCCCCCATAACCTCATCGGCGTTTCTCCCAGCCTGATCCTTCCTGTTGCGCCGGCATGGTGGGCAGAGCGCGCGCGGGGGTCAAGCGCTGCGCCATGGATTCCGTAGCGATCAAGCGAGCTTGATCTCGCCGTCAATTTCGAAGCGCAGATCCACGCCGGCCAGCGTCATTACGGCCTTGGCCTTAAGGGTTTCGTCACCCCTGAGACGGCCGGAATTGACCGCTTGGCGGACAGCGTTCTCGAATTCGCGCTGCGAGGTGACTCCGACGACCTTCAGAAATTGCCGCACGGTTCGGTTCAGGTTCTCTTCGTTCATGCCTTGTCCCCATTTGCGGCGACCTGCCGCGTGCCGCATCATGCGCCGGGGCCGAGAATTGCGCGAGCCGATTGTGAACGAGGTTCCCTATGCGCCGCGCGCGACGGCGGCAAGCCGTCGCGCGCAAAGCGAGAGCGGTCGGCAGAGGTGACCTGGCGGCGAAGCGCCGCCTCCGCCTCACTTTTCCGGAATGATCGGCAGCAGCAGATAGGCGCGCCGGTTCGGCCCCGCATGCAGCGTCACATCCCCGCCGAAGACTTCCGGCGGGCGGTCCCGCGGGTCGTCGTGCGTAAACGGGCCGACGCCGGTCCAGACCTTGCCCAGCGTCTCGACGCCTTCTCCCGGCTCACCCGGATACACATAATCGCGGCCGCGCACCGACAGCGCGAGGCGGTAGCCCTTCGGCACCACGATGCAGGTCGGCCAGACCTCGACGTCGACCTCGTACACCTCGCCCGGCGTCAGCTTCTGTTCCTCATCATGCGTGTGATAGGGCCGGTACGGGAGCGTGAGCTTCGGATCGAGCTTGCGGTGCGAGCAGCGCAGCCAGCCCTGCGCGATCGGCGTATGCGCATCGAGCGCGCCCTGGAAGGTCACCTCCTTGAGGTCGGGCGTGAACACGCGCACGACGAGGAAGAGGTCGGCGTCCTCGGTGGCGGAGGAGACCCACAGCTTGGCGGCGATCGGTCCGGTGATCTCGACCTGCTCGGCGAGCGGTTCGGTCATGAAGGTCACGCCGTCGCCGAGACCTGCATAGGTCACGGCGCTTTCGTCCCGCTGCTCGTCCCGCGACATCGCCAGATCGCCGGGATGCAGGTAGAACTTGGTCCATTGCGTGCGAGCGAGCGGCCATTCGTTCTCGTGCCGCTCGACGAACTTCTCGCCCGGATGCCGCACTTGCAGCAGCACTTTCGGCTGCTTGTTCCAGCCGGTATCCTCCCCCTTGAGGAAGTGGCCGAAGAATTTCTTCTGCAGGTTCAACCCATAGTTCGTGTAGAAGTGCGTCCAGTGCTCGATGCCGTGGACTTCGAGCCATTTGTGCTCGCTCGCAGACCGCACGAAGCCTTCGAAATTGCCGCGCGGATGCAATCCCTGACCGCCCCAATTGGCGGACGAGAGCAGCGGCACTTCAATCTTGCTGAAATCCGGCATGCGCGACTGCCAATACTCGTCGGTATCGAGCTTGCGCGAGATGCAGTCTTCGTAGAAATCGCGCCGGTTGCGGCCGAGCTCTTCCTCGGACAGGGTTTCCGGCCCGGATACCCAGTCGCCGTTCATGCGGCTTTTGAAGCCGCGGGTGCCGCGCCCGTGCTGCACCGTGTAGACCTGCGCCTTCGACCAGTCCTGCACGAAGCCGCGGCAGAAGATGCCGCCGTGATGGGCCATGTCGCGGTAAAAATCGGCGGCGCCTTCCCAGACGCAGATCGCCGCGAGATGCTTCGGCTGTAGCGCGGCGGCCTGCCACTGGTTCTCCGCGTAATAGGAGATGCCGTTCAGCCCGACCTTGCCGTTCGACCACGGCTGTTGCCCGGCCCATTCGACGCACTGGGCCAGATCCATCGCCTCGCGGCGCGACCAGATGTCGATCACGCCCTCCGAACGGCCCGCGCCGCGTGAATCGACACGGATCACGACATAGCCGTCCGGCACCCATTTCTCGGGGTCGACCACCTCCCAGTTCTGATAGCGGTTGGTCGAGCCGGTCGGCACATCCGGATGGTCCTCGCACATGCGCCGCCACTGCGTGGCGTAAAGATCCTCGAAGTGGAGCCACTTGCCGTAGGGCCCGTAGGTCATGATGACGGGATAACGGCCGTCGTCGTCCGGCCGATAGATGTCACACCGGAGCACCACGCCGTCATCCATCCGGATCGGCATGTCCCAGTCGATCCGCATGCCATCGCGAACTTCGCTCACTTCACGGTAGTCCATGTTCTCCCAGGCCTCTCGTCTGGCGGAAAATCGCCGAAACCGTAACGGCGCCCCGCCGCGACGTCCAGGTCTCCGCGGTTGCGGCAGCCATGCGGAGTGCCCGGCTTGCGGACAACGGCGTGCATGACCTCGCGAATGAACGGCGTTCACCGCCCCCTTGCGGCCAATTCCCTTTCGGCGCCGGGGCCGCTATAGCGCTGCGCATCGGGAATTGGAGAATCGCCCCCATGGGCAAGCACATCGCCGTGCTGGGCACGGGCGCGAACGGAAGCTGCATCGCCGCCGACCTTGCCCGCAACGGGCACGACGTCGTGCTGATCGACCAGTGGCCCGCACACGTCGAGGCCATGCGGGCGCACGGCCTGCACGTCGCCATGCCGGACGAAGAGATTCACGTTCCCGTGGCCGCCTATCACCTGTGCGACGTCTGTGCGCTTACCCGCATCTTCGACATCGTCCTGCTCGTCGCGAAAGCCTATGACACGCGTTGGATGTGCGAATTCATCAAACCCTATCTCGCCAAGGACGGACTGCTGATCGGCATTCAGAACGGCATGATGCAGGACGAGATCGCCGCCGTGGTGGGGCCGGACCGCACACTCGGCTGCGTCGTGGAGCTCTCCTCGGAGCTTTTCACGCCCGGTCTCGTCCAGCGCAACACGCCGCCGGCGAAGACCTGGTTCGGCATCGGCAGCCTCGATCCCCGGACGGACGGTCGCATCGGAGAGATTGAGGCGCTCCTGCGCGACGTCGGAAGGGTTTCGGTGACGTCGGACATCCGCGCGGCGAAATGGATGAAGCTCGTCGTCAACACGATGTGCCTCGGGCCGTTCGCGATGCTGGGCTTGCGGCTTTCCGAAGCGATCGACCTGCCGGGCATGCGCGAGCTCGTGCTCAAGGTCGGCACCGAAGCGCTCGAGGCCGGGCAGATGCTTGGGCATTCGATCGAACCCATCTTCGGGCTTTCGCCCGCGGACGTGCAGGGCACGAACCAGCTCCTCGAAAAGCTTCTCGACAAGCTCAGCCGGGATATCGGCCCGCGGGCACGCGACTGCGTGCTGCAGGACCACCTCAAAGGCCGCTACAGCGAGGTGGATCTTATCAACGGCCTCGTGGTTGCCGAATGCGAACGGCGCGGCAAGCGAGCGCCGGCGAACGCCGCGATCGTCGAGATCACGCGGCGCATCCGCAACGGCACGCTGAAACCCGACCCCTCAAATCTCGCACTCGCCCGCAGCCTCTCCGCAGGCTGAGGGAGAGAACGGCGGAGCGACGCGCGCAGGCCCAGAGCCCTCCCGCTAACCAGAGCCCTCCCGCTAAAGAGAGGGGATGGATTCGCCGGGCCAAGCCCGCGTATGAGGATGCGATCCCGGCCGCAAGGCCGTCGGTTCCGGAACGCGATAACAAGGAATCCGCCATGCCGTTTTACAACATTCACACCATGGAGCCGCAGCCCGACGTGGTGAACCCCGCCATCAAGCTGAAATCGGTCGCAGGCGAGCTCATCAAGGTCGGCATCGTCACCTATCAGCTCGGCGAGGGGCCGCCTCCGCATTTTCACCCGAACGAGGAGCAGTTCATCCTGATGCTGGAGGGCAAGATGAACATGGTGCTGGGCGAAGAGACAAAGGAGATCGGTCCCGGCGACCTCGTACACATCCCGCGCCATACGGTGCACGGCATCAAGGTCACGCAAGGGCCCGCGGTCTTCTTCGCTTGCAAAAGCCCGGTCGGAACGGGCCATTTGAGCCAGGACTACAACAAGGCGCCGGACGCGGAAACGCTGACCAAGCGACTCGGGTGAAGGCGCCCGGGGCGGCGGCCGCACCGCCCCGCGCCGTCCGCGATCACGGCTCGTCCCAGACCGGAGCACGCTCCGGCGGATTGACGACGCGCAGCCTGCGGGCGTTGAGCGCACGCAGGCGCGCCATTTCTTCCTCCGTGAGGGAAAAGTCGAACACGTTGATGTTTTCGGCCGCGTGGGCGGACTCGAAAGCACGCGGCACCGCAGCAATACCCGGGTGCTGGATCACGTAGCGCAGCGCGATCTGCGCCGGCGTGCGGCCTTTCGCGCGCGCGATCTCGTTGACCACCGGGTCCTTCAGAAGCTCTCCGCGCGCGGTCGGCGAATAGGCGGTTAGCACCATCCCGTAGCGGCGGCAGGCCTCATAGAGTTTCTGCTGCGGCAGATAGGCGTGAAATTCGAGCTGGTTCGTCACGAGCGGCTCGGGCGAGAGCCGTACCGCCTCATCGAGCAGCGCCAGCGTGAAATTCGACACGCCGACATGCCGCGCGAGCCCCTGCCGCTTGGCCTTCACGAGTGCACCGACGGTTTCGGCGAGCGGCACCTTGGGCTGCGGCCAGTGAATCAGGAGGAGGTCGATATAATCGAGCCGCATCGCCTTGAGGCTCGTCTCCACCGAATTCATGAAATCCTTTTCGCGGGCATTGTCCTCCGTCACCTTGGTGGTGACCCAGATTTCCGAGCGCGGAATGCCGGAGGCGCGGATGCCCTCCCCCACGCCCTCCTCCGAGCCGTATTTGCGTGCCGTATCGATGTGGCGATAGCCGTCTCGGATCGCCTGCGCGACGAGCGGCGCCGCCTTTTCGGCAAGATCGAGCGTGCCGAAGCCGATTGCGGGGAACTCGGCGCCGTGCGCCGAGACGTTGAGAGGTTTTGCAGTTTGCATGCTCAATGTGTTCCTTGCCAATAGTGTGAATGTCCCACTCCTCATCCGGCTCCGACGTCCGTGTCCCGCGCAACGTGGAACAGTGTGCTGCTGACCCCGGACCCCGTTCGTGACGCGCAAACCAGAACCCGGCGTCTACGGCGCAGCATTGGCATGCTTGCGCCACGCAGGCAAAGCCGACGGGTCTCGTTTCTCAGCGAACTGTCGATCCGGGTTTTCCGTTTCCCCTGTTACACGGTGCCCCTTCACGCCGCAGGCGGCATCTGCGCGCTCGGTGTGGATCGGGAAATCTTCAATTCCTCCTCCGTCATGTCGGCAGGAATGTCGGCAAAGAGCGGAGTCGAGAGATAGCGCTCGCCGGTGTCCGGCAACATCGCGAGGATGGTCGAGCCTTCGGGCGCCTCCTTGGCGACTTCGAGCGCGCCCGCAAACGTGCCGCCGGCGGTGATGCCGACGAAAATGCCTTCCTTTTGCGCAAGGTCGCGGCTGCAACGCAGGGCGTCGGCGCCGGTGACGGTGATGACGCGCTGAATGCGGCCGCTCGCGAGCGCATCGCCCGTGAGCTTCGGAATGAAATCCGGGCTCCAGCCCTGCATCGGGTGCGGCTTGAAGGCGGGATTGGGCTCGGCCGGCGAGCCGTCGGGGTTGCGCTTCTGCGGCGTGCCGGTCGACACCATGGGGGCGTCGGCCGGCTCGCAGAGCACGATCTTTGTCTCCGGCCGCTCCTTCGCGAGCACGCGCGCGACACCCTTGAGTGTGCCGCCGGTTCCGAATCCGGTCACCCAATAGTCGAGCCGCTCGCCTGCGAAATCCTCGACGATCTCGCGCGCCGTCGTGCGCGAATGCATATCGGCATTGGCCTCGTTTTCGAACTGGCGGGTGAGAAACCAGCCGTGCCGTTCGGCAAGCTCCTGCGCCTTCCGCACCATGCCCATGCCGCGCTCGGCCGCCGGGGTGAGAACCACCTTGGCGCCGAGGAAGCGCATGAGCCGGCGCCGCTCGACCGAGAAGGTCTCCGCCATCGTCACGACCAACGGATAGCCCTTGGCCGCGCAAACCATCGCGAGCCCGATGCCGGTATTGCCGCTCGTTGCTTCGATCACCGTCTGCCCGGGCTTGAGCTTGCCGGTGCGCTCGGCATCCTCGATCACGCCGAGCGCCAGCCGATCCTTGACCGAACCGAGCGGGTTGAAGGCCTCTATCTTGACGTAGAGGTGCACATGCGGAGGCGCGAGCCTGTTGATCTTCACGATCGGCGTATTGCCGACCGTCTCCAGAATATTCGCAAACTTGCGCGGCATTTGTCGGTTCCTCCGCTGCTACGGCCAGCCTCGCCCATCCCAAGAGGGCGCCGAGCTTACACGATTGGGGCGGCCGGAGCCGCCCCTGTTTCACGGCCCTGCGGCCGCCTTCCGAAGCCGTGCGTCCCCCTCACGCCTCAAGCCCGGCCATCAGCTCCGCCGGATCGATCGGCAGCGTGACCTCGCGTCGGCGCTTCGCCGACAGATCCATCGCCATGGTCAGCATCAAGTTGCGATGACCCTCGGCCGCGGTCGCGTGCGGGGTCTTGGCGCCAAGATAGATGCGCTTGAACCAGCTGTTCGTCTCCTCCCGCATCGGCCCCCAAAGTTCGCCGCCATAGGTGTCGCCGGGCGGGAAGCTCGTCAGGAAATCGACGTGGCGCGGTTCCTCGATCTTGAGGCCTTCGGGGCGATAGCCGGGCCCTTGGTTGAACTCGCTCGCGAGCACCACGTCGCGATGCGTGTCCTCGATGTCGATCACGCCCTGCGAGCCGACGATGCCGATCTCGATCCCGTACACGGCGCCTGGCCAGACCTTCGGCAGTGCCCAGGAAATGTTCATCGACCAGATCGCGCCGTTGTCCATCTGGAAAATGCCGAAGGTCGCGTCCTTGATGCCCTGCTCTCCCATCACGCGGTCGATCGAGCGCGCATAGACGGAGACCGGCTTGGCGGACCCGCCCATCAGCCAGAGGCTCATGTCGAGCGAGTGCGTGCCCGAAACCACCATGGGCGTCAGGAATCGCCGGTCCTGCGTGAGCCGCGTCTCGCCGAGCGGCGTCATGCGGTTGATGAAGGTCCGGGTCACCGCGGAGGTGATGTCCCCCAAATGGCCGGCCTCGATGCGGCTCTTGACAGCAAGGAAGCGCCGGCGGAACCGCTGCGTGTAGCCCAGCACCGCATCGACCTTCGCCTTCTCGATTGCGGCGAGCACCTCCGCCGATTGCCGCGCGTCGGTGGCGAGCGGCTTCTCGATCAGCAGCGGCAACCCGCGCTCGACGGCACAAAGCGTCGGCTCGACATGCGCCCAGGTCGAGGTCGCGACGATGACCGCGTCGACCTCCGGCCGAGCGATCAGCGCGCGGTAATCCGTGGTGAAGAAATCGGCCTTGATGTCTTCCTTGAGCTTCCGTCCGACCTCTTCGTTCATGTCGGAGAGGCCGATCCAGCCGATGCCGGGATAGTCCCGCGCAAGCGTCGCGCGGATGCGGCCGACCACGCCGCACCCCACCACTGCGAGTCCGAGTTGTCTTGCTGCCATGTTGTTCTTTTCAATCCACCGTTGAAGCCAGAAGCGCGCAGCGCGAGCCCCGCGGACCGCGTGCGGCGGCCCACGTCCGCCCGCGCCGAGCGGGCATGCTCATACGAACTCCGGGCCCCGGCTCCAAGAGCGCCGGCGCCCGGATCTACGCGGAGGAAGGACGGGCGACCGCTATTTGGCCTTGATGCCGGCGGTCTTGATGATGTCGCGGAAGAGAGGCACCTCCCGGCGGATGCGCGCCGCGTGCTCTTCGGCCGTCTTCGCCCGCACCTGGAAGCCGGACTTCGTGAACTTCTCCCGCAGCGCGGGCTGGGCCAGACCCTTCAGGAGCGCCTCTTCGATCCGCTTCACGATCTCGGGCGGCGTCTTCGCCGGAGCCATCAGCGCCGTGTAGGTGTCGAAGTTGAAGTCCTTGTAGCCCTGCTCTTCGGCTGTTGAAACGCCGGGAAGCTCCGGCAACCGGCTCTCGCCGAGCACGGCGACCGCCCGCAGGGTGCCCGACTGAACGTGCGGGATGGCGGGTGCGAACGAACTCGAGCAGGCCTGCACGGTGTTGGACAGGATCGCCTGGATCGCCTGTCCGCCGCCGGAGTGCGGCAGCACGGCGATCTTGTCGAGCTTCTCACGGCTTTTGAACAGCTCGGCGCCGAGATGCAGCGTGGTGCCGATCGGCGGCGTCGCGATGTTGAACTTGCTCTGATCCTTGCGGGCAAGCTCGGCCAGCTCCTTCATGGTCTTCACGCCGGATTCGCTGCGCACCACGAACACGGTGGGCGAGGCCGCGATCTCGGCCACCGGCACGAGATCCTTATAGGGATCGTAGGGCGCCGGCTCGTAGAGGCTCGGGGCGATAACCCAGATGCTGGTGGAAAGGTGCAGGGTGTAGCCGTCCGGCTCGGCCCGGATCACCGCCTGCATGCCGATATTGCCGCCGCCGCCCGGCCTGTTCTCGACGATGAAGCTCTGGCCGAGCGCCTCCTGCAGCACCGGCGCGATCATGCGCGCCGTGAGATCGGAGGGGCCTCCCGGCGAATTGGCCACGACGATCCGCACCGGACGGTCGTTCGGCCAGGCCGCCCAAGCGCGCTCGACGCGCCCGAGGAAGGGGGCGGCGACCGCGCCGGCCGCGAAGGCCCCGGCACGAGCAAGCAGCGCGCGCCGTGCCAAACCCTTCTTCTTGTTGTCCCCGTGCCGCATGTTCATTTTTCGAATACCCTCCATTCGGACCGATGAAAGATGCGCAACCCTCTAGCACGTCGGCAGGCGGCGCCATACCCGGATGTGGGGCGGAAAGGCCGGCGCCGGGCGCGCCCGGGCGGCGAACGGCCGCAAGGCCGCTTCCCTTGAGCGCGGGCGCTTGGGGCGGGGAGGCAAGGGCGCGGGAAAAGGTAGGGGTCCAAACACGAACGGCGGCTTTTCGCCGCCGTTCGACGCCGTTTGCGTGATGACTTGCGGCCGCGGAGGTCAGGCCGCGGTTGCGAGCTTCGCGCCGGCCGGAATTTCGATGTCGACCGCGAGGGTCGACTTGTTGCCGCCGCGGTCCATCTTCACCTGCACCTTCTCGGGGTCGATGGAGACGTGGCGGCCGATCACGGCCAGGATCTCCTCGCGCAACTTGCTGAGCAGGTCGGACGGATTGCATTCGGCCCGCTCATGCGCCAGCAGGATTTTCAGGCGCTCGCGCGCGACCGGCGCCGAGCGACGCGATCGCGTCAGCGCCAGCGAGCGCAGGGAGGTGAACAAGTTATTCTTCATGCCGCCCTCCGGCCGAAAATCTTCTCGAAAAGCCCCCGCTTTTCGGTCGGCAGCACCGCTGCGACGTTCTCGCCGCGCAGCTTGCGGGCCGCCGTCATATAGGCCTTCGCCGGGGCACAGTTCTTGTCGCTGAGCGTCACCGGCACACCGAGGTTGGACGCGCGCAGGACTTCCTGGCTCTCCAGAATGACGCCGAGCAGCGGCGTGGAGAGAATTTCGAGCACATCCTCGACCTTCAGCATCTCGCCGCGGCTGGCGCGGGCAGGGTCGAAGCGCGTGATGAGCAGGTGTTTGTCGACCTTCTCGCCCTTTTCCGCCTTCAGCGTCTTGGCGTCGAGCAGGCCGATGATGCGGTCGGAATCGCGCACCGACGAGACCTCGGGATTGGTGACGACGACGGCGATATCGGCATGCCGCATGGCGAGCGTTGCGCCGCGCTCGATTCCGGCCGGGCTGTCGCAGATGACCCAGTCGAACTGCTCGCGCAGCTCGGCAATCACACGGTCGATCCCCTCCTCGCTCAAGGCGTCCTTGTCGCGGGTCTGCGAGGCCGGCAGCAGGCACAGATTGTCGAGCCGCTTGTCGCGGATCAGCGCCTGATGCAGCTTGGCGATGCCCTGCGTGACATTAATAAGATCGTAGACGACCCGCCGTTCTGCGCCGAGAATGAGATCGAGATTGCGCAGGCCCACGTCGAAGTCGACGACGACGACCTTTTCGCCCTGCTCGGCAAGCGCCGCACCCAGCGCGGCCGTTGACGTCGTCTTCCCGACGCCTCCCTTGCCCGATGTCACCACCACGACTTTGGCCATTGTCGTCACCTTCCCTACGGCTGAAGTCAGTCCAGAGCTGCAATCTTGATTGCGCCCGCATCCTGAAAGACCTGGACCGAGCGTCCGCGCAGCGCCGCCGCCATGTCGTCGGCCACCACGTAAAGCGAATCGATCGCGAGGAGCTCGGCCTCGTTCTTGAGTGCGAAGATGCGGGCGGTGGGGTTGCCCTTGGCGCCCGCGAGTGCGCGGCCGCGCAAGGTCCCGTAAACGTGTATGGACCCTCCGGCCACGATCTCGGCGCCTGAGCCGACGGCACCCAGAACCGTCACGTCGCCGTCGAGATAGACGATCGACTGGCCGGAGCGGATGGGATCCTGGATCAGCAGCGAGCTTGGCCGGGCCGCGCCCTTTGCCGCGTTCGCCCGGTCGGACCCGCCGTTGCGGCCCGCCGCCCGCGCCGCAGAAGACAGAATGATTCCGCTGGTCGGCCGGCCGGTCGTGAGGACCGGGGGCAGGTTGAGGTCGGCGAGCGACTCGTCCACGCCTTCCAGCCCGAGAATGCGGATGCCCCGTGCATTGAGCGCGTCCACCGTCGCGCGCAGGCTCTCGCGGGTGACCTCGATCCCGCTCACGTCGAGAATGACGGGTCGGCCGACGAAAAAGCCGGACGACTTGGCGAGCATCTCGTCCAGGCGGTCGAGCCAGGCCGTGACCGGCGGCTCGGGCGACAGCACGAAAGCCATGAAGGAGCGTCCCCGGAAACGGATGTTGGGACGCGGGACTGCGTTGCTCGACATGCCGACCTCGAACTGGCGCGTTGGGGGAGATTTGACGCGCGTCATGGTTACCAAGGGGTTAATAGGGCGACCTGACGCCGCCTTGCCCGGCAAAATTTTCCGCCCTGTGCGCCGGCGTGCCAGGCGCCGGACAAGAAAAAAGAAGAGCGAGCAGGAGGAAGGACGTGCCGCCCGCCGTTCGTCGGCGATGGCGGGCGCTGCCGAAGGTCAGCCGTCGTCGCGGTGATAGACGTCGTCGAAGCGCTGGATATCGTCTTCGCCGAGATAGGGGCCGGACTGAATTTCGATCAGGTTGAGAGGCAGTTTGCCGGGATTTTCAAGCCGGTGCGTGCAGCCGAGCGGGACGAAGACCGATTCGTTCTCGCGCAGCAGAGTGGTCTCGCCGTCGCGGGTGACCAGCGCCGTGCCGTTGACCACGACCCAATGCTCGGCGCGGTGGAAATGCTTCTGTAGCGACAGCTTGGCGCCGGGATTGACGGTGATGCGTTTGACCTGGAAGCGCTCGCCGCTGTGGATCGACTGATAGAAGCCCCAGGGCCGGTGCACGCGCTGGGTCTGCGTCGCCGCCTGGTGGCCGTCGGCCTTGAGTTTCGAGACGAGCCCCTTCACGTCCTGGTCGCGGTCGCGACGGGTGATCAGCACGACGTCGGGGGTGGCCACGACCACCAGGTCTTCGACACCGAGCGCGGCGACGAGCGGGCCTTCTCCCCGCAAATAGCACCCGGCGGTGCCCTCCGCGACCACTTCTCCGACGCAGACATTGGCAAGGGCGTCCTTTTCCGAAGCCTCCCACAGCGCCGACCAGCTTCCGACGTCGCTCCAGTCGAAAGAGCTGGGGACGACCGCCGCCCTGTCGGTCTTCTCCATCACTGCATAGTCGATCGAGATGGATGGGCTCGCCGCAAAGGCCTCCGGCCCAAGACGCACGAAATCGAGATCGCGCGTCGCCTCGGCGAGCGCGGCACGGGCGGCGGCAAGAACACCGGGCGCAAAACGCGCCAGCTCCTCCAGGAAAGGACGCGCCGGCAGCAGAAAAATACCGCTGTTCCACAGATAGTCGCCGGACTGCGCGTAGCGGCGCGCGGCATCGAGATCGGGCTTTTCCACGAAGCCCGTGACCTCCCGCACGCCCGGCGCGAAATTCAAAGCTTTCCCCGTCTGCACATAGCCGTAGCCGGTGGCGGGGCCCGTGGGCGGAATGCCGAACAGGACGAACCGGCCCTGACGCGCCGCGGCGAGACCTGCCGCCACCGCCGCGCGGAAGCCGGCGACATCACGCACCAGATGATCGACCGGCAGCAACAGGACGATCGCGTCGGCATCGTCCGCGCTCGCGGCGAGCGCGGCGACGGCCGCCGCCGGCGCGGTGTTGCGGCCGACCGGTTCGAGGATGGTCGTCATCCCGGCAAGCCCGAGCGACCGCAACTGCTCGGAGATCACGAAGCGGTGTTCGGCATTGGCAATCGTCGTCAGGGGGGCGAACATTGCCGGGTCGGAGACACGGAGCGCCGTCTCCTGCAGTAGGGTTCTTTCGCCGAACAGCGGCAGGAGCTGCTTCGGATAGGACTCGCGGGAGAGCGGCCAGAGCCGCGTTCCCGTCCCCCCGGACATCAACACCGGAACGATCCCCTCCCGCAATCCACCCATGCCGCGCTCCTTGTCGCCTTGCCGCGCGCCCCGCTAGATGCCGCTCCCCGACAGGAATTCGCGCACGATCGTGCGGGCGATGATCTTCAAGTCCAGCCAGACGGACCAAGTCTCGATATATTCCAGATCGTAGTGGATTCGGAAAATAGCCGCCTCCGCGCTTTCGGTGCTGCCGCGGAAGCCGTTCACCTGCGCGAGCCCGGTGATGCCCGGCTTCACCGTATGCCGCTGGAAGTAGTACGGAACAACCTGTTCGTACAGCGCATCGGCCGCCCGCATGCGCGGCACGTGCGGGCGGGGCCCGACGAGCGACATGTCCCCTTTCAGGACATTGAAGAGCTGCGGCAACTCGTCGAGACTGGTCGCACGCAGGAAGCGACCGACCGGCGTCACCCGCGCATCCCCGCTCACCGTCTGCCGCACGCCAGCGGCATCCGAGAGATGCGTGTACATCGTGCGGAACTTGTAGATGCGGAAACGCCGGTTGCGATAGCCGTACCGCTTCTGGGTGAAGAGGATCGGCCCCGACGATGTCGCCTTGATGACGATCGCGATGAGAAGCAGAAGGGGCGAGAGCAGCACGATGGCCGAGCCGGCCCCGAAAATATCCAACAGGCGCTTGGCCAACGACCGTGCCGGATCGACCTTGCCGATATGGGCGCGGCGGTAGCTGCGCCGGCTGCGCGCGCGCCGCGCACGCACACGCACACGGCCGGCCGGGGCGGGAACAATCGGCACCTCGCGAAGCAGCACGAGTCCATGCCGATCCATGACAGACGCCGAGAGCGCCATCCCTTGCTCCTTGTCTGTGTTTCCGGAAGGTTCGCCGTGGCTTGTTCGCCGGACGTCCGGCGGTCGCCGTCTACAACACCAAGATTGCTCCTTCGTTGCAGCGACGCGCGCGACTTGCTGCGGTGCCCGCCGAACCGGCGGCGCAGCAGGCGCGCCTTTCGCAGCGTTTTTTTGAGGGCAATGGGGCAATAAATCGGCGGCGCGCCTGCCGTTTTGCACTTCGCGCAATCGCAGGTGCGGCGCTTGCACGCACACAATCTGCAGCCGATTTGTGCAACTCATCCGCGCCTCAACGAATGTTGCAGCCGCGGTCAAAAAATTTGACAGCGCACCAACCGCATCATCGCCACGATTGCGCGCTTGAGTGTGCCCGTTGCACGTGAGCTCAATTTCACGGCGTTGGTTCCCGCGAGGAGCGATGCTGCGTCGAGAGTTTTTGTTTCTTGGTCTGAGTTCGTGCGGAATGCTCGCCGCATGCGCGGAGGCGCCGCTTGTCGCGGCTGTCGACGTTTCCAGTACGCGTGCCGGGCCCTATCGGCTGCGACCCAACGATCAGGTTCGCGTCCGCGTGTACAACGAGCCGGAGGTCAGCGGCGAGTATCAGGTCGATTCCCGAGGACAATTGTCGATCCCGCTGGCCGGGTCCGTGCCGGCAGCCGGAATGACGACGTCGCAAGTCGAACGCGCGATCGCCGCGCGCCTTGAAAAGGGGATCATTCGCGACCCACGCGTCTCCGTGCAGGTCGTGAACTATGGGCCCTTCTACATTCGCGGAGAAGTGAAGCGCGGCGGAGAATATCCGTACCGGCCGGGAATGACGGCACTCGACGCGGTGGCGATCGCCGGCGGCTTCACCTACCGGGCCGACGAGGGCAAGATTTACGTTCGGCGCGCAGGCGCCACGACGGAACAAGCATTTCCGGCGGATGCGCCCGTCGCCATTATGCCGGGCGACAACGTTCGGATCGCCGAGCGGATGTTTTGAACCCGCACCGACGGCGCACGCGCCGCCGGATCCATGGATGTGGGAGCGCGCGCGACGTTGGCGCGCGAGTGTGAGGTGTTGCCGCGGCCGCGGCCAGGCGGAGGTCACGCATGAGGCGCGGTGACGTACGGTCGATGCATTCCGCAGATGTGCATTCCTTGGAGGATACGGAGGAACAGGAACCGATCGCCAAAGGTGGCGTTGAGCCACACAAGGAAACGACCCCTGCATGATCCGGGCGCTGCGAACGACATGGAACGCCATGCGCTCGCGCCAACTGAAACCTTGCCGGTCGATGCGCGCCGCGACCGGCGGAACGGCGGAGCATGAAGGGTTCTTTCGGATGCCGGCCCTGGCAACGCGCCCCCGCAACTCTCGGCGATGGAAGCGCCCTCCGACACTCGGGGGCGGCGGCGCGGCCGCGTATTGCTGCTGCTGCGTTGCCGCGCTGGCCGCCTCCTCCGGCGATGCCGCCGCGCAGGTCGTACTGCCGCTCGTGCCGCCTACGCTGCCGCCGTGGAACGCCCAGCGTGTGTTCGAGCCGCTCCCGTTTCCCTATCTCTGGGACACGGAGAGCCGGAAGGACCGCGCGCCCGAAGACACGCCCGTGCGGACGCGGCAGCATCCGGGCTACGAGAGCATCGGCGTGCGCGCGGGCTCGTGGATGCTGCATCCCGCGGCGACGGCGGGCGTCTTCTACGATTCCAACCTCTTCTCCTCCAATTCCGCCAAACAAGGCGGTCTTGCCGCGGTCGTGAATCCTTCAGTCACTGCGACGAGCCTGTGGGAGCGGCACGCGTTCGAGCTTAAGGCGGATCTGCAATCGAAGCTCTATCCCGAACACTCGGAGCTCAACGAGACCAATGCGCGTCTGCGCGGACGCGGTCGTATCGACATCCGCCACGACGCCATGGTGCTGACCCGCTTCGAAGCCGCGCATCTGCACGAAGAGGTGGGCAGCATCAGTTCGCCGGCCGGTGCGGTGCGGCCGACCCCGTACGACCTCCTGTCCGCGGATGCGACCTATCGGCAGGAATTCAATCGACTGACAGCCTCTGCCGGCCTCGGCATCGACTCTTACAATTTCGGCACGACGGTCGCGCAAAACGGCACCGTCATCGACCAGTCGACCCGCGACGGCCAGATCTATTTCGCGCACGGCCGGCTCGATTATGCCATCTCGCCGCTGCTCGGCCTGTTCAGCGCGCTCGAGCTCAACAGGCGTGATCTACGGGGCTCGCCCGCCCAGTCGCTCGATTCGAGCGGCTACCGCACGCTTTCCGGCGTTTCCCTGCAGCTCACCCGCCTCGTCTCAGCCGAGCTCGCGGCCGGCTATTCGCGGCAGAACTTCGAGGCTTTCTCGCTCGGCGTCGCGGAGGGGCCGGCCTATCGCGCCTCGCTCGTCTGGAGCCCGTCGCGCGTGCTCGACATCCAGTTGCGCGGCATCGAGATGGTGACGCAGGCGACCGACACGGACGCGCAAAGCATTCGCGTGCGTGCCCTGCAGCTCGGTTTCGACTACGAATTCCGCCGCAACATCGTCCTCTCTGTTGCCGGCACCTACGAGCGCGACAAGTTCCTCACGCAGCCGCGTTCCGACCGCGTCTACGCCGCGCGCACCGAACTCAAATACCTTCTCAACCGCTTCGGTTCGATCGGGCTGCAGCACGTCTTCGTGCGGCGCGAGAGCACTGTTCCCTTCGCCAACTTCGACAAGCATCAGGTGGGCATCAATGTCACGGCGCACTACTGAGCCCTTCTCGCCGCCGCTCGTTCCGGCGGAACTCGCGCCGGCTCCGCTTGCCGTCGCGCGGCCGAATCCCTTCGACGTGCGCGAGATCCTGCGCATCCTGCGGCGGCACCTTCGCATGGTCATCGCGGCGCCGATCGTTCTTGTGACGCTGGCAGCGGCGTTCGTCGCGACGGCCACGCCCCGCTATACGGCGACGGCGACGGTTTTCATCGATCCGCGACAGGCGAACGTGATGGGCGTCACCGACCAGGCGGTGCTCAGAAGCGCGAGCGCCGATGATGCGACGATCGAGAGCCAAGTGATGCTGATCGATTCACGTGCCGTCCTGCGACGCGTGGTCGAGGACCTGAAGCTTACAGAGGATCCGGAGTTTTCGCCCTCGCCCGGACTGCTTGACCCGATCCGGCGCCTCTTTGCGCGCTCCGATGCGGACTCGGAGGCAAACGCCCGCGCGGCCGCGCTCGCGCAATCGGTCGAGCTTCTCCACAAGCACCTGCGGGTCATTCGGCAACGCACGACGTTCCTTGCGGACATCAACGCGACCTCGACCGATCCGGCCAAGGCGGCAAAGATCGCCAATGCCGTTGCGCAGGCGTATCTCGTCGAACAGGTGCGCGCCAAATACGACGTAACCAAGATCGCCAATTCCTGGCTGAACCAGCAGATCGAGGACCTCAAGCAGCGGGTGATCGCCGCCGACAAGGCGGTGGAGGATTTTCGTGCCCAGCACAACCTCATCGTGTCGCAGGGCGTGGCACTCGACGACCAGCAGCTCACCGACCTCAACGGCAAGCTGATCGAGGCGCAAGCCGAAACCGCCGAGGCACAGGCGAAATACGAACAGGTGCGCGAAATCGCCAAGAAAGGAGGCGATCCGGGCTCACTCGCTGACGCGCTCTCCTCCGACGTCGTCTCGCGCCTGCGGATGCAAAGCGCGGAGCTTGCCCGAAATTATGCCGACCTCTCGAGCCGTTACGGCTCCAACCACCCGCTGGTCGCCGCGGCGCGGGCGCAGATGCGCGACACGAAACGCCTCATCACCGAGGAAATCCGGCGTATACTGGAAAGCCGGCGCCACGCCTACGAGGTCGCGCAGGCGCGCGAGGCGGCGCTGAGGGAAAGTCTCGAACGCGTTCAGAAGGTCTCGACCGAGGCCAATCAGGCCCAGATCCGGCTGCGGGAACTGCAACGGCAGGCCGACGCCAACCGCGCGCTCTACGAAGCGTTCCTCGCGCGCTACCGCGAGACGAGCGCGCAGGAAAGTCTGGAGTTGCCCGAATCGCGCATCGTGGCGGCCGCGAGCGTGCCGTTGCGGCCGTCGTTTCCGCGCAAGCTGCTGACACTCGGCCTCGCTTTGGTGCTGGGAATTGGCATCGGCTGCGTTCTGGCCCTGCTTTCCGACTATCTCGACCAGCGCATCAAGACGCTGGAGCAGGCCGAGATGATCTCCGGACTTGCCGGCATCGCCGCCATCCCGCTCGTCGACCTGCGCGAGCTTGCGCGAAAGACCAAGAGTGCCCGTCAAGAGCTCGACAAATACGATGCGCGCACGATGCGCCTGCTGCCGCCGGGCCTGCAGCCGGCGCTGATGCGTTATGCCGTGGACGAGCCGACCTCGGCGTTTTCCGAAGCCGTCCGCGCGGTGCGGCTCGCGATGCAGCGCGCGGCGCGGCTGAACGGCGCCAAGGTGATGATGGTCACTTCGGCCATGGACGGCGAAGGCAAGACGACGCTGTCGGTCAACCTCGCGCTTTCGCTTGCGGCCTCCGGTGCGAAGACCATCCTGGTGGACGGTGACCTGCGCAACCCGGAACTCACGCGTTCGCTCTGCCCCAACATGGATGCGGGCCTGATCGACGTGGCGACGGGCCGACGGCGGATCGACCAGGTCCTGCTGACAGACCGTGCCACGGGTCTGTCGATTCTTCCTTCTCCGCCCCTCAACGACACGCAGACGCTGACCGAGTTCGTGTTTTCCGAGCGCATGGGCTCGCTGATCGCCGTCTTGCGGCGCTTCTACGATATCGTGCTCGTCGACACGCCGCCGATCGTTCCGCTGGTGGACGGCCGCGCCCTTGCCGAATACGCGGATGGAATCGTGCTGGCCGTCGGCTGGGACCAGACCCAACAGCAAACCCTCGCGCAGGCGATCGATCTTCTTTCGCCGGTCTACGATCGCATGATCGGCGTTGTGCTGAGCGGCGTCGACCTCAGCCGGTTGCGCTTCTACGCCCAAGCCGGCGGCAGCGCCTACCTGCCGCCCTACGGCTACGGGACGGGCGAGCCGGTGCGCACCGCCGCCGAATGAACGCGGGACGGACAGGAGGCTCCTTTGCGGGCGGCGGCAAGATGGGCGGCGGCGCTCTTCGCGCTCGCCGCATCGGCGGCATCGGCGTTGGCGGACAGCTGCGCGAAGAGCCGCGACCACATCCTCGCTTCCCCGCCGCTGAAGCTTCCGGCGGAGGCCTATAAGGACCTCTACACCATGTGCATCCAGACCGTGTCGCTGCCGAACGTGAAGGACGCCTTCATTCTGCGTGAGGGCGCCGTCGCGGTGGTTCCTCGCATCGACCGAATCGCCCTGACAGCGGCAACGCTCGCGCAGTTCTGCGGGCGGTTTCCGAAGGGCACGCTGCATTTCGTGACCGGGCGCGAGCAACCTCGCCTGCGCAGCACCGACCAGGCCGTGCGGATCCCGATCGGCCGCTCGACGCCCTGCAGCCGGATCAGCGGCCGGTGATGCCAATGCTCGCGACCAGCGTTCCCGCCCTCGAGACGCCGCGCACGTTGCGGCACGCGCCCGAGTTCGCCGAAATGGCGGAGATCATCAAGGCGCGCCTGCGCGGCCGCTGCGCGGCCTTCTTTGCGCACCCCGGCAATCTCGGCGATTCGCTCATTCTCTCGGGCGCGCTCGCCTTTCTCGAGGCAAACGGCATCTCCCATCGCTTGTACAGTTCGACGCGCCTGCGCGAACTGCACGCGCGCCACTTCAAGCTCGCCTACGTCAAGAACCGGGCGCTCGACCTCGTGAGCGGCGGACGCTACCGGAAATACGATCTTTTGTTGCGCAATATCGCCCGTGAGCACGAAGTCGCGATCCTGTGCGGGGGCGGCGGATTCTTCCGCAAGACCCGCGTCGCCATGTACGTGCAGGAGCTTTGCTCCGAGCATTTTCGTGAGGCGATCGTCCTGCCGACAACCTACGCGCTCGCGCCGCGCCAGCGGGATAACACGCTGTTCTTCGCGCGCGACAGGTTCGAGAGCCTGAGCTATGCGCCGGGCGCGCAGTTTTGCCACGACATGGCATTCTTTCTGCAGCCGGAAACCGTCGCGCCGCGCCGACGCGTGGGATTTCACATTCGCACGGATGTCGAAAGCGCGGGCACGCTGCCGCGCCCGCCCGGCAACAACGATATTTCCGCCGGCGGGCGCGAATACGAGCCGCCGCAACGCATGTTCGAGGCCGCCGGCCAATCCGAGATCGTGGTGACCGACCGCCTGCATGTCGGCATCGCGGCCGCGATGCTCGGCCGCCGCGTCTATCTCTTTCGCGGCAACTATTTCAAAATCGAGGCCATCTACCGGTCCTCGCTCGCGCCGTTCTTCCCCAATGTCACGCTGCTCGACCGCTGGGACGAGCTGCCCGCGGATGTGCGCCCATGACGCCGGAGACGATGTCGCGGCAAGCCGCGCGGACCTCACAGGCCGCCGCACCGGACCCGCGAAGGCCGGCCTTCTCCCTCGTGCTCTGCACGCTCGGCCGGCGCGAGACGTTGCCCCGGTTTTTCGACTCGATGACGAGGCAGAGCTGTGAGGACTTCGAGGTCGTCCTCGTCGACCAGAACGATCCGGGCTTTCTCGACGACATCGTGGACTCCTACCGGGACCGGCTCGCGATCGTCCACGTCAGAACTCCGCCGGGTCTCTCACGCGCCCGCAATGCCGGCCTCGCACGGGCGCGGGGGCGTTTCGTCGCGTTTCCCGACGACGATTGCTGGTACGCGCCGAACACGCTTGCCCGCGCACGCGAGCTGCTGCTGCGGAGTCAATCCGGCCCCGCGGTGGTCGCCGGCCGCACGGTCGACGCCGGCGGTGCGTCGTCGGTCAGCCGTTTTCTCGACCGTCCGGCGCGCGTCACGCGGGCCAACTATCTCACCTGCGGCAACTCGAACGGCATGTTCTTCCGCAGCGAGGTGTTCGAGGAGATCGGTCGCTTCGACACGCGCTTGGGCGTCGGCGCCGAGACCGGGCTGCACAGCGGCGAAGAGACGGACCTCTTGCTGCGCGTCATCGGCGCGGGATTCGTCGCGGAGTTCTGGCCGGACCTCCGCATCCATCACGAGCAGGTGGACACGACGATCGGTGCCACGCAGATCGACCGCGCGCGCCGCTACGGGCGCGGCTTCGGTGCGCTGATGCGCAAGCACCGCTTTTCCCCGTTCGAGGTGGCCTACCGCTTGGCGCGGCCGTTGCTTGCCGCCGCGTTTCACTTTCTGCGCGGGCGGATTCCGCTCGCGCGCTACAAGTGGACCTGGGCGCGGGGCATTTTCGAAGGCTACCGGGCTTTCACGCGTCTTCCCCCGCGCCGAATGCCCCCGCCCGCCGAAGGGCGCGGCGCGTTCAGCACTGAATGATGCCCATCTCGTAGAGAAAGCGCTCTTCCCGCCCCGCCTCGCGGCAGGCGCGGGAATAGCCGATCCGCGCCTTCCATGAGGAGGCTTCTCCACAATCGTCGACCAGGATGACGCCGCCCGGTGCCATGCGCGGCAAAAAACGGCTGATCGCCGCATAGGTGGGCTCGGTGAGGTCGACATCCGCGAGCACGAGCGAGCATCCGTCCGGCAGTTGCGTCTCCGGCAGCGTGATGATGTCGCCTTGGACGAGCGTCACCTCGCTGCAGCCATGCTGGCGCAAAATTTTCGCGACCAGATCTTTGGAGTTTCCCGAAAACAGCGTGCCGTTCTGCATTGGCGTGCCGAGCGCCGCATCCGTTGCGAACTGATCGCCGATGAAGCCGTCGAACGTGTCGATGCAGACATAGGGTTTGCTCACCCGCAGTCCCTTTAGCAGACGCTTGGCGATGATCGCGGTGCCGCCGAGATGGCAGCCGACTTCAACGATCGGACCCGGCACGTCCTTCGTTGCGATCAGGTAGTGCAACAGCACGTAGAGGCGCTCGGGCGCGAGTGCGAAGGGCGGATAGCGATATAGCAAGGGCGCGAGGGCCGACCGGCCCATGCGCTTGAGGCGATATTTCATGCTGCCCGCCGATATCGGCGTACCCAACGAGCCGTTCATTCGTCTTCACCTCGCTCTCGTCTTGCGCATGCCCACCGCGTTCGCTCAATCGTGCGAAGCGGACCCGCATCGTCCCTTCAGGACAACGGCGTTCCGACCGCGTCTTGCGCGGCCGTGAGATTGCGGTCCGGCGCCGCGTTTGCACCTTTTGCGCCAGGCTTGATTCGGAACAGTTCGGAGATGAGCGCGCCGGCAGCGACCGCATCTGCGATCACGCTCGCCCACAGCACCCCCTCGAAGCCGATGAAGCGCGTGAGCACGAAGGCGCCGGTCACGAAAACCGTAATCCCGGCAAGCCGCGCGAGGAAAAAGACGCGCGTGCGCCCGGCCGCAAGCAGTGCCATCGAGCTCGCCTGCCGGGCCGACTCGACCACCATGCCGCAGGCGAACGGCCATAACAGATGCGTCGAGGCGAGGATTTCCGGCTTGCGATAGATGAGGCCGAGAATCGTTTCGGCCTCGGAGAGCACCACGGTGCCATAGACGAACACGATGCCGAGGAACAGGGCCGAACCGTAGAACGCGAAGGTGCGCGCATAATGCTGGCCGACGGCAACGATCTTGTCCGCCACGCGCGGCAGGATCGCGAGATTGAGCGCCGCGTTGAACTGGATCACGGGGGTGAAGATGTTCTGCAGGGCACGCAGAATGCCCGCCGTCTGCAGCCCCGCCATCGCACCGACGATGGGAAACACGCCCCAGTTCGTGATCCAGTACCCGATCGCCGAACCCGTTAGCCAGCGGCCGGCGCGCCACAGTCGCCGCGCAAGCCAGGCGACCGTCGCCACGGGCGGAGCGTTGAGCCGTGCAAGGCCCTGGGCGTAGATCGCGACGATGGCCACGCCGTTGGCGAGGCCCCAGAGCAGCACCGCCGCCGGCACCGACAGCAGACCGAGCCCGTTGAGCGCGAAGGCGCCGGCAATCAGCGTGAAGGCATAACCCATGGACGCGACCGAGGCGGCGTCTTGCCGGTCGCGGATGTAACAGAGTCGGCGAAAGAAGATGTAGAGTCGCTGGAAAGGATTGACCAGCACGAGACAGGCAAGCGGCGCGACGAATTGCGGCGCCCAGAGCGCCACCGCGGGCAGCGCCGCGAGAATGAGCAGGCTCGTCGCGCCGCCGTAGAGAAGAACGACCCAGGTTCCGGCGACGTCGATGCGGGCACGGTTGCGCCGGCCGAACCGGCTCACGGTCGCAGGCAGCGGATCCATGATCAGGGAGATCTGGAAACTTTCGATGAGCAGTGAGATCGTCCACACGACGACGTAGCGGCCGAAACCGTCGAGCGGCAGCCATGCCGCATAAAGGATGGTAAGCAGGAAGTTCGCAACGCTCGCGCAGCCCTGGTCGCCGATGGCATAGACGATGCGCCCGCGCCATCGGCGCGCCGCAACGAGGGCGAGCTTTAACGCCTCCGGGCGCGCAATAAGACGCTGCGCTCCGCGCAGCGCTCCTGTCGCCAAGCCTGCATCGTCGCTCGTCACTCCTGCGGCACTCCCGTCGCACGCGCCCCGGCGAGCCACTGCCGCATCACCCTGAAAAGGAAGATCGGCATGCCGACGAGATAGCGGCGCCACAGCCGGCGCGGTTCCTGCAGCATCCTGTAAAGCCATTCCATATGCAGGGCGCGCACCCAGGAGGGCGCACGCGGTACGACGCCGGCGACGAAATCGAACAGCCCGCCGACGCCGAAGCCGAGCGTGCAGCCCGTGTCCGCTAGGTGTTCGGCGAGCCACAGTTCCTGCTCGAGATTGCCCATGGCGGCAAGCAGGAGATCGGCTCGCGAATTGCGGATGTCCGCCACCACGCGGCCGACCTCGCCGGGCCCGAAATAGCCATCGCGGCAGCCGACGATTGTGTGCTGCGGAAAGTCCGCGGCGAAGCGGGCGGCCGCCCGCTCCGCCACGCCGGCTTTCGCCCCCAGAAGAAAGATGCGCAAAGGGTGGCGCGTGTGCCGCAGATAGCGCGGCACGAAATCGGTCCCGTTCAGGTTCTCCGGAAAGCGTTTGCCGAACAGGAGCCAGCTCGCGATGTCGACGCCAATGCCGTCGTTGAAGAGGACGAGGTTTCGCCCAAGGGACTGCGCGCGCTTCTCGCTGCGCAGGCGGTTGAGCGTGTGGGCGTTGGCGAAAGTGACGATCGTGCGCTCGCGCCGGCCGATGCGCTCGTCCAGGAAGGCCGCGGCCTCCTCAAACGTCGAGACCTCGATATTAACGTCGAGAATGGCGCGCGCCCGCGTGCCCAGCACCGAATGATAGAGCGCCTCGTACTTCTCTCCGACCCGCTCCCACCCGTAGCCGGCGGCGGCTTCGATCGCCGCCTGCCGTAGGCGCCGATAATCGCGTGCGACCTCCTCCCATTTCTCGAGGAAGCGCGCGGCGGCGTCCTGCGGGCGGGAAAAGTCGAGCAGCAGACCCAAGCCGCTCGTTTCCACAAGGCGGCGGAACGGCGGAATGTCGCTCAGCACGGGATAAAGACCTGCCGACAGGCCCTCGACGGCCGCAAGTCCAAACCCCTCGTACTCCGATGCGCTGACGATCGCCGAGCACGCGCCCATGGCCTCGCGGATCGCCCCATCCGCCGGCGCGCTGAGCACGTCCACGGCCTCGGCCACCCCTTGCTCGGCCGCGAAGGCGGTGAGCTCTGCGGCACCCACGTCCCACGGCCGGCCGACGATCTTGAGCCGCCATTGCGGATCGCGGCCGCGCAGCGCGGCAACGAAGCGGATCGCCTGGTCGAGCCGCTTGTTGCTCGAAAAGCGCCCGACGGCGATCAACGTCTTGTGCGGCTCGCGTGAGCCGGCATCGGCGTATTTGCGGATATCGACGCCATTCTCGATCAGCCAGACGCCGCTCGTGCGGAGGGCGCGGAACAGGCGGTCATCGGCCGCGCTCACGGTTGCGACGCCGGCGTAGCGGCTCAGGGAAAAGCGCGTCACGGTCGAGAAATAAATCCGCTTGAGGGCCGCCGCATAAGGCGTGTGGAAGAAGGCGCCATGCGTCGAGACGACGAGGCGCCGCCGATGCAGCGGCGCGGTGACGGCGAGAAAATCGAAAAAGAAGTCGAGCCCGTGAACATGAACGATGTCGGCCTTGCCGATGTGCCGCAGGACCGAAGGCGCAATCGGGTAGCGGCGCGATCCGACGAAGGGAATGCGGACCACCTCGATGCCGCCCAGCACCTCCCGCGGCGGCAGGCGGTCTGTCTTCCCGCGGTCGAACACGCGGTCGAGCGTGACGACGCGCACGGAATGCCCCTTCCGGAGCTGGATGGAAGCGAGGTCTCCGACAACGTTCTCGATCCCGCCGATCGCGGGATGGAACTGCCGGACGACGTGGACGATGCGCATGAGGCGCTCTCAGAAGAAACGCTGAGCGTTTGCCAGCAAGCCAATCCGCAAACCGCGCGAGGGTTGCGGACAAGCGCGCATTTTTTGCGGCAGGCCCGCGGCGCGGCGGGCTTGCCCGCTTCACGTTTTTTCACCCGATGAAAGCTTTTCTGAACAACTCTTGCGCCACAACGTCACGGTGCCGTCACCGCGCGGTCGCGCTTCCGCCACGCTGCGGCATCACGCTGGTAATTCGAGGTCATTGCCGGCGCACGCGCGAACGCACGGGCGGACGTTAGAGAGTTGCGCAGATCGGCGGCGCGCGATCGATGCATCGGTTTGCGCTGATGGCGTTGGCGTCATCGGCTTGTCGAACGCTCGCTTGCAACGGAAGCTTCCGTTTCGGGCGTGTTCGAGTTTTTTTTGCACCGAAGCGACGGCGGCATGCGGTGGAACGAGCAATTCTGCGCCGACAAGCGCCTTCTTGCCGCGGTCGCGCTCGCCCTCGCGGCCTATGCGGCGCTGAGTTCTTCGGTCACTTCCCAGAGCCGCTTGCGGCTCACCGGCGTCAACATCGCAGGCGCTGAGTTCGGCACCGCCCTGCCGGGCCGGCCGGGCACCGACTATTTCTATCCCTCACCGCAAACCATCGACCACTTCGCCGCGAAGGGAATGAACACCGTCCGCCTTCCCTTCCGTTGGGAGCGCATCCAGCCGGCGCTCGGCGCGCCGCTCGAAGAAGCGGAATTCGAGCGGCTCGATTCCGCCGTGCACAGGGGCCTGGCGCAAGGCATGACCGTGCTGCTCGACGTGCACAATTATGCGGCCTATCGCAAACAGCCGATCGGAAGCACCGCTGTGCCGGTGGACGCTCTCGCCGATCTCTGGGGGCGCCTTGCCGCCCGCTACAAGGACAAGCCCGGCGTCGTGTTCGGCCTGATGAACGAGCCCAAGGGCCTGCCGACCGAGACCTGGCTTGCGGCGGCGAATGCCGCGATCGCCGAAATCCGCCGCCGCGGCGCGCGGAATCTGGTGCTCGTGCCCGGAAACGGCTGGACCGGCGCGCATAGCTGGCTCGGCGGCGGCTACGGCACGGCCAACGCCGCGGTGATGACAAAAATATCCGATCCCGCCCATCACTTTGCCTACGAGGTGCATCAGTACCTCGATGCCGATTTTTCGGGAACCCATCCGCAATGCCAAAGCGAGACGATCGGCGCGGAAAAGCTCAAGGCCTTCACCGATTGGCTGCGCCAGCGTCGCCGCAAAGGCTTCCTCGGCGAATTCGGCGCCGGCGCAGGCCCGACCTGCCTCGCGGCGCTTGAGGCGATGCTCGCTTTCATCGACCGCAACGCGGATGTCTGGCTCGGTTGGACGTACTGGGCCGCCGGCCCTTGGCCGAGAGACTATTTCACGAGCCTGCAGCCGATCGACGGGGAAGATCGCCCGCAGATGGCGATTCTCGAGAAGCACCTCGCACCTCGCACACGAGAGCGCCTCCCGTGAGAACAGCGATGCGCTCGCAACCCGCATTCGCCGCGCCTCGCCCGCAACGCGCGGACTGGCTGCCGCCGTCGCTGGTGCTCGCGGCGATGGGGTTCAACCTCATACTCTGTTTCCTGAACGGGCGCTTTCTTCCGGTCAGCAATCTGCACGTCATGGCGGGCGAGGCGCTCATTCTCGCGACCGCCTTGCTGGCGGCCTACGGCACCATGCGGCAGGAGCATCTGCTTCTGCTGTCCGGCACCGTGGTGTTCGCGCTTGGCCTTGCGTCCTTGCGTGTGGCGCTCGGGACGGAACCGAGCCTCAACATCAAGATCGTTCGCGATCTGGCGATTCCCATCGTGTTCTTTCTCGTGGGCCTGCGGGTCGCCGACATCGGCCGCGCGGACCGGCTCGTCACGCTCGTCGCCGGTCTCGTGCTCGCGCTCGCACTGTTCGAATATTTCGCCGTTGACGTCTTTACCGACTATTTCAACGTCGCGCGCTATTACGTTGCGCGCGGCACCATGGACGCCCAGGAAGCGTTGAAGGCCGGCGATCTGTTCATCAGCGGCGTGCGGCCCGCAGGCGCGCAGGGCGGCCGCAACCTGCTGCCGTTCCTCGGCGATCACCGGGTCTCGTCGGTGTTTCTCGAACCCGTGTCGATGGGCAATTTCGGGCTCATCGTGTTCACCTGGGGCCTCGTGCGCTCGAAATTCGAAGGCAAGCTCTTTCTCGGCGTCATGGGCGCGGGGCTTGCCTGCGTCGTCTTGTCCGACAGCCGGTTCGGCGCGTATTTCTGCCTCATGAGTCTCGTGGTGGTGCTGCTGCCGGCCGCCCTCGCGCGGCTTGCGGTCGCACTTGCGCCGCTCGCCGCGATCGGCGTCCTGCTCGCCGTCCCTTATGTGGTGACGGGAAGCTACGATCCGCAGCACCGTTACGTCGACAACGGGTTCGTCGGTCGGCTGGTGCTCTCGGGCCAGATTCTGGCCGAGTTTGACTGGCGCAATTGGTTGGGGCTTGCGCCGCTGCCGCTCAGCACCTTCGATTCGGGCTATGCCTATGTGCTGGAAGGTATCGGCGCCGTCGGCGTGGCGGCTGGGTGGCTCGTGTTCCAGTCGTTGCGCGGGGCCAGCACGCAGTTCGATACCTTTCGCAACGTCGCGGCGATGTATTACGCGGTGCTTCTTTCCGTCAGCAATTCCCCGTTCACGATCAAGACGGCTTCGCTGCTGTGGTTCCTGCTCGGCGTCCTCTCCCGCGATCCAGGCCGGCCGAAGGTGCCGGCCCCCGCCCCCGCGCCCACGCCGATGCTTCGCACGGCAAAGCTGCGTGCCGCGCGCAGGCTCGCGCTCCGCTGACGGCCGGGCACCGCCGAGCCGGTCAAATCGCGGTGCGAATCGCCCCATTGCCGCGCGGACGTGCTTTACTGGCGGACAATGTCGAGCATCGCCAGTTCCGGAGGGTCTCGGCGCGGCGGCCTGCGGATCGCGCTGCGGCGGCTTGCGCTTCTTGTGCTCGCGCTCCTCGCGCTCCCTTATCTCGTCACGCCCCTCTACCTCTTTGGGCGGCCGGTTTCGACCGTGATGCTGTGGCGCTGGATGACCGGGGCACGGGTCGAGCGCATCTATGTGCCGCTCGAGGCCGTGGCCCGCCCGCTGCCGCTCTCCGTCATCGTCGCCGAGGACGGCCGGTTCTGCAGCCATTGGGGCATCGACTGGGCCGGGCTGCAGGAGGCAATCGAGGAGGCCGATGATCTCAGCGAGGCACGGGGCGGCTCAACCCTCGTGCAGCAGCTCGCCAAGAACCTCTTTCTGTGGCCGGGCCGCAGCTATTTGCGCAAGGCGCTCGAATTTCCGCTTGCGATCTGGATCGACCTCGTGCTGCCCAAACGGCGCATCATGGAGATTTACCTCAACGTCGCGGAATGGGGACCGAACGGGGAGTTCGGGGTGGAGGCCGGCGCCCGCCACGCGTTCGGCAAGTCCGCCAGAACGCTCGGCTGGCGCGAATCCGCTCTGCTCGCCGCCACGCTGCCGAACCCCGAGCGGCGGCGCGCGGGGCGGCCGGGCCCCGGCCTGCGGCGGCTTGCCGGCATTTACGAGGCGCGCGCCCGCCGGGGCGGGGGCCTCGACGACTGCCTCTACAGGGCAAAGCCCTAGCCTCGCGGCGGCCCTTCCATTATAAGCCCCGCACGAAGACGCGGGGAGCCGCCTCGGCGGCGCCCGTCATGGAGCAATCGAGCAATGGCAGTTCCGAAGCGAAAAACCTCGCCGTCGCGCCGCGGCATGCGCCGCTCGGCCGACGCGCTGAAGCGCCCCGCCTATGTCGAGGACAAGGACTCCGGCGAGTTGCGGCGGCCCCACCACGTCGACCTCAAGACCGGCATGTACAAGGGCCGCCAGATCCTCAAGGTGAAGACGGAAGCCTGAGCGCGCCGTGCGGCCGAACGCGGGACGGGGCCGGTCATCGCGCCGGCCCTTCGTTTTGCCGGCCGAGAGCGGCAGGGTTATGCTTTACCGGCAGCCCGGATCGCCCGGAGGTTCATCGTGTTCCTGATCGGTTTCCCGCTCCTGATCATTCCCCTCGCGATCTACAACATCGTGGCCTTTCTGATGCCGGTCGAGTGGACGAGTCCGCTCTTCTCCATTTCCATGATGTCGGGCGGGCAATGGACCGTTACGTTCAGCGATCTGCTGCTCGCTTTGGGGCTTCTGTTTCTGTTCCTCGAAATCTTCAAGGCCACCCGCCACGGCACGCGGGCGATTGTCGATCATCTGCTGTCGACGCTCGTGTTCATTGCCGCCCTGATTGAGTTTCTGCTCGTCGATCGGGCCGCAAGCTCGACCTTCGCGCTCTTGATGGCCATGTGCCTCGTGGACATGGCCGCCGGCTTCTCGGTCTCGATCCGTACCGCGCAGCGCGACTACACGATCGCGCGCGAGGAGGTCTGAATCGCAACCGACGTTCCTCGCCCAACCTCGCCACCTTCCGCTTTTGTTGTTCCTGACAAATACGAGTCCCCATGAGCCGCGATTTCCATCTTCCCGGCCGTTCGACCGTGATCGCCGGCGAGGCGATGGCGGCCACCTCGCATCCGCTGGCGACGCTTGCGGCGGTCGAGGCGCTGCGCGCCGGGGGTAACGCCGTCGACGCCGCGGTGACGGCGGTCGCAACCCTCTGCGTCGTCGAGCCGGCGATGACCGGCATCGGAGGGGACTGTTTCTGCCTCGTGAGCGAGCCCGGCAAGCCGGTCTGGGGCTACAACGGCTCGGGCCGCGCCGCGGCCCGCGCCTCGACCGAGGCGCTGCTTGCGCAGGGGCTTAAGGCGATCGGCACTTCCATTCATGCCGTCACGGTGCCGGGCGCGGTCGAGGCCTGGGAAGCGATCCTCAAGGCCCGCGGGCGCTTCTCGCTCGCGCGGGCGCTCGAGCCGGCCATCCACTATGCGGAAAATGGCTTCCCGGTCGCGGCGCGCGTTGCTGCCGACTGGCTGAAGCAGCAGGCAAAGCTTGCGGCTGACCCGGGCGCGAGCCGGCACTATCTCTTCGGCAAACGCCCGCCGGCGGAAGGGGACGTCGTGCGGTTTCCCGCCCTCGCCGCCACGCTGAGAGCCATCGCCAAGGGCGGGGCGCGGGCCTTTTACGAAGGCGAAATCGCCGCCGACATGGCGGCGACTCTGCAGGCGCGCGGCTCCCTCCTTACGCTAGAGGATTTTGCGAGCCACCGCGGCAACCCGGAAACGCCGATCGCCACGAACTATCGCGGGCTCGAGCTTGTCGAAATTCCGCCGAACGGCCAAGGTCTTACGGCGCTGGTGATGCTCAACATCCTGGAGCCGTTCGACCTTGCCGCGCTGGAGCCGCTCGGCGCCGACCGCTTTCACCTGATGCTCGAAGCGGCGCGCATGGCCTTCGCGGTGCGCGACACCCACATCGCCGATCCCGCGCATATGCGTGTTCCGGTCGGGGCGCTCAACGATAAGGCCTTCGCCAAGACGCTCGCCGCCAAGATCGACCCGCGCCGCCGTGTCGCGCTGCCCGACGCGCCGACCCCCGGTACCGACACGGTCTATCTCACGGTCGTGGACCGCGACCGGATGGCCGTGTCGCTCATCAATTCGCTCTTTTCCGGCTTCGGCATCGGCATCTGCACCGAAAAGACCGGCGTCATGTTCAACAACCGCGGGGCCTGCTTCGTGCTGCAACCCGGCCACCCGAACGCGTTCGGCCCGGCCAAGCGGCCGATGCACACGATCATCCCGGCGCTCGCCATGAAGAACGGGCACTGCGAGATGAGCTTCGGCGTCATGGGCGCCCATTTCCAGCCCATGGGGCACGTCCAGATGGTGCTGAACCTGTTCGACTACGGCATGGACGTGCAACAGGCGATCGATGCGCCGCGCGCCTTCTTCGAGGGAGAGACGACGCTTGTCGAACGCGGCATGCCGGCCGAAACGATTGCCGGCCTGCGCGCGCGTGGCCACACGGTCGAGGCGGTACCGGAACCCTGGGGCGGCGCGCAGGCGATCCGCATCGACTGGGCACGGGGGGTGCTGCTTGGGGGCTCGGAACCGCGCAAGGACGGCTGTGCGCTCGGTTACTGATGCCTAAACGAAACGGTCGAACCGCTTCCGGGAGGGGGCGGGTTCGCCCTGCGCGGCCGTTGCATAGCGGGCGGCCGCGACGGCGGGCGTCGTGCGGCGCCGGCGCCGCAAATGCGCGACGTGCTCGCGAACGGCGAGCAAATGAACGAGAAAAGGAGCAAACCCGCCGCGGCCGAGGGCCGATCCCCCGGCGTGCGGAACCGGCGGAGGGACGGGGACCAAAGCACGGCCTTGCGCCGCAGGCGGCGGACCGGCGCGACCGCCTTCCGGCCGGCGAAACGCCGCGTCCCGAACGGCGGTGATGCGATCGGCGGCCACCCGTGCCTCCTGTGCCGAATTGGGTCAGTTGCCTGACGGGTCGCAATCGGCATGCCGGGCAAATTCGTGCGGGGGCTGCGGGTTCCGCCGCCTGTGCCGATCGCTTTTCGATTTCTTTAACGATCGCGGCTAGAGTCCCCAGGGGTTCGAACCGGCCGGTTCGGCCGGCGGCGGAGTTCCGGCACATGGGCCACGCGACGCGGGGCGAGCGGCAGTCAAGCCGGGGTCGGGCCCCTGTCGGTTCGCCCAACACGGCAGGAGGCGCGCGCGCGCAGGAGCCGCCGGCGCTCGATCCGACACGCATTCTCGCGTCGATCGGCGAAGTTCCCTATGTCTGGGACATCGAGACCGACGGGCTTGAGTGGGGCGCGAACGCGGCGGCGGTGCTCGACGTCGAGGACGAGTCAAATCTTGCCACCGGACGCGGCTATGCCCGGCTGTTCGCGCCGGAGACGCCGGTAACCCGGTTCGACGCGATCATGCAATCGGGCGCGGACGCGGGCAGCGGCGTTCCCTTCCAGGTCGAATACGCCTTGCGGGGCAAAGCCGGCGAAACGCGGTGGATCGAGGACACCGGCCGCTGGTTCGCCGGTCACGACGGGCGGCCGAAATACGCGCACGGCGTGGTTCGGGTCGTCAACGAGCGCCACGCCGCGCAGGAACGCCTTGCCTATCTCTCCCGCGCCGACGCGCTGACCGGCGAGGTGAACCGCTGGAACCTGACGGAGGCGCTTTCCGCCGCCTTGGACGAGGCGGTCCGCGACCGCACGTCCTGTGCTTTTCTTCTTCTCGCGATCGACAACCTGTCGCACATCAACGAGGCCTACGGCTACGACGTGGCGGACGAAGCCATCAGTGCGGTGGCCAAGCGCCTGCGCGGCAAGCTGCGCGGCGGCGATGTGCTCGGCCGCTTTTCCGGCAACACGTTCGGCGTCGTGCTGCGCAATTGCACGGACGAAGAGATGGGCGTCGCTGCCGAGCGGCTTCTCGCCGGCGTTCGCGACAATGTGATCCAGACGAGCCATGTGCCGATGGCGCTGACCATTACGATCGGCGGCGTCGTTGCGCCGCGGCATGCCCGCACGCTCGCGCAGGCGTTGTCGCACGCCCAGGAAGCGTTGGACACCGCCAAGGCCAAGCGGCAGGGCTCGTTCGTCGCCTATCGGCCGAGCGTGGAGCGCGCGACGCTACGCCGCGAAAATGTGGCAGCGACCGAAGAGATCATCGCCGCGCTCGCCGAACGGCGCATCCTCACCGCCTTCGAGCCGGTGGTGGAGGCCGCCTCGCGCCGGATCGCGTTCCGGGAAGCGCTGATCCGTATCCGCCGCGCCGACGGCTCGCTCACCGATGCTGCCGCCGTGATCCCGATTGCGGAACGGCTCGGGCTCGTGCGGCTGCTCGACCATCGCGCCCTGGAGCTCGTCACCGCCGAGCTCGCCTCCGCCCCGGACCTGAAACTCAGCATCAATGTCTCGCCCGCATCGACGGTCGACCCCGACTGGTGGGCAAGCCTCGTGGCGCAGCTCAAGTTGCGGCCGAATCTCGGCGAGCGCCTCACGGTCGAAATCACGGAGATGGCGGCGATTCGCGACGTCGACGAGACGCGCGGCTTCGTCAGCCGCGTCAAGGATCTCGGCTGCCGCATCGCCATCGACGATTTCGGCGCGGGGCATACCTCGTTTCGCAATCTGCGGCGTCTCGGCGTCGATATGATCAAGATCGACGGCGGCTTCGTGAAGAACATGACCCGCTCCGCCGACGACCGCGTCTTCGTGCGCACGCTGGTCGATCTTGGCCGGGCGCTGGGATTGGCGACGGTCGCCGAATGGGTTCAGGACGAAGAGGCGGCCGCGCTCTTGAGCGCATGGGGCTGCGACTATCTACAGGGGGAGTTCGTCGGGCGGGCGAGCATCGAACGGCCTTGGGCGGACAAGACGAAGCGCCAAGCGGGCGCGGCTTGATCGCCTTTCATTCGCCGGTGCCGCGGCGGAGAGACCGCCCTAGGCGTCCTTGTCGTCCTTTTCGCCGCTCAAGCGGTCGAGACGCTTCTGCATGTCCGCGAGCTGGCGCTTCAGGTCTTCGAAATCGCCGTCGGTCGGCGCGGAGCGCGAAGGCGGTTCGTGCGTTTCGCCGGCGGGCCGGCCGAACGGAGTGAACATCGAGAAGGCGCGCTCGAACAGCTCCATGTTGCGGCGCGCCTGCTCCTCGAGCGCGCCGAACGGGCCCATGCCGAAGGCCTGCGCCATCTGCGCCCGCAGCTTCTCCTGTTGCTCGCTGAGCGAAGCGATCGACATTTCGAGAAAACGCGGCACCAGAAGCTGCATCGAGTCGCCGTAGAAGCGGATGAGCTGCCGCAGGAAGGTGACGGGGAGCAGGTTCTGGCCTTCCTTGTTCTCCTGTTCGAAGATGATCTGCGCCAGCACCTGCCGGGTGATGTCCTCTCCGGTTTTCGCGTCGAAAACGACGAAATCTTCGCCGCCCTTCACCATGGCGGCAAGATCTTCCAAGGTGACGTAGGTCGAGGTGCCGGTATTGTAGAGGCGGCGATTGGCGTATTTCTTGATCGTCACCGGTTCGGCGGGTTTGGCCATGTGTTATCAATCCCGGAGCATGGTGCAGAGCTTGGTCGCCGCATTGCGGACCGTGGCCTTCGCCCCTCGGCCCACCGTCGGCGCAGTGGGCCGCACGGCGGCTGTCTCATCGCGGCCGCGCGATCGCCGGCTTGGGCGACGCGCCAGCCTGGCGGGGGCTGCTGAGGGGCGCATGCAAAGCAACTTCGGTTTGCGCCGCACGGTTGGGGGCGGTGGCCTGAACGACTTCAAGCATATGCACTTTTGACACGGGAGGGCCACCGTTTTGTGCGAGGCGGCGAAACCGCCCGCAACGCCTATATTCGGTAAGGCGGGCTTGTGGACCGTCAGGGATGCGGCTATCGAAATCCGAAAGCGGCGGCCGCCGAAGGGGCGCTGCCCACCGCATGTCCACCTGAACTGCCCTGCCCGGCGCGGCCAGAGGAGACGGACAATGAGAGACGAGATTGTGATCGTCGGTGCGGCACGCACCCCGGTCGGCGCCTTCAACGGCGCCTTTGCTAACGTTCCGGCGCACGAACTCGGCAAAACCGCAATCGCGGCGGCCCTGCAGCGGGCCGAGGTCGAGGCCGCCGAGGTCTCCGAGACCATCATGGGCCAGATCCTCACGGCCGGCCAAGGACAGAACCCGGCGCGGCAGGCCTCGATCGCCGCCGGAATTCCGGTGGAGAGCCCCGCGTGGGGCGTGAACCAGCTCTGCGGCTCGGGGTTGCGGGCGGTCGCGCTCGGCTACCAGGCGCTCCTCAACGGCGACTCGGAGATCGTCGTCGCGGGCGGCCAGGAGTCTATGAGCATGGCGCCGCACTGTCAGCATTTGCGGGGTGGCGTGAAGATGGGCGCAGTCGAGCTCGTCGACACGATGATTAAGGACGGCCTGTGGGACGCCTTCAACGGCTACCATATGGGCTCGACCGCCGAGAACGTCGCCCGCCAATGGCAGATCACGCGCCAGCAGCAGGACGAGTTCGCCGTCGCCTCGCAGAACAAGGCCGAGGCCGCGCTGAAATCCGGCCGCTTCAAGGACGAGATCGCGCCCGTGACGGTGAAGACCCGCAAGGGCGACGTGGTCGTGGATACCGACGAATATCCGAAGTCCGGCGTGACGCTCGAGTCGATCTCGAAGTTGCGGCCGGCCTTCGAGAAGGACGGGACGGTGACGGCGGCGAACGCCTCCGGCATCAACGACGGCGCGGCCGCGGTGGTGCTGATGAAGGCGAGCGAAGCGCAGAAACGCGGTCGCAAGATCCTCGCCCGCATCGTTTCCTGGGCGCAGGCGGGCGTCGATCCGAAGATCATGGGCACCGGCCCGATTCCTGCCTCGCGCGCCGCCCTCAAGAAGGCGGGCTGGTCGATCCACGATCTCGATCTCATCGAGGCGAACGAGGCCTTCGCGGCGCAGGCCTGCGGCGTCAACAAGGATCTTGGCTGGGACCCCGCCAAGGTAAACGTGAACGGCGGCGCGATCGCCATCGGTCACCCGATCGGCGCCTCCGGCGCGCGCGTTCTCGTGACGCTGCTGCACGAGATGGAGAAGCGCAACGCCAAGAAGGGCCTCGCGACGCTCTGCATCGGCGGCGGCATGGGCATCGCCATGTGTGTGGAACGCTGAGGCCCCGGCCCGCACCATCCGCACGCGCCGTTCCGCGACGCCCGGCCGTGCCTGCCGGGCGGTGTCCGCGGCCCACAGCGGCATGGCGCCGCTTGTAGCGTGTGCACCGGCGCGCCGTAGCCCTTCGCCGCGGCGCATCGCCGGGCCGGGATGGGCGGGTTCGTCCCTGTTGTTCGAGGAGGGAGCAACATGTCGCGCGTCGCGCTTGTGACGGGTGGTACACGCGGCATCGGCGCCGCGATCGCCAAGGCCCTGAAGGCGGCCGGCCATAAAGTCGCGGCGAATTATGCCGGCAACGACGCGGCGGCGGAGGCATTCAAGGCCGAAACCGGCCTTCCGGTTTACAAATGGGACGTCGCCTCCTACGCGGCGTGCGAAGCCGGCATCCGCAAAGTCGAAGCTGAGCTCGGCCCCGTAGAGATCCTCGTCAACAACGCCGGAATCACGCGCGACAGCATGTTCCACCGCATGAAGCTCGAGCAATGGACGGCGGTGATCCACACCAATCTCGGCTCGTTGTTCAACATGTGCCGGCCGGTGATCGAGGGCATGCGGGCACGCCGCTTCGGCCGCATCATCAACATTTCCTCGATCAACGGCCAGAAGGGCCAGATCGGGCAGGTGAACTACTCGGCTGCGAAAGCCGGCGAGATCGGCTTCACCAAGGCACTCGCGCAGGAGGTGGCGCGTTCGGGAATCACCGTCAACGCCATTTGCCCCGGCTACACCAATACCGACATGGTGCGGGCGGTGCCAAAGGACGTGCTGGAGAAGACCATCATCCCGCAAATTCCGGTGGGACGGCTCGGCGAGCCGGAGGAGATCGCCCGCGCCGTGTTGTTTCTCGCCTCCGACGATGCGGGTTTCATCACCGGCTCGACGCTCTCGGCGAATGGCGGCCAGGTAATGGTATAGTCCGGCGTCGGCTTCTCGCCGCCGCGGACACGGCGCGGCGGCTCACACCGTCGCGCCCCGCGCCTTGGGGCGGCGCAGATGCTCCTCGAGCCGCGGCATCAACTCGACGAAATTGCAGGGCCGGGTACGATAATCGAGCTGATGCACGAGGATTTCGTCCCAGGCGTCGCGGCAGGCGCCCGGCGAGCCCGGCAGACAGAAGATGAAGGTCGCGTTGGCGAGGCCCGCCGTCGCACGCGACTGAATCGTCGAGACGCCGATTTTCGGATAGCTGAGGAGGTGGAAGAGGGTCGAAAATCCTTCCATCCGCTTCTCGAACAGCGGTTCGATCGCCTCCGGCGTGACGTCGCGGCCGGTGAAGCCGGTCCCGCCGGTGGTGATCACGACCTCGACCGCGGGATCGTCGATCCACCGCTTCACCCGATCGCGGATCGCCGCGACCTCATCCGGAACGATCGCGCGGTCGGCGAGGGCGTGCCCGGCCCTTTCGAGCCGTTCGACCAAGGTCGCGCCCGATTTGTCGTCTGCGAGATCGCGCGTGTCGGACACGGTGAGCACCGCGATCTTCAGCGGGATGAACGGGCGGCTTTCGTCGATACCGGGCATTCGGGCCCTCCTCGTTCGTGTTCAAAGGCGCGCGGAGGGGCTGAAGGTGTTGCAGGCCTCGATCGTGCCGTGCTGGAAGCCCTTCAGGAACCAACGCTTGCGCTGCTCGGCGGAACCGTGGGTGAAGGCGTCCGGCACGACGTGGCCGCGCGCGCGCTTCTGCAGCGTGTCGTCGCCGATTGCGGAAGCCGTCTGCAGCGCCGCATCAACATCGCCGGGCTCCAGGAAATCCGGCTTGCGTTGCGACTGCAGATAGCTCCGCTCGTGATTGGCCCAGAGCCCGGCGAAGCAATCGGCCTGCAGTTCGACCCGCACCTGCAGCCGGTTCGCTTCCACGCGATCGAGCCCGCGCTGCATCTCCTGCACTTTCGGCAGAATGCCGAGCAGATTCTGCACGTGATGGCCGAACTCGTGGCCGATGACATAGGCCTGCGAGAAGCGGCATGCCGATTTGCTCTGGCAGCCGCGGAAGCGCGTCTCGATCTCGCGGAAAAAGGATGTGTCGAGATAGATGCGCTCATCGCGCGGGCAGTAGAACGGACCCATGGCGGAGACCGCCTGTCCGCAACCCGAAACGGTCGCGCCGGCAAACAGCACGAGCCGCGGCCGGCGATAGCTGCGATTGTATTTCGTGAAAATTTCCCGCCAGCGGTCCTGGTTCTCCCCGAGCACGGCGGCGACGAAGTCGCCGGCTTCGTCCTTGGGAGCCGCGGTCCTGCCGCGCGGCGGCTGATAGGGCTGGTGATAGCTTGAGCCGCCGCCGCTCAGCAGTTCAGCGCCGCCGATCAACAGCCGCGGGTCGATGCCGAGCGCCCAGCCGAGGAGTCCCAGCACAACGACCGTGCCGATGCCGAGTCCGCCGGGACCTCCCGGCAGGCTCATTCCCCCGCCGCCGTCCTCGCGACGATCCTCGATGTCGTCGCTGCGGCGGAAATCATCATACCGCATTCACCTCTCCTCTTGGGCCGGCCGGGCGGGGCTTTAAGCGATTTTCGTCGAGACCGCACGCCGAGTCCACGCCAACCGCTAACGCTTTCTTCACGATTCGCCCGCGCCGCACCGAGCCGCATTTTCGCGGACGTTCTGCCGTCAAAATTGTCGCGGATTTAAGTCGTTCTTTACCCGCGCCCGACATGATGGCCGCCGTCGGTTGAAGGTCTCGCGTCGCCGACTTCGCAGCCCAGAGTATCCAGAGTCTCTGCGTATGGGTGTGTCGCGTCGCGGGGCGTCCGTCAGGACGCCCCGCTCGTTCGAAGAGTCGCAGCCGGGCCACGTTCTCGTGGGCGACTGTGTCGCCGAAATGGCGCAGCTTCCCGCGTCTTCGGTCGATCTCGTCTTCGCTGATCCGCCGTACAATCTGCAGCTGCGCGGCGACCTCAAGCGCCCCGACGATTCGCGCGTGGACGCCGTCGACGAGGAGTGGGACCGCTTCGCGAGCTTCGAGCATTACGACGCCTTCACGCGCGCGTGGCTGATCGCCTGCCGCAGGCTCATGAAGCCGAACGCGACGCTCTGGGTCATCGGCTCCTATCACAACATCTTTCGCGTCGGCGCGATCATGCAGGATCTCGGCTTCTGGATCCTCAACGACGTAGTCTGGCGCAAGACAAACCCGATGCCGAACTTCCGCGGCCGTCGCTTCACCAATGCGCATGAGACCCTGATCTGGGCGGCGCGCGATGCGGAGAGCCGCAAATACACGTTCAACTACGAGGCTCTCAAGGCCGGCAATGACGACGTGCAGATGCGGTCCGACTGGCTTATTCCGCTCTGCACGGGCGAGGAACGGCTGAAGGACGCCGCCGGCAAGAAGCTGCATCCGACGCAGAAGCCCGAGGCGCTGCTCGCCCGGGTGCTGCTCGCCGCCTCGCGCCCCGGCGATGTGATCCTCGATCCGTTCCTCGGCACCGGAACGAGCGCGGCCGTGGCCAAGAAGCTGCGCCGGCGCTTCATCGGCATCGAGCGCGATGCGGCTTATGCCGAAGCGGCGAAGCGCCGCATCGCGGCCGCAGAGGCTTTGCCCGAAGCGGCGCTGGCGCCGTTCGTCACCGCCCGCGAGGCCCCGCGCGTGCCGTTTTCCGCCCTGGTGGAGCGGGGAATCCTGGGCCCGGGCCAGCGGCTCGTTGACGCCAAACGCCGGCACTCCGCCATGGTGCGGGCCGACGGCAGCATCGACCTCAACGGCACGGTGGGCTCGATCCACCGCATCGGCGCGCTCGCGCAAGGGCTCGAGGCTTGCAACGGCTGGAGCTACTGGCATGTCGAAACGCCGCAGGGCCTGACCCCGATCGACGCGTTGCGCGCGCGCATGCGTGCCGAGATGGCAATCGCCGCGGAGTAGGCCCGGCGACCCGCGACGCGCGCGACCGCCGCTTCGTCCTGATCCGCCCCGGCCGTGTTTGGCCTCTCGCCCCCTCACCCGGCCCCCACCAGAAAGAGGGTTCTTCCCTGCGGCGCCGCCCGGCCTTCCCGCCTCACGCCGTGCCGCTGCCGGATTTTCCAAGCGCCGCCTGCGCCGCGGCAAGGCGCGCGATCGGCACGCGGAACGGCGAACAGGATACGTAGTCGAGGCCGGTCGCGTGGCAGAACGCGACCGAGGCGGGGTCGCCGCCGTGCTCGCCGCAGATGCCGACCTTGAGCGCGGGCCGCGTCTTCCTCCCGCGTTCGACGCCGATCCGCACCAGTTCTCCCACGCCCTCGCGGTCCAGCGAGACGAAGGGATCGACGGGATAGATGCCTTTGCCCGTGTAGATGCCGAGGAAGCTTGCCGCGTCGTCGCGGCTGATTCCGTAGGTCGTCTGCGTAAGGTCGTTGGTGCCGAAGGAGAAGAACTCCGCTGCCTCGGCGATCTCGCCGGCCTTGAGACAAGCGCGCGGCAATTCGATCATCGTGCCGGTCTGGTATTCGACCCGCGTGCCGGTCTCGCTGGCGACGGCCTCCGCCATCGCGTCGATGCGCTCCTTGACCAGGTCGAATTCCCGCTTCGTCGCGATCAGCGGCACCATGATTTCCGGCGTCACCGGCTTGCCGGTGCGCTTGCCGGCCTCGACGGCGGCCTCGAAGATGGCCCGCGCCTGCATCTCGGCGATCTCCGGATAAGCGATGGCGAGCCGGCAGCCGCGGAAGCCCAGCATCGGGTTGAACTCGGCAAGTTCGCGCGCGCGCTCGGCCAGCTTTCGGGGGTCGGCGCCCATGCTCTTCGCCACCTCGGCGATCTCCGCCTCGCCATGCGGCAAAAATTCGTGCAGGGGCGGGTCGAGCAGCCGGATCGTCACCGGCAGGCCGCGCATGATTTCGAACAGCGCGGTGAAGTCCTCCCGCTGCATGGGCAGCAGCTTGGCAAGCGCCGCCCGGCGGCCTTTTTCGTCGTCGGCGAGGATCATTTCGCGGACCGCGACGATGCGGTCGCCCTCGAAGAACATGTGCTCGGTGCGGCAAAGGCCGATGCCCTCGGCGCCGAACTTCACGGCGACACGCGCATCGTTCGGCGTGTCGGCGTTCGCCCGCACCTTGAGCCTGCGCACGGCGTCCGCCCAGCTCATCAACGTGCCGAACTCGCCGGCGAGCGTCGGCTCGAGCATGGCGACCCTGCCGGCGAGCACCTGCCCGGCGGCGCCGTCGATCGTGATCACGTCCCCTTTTCTGAACACGCGACCCGCGATCGTCATCGTTGCGGCAGCATAGTCGACCCGCAGCGCGCCCGCGCCGGAGACGCAGGGCTTGCCCATACCGCGCGCCACAACGGCCGCATGCGAGGTCATGCCGCCGCGCGTCGTGAGAATGCCCTCGGCGGCGTGCATGCCGTGGATGTCCTCGGGCGAGGTCTCCACGCGCACGAGAATCACCTTGCGGCCCTGCTGCGCGAGCGTCTCCGCCTCGTCGGCGGAGAACACGATTTCGCCGCAGGCAGCGCCGGGGGACGCCGGCAGCCCGGTCGCGATCACGTCGCGCTTTGCCTGGGGGTCGATGGTCGGATGCAGGAGCTGATCGAGCGAGGCCGGCTCGACGCGCCCCACCGCCTCCTCTTTCGTGATCAATCCCTCGTTCGCGAGATCGACCGCAATCTTGAGGGCGGCCTTGGCGGTGCGCTTGCCTGCCCGGGTCTGCAGCATCCACAGTTTGCCCTGCTCGACCGTGAATTCGAGGTCCTGCATGTCGCGGTAATGACGCTCGAGCAGCGCGTAGATGCGGGAAAGTTCCCGGAACGCCTCCGGCATCGCCTTTTCGAGCGAAGGCTTGTCGGAGCCGGCCGCAATGCGGGCGGCCTCGGTGATCTCCTGCGGCGTGCGGATGCCCGCCACCACATCCTCACCCTGCGCGTTGATGAGAAACTCGCCGTAAAGCTCCTTTTCGCCCGTCGAAGGGTTGCGGGTGAAGGCGACGCCGGTTGCGGAGGTTTCCCCCATATTGCCGAACACCATGGCCTGCACGTTCACGGCGGTGCCCCAGGACTCGGGAATGTTGTGCAGGCGGCGATAGGTGATGGCGCGCTGGTTCATCCACGAACCGAAAACGGCGCCGATTGCGCCCCAGAGCTGGTCGGCGGGATCCTGCGGGAACGCCTTGCCGGTTTCGGCCTTCACGACGTCCTTGTATTCCTGCACGAGGTCGATCCAGTCCTCGGCTTTGAGATCGGTGTCGAGCGCGTAGCCGTTCTGCTCCTTGTAACGCTCGAGAATTTCCTCGAAATGGTCGTGCGAGATGCCAAGCACCACGTCCGAGTACATGGTGATGAAGCGGCGATAACTGTCGTAGGCGAACCGCCGGTCCTTCGAGTTTCGCGCAAGCGCCTCGACGCTGCCGTCGTTGAGGCCGAGATTGAGCACGGTGTCCATCATGCCGGGCATGGAGGCACGGGCGCCGGAGCGGACGGAGACGAGCAGCGGATTGTCCGAGTCGCCGAAGCGCCTTCCGGTCAAGCGCCCGACATGTGCGAGGGCCGCATCGACCTGCTCCGCGAGATCGTTGGGGTAGGTTTTGCCGTGCGCGTAGAAATAGGTGCACACTTCGGTGCTGATGGTAAATCCGGGCGGCACCGGCAGTCCCAGATTCGCCATCTCGGCGAGATTCGCACCCTTGCCGCCCAGCAGGTCGCGCATGTCGGACCTGCCTTCGGCTTTTCCGTCCCCGAATGTGTACACCCACTTCGTCATACGTCAGATGCCTCGTCTTGGGATGCCGCCCGGTGCGCCCCGAGCGGCATGCCGGTCTTGGCGCGTTTTGGCCGGCATTTCAACCGGTATGGGGATGTGTGTGGCGGCGGCAGCTCCGCGCGCTAGTGGTTCACCAGCCCGGCAATTCCGACAACAATCAGGTAAATCGCGACGATGTAATTAAGCAGGCGCGGCATCACGAGGATCAGGATGCCGGCAGCGAGAGCGACCAAGGGTTGCATGTTGGCGAGATTGACGGTCACGAGACGGGCTCCGGGCCAAAGCCCGCCGCGGAAACGCGGCGAGTCGGGTACATGTTCCGGCCGGCAACCGAAGCGGGCGGGGTCGCGGGCCGCGCCGCATCATGATAGCAAGCAAGAAAAGCCAGCGAGGAGCCTCTCATGCCGATGACGCCACGCGAACGCCTTCCCTATTCCGCCATCGTCGACCGCCCGCCGCTGAAGCTGCCGGGCGATGCCCGGGTGGTGGTGTGGACGATCGTGAATCTCGAGTCCTGGAGCATCGAGCGGCCCATGCCGCGCGTCGTGCTGACCCCGCCCATGGGGCAGCCCCAGCTTCCCGACGCGCCGAACTGGGCCTGGCACGAATACGGGATGCGGGTGGGCGTCTGGCGCTTCTTCGAACTGTTCGACGAATTGGGAATCAAGGCGTCGGCGGCGGTCAACGGCCAGATGTGCGAGCACTATCCGCGCATCGCCCAGGCGCTCAAGGAACGCGGCTGGGAGTTCATGCCGCACGGCTACGAGCAGCGGCCGATGCAGACAGTCGAGGATCAGCCGGCCGCCATCCGCCGCGCCATCGAAGCGATCGAGAAGGCGAGCGGCGAAAGGCCGATCGGCTGGCTCGCCCCCGGCATGAGCCAGACGCTCGAGACGCCCGACTACCTCGCGGCCGCCGGGTTCAAATACACCGGCGACTATGTTCATGACGACGAGCCTTCGATCTGCGAGACGGAGCACGGCCGGCTCGTGACGCTGCCTTACACCTTCGACATGAATGACATCACCATCATGTCGCTGCAGCACCACGAGGGCCGGCATTTCTATGAGCGGGGCGTGGACCAGTTCGAGCGGCTCTACAAGGAAGGGGCCAAGCGCGCGAAAATCATGCCGATCCCGCTGCACGCCTATCTTTCGGGGCAGCCGCACCGGATCGTCCATCTCGAACGGCTCTACCGCTACATGCACGGCAGGCCGGGCGTCCTGTTCTGGACCGGCGCGCAAATCTACGACTGGTTCGTCAAACAGGGCGGCCTCGAACAGGGCCTCGCCGCCTGACGGCCGGCCCGCATCGCGTTCAGAACGCCGCTTCGAGAATCGCCAGCGCGTCGTCCTTGGCGACGGCGCGCGGCGCGCGAATGCCGAGCGCGGCGACCTCCTCCGCGGCGCGGGCGCATTTTTCGCGGGGAAGCCCGAGCGCGCTGAGCCGCTTGCGGATGGGAAAGCCGGCCACCAGCGCGGCAAGCGCCTCCGCCGGATCGCGGCCGCCGAACAGGCCGGCGAGCCGTTCCCGCGCCGCAGGCGCGGCGGCGAGATTGAACCGCGCAACATGCGGCAGGATGACGGCGTGCGTTTCGGCGTGCGGCAGGCCGGAACCGCCGAGCACATGCGCGAGCTTGTGGTGGAGGCCGCTTGCGCCCGCGAGGGCGCCGGCCGCAAGCCAGGCTGCCGCCAGACAGTCGGCGCGCGCCGCGCGGTCTTCTCCGTCCGCAACGGCCCGCGGCAACCGGTGCACAAAGAGCCGCAGAGCCTCGACGGCGCAGGCGACGCCGAACGGCGTCGCATCGGGGGCCCACATCGCCTCGACGCAATGCGCGACGGCGTTCAGACCGCTTGCCGCCGTCACGGCCGGCGGCAGGCCGAGCGTTAGGTCCGGGTCGTAGATCACGGTTTTCGGTCGCACCTGCGGGTCGCGACGCACGTGCTTCCGCTCGCCCTCGCTCAGGCCGAAGATCATGGTGCCTTCCGAGCCCGAATAGGTGGTCGGGATCGCGAGAATCGGCAGGCCTGTCGCGTGAGCGATCGCCTTGGCAAGGCCGATCGCCGAACCGCCGCCGACGGCCACGAGTCCGTCGGCTTCGGCCGCCTTCGCCGCCGCAACGCCCTTGGCGGCGACGGCGGTCGGCACATGGATCACCGCCTCTGCGCACAGGCCTGCGGCGCGTTTGCCGAGCTTGTCGAGCACCCGCCGCCCGAGCCGCGCGCCGCTTCCGGGCGTTGCGACGACGAGCGCACGCCCCATGCCCAGCCGTTCGGCCTCGCCGGCGGTCTCGGCGAACGCGCCGGGAGCGAACACAATGCGTTGCGCCGGAACGTCGTGCGTGAAGGCGGCCGTCATGACCCTTCTCCTGCTAAAGCGTCGCCTGCACGCACGGCGTCGCTATTCGGCGGCCTCGCGGCTTGTTCCCGACAGGTTGTCCAGCGACGAGATGATGTGGCCGGCGAGCGCATCGGTGAGGGCCGACGTGCCGTGGGGGTTGCGGACGAGGCCCACGCGGCATGGCGGCAGATCGGGAAAGCCTTCGCTCGGGGTCAGCACACGCATGCCCGGACGCAGGCCCGATTCCGGAGAGACCGAGACCGCAAGGCCCGCCAGCACGGCGGCGCGGATCGCCCCGGCATTGCCGCTGCAGAAGGCGATGCGATAGGCGCGGCCGATGCCGTCGAGCCGCTCGGTGGCAGCGCGGCGCCAAGCACAGGTCGGACGGGAGAGCGCGAGCGGAAGCACCTCCTCCATGTGCGTCGCGTGGCGGCTCGAGGTCACCCAGAGCAGCCGCTCCTGCCGGAAGGTCTCGTTGACGCGGTTGCTCTCCGTCGCGGTTACGATGGCGAGGTCGACCTCGCCGGCCTCGATGCGCTTGATGAGGTCGACGGACTCCTCGCAAATGACGGTGAATTCCACGCCCGGATAGGCCCGCGAGAACCGCGCCATGATCTCGGGCAGGTAACGGTCGGCATAATCGTCGGGCACGCCGAGCCGCACCCGCCCGCTGAGGTCCCGGTCATTGAAGGCGGCAAGCGCCTCGATGTTGAGCTTGATGATACGACGCGCGTAGTCGAGGAGCCGGTCGCCGTCTTCGGTCAATTTGGACGCGCGGCCGTCCCGCGCGAAAATCGGCCGCCCGACCCGCTCCTCGAGCCGCTTCATCTGCATTGAAACGGCCGACTGCGTCTTGTGCACAAGTTCGGCCGCACGGGTGAAGCTGCCGGTCTCCGCGATGGCCAGGAAGGTCCTCAAATGATCAACGTCAATCAGCGCGGTCATGGGTGCATCTCCGGCCAATAACATCATCACTCGTGATTGGTTATATTAGAAACATTCGTTTCACTAATCAATCTGCAGGCCCCATATTCCGGCCGTCCCACAAAGCGGGCGGGCTTTCCGGGTGTCTGTGCGGGCTGCCGGGCACCAGGATCACTCCCGTCTTCGCAACTCAGGGAGAATCCCATGTCCTCCGTTACGGTGCGCGCTTTTGTTCCCGCCGGCTTCGGCCGGGTTGCCGGCCTTGCGGGCGCCGTGGCGCGCCGCCTTGCCGCGATTGGTCGCGCATTCCATCACCGCCGGGAGCTCGCGGCGCTGGCCGCATTCGACGATCGCATGCTGGCGGATATCGGCCTCACCAGGGGTGACATTCGCGATGCGGTCGCCCAGCTCCCCTGGCACGACCCAACCGAGGTCCTGACCACCCGGGCGGACGAGCGGCGCCGGGCGCGGCGCCAGACCGCTGCCGAGCGGTGCGCCCCGGATCGCGCCGTCCTGGACGCTCCGCCGACTGCTCCGGAAATCGACGCCTGGTCCAGTGCGCAGTTTCCGGCTCGCAGCCGGTACTACTGAGCCGGACGCCGCGTTTGCCTGTCTGCCGGCCTTCGCCCGCGCACACCCCCGCCACGCGCGCCGAAGGCGAAAGAGCCCGCCGGCCCCCCACCGGCGGGCTCTCATTTTCGTACCGCTTCTGCTATGGGGCCCAAGCGCGGCCGCCAGCCGCCGCCGAAAGCCGCAGGCGGCAGATGTTGCCGCGCCTCAGTTGCAGTCTTCGGGCAGAATCGGCAGCGGATGAAACTCGATGCCTTCCTCGCGGAGCTGCCTTGCGTCCTCGGGAGAAGCCTCGCCGTAAATCGACCGGTGCTCGATCTCGCCGTAGTGCATCTTGCGGGCTTCTTCGGGAAAGCGCTTGCCGACGTAATCCGCATTGCGGATCAGGTGCTCCCGCAGCTCCTTGAGCTTGGTGCGAAATTCGCGCTCCTGCGGCGACAGCAGCGCAACCGGCCCCGCGGCCTCGGGCGCCTCGGGCGCAGAGCCCGGCTCGGCGGAGGTCGCAGTGCCCACGCCCTTCTCGGTGCGGGCGAGCTGCGGCGTCATCAACGCCTTCTCGACCTTCGTGATGCCGCACGACGGGCAGGCCACGAGCCCGCGTTTGGCCTGCCTGTCATAGGCCGCCGAGCTTTGGAACCAGCTTTCGAATTCATGGCCCTTGGCACAGACCAGTGCGTAACGGATCACCCGGCTTCTCCGATGACATGAAGGCGCGACGATTCCGCAAGCGGTCCCGCCGCCTCGAACCGGCGGCCGTGCTGGAGTGAAGGAATGCGCGAACGCGCTGCCGCAATCTCCGCCACGTCGATCTCCGCCAGCACCACGCCGGGCGCGTCGCCGCCTTCCGCGACGATGCGGCCCCACGGATCGACCACCAGCGAATGCCCGTAGGTCTCCCGGCCGTTCTCGTGCCGCCCGCCCTGCGCCGCCGCCAGCACGAAGCTGCCGTTCTCGATGGCACGGGCGCGCAACAGCACGTGCCAGTGCGCCTCGCCGGTCTGCCGGGTGAAGGCAGAAGGCACCGCAAGGAACGAGGCGCCGGCCTCCGCCAGCGCCCGGTAGAGCGCCGGGAAGCGCAGGTCATAGCAGATCGTCAGGCCGATCCGCCCCCAGGGCAGGTCGCCCAGAACGGCCGTCTCGCCCGGCTGGTAGGTGCGGGATTCGCGATAGGTTTCCCCGCCCGGCAGATCGACGTCGAACATGTGAATCTTGTCGTAGCGCGCCGCGATCTCGCCCTGCGGATCGATCAGAAACGAGCGGTTGATCGCCCGGTCGGGACCGGCACGGAGGGCGAGCGATCCCACGTGAACATGAATTTTCAGAGCGCGCGCGAGCGAACGGAAGTCAGCAAGCAGAGGATCAGTCTCCTCCTCGGCAATGGCGGCAAAGAGCCGGTCGCGCTTCGTCTCCATGATGTTGGTCATCTCGGGCGTCTGCACATAGTGCACGCCCGCCTCCTTCGCCTCGCGAATGAGCGCGGCCGCGGCCGCGAAATTCTCGTGCGGCGCGCGCCCCGAGCGCATCTGGATGAGGCCCACGCGGAAGCGGCCGGCATCGCCGTAGAGGGAGGTCATGGCGCCTTGTCCCTATCGTGGCGGATAATATGCCTCTCGGCTCCCCATGCACCCCGCCCGGCGCGTCAGGACGAGGAAGCCAGCAGTGCGTCGAGGGCGCCCGATCGTTCGAGCGCGTGCAGATCGTCGCTGCCGCCGATGTGCTTGTCGCCGATGAAGATCTGCGGAACCGTGTGACGGCCGCCCGTGCGGGCGAGCATCTCGTCCCGCTTTCCCGCATCGGTACCGACGTCGAATTCCGTGAACGAAAGGCCCTTGCGCGCGAGCAGCGCCTTGGCGGCGCGGCAGTACCCGCACCAGCGGGTGGTGTAGATTTCAATGGCTGGCATGTTTGGCCAAGTATCTGATATCGCGGACTTCTTATATGGGAGGCCGCGCCTGATTCACAACCCGGGCGAAAACCAGCACGTCCACATTGGCCGCTCCCGCCCGCAGCAGGGCGCGGGCGCAGGCCTCGACCGTGGCGCCCGAGGTCAGTACGTCGTCGACGAGCACGAGCCGCCGGCCGGCGACCTCCGGCCGCGCTTCCGCCGGCACGCGGAACACGCCTTGCACGTTGGCGGCGCGTTCGCTGCGCGTCAGCCCGACCTGCTGAACCGTCGCCTTCACGCGCTTGAGAAGATCGGCGCGGACCGGCAGTCCGGCCGCAGCTCCGATCGTCGCCGCGAGCGCCGCCGACTGGTTGAACCGCCGCGTCCAAAGCCGGCGCCAGTGCAGCGGAACCGGAACGAGCGCATCGGCCTCCCGCAGCAGGTCGCGGCCGGCAGAGGCCATCCAGCGCCCGAGCATCGGCGCAAGGTCGAGCCTGTCGCCGTATTTGAGCGCATGCACGAGCGAGGCCGCCACCCCGTCGTAGCGGGCGACGGCACGGGCGCGATGATAGACCGGCGGATCGGCGATGGCTTCGAGCGACAGCAAGCCCGGGCCGGGATCGTAGGCGAAGGGAAGCCCGAGCCTTTCGCAATACGGCCGGGTGATGAAATCGATCTGACCCCAGCAGGCGGCGCACAGGCCGTTCTTGTCGGCGAGCGGCTCGCGGCAGCCCGGACAGAGCGGCGGCAGCGCAAGGCCGAGCACGAAATCCGCCGCCCGGCGCGCGGCATGCGCCACGGCGGCGGCAGAGAAAGCGCGACGGCGCGGTGCGCCGGCTGCGAGGGCCTTGTCCATGACGCAAGCCTAGCCCGGCCGGCCAGCCGAACCCAAGAGCCGTGCAGGCCGGAACGGAAAGGGCCGCCGGGGCTTTGGCTCGCCGAAGCACAGCGAAAGCCGATACACTGCCGGGATGACCGAGGCCCTGTTCGATCGGATGCTCCTGCGCGACCGGCGCCGGCGTGCCGGCGCCTTGCGTCCTGCAACCTTTCTGCTCGACCGCGTGGCTGCGGAGCTTGCCGATCGGCTCGCGGCCGTGCTGCGCCACTTTCCGCTCGCGGTGGATCTTGGCACCCCGGGCGAGGCCTTGCGCCGCGCGCTCGCGGCGGACTCGCGCATCGGCACGCTGGTTGCCGTCGATTCGATCCCCGATCATTTGCCGCGCGGCGGGCGGGCGGTCGTGGCCGACGAGGAGGCCTTGCCGTTCCGCGACGGGTCGCTCGACCTCGTGGTCTCGGCGCTCGCGCTGCACACGATCAACGACCTTCCCGGCACACTCGCGCAGGTGCGTCGCGCCTTGAAGCCGGACGGCCTTTTTCTCGCAGCCGTGCTGGGCGGCGAGACGCTGACGGAACTGCGGCAGGCTTTCACGATCGCGGAGGCCGAGATCACCGGAGGTGCGGCGCCGCGCGTCGCCCCGTTTGCCGACGTGCCGACTCTGGGGCTGTTGTTGCAGCGCGCAGGACTTGCCCTGCCGGTCGCCGACCGCGAGCGCGTCACGGTCCGCTACGGCGATCCATTGGCCCTGCTCCGGGACCTGCGCGGCATGGGGGCGACGAACGTGCTGCGCGACCGCAGCCGCCGGCCCTTGCGTCGCGGCGTGGTGGTGCGCATGGCGGAGGTCTACGGCGAACGCTTTGCCGATGCGGACGGGCGCGTGCGCGCCACCTTCGAGATCGTCTGGCTCTCCGGCTGGGCGCCGCACGAGAGCCAGCAGAAGCCGCTGCGACCCGGCAGCGCCGCCGTACGGCTTGCCGACGCGCTCGGCACGACGGAGCGCTCCGCCGGCGAGAAGGCCGGGCAGTAGACCGCTTTCAAACGCCGTCGGCGGAGAGCTCCGCCTTAAAGAGCGGCGTACGCCAGCGCAGCGCGATGAGGGCGATGCAGGCAAGGCCGAACGCGGCATAAAGTGTCGCCGTAGCCCGGAATCCGATCTCCCCGATCAGCACGCCCGCGCCGAGCAGCCCGAGCGGCAGGCTGTAGATCGCCATCATCCGCACCCCCATGACGCGGCCACGAAAGCGGTCGCCGGCGGTGCGCAGCAACAGCACGGTCAGCGGCACCATGCTGAGGCTCTGCACGAATCCGGTGGCGAACAGCACCAGCATGCCGGTCGCAAGGCTTTGCATCTGTGCGAAAACGAGCAGCATCGCGTACCAGGCCACGCCGAAGGCGAGCATCATGCGGGCCGGCCGCATGCGCGCGCCGACAAGGCTCAGCACGACGGAGCCGACGAGCGCCCCGCAGGCGAAGCTTGCCGCGAGATAGCCGAGTCCGGTCTGGTCCGTGCCGTAAAGGTCGCGTGCGACGAAGGGCAAGAGCCCGCTCGAGAACGGAAACGCCGTCAGGTTGACGAGGAAGGCAAGCCATAGGCCGGCGAGCAGGTGCGGGGTGTGCCAGATGTAGCGGATGCCTTCGCCGAGGTCGCGCCAGGGTGACGGACGCCGAGCCGGCGCGGATGCGATCGCGGAAGCCGGCGGCGCGGGGCGGGCCCGCGGCACGCACAAGGTGAGGACGAAGCCGGCCGCATAGATCAGCGTCACCGCGAGATAGGCCGGCGCCATGCCGAGCGCGGCGAACAGGCCCGCACCCGCAAGCGCTCCCGCGATACGGGCCGAATCGGTCGTCGTCCGGGAAATGCTGGCGGCGGGGATCAGGTGTTCGGGAGGCATGCGTTCGGCGACCAGCGCGGCCCGCATGCCCTGGTCGGACGGGCGGACCAGGCCCGACAGCATGGCGATGACCAGCACGGGCGCCGGCGCCAGAAGGCCGGCGGCCGCGAGCGCCATCAGAAGCGCCGCCAGGATCGTGTAGACGCTGCGCATTCCCGCAAGCAGGTTGCGGTGGCCGACCCGGTCGCCAACGACCCCGAACATCGGGGCGATCAAGGTGCCGAGATATTGCGAAGCGCCGAACACCGTGAGCATGAAGACCGAGCCGGTCTCGACCAGGATGTACCAGCCGAGAATCAGCGTCTCCATCTCGAACGCCCACGACGTGAACAGGTCGGCGGGCCACTGGAACAGAAAGGCGCGAACGCGCAGCGGCGCGAGCGCCGACGACCGCGGCACCGCGCTCACGCGGCAAGGCGTCGATGCATCGCCTTCCCCCTCCCCTCATCCTCGGACCGTGCCGAAGCTCTTGCAGGACCTCGGCACCACGCCGGTTCTACGCCTCGAACGCGCAGGGTTCGCGCACGGCCGCCATCTAGAGCCTTCTTTGCGCTCGAAAAACAAGGGCCGCGGTCCCGAAGCCTCACCCAAGCGCCGCCGCTAGGGCCCCGGCTTGATGTCGTGGTCCTTGATGACTTTGCCCCAGCGCACAATCTCGCTCTTGAGATAGGCGTCGGTCGCGGCCGGGTTCTGACCTTCCTTGGGATAGACCTCGATGCCGAGCTTGTCCCAGGTCTCGATCGTTTTGGGATCCGCCAGCACGGCCTGGACGGCCTTGTTGAGCTTGTCGATGACCGGTTTCGGCGTGCCGGCCGGCGCCCACAGTCCGTGCCAGTACTCGATCGCGAGACTCTCCGGAAATCCCGACTTGACGAGCAACGGCACGTCCGGCAGCGGCCGGTAGGTCGCCTTCGCGGTGAGGCCGAAGGGCTTGACCGAGCCGGCCTTGATGGAGGCCACGGCCGCCGGCGCCACCGAGCAGAACAGATCGACATGCTCGCCGATCAAATCCTGCAGCGCCGGCGCCCCGCCGCGATACGGAATCATGTCGACCTTGACCCCCACCGCTTCGGCGAACAGCGCGCCGCAGAGATGCGCCACATTGCCGGTGCCGGCCTGCGCGAAGCGGATGACGGGGGCCGCCTTCATCCACTTGACGAGACCCGACAGATCATCGGCGGGCAGCGATTTGCGCCCAACGATGACGAGCGGGCTCGTGTTGATGAGGCTGATGCCGACGAGGTCCCGCTCGGTGTTGAACGGCAGATCCGGGAACAACGTGACGCTCGACGCGATCGCCATGTTGTGCACCAGCAGCGTATATCCGTCCGGCGCCGCGCGGGCGACGCGGCCCACGCCGATATTGCCACCCGCGCCACCCACATTCTCAACGATAACGGGTTGGCCGAGTTGCTTGGTCAACCCGTCCGCCAACAGGCGGCCGATTTCGCTCGTCGGGCCGCCCGGCGGATACGGCGCGATGATCGTGACGGTCCGAGTGGGATAGTCCTGCGCGAAGGCGGGCCCCACCAGGCCGGTGACGAATCCGAGGGCGAGGACAAGCCGGATGAGCTGCGAACAGGGTTGCATCCTTCCTCCGAAAGCGCCTTCCGAGCACGAAGGGGAACGGCGAAAGCGGGCCCCGCGCGGAGCCCGGCCTTGACGGAGCGGGCACGCTGTCGACGATCGGCGGCGCCGCCTGAGGAACCCGTAAATCACGTTCTAGCCCGCCGCGCGCAGGCGGGGCACCGCGAGCAGGCCGGCCTTTTCAAGGCCGATGCGGATTTCGGCGCTCTCCTCCTCATCGACGTCCTGTTCGGGCGGCCTCACGCGCGAGGAGGAGAACACGCCGAGCAACCGCAGCGCCTCTTTGGTCGAGGCGCTGTGGGTCGTGGCGCGCGGCTGGTTTTCCGCCCAGCAATGTTGCATCAGGGGCAGCAGGCGGGTCATGAAGGTCTCGCGCGCTTCGTTGTAGCGACTCTCGAGGCACTGCGTCGTGAAGGCCGCCCAGTGTTCCGGCGCGATATTGGCGATGCCGATACAACAGCCGTCGCTGCCGACGAACATTTTGGTCAGTAGACCCGGCGCATCCCGTGCCGCGAGCACGGAAATCTTGCCCCGCAGCGCCTCCCACTGCTCGGCATAGAGACCGAGATTGCGGATCGCGTGTTTGACGCCGACCACCGTGTCGATCTCGGCGATCCGCGTCATCGCCTCGGTCGAGTAATAAATGTTGGAGGCGAACGGATACTGGAACACGACGATCGGAAGATCGCAGCGGTCCGCAAGGCCGGCGAAAAAGCCGTAAGGCGCCTGCCACGACCGCGTGAGCACGCGGCGCGGCATATAGTCGAAGGGCGGGATCACGAGGGCGGCGTCGGCGCCCGCGCGCTTTGCGTCCTTCATCTGCTGCGCCATGTCGTCGATCGACGGCGACAGGACGCCGGCGACGACGTGCTTGTCCTTCGGCAGGTTTTCGCGCGCGAGCTCGACGACCCGCAGGCGTTCCCGCGGCGTCAAGGCGGCAACCTCGCCCTGATGGCCGTTGACGGCGACGCCGCCAAGGCCGTCGATCCGGCCCATTGCCGCCAGATGGCGCGCGAACTCCCCCTCGATAATCTTGAGGTCGCGATCGAACGGAACCGACGGCGCGGGATAGAGGCCGCGCAGCGCGAGGGGTTTGGCTTTCATGGCTATTCCTTCCAGAGAAGCGGATTGTAAACCACCGCTCCGGCGCGGGATACAAGCCGCCGTGCAAAATCGGGCGGACAATTTGGAACAAATAGCGGAAGGCGCACGGGCATGAAACAACCGATCGCGAACCTGCCACGGCTCGAAGCGCTGATGGAGCGCGACGGCTTCGATGCCGTCATTGCCCGTTCAGGCGTCAATTTCACCTATCTTGCGGGTGTCGCTTATCCGGGCACGCTCGGCCGCCACCTCGATCTCGCGGACTCTCCCCGTCCCGTCTATGTGGTCTGGCCGCGCCGCGGCGCGCCGGTTGCGATCGTCAATCCGCTCGCCGATGGGCTCACGCGGCGCGACGGCTGCATCCAACGGGTCGTCGTCTACAACAGCTATACTGACCGGCCGCTCGCTGTTCTGTGCACGGTGCTGACGGAACTCGGGCTCGGTGACGCCCGCATCGGCTGCGAGGAGAGCTATTTCGGCGGCGCGCAGCGCGCGGCCCTCGCCGCGGCGCTGCCCCGGCTGCGGCTCGCCGACTGCACCGCGATGCTCGATGAGGTGCGCTGGATCAAGACGCCCGGCGAGATCGCTCTTCTCAAGCGCGCGGCCGACCTGCTCGACGAGAGCTTCCTCGAAGTCTTCGCCTCGATGCGCGAGGGCGAGACCGAACGCAGCGCGCATGCCCGCCTGGTTGCGGCCTGCCTGATGCGGGGGGCGGCCTTTGCGCATGGCTGGATGGCATCGAGCCGCAACACCGTTCCCGCAGGCGGGCAAGGCGACACGGCATTCCGGCGCGGCGACATCGTGCGTACCGACTATGTCGCCTATCTCGACGGCTATCCCGGGCACCAGTCCCGCAATGCGGTGCTGGGCGCGCCGAGCAGCGAACAGACCGCCATTTATGCGCGGGTGCGCGACATCTATCTTGCGACGATCGCGCAATGTCGGCCGGGCGTGACGGCGGAAGCCGTGTTCGCATTCGCGGCGGAGCGCTTCCGCGCTGCAGGACTGCCGTTCAAAGCGGCCTTGGTGGGCCATAGTGTCGGCTGCTGGTGGCACCAGCAGGAGCCGATTTTCGCGCCTGGCAGGCAGGTCCCTCTCGAACCCGGCATGGTGGTGGCGCTCGAGCCCTACAGCAACGAATGGATCACCCAGGACCTCGTGCTGATTACGCCGGACGGCCCCAAGCTGCTGTCCGATCGGTTCCCGACCGAGACGCTTTTCCGCATCGGATAAGGCCGGCCCGCGCCATGCCGACGTCGCCGCCGGTTGTTTTTGCCGCAGGCCGAGACGGTGCATGGCAGGCGATTGGGGCTTGCCGCGATGATGTTGGATGTGTTCGAACGTCTCCGCTGTGGGGAGCAGAAGAGCTAATCTTGCGGGTGGGCGTCGATGAAGGCGGTCTATTTCGAGCGGCACGGCGGGCCCGAGGTCCTCATATACGGTGAGCAGCCCGACCCGGTGCCGGGCGCGGGCGAAATCCTCATCGACATCCACGCCGCAAGCGTCAACGGTGCGGACTGGAAGGTCCGGGCGGGCGAATACGCGCCGTTGCCGGTTCCGCACATTCTGGGGCGGGACTTTTCGGGAGTCGTGAGCGCCCTCGGCGATGGCGTTACCGATTTTCGCATCGGCGACGAGGTGTTCGGCGTCTGCGCGCCCGGCCAGGAGGGCGCCTATGCCGAGCGCATCGCCGTGAAGGCGTCGATCGTCGCCCGCAAGCCGCCGGCCATGTCCCATGTCGAGGCGGCGGCGCTCGCGCTCACCGGCCTCACCGCTCTGAGCGCGATCGAGGATACGATCCGCCTGCAGGCGGGCGAGTCGATTCTCATCCAAGGCGGGGCGGGCGGCGTTGCGAGCTTCGCGATCCAGCTCGCCAAGCATATTGGCGCACGCGTGATCTCGACCGCCAGCGCCGCCAATCTCGATTATGTGCGTTCGCTCGGCGCGGACGAGGTGATCGACTACGCCGTCACGGATTTCACCAAAGCGGTGAGAAACCTCGATGCCGTGTTCGATACCGTGGGCGGCGAGGTCGCGCTGCGGTCCTATGCCGTGCTGAAGCCGGGCGGTCGCGCCGCCTTCATCGCCTCGGGGCTGAAGGCCCCCCCGCCCAGGCGGCCGGATGTTGAGGCCCTGCGACCGCCGGTTGCGCGCGGCCGCGCGCCGCTCGAGCGCATTGCGCAATTGTTCACCGATGGGGCCGTCAAAGCGCCCGCCATCACGGTCTACAGGCTCGAGGACGCGCCGGAGGCGCACCGGGTGAGCGAGGGCCGCCATCTGCGCGGCAAGCTGGTGTTCCGCATCCGCTAGGGCGAGGCGGACCCACCGGGCAGATCCGCCGCCGCGAACCCGCTCCGCTCTTTCTGTCCTCGCCGCGCTCGACCGTCAGGTCTGCTCGCCCCGGACCGGCAAGCCGCCGGCCTTCGTGGCGGCGGCTGCCGCGGCCGCGTGTGCCATCTCGCGCCGGAGAATGTAGAGGCCGCTGCCGACCACGACGGCGATGCCGAACAGCATCGGCAGGGTCGGCACATAGCCCCACAGAAGGATGCCGAGCAGGATCGACCACACGATGCTCGAGTACTTGAAGGGCGCAAGCAGGCCGGCCTCGGCGGCACGAAACGCGAGAACCTGCAGGAACAGCGCCATCGTCGTCGAGGAGCCGAACAGGAGCATCAGGGCGAGATCGGGCAGGCTCGGCGCCACCCAGCCGAACGGCGCCGTCGCGAGCGCCGCGACCCCCGTCGCCGCCGCCATGAAGATCATCAGCGACATCGTGGTCTCCTTCCCGGCCATTTCGCGCGTCGCCAGATCGCGCAAGGCGCCGGCAAGCGCACCGAAGAGCGGCACGAGCGCGCTCCACTGCCAATCGCCGTCCGAGGGCCCGATGATCACCAACACGCCCGCAAAACCGACCAGGACCGCGACCCAGCGGCTTAAACCCACCTTCTCGGCGAGCAGGACCGGTGCGAGCGCCGTCATGAAGATCGGCGCTGCGAACAGGATCGCATGCACCATCGGCAGCGGCAGGAGCTTGAAGCTCCAGTTGACCAGAAACGTCGACGCCACGAAATAGGCGGCGCGGCGCAACTGGTCGCGTGTGCTGCGCGGCCTGATCGATGCAAAAGATCCCTGCCGGAGCACAACGGCCGCGGCGATCGCCAGAATAACGAGGCTGCGGGCAAAGATGATCTCGCCCACCGGATAGGTGGCGGTGAGCAGCTTGGAGCATGCATCCCCGAGGGTGAGGAACATGCAGCTCAGCAGCATGAAAAGAATTCCGCCGCGTTGGCTGAAGCGCGATTCCCCGGGGATCATGGATGCGGCGTGCTCGCGCGGAACGGATGCTGGCGGCTGCGGCCGCAGACGGCGGCCCCTTCCGCTATTTCGCCCATCGCCGCGCGCGCCACAACCCGTTTCCCTGTTCCGCCCCAGGCCGCTCGACTATCCTCCCGCCGTGGCCGCCGAACCCGCAGGGGCGGCGGGCTGCCCGCACCATTCGGCCAACAGGGAGAAACCAATGCTCAAGACTCGCAATCCATCCACCATCGCCCCGCCCGCCGCGATGTACAGCCACTGCGTCGAAGTGCCGCCGAATGCCCGCTGGCTGTTCACGGCCGGACAGGTCGGCGTGCGGCCGGACGGCACGGTGCCGGAAGGATTCGAGGCGCAGCACGATCAGGTCTGGCAGAACACGCTGGCGATCCTGGCGAATGCCGGCATGGGGCCGGAAAACATCGTGCGCCTCAACGTCTATTCCACCGACCCCGGCGGCCTGAAATACGTGCGGGCGCACCGCGAAAAGTACCTGAAACCCGGTCACACGCCGGCCTCGACCTGGGTCGTCGTTTCCCAGCTCGCCAACCCCAAATGGGTCGTCGAGATGGAAACGGTGGCGGCGAAAGCCGATTGACGACGCCCACGCAACAACGGCGCGCCGCGGCTCACCGCGCCGCGGCGCCCACAAACTCGGCAAGCTCGCGATTGAAGCGGGGCGCGTCCTCGAAGAACGGCGAGTGGCCGATCCCCTCGTAGAGCGACAGCCGCGCCTGCGGCACGGCCGAGGCCGTGTATCGGCCGGCGGCCGGCAGCACGATGCGGTCGAGCGCTCCGTGGGTAACCAAGACCGGCACGCGCAGCTGCGGCAGGATTTCCCCCTCGTTGCGGCTGCGATCGAGAACCGCCGCCCGCACCTTCGCGGGAACCAGCATCGTGTAGGCGAAGGTCAGATCCATTTCGTCGCCGAGCGGGCGTGCGCCGAAGCAGGCGTGCACGAATTTCCGGGCCGCGCGGATGCCGGCGGTCAAATCCTCGGACGTCATCTCCGCCGTGTGCCGCAGCGCCGGACCCCAGAAGCGGCGTTCGATGCGGGTGATGGCGGCGACATAGTTGATCGCGGCAATGCGCTCCTGGCCGTAGGTCTTGACATAGTCGGAAACGACCCGACCCGCGTAGGACCACGCCACGAGCGTCGGCCGCTTGAGCCCGAAGGCCTCGATGACCGCCGCAAGATCGTCCGCCCAGAGCCGGTCGTCCCGGTAGCGCTCGCGCGCCAGCGGTTTTTCGGAGAGGCCGTGGCCGCGCAGATCGTAAGCCACCATGCGGAACGCGCGCAGCAGGGCCGGGTCCGCCATCTGCCGCCGCCACGAGAGGTGGCATTGCGAGTAGCCGTGCAGGAACAGGATTTCCGGGCCGTCCGGATTGCCGCAAGCGCGCGCAAAGAGGGTAAGCCCGTCGGGCGCTGTGACCGTGCGGTTTTCCCCCTCTTCGGGCGGCCGCTCGCGCAGCGGACGGTCCCAATAGGCAAGCTGCGGCGCATAGGGGATGCTGCGCGGGCGCGGGAGGGGACGGGTTTGAACGGTCACGTCGGCCCTCTCGCCCTGGCAAACAACCACTTCCCCGGCGCATGGCGCCGGCACTACCAGAGCTTGGTCGGCGTGCGGCCCGGCGGTCAAGCCCCTGGGCCGCCTCGCGCGGTCAGTCGCGGACCGGAAAGCCGAACGTCCCCCGGCGCCCGTCACGCCGTGACGTGGGGCGAGCGGGCGAGCCAGATCCGGGCCGCGGCGACGATCGCAACGATCGCGCCGAGGATCAGGTGGGTCCACGCCGCCGCGGCGTCGCCGCTGAAGCCGACAAGCCACGGCGATACCGCGACCCAGATGCCGACGATCAGGTTGATCCACTCCTCCCATTCGGCGAACGCCGCGAGCGCCGCGATCGCAAGCCCGGCGACCACGATCCCGCTCAACCAAGCGTTCCAGCTCGCAGCGGAATCCCCGTAGAAGCCGAGGACCCACGGCGAGAGGAACAGGCACGCGCCAAGGATCAAATTGACGACATCAGGCCAGGTTTCCCTTTTCAAAGCGTTTGCCATCGGTCCCTCCTGTGAGGTGCCATTCGCCTTCACCACGGCGGGCATCGCTGTCGGACGGCGCCCGCCGTCCTGCGCGAAGCATTGTATCGCTCCGCATCACCTCCCGTTGATCGCGATGCGTCTGATCTTGTGCTGCGCATCCGCCGTCTTCGGGAGCGTGACCGTGAGAACACCGTTCTTGAACGTGGCCGAAACCCGCTCCTCGTCGATATCGTCCACGGGAATTCGCCGTTCGAAACGACCGTAGAAGCGCTCGCTGAACAGCCGATCCCGATCTTCCGTCTCCGTTCTCTTCTCTCCGCGGATGGTGAGCATGCCGTTCGCCAGAGAGACGTCGACATCTTTCTCGTCGAGCCCGGGCAGCTCGGCCGTCACTTTCACTTCCCTGTCGGTCTCGCTGACCTCGATGTTCGGCCAGCCGACCGAGCGGTCGAAGAACCGGTCCAGCCCGGTCGGGCCGAGATCGAAGCCGCGCAATACCTCGTCGAACAGCCGATTCACCTCTCGGTGCAGGGCCAGAAACGGATTGACGTCCTCGCGGCTCCGCACCGACACATCGCGGCCGCGATGCCAGGGAATGAGATCTCTGATTGCCATGGTCGAACACTCCTTGGGGCAACCGCCGGCATGGGCCTTGTGTTCGCCTACGGCGTGCGCCGCACGCCGGGCGCGGACACGCCGCGCCGGGCAGGCCGCCCCCGACAACAGTATCGATGCAAGGAAAGAAGGCAGCCGGAAGCGGCGGCCCAACGCCGAGAAAGTGCGAGATCGCAAGTCCTCATAACCACATCCTCCACCGAGCAACGTGGATACGAGAGACGCCGGACACCGCCGCCGGCGCCCGTCCGCCAAACCCTGCCAGGCTGCGGCCTGCGGGTGCTTGGCACCGTTTGACTTAAACCGCCGCTGCGCGGTTTCAAGCCCCTGGAACTTGCGCGCCGGGCATTGCGTCCTAAATCAAGCAGGCGCCCGGATGCGGGCGAGGCCCTTCCGGGGGGTTGGAAGGCAAAAGAACTGGGGTGGGTCGTCGCCGCGCCTGCGCTTGGGTTTTCCGCCAAGCGCGCGGCCCTTGCGGACTGGAGGCTTGTGTGTCTCGCCTCGCTCGGCTCGGTCTCGGCGTTGCAATCGTTCTCCTTGCCGTCATTGCCGCCCAGCCGTATCTGCGGCCCCTGCTGTTTTCCGCCACCGCGCCGCGGCCGGTCGACGCGCGGGGCTCCCTGTCGGAGTTCGAACGCGCGACGATCGCGATCTTCGAGACGGTGGCGCCGTCCGTCGTCCAGGTCGTCGCCCGCCCCACCGTCAACCCGTTTTCAGACGGCGAACAGGCCGCCTCCGGAACGGGCTTCGTGTGGGATCGGGCCGGCCACGTGGTGACCAACAACCACGTGGTGCAGAGCGCCGATCTCCTGGCCGTGCGCCTCGCCTCGGGCGAGGTGGTCCATGCGGACCCGATCGGGACGGCTCCGAATTACGATCTCGCCGTTCTGCGCCTGCGGACGGCCCGGCGACTCCCGCCGCCGGTGACGATCGGAAGCTCCTCCGACCTGAAGGTCGGGCAGGCGGCATTCGTGATCGGCAATCCGTTCGGACTCGACCAATCGCTGACGAGCGGAATTATCAGCGCCTTGAAGCGGCGGCTGCCGACATCCGGCGGCCGAGAGATTTCCAACGTCATTCAAACCGACGCCGCCATCAACCCCGGCAATTCCGGAGGCCCGCTGCTCGACTCGGCGGGCCGAGTGATCGGCGTCACCACGGCGATCATCTCGCCGTCGGGCTCGAACGCCGGCATCGGCTTCGCCATCCCGATCGACATCGTCAACCGGGTGGTTCCGCAACTGATCCGCGACGGCCGCGTACCCACCCCGGGCATCGGCATCGTGGCCGCCGACGAGGCGGCAGCGACGCGCCTCGGTGTCGAAGGGGTGGTGGTGGTGCGGGTGGTTCCCGAGTCTCCCGCGGCGCGGGCCGGCCTGCAGGGCGTCGATCTTTCGACCGGTGCGGTCGGCGACATCATCGTTGCGGCGAACGATGTGCCGGTGCGCCGTCTCGCCGACCTGACGCAGCAGATCGAGCGGGCCGGCGTGGGAAGCGCTATCAAGCTCTCGGTGGTGCGCGGCGGCAGCGAGCGCACGATCGAAGTACGGATTGTCGACATTGGCCGGTCGTAAGCAAAGGGGCGGACCGGCGGGGCGGCAGCAAGGCCCCTCCGCCACCCTCTTGAACGCCACCGCGGCGCGCCTAGCTGGAGCGTCCGGCGCGGCGCCCGCCGACCCGGCAGCCGATCCGACAATTCGCCTTCGTGCCGCCCGCGGCGAACCCCGCCCGCGCCCCGACGACGATCGCCTGAAGGAGGTTTCAAAAGGTCGCTCGCAAAAGGACAAGGACGATGAAGATCGCGCAGATTGCTCCGCTTGCCGAACGTGTCCCCCCGAAGCTTTATGGAGGAACGGAACGAATCGTCTCCTATCTGACCGAAGAGCTTGTCCGCCAGGGCCATGACGTGACGCTTTTCGCGAGCGGCGACTCGAAGACGTCCGCAAAGCTCGTCCCCTGTTGCGATGTCGCGTTGCGGCTCAATCCCGCGGTCAGGGACCACATCCCCCATCATGTCCTCATGCTCGACGCGGTGCGCGAACGCGCGGACGATTTCGACGTGCTGCATTTTCACATCGATCTGCTGCACTTTCCGCTTATTCGTGATTTTGCCGACCGCACCGTGACGACCCTGCACGGGCGGCTCGATCTGCCGGATCTCAAGCCGTTCTATTCGGCGTTTTCGGACATTCCCCTCGTGTCGATCTCCCGGCACCAGCGGCTTCCGCTGCCCCGCCATGTCAACTGGGTCGGAAACGTGTATCACGCCCTGCCGCGCGATCTGCTGCCGTTCAAGCGCAAGCCCGCGGGCGACTACCTCGCCTTTCTCGGCCGCATTTCCCCCGAGAAGCGTCCGGATCGCGCCATCGAGATCGCCGCGAAGGCGGGCATGCGGCTGAAGATCGCCGCCAAGATCGACGTGACCGACAAAGCCTATTGGGACGACGTGGTGGCGCCGCTCGTCAGGGCCTATCCGAACGTCGAGTTCCTGGGCGAGATCGACGAGCGGCAGAAGGTCGATTTTCTCGGGAATGCGCGCGCCCTGCTGTTTCCGATCGACTGGCCGGAACCGTTCGGCCTGGTGATGATCGAGGCGATGGCCTGCGGCACGCCGGTGATCGCGTTCGACTGTGGATCGGTTCCGGAGGTTCTCGAAAGCGGCGTTTCGGGCTTTATCGTGCGAACCGTCGACGAAGCGGTCGCGGCCGTGGAACGGCTGGCGACGCTTGACCGCAGGGAGGTCCGCCGCGCGTTCGAGCAACGCTTTACGGTCGAGCGCATGGCGCAGGACTATCTTACCGTCTATCACGCGCTGCCGGGGGTACGCCCCCAGGCCGCGCAGCTGCGGCGCGTGAACGGCGACCCGCTCGACATCGAAGCTGCAGCCTGAGACTTAAAGATCCGCGCGCGAGCCCGCGCGGCGCCGTTGCGGACGAATGCGTCGCGCGCAGAAAATCCGCGGGACATCTCCGTGGCTGCGGGAACGGCGACTGAGAGCCGCCTTACCGCGGCGAGCGCCAATTCGGCCACAGAATTGACCGCCCGTTATGCAGTCTCGGGTTTGCGTTCCACCCTGATTCCAGAGAGACTCGCGCGAAGCCTGCAATGAAGACACCGGGTGCCGAGACCATTCCGCACGCCTCCGCTCCCGCGGAGGTTGTTCAGCTTGCGCAATTCTTCATTCCGGCTGCGGCCTCGCTCCACGAGCGGCGGCCCCGCACCTTGAAGCACGGAGACACCTTCGGTGTCTTCGATCACAACGGCGACGTGCTTTCGGGCCCGGGCAGTCCCGAGGGGCTCTATCACCGCGACACGCGCCATCTCTCGCATCTTTACGTGACGGTGGGCGACGCGCGTCCGATCCTGCTCAGTTCGACCCTGCGCGACGACAACGCGACGCTGACTTGCGATCTCGCCAACCCCGATCTTTACGATTCGGCTCGGCGGCTGACGCTCGAGCACGACCTCATTCATATCCGGCGCTCGCGCTTCCTGTGGAATGCAGCCTGGTATGAACGCCTTGCGCTTCGCAATTTCGACGACAGGGTGCACCGCGTCCGCCTCAAGATCGCGTTCGCGGCGGATTTCGCCGATCTGTTCGAGGTGCGCGGGGCGCGGCGCGCCCGGCGCGGCGAATATCTCGTGCCCCTGATCGAGAAGGATGCCGTGACGCTCGGCTATATCGGCCTCGACGGCCGCCGGCGCACCACCCGTCTGCGATTCGATCCGCCGCCGCAGGAGGTGACCGGCGATGCCGCCGTCTACGACCTGTCGCTCGCCCCCGGCAAGATCGTCCCGCTGTTTCTCGCGGTCTCCTGCGACATCGAGAACGGCGTCCCGCACGAGCAGCCGGTGCGGCGCAGCTTTCTCAGCACTTTCCGCGAAGCCCGGCGTGCCCTGCACCAGTCTGCCTCGCGCGCGGCATCGATCGTGACCTCGAACGATCTCTTCAACGAAGCGGTGCGCCGCAGCGTCTCGGACATTTACATGCTCATCACCGACACGCCGAGCGGCCCCTATCCTTATGCCGGCATTCCCTGGTTCAGCACCGTTTTCGGCCGGGACGCCCTCATCAGCGCCTGGGAGATGCTCTGGCTCGACCCGGCGATTGCGCGCGGCGTGCTGCGCTACCTCGCCCTGCAACAGGCGAAGGACATCGATCCGGCGGCCGACGCGCAGCCGGGGAAAATTCTGCACGAGGTCCGCCAGGGCGAAATGGCCGAACTCGGCGAGGTGCCGTTCCGCCGCTACTACGGCAGCGTCGATTCGACGCCGCTCTTCGTCTACCTCGCGGGGGCTTATCTGGAGCGCACCGGCGACGTCGAAACCCTGAAAGAGCTGTGGCCCGCGATCGAGGCGGCTCTCGCCTGGATTGACACCTACGGCGACATCGACGGCGACGGCTTCGTCGAATATTCGCGGCAGACGGCCGACGGCCTGATCAATCAGGGCTGGAAAGACAGTCACGATTCCGTCTTCCACGCGGACGGCGCGCTCGCGCGCGGGCCGATCGCGCTCGCGGAGGTGCAGGCCTATGTGTATGGCGCCTGGCTCGCGGCGGTCGAGATCGTGCAACGGCTCGGCCAGCCCCACCGGGCGGCCGCGCTGCAGATGCGCGCCGAAACACTGCGCAAGCGGTTCGACGAGGTCTTCTTCGACGAAGCGCTTGGAACCTATGTGCTTGCGCTCGACGGGGACAAGCGCCCGTGCCGCGTCCGCTCCTCCAATGCGGGCCACGCGCTGCTCACCGGCCTGGCCTATCCCGAGCGGGCAAAGTCCGTCGTCGCGAACCTGATGCATGCGCACTCGTTCTCCGGCTGGGGCGTGCGCACGCTCGCCTCGAGCGAACCGCGCTACAACCCGATGAGCTACCACAACGGTTCGGTGTGGCCGCACGACAACGCGCTCATCGCCGCCGGATTTTCGCGCTACGGCTTCCGCCGCGAGGCTGCGCGCATTTTCGAAGGGCTGTTCGAGGCCTCGGCCTATATCGATCTCAGACGGATGCCGGAACTGTTCTGCGGGTTTGCGCGGCAGCGCGCGCAGGGGCCGACCTTCTATCCGGTCGCCTGTTCGCCGCAGGCCTGGGCCGCGGCGGCGCCCCTGTGCCTGCTCCGCGCCTGCCTCGGCCTCGGCTTCGACCCCGAGTCGCTTTACGTCACCTTCGACGAGCCGACCCTTCCCGAATTTCTCGACGAGGTGGTGGTTCGCCGCCTGTCGATCCGCGACCAGTCCGTCGATGTGGCGCTTCGCCGGTCGCAGGCACAGGTCGTCGTCGACGTGCTGGAGCGGCGCGGCCCCGTGCGGGTGATCATCCGGAACTGACGAGACGGAGCGAACGGCCGCCCGCGGCCCGCCCCTGCGACGGCCGGAACGCGCCTAACGCTTGACGGGTGTATCGGGGTTCGGCGCTTCCGGCGTTCCGGCAACGCCGTTGGGCCGGCCGACGCCCTGATAAACGAAGCCGTGCCGGATCACCTCCTCTGGTCGATAGACGTTGCGCAGATCGACCAGCACGTGGTTCGCCATCATTGTCTTAAGCCGGTCGAAATCGAGGGCGCGAAACTGCTCCCACTCGGTCACGAGAACGAGCGCCTCGGCGCCCTCCGCGCAGTGGTAGGGATCTTCGCAATAGGCGACGTGCGGCATGATCTTGCGCGCCTGTTCCATGCCGGCGGGATCGTAGGCCCGCACGTTTGCCCCCATGTCGGTGAGCGCGGTGATGAGCGCGATCGACGGCGCCTCGCGCATATCGTCCGTGTTGGGCTTGAAGGTGAGGCCGAGCACCGCGATCGTGCGGTCGCGCAGATCGCCGAGCACGGCCGAGACCTTGCGGGCCATTGCGCGCTTGCGGGCGTCGTTGACGGCGACCACCGCCTCGACGATGCGCAGTTGCACGGCTTGATCCTGCGCGGTCTTGAGCAGCGCCAACGTATCCTTGGGAAAACAGGAGCCGCCGAAGCCCGGCCCCGCGTGCAGGAACTTGCTCCCGATCCGGTTGTCGAGACCCATGCCGCGCGCGACGTCCTGCACGTCCGCACCGACGCGTTCGCAGAGATCGGCCATCTCGTTGATGAAGCTGATCTTGGTGGCGAGGAAGGCATTGGCCGCGTATTTGATCAGCTCGGCCGTGCGCCGGCTCGTGTGCAGGATCGGGGCGGCGTTGAGATAGAGGGGGCGGTAGAGGGCGTTCATTACGGCGCGGGCGCGCTCGTCCTCGCAGCCGACGACGATGCGGTCCGGGTGCTTGAAATCGCGAATTGCCGCACCCTCGCGAAGAAACTCGGGGTTGGACACCACGGCGAAATCGGCATCCGGCCGCGCCTTGCGGATGATGCGTTCGACTTCGTCGCCCGTGCCGACCGGAACCGTCGATTTCGTGATGACGACGGTGAAGCCTTCGAGTGCCGCCGCGATCTCGCGGGCCGCCTTGTAGATGTAGCTCAGATCGGCATAGCCGTCGCCCCGCCGCGAGGGCGTGCCCACCGCGATGAACACCGCCTCGGCCTCGGCGACCGGGCCGGCAACGTCGGTGGCGAAGCTGAGCGCACCCGAACGAAGATTGCGACCGACGAGTTCGGGAAGCCCCGGCTCGAAGATCGACACTTCGCCCTTGCTCAGCAGCGCGATCCGGTCCGCATCCACGTCGATGCAGGTCACGCGATGACCGAAATCCGCAAAGCACGCGCCGGAAACGAGACCGACATAGCCGGCTCCGAGGATCGCCACACGCATCCTTGGCCTTCATCACTCTACGGCCGCGACGTCCGCGGCCCGGGTGGGGCCGAGCGGACTCGGCCGAGGCCCCGGCCTCTTACCAGAGCCCGGCGTGCATCGCCATCCTGCAGCGGCAGGAGCGAAGAATCGCGATCCGACGAAAAAAATGGCCCCGCATCGGCGTTCGCCGACACGGGGCCAAAACGAAATTCCGCCCCGGACGGAGCGGGATTGCGGCAGCGGCCGGGTTACGCCGCCTGAAGGTTCTCGGCGCTCGCCTTGCCGGTGCGGCGGTCGGCCACGACCTCGAACGAGACCTTCTGGCCTTCGTTGAGGCCGAACAGTCCCGCCCGCTCGACGGCGCTGATGTGGACGAACACGTCCCTGCTGCCATCATCCGGCTGGATGAATCCGTAACCCTTTTGGCTGTTGAACCACTTCACGGTTCCCTTTTGCATGGGAGCCCTTTCCTGAACACGATTGTCGTCAAGCCGCGCGCGAACGCTGGCCGGTTTGCTCGAATTGGGGAGATTTCGTCAGTCAGGCGCGCTGTTTGCGGCTTGGCCAAGTCGTCAGGCCGAACTCGAACACAGGATATGGGCGAGGACCGCGCGGATTACAAGGGTCCTGTCCCGGTCCGCGACGCAAGGAAAGGCGCCACCGACGCCGGAACTTCAGGCAACCGTGGTGCCGCAAGAGGGATTCGAACCCCCGACCCCATCATTACGAATGATGTGCTCTACCAGCTGAGCTATTGCGGCGCGCCACGTTTGAGATAACGGGGGTGGCCGGGATTGGCAAGCCGTGGCCCGGAAAGGCGAATGGCGTGGGCGCGCGGCGCCCGGCCCGCCGCCTCAGGTCAGGGGCGCGCGCGAGGATCCGGGCCCGCGCGGCAGCGTCTCGTCCGCGCCTTCGATGCCGGGATCGTCCGGCGCGTGCATGAGCGGAATGACCGCCGCCTGCGCCGGCGCGGCCGGCCGGGCCGGCGACGGCGCTTTTTCTCCGTCGTGCCTGGCTGCCGCCGAACCGGCGGACGGTGGCCCCGCCGTGGCTGACGGCGCTTGCGCAGCCTCCGCCGCCGGCTGCGGCGCCGCGGCGGGAACGCGCCCCTGCGCGCCGTGCGGCTCCGCTCCGGTTTCCGGCTCCACGGCGGCTTCGACGGGCTCGGACGCTTCGGCCGCGACGGCGGGCAGCGGGCGCGGCCTTTCGTGCTCGAGCATCGCGGCCCTCGCCCCGATCTCGGACACCGGCACCCGCCAGGCGAAGGCATCCAGCCGCCCGCTGACCGGCGAAACCGGCAGCCAGCGATCCGAAACGAAGCCATCGGCCGTCCATGCCGGGTCCCGCGCCGCCCGCAGCGCGCGGTTCATCCATTCGCGCGCGCGTCCTGCATCACCGCTCTCCGCCTCTTCGAGCTCCGCCATCAGCAAGGCGACGCGCTGCGTCGGCCGATCGATGAGCGGAGCGAGCGCGGCGCGCGCCTCGGCGAACTCGCCGGCATCGAGCGCTGCCCGCGCGAGCGCGAGCGCGCCTTCGCGATCTCCCGGCCTGAGCCAGACGAGCCGGCGCACGCGCGCGAGGCGATCATGGGTCGAATCGCCGGGACGCAGATGCGCATAAAGATCGGCGATCTCGGGATGGGGTGCGGCCCGCCACGCCGTTTCGAGCAGGCGCGCGGCGCGCCGCAGTTCGCCGGCCTCGGCACAAAGATGCCCCGCGAGCGTCACCGCCGGCACGAGGTCGGGCGCAAGCTTGACGGCTTCGAGCGCCAGGCTTTTCGCCGCCGCTCGATCGCGCGCTTCGAGATCGAGCGCCCGTGCGGTCAACAGCACCGCACGTTGACGCCGATAGACCGGGCGCGAGACAAGCCCGGCGCGGAGATTTCTGTCGAGCACATCAAGCGCGCGCGCCCAGTCGCCCTCGGCGCAACGGAATTCGAACACTGCCTGCCCCGCCCAGGGCAAGGCCGGTGCTGCGCGCGCGGCCTCCTCGGCGAGGCGGCGTGCCGCTTCATGATCGCCGCGCCGCTCGGCCTCGACAAAAAGGCCGCGGAGTCCGAGCAGACGCGTCTCCGCGCGTTCGGTCATGGCCCGAAAGGCAGCGTCCGCGCCGGACCGGTCGCCCGCCGCCTGGGCCGCCTGCGCCCTGAGAAGAAGCGTCAAAGGCTGGTCGGCGGCAAGCCGTCCCGCTTCGCTGGTGTAGCGCCGCGCTGCGCTGAGATCGCCGGAGGCCAGGGCGATGAGCCCGCTCGACACGGCGCGCTCCCCCTTGCGGCGCCGGCGCAGGCGCAAAGCGTTTGCGGCCACGCGCGGCGAACGGACGAGGAGCCTCAACAGATTCCAGAGCAGCAGCAGGAACGCCGTCAGCACGGCGAGGGCCGCGCCGAGCACCAGCACCGAAGTCTCGATGCGATAGCCCAACCACGTGACGACCACTTCGCCGGGCCGTTCCGCCATCCAAGCGGCGACGAGCGAGGCGAGTGCGACCGCCAGCAGAAAAGCAAGCAGGCGGATCATGGACGGCCAGGTAAGGCCGTTGTGCCGGCCGCAAGACCCGCGAGACTCTCGTGCGCCAAGGCGCGGGCGCCGTCCAGCGCGGCGACGCGGTTGCGCGCCGTTTCGATCCATACGGCAAGCGGGGCCTGAATTTCGGCCGGCAACTTCTCCGCATCGGAGAGCGCACCGGCGATGTCGGTGCGCGCCGCCTTGGCCTCCATCGCCGACAGCGGATCGGTTGCTTCGGGCGGCAGTTCCTCGCCGATCGGTCGAATCCGCACGAGCTTCGATGCGCTCGCCTGCAGGCGGTCGATCAAGCCGCCGCTGTCCTCGCCATTGTTGGCGGATTGGCGGATCTGCACGATGAGGCGCGACAGTTCACGCGCCAATTCCCGTGCGCCCGCGATGCCCGACGAGGCGGCCGCCTGAAGCGGCGCAAGACGCGCCGGATCGGCGACGAAGGGCCGCACGGCGGCAAGTTCGGCTTCATAGGACTCGCCGCGTTCGACGGCGCTGCGCAACGCCAAGGCCGCGGCCGCGAAACGGGCGGCCCGATCCCGATCCGACGGCGGGTTGGCCGCCTTCGCCGCGAGCGTTCTGGTGGCTTCCTCGACAGCCGCCAAGCGTCGGCCGAGGGTTGCGATTTCCTCCGCCGAGGACGCCGCCGCCGCGTTGGAGGAGCCGGCGGACTCCTGCGCGGTCTCGCTTGCGCGGCGCGCGGCGGCCGCAATCTCGTCGAGCCTTTGTCGGAGGGCCGCGAGATCCCGGCCGAGCGTCTGCGAAGCCTGATCGAGCCGGTCGAGCCGATCGCCGGCCGCCGCCGCGGGCTGCTGCGCCTTGAGGGCCGCCTCGGCGCGGGCGAGGCGCTCTTGCAGAGCCTCTGCGGCGCGCAAGGCCTGCTCGCCGGCCGCGGCGCGGCTCGCCGCCTGTTGCACCGCTTCCGGCGTCGCGACCGGCCGGGCGGCAAGCGCCCGCACCTGCGCCTCCAGCGCTGCGATCCGTTCGGCCTCGGCGGACCGGTCCGGCAGGAACTCGGAGACCCAGACGGTCCCGAACGCCGCCGCGGCCCCCGCAACGGCGCCGGCGAGCGCCGCGGCGAGCAGGCGGCCCGCGCGGCGCGGCGCTTTCGGCGGTGTTGCGGGTTGCGCCGGCGCCTCGGCACGCGGATCGGCGCCCTCGCGGGGCGGCGGTTCCTCTCGGGCCGCCGGTTCCGGCCCTGCAGAGGCTTCCGGCGCCGGCGCTTCGTCTCGCGCAGGGTCGGAGCCGAGCTCGGTCGCTTTGAGATCGAGCACCGGCTGCTGCGGACGGCGCCGCTTGGCGTCGGCGGAATCCACCGCGCCCGGGGGCTCGCGCTCTGCGTCGTCCATGCTTTTGCGCCTCCGATCCGGTGAGCGAGGCATACTGCGGACGCCTTGCGGCGGCAACTTGGCAGGCTCACGCCTCGAGCAGGCGGAACAAAGCGGGCTCGTCGGGACGTTCGGCCACGCGCAGGCTGCGGGCGCCGCCCGCCTGCAATGCGGCGGCAATCTCGCGCGAAAGGCAGTAGTGCACCGGCGCCATAGCGGCGCGGCGGATGTCGGCCGCATCGGCGCACTGCACATAGGTCTCGGCCGTGCGGCGCGAGTAATGCAGCACGCCGTCGACACGCTCTTCCGCCAGCGCCGCGAGGGCCGAATCGGGAAAGGCCTTCACCGCCTCCGCCTTGTAGGTGATGGCGGTGCGGACCTTGAAGCCGCGTGCGCCCAACAGGCCGGAAAGATCCGCCGCTTGGTCTTCCCCCGCGAGATAAAGGAGCGGTCGCGTCGTGCCGCGAAAGACGGCAGCGGCGAGCGCCACGAGATCGCGCGCATCGCCGTCGGCCGAGCGCACGTCGCGAAAGCCGATCTCGCGCCCGGCCTGCGCGGTGCGTTGGCCGACGGTCACGAGAACGAGTCCCAAGAGCTCCTCGCGCTTGCGATGCGCAGCGATCGCCCGCAAGGCATTGGCGCTCGTTGCCAGCACGCCGGCGAACGGACCAAGTCCGAAGCGCGCTTCGGTGGGCTGCATCCGCAGCAACGGCGCAAGCAGAACCTGGTGTCCCCGGTTCTGCAGGGCTGTCGCGGTGCGCGCGGCATCGGGCTCCGGGCGCGTGACGAGAAGGCGCAAGGGCTCACTCCGGACCAAAGAAATCGGGCGCGGCGCGGCGTCGCAGCTCGCGCCCGGCATCCGCACCGAGCGCGGCGGCTTCCGACAAGCCGCCGGCGCGCGTCGTCTCGTGCAGCTCGCTGCCGTCCACCCGCACGATGAGTCCGTGAAAGCGCAAACGGCCCTCGACGATGCGGGCGTGACCGGCGATCGGCGTCCGGCAGGACCCGTCGAGCGCGGCAAGAAAGGCCCGCTCGGCGGCGAGCGCGAACCCGGTTTCCGCGTCCGCGACCGCGGCGGCGAGATCGCGGATGCGCCGGTCGTCCGCGCGCGCTTCGAGCGCGATCGCGCCCTGCCCCACCGCCGGCGGAAAAGCATCGAGCGGCAGAACGGCGCTCGCAACGCCCTCCCGGCCGAGCCGCTTCAAGCCCGCCAGCGCGAGGATGGTGGCACCCGCCTGGCCCTCCTCGAGCTTGCGCAGCCGTGTCTCGACATTGCCGCGAAAGGTCACCACCGTGACATCCGGACGCCTGCGCCGGACGAGCGCCTGCCGGCGCAGCGAGGCCGTGCCGACGACCGCCCCGCGCGGCAGAGCGTCGAGCGAAGTTGCCGCGCGCGCGACCAGAACGTCACGCACGTCCTCGCGCGGCAGATAGCCGGCGATCGTGAGCCCCGGCGGCAGAAAAGTCGGCAGATCCTTGGCCGAATGCACCGCAAGATCGATCTCGCCGTCGGCGAGCGCCTGCTCGATCTCCTTGGTGAACAGGCCCTTGCCGCCGGCCTCGGCGAGCGGGCGGTCCTGAATGCGGTCACCGCTCGTGCGGATGACGTGGATCGCGATCGCATCGGCCTCGAGGCCGCAGGCTGTCAGAAGACGCGCCTTGACCTCCCCCGCCTGCGCCAGGGCAAGCGGCGAACCGCGCGTGCCGACGCGCACCAGCGGGCGGGAAGATTGCGCCATGCGACCCCACAATGCTACTCGTCGAAGGGGATTCGCGGTGCATCATAGAAGGCTGGGCGGTCCGCGCAAACGGAGGCAGGATGCTGGTCCTCGGCATCGAAACGACCTGTGACGAGACCGCCGCCGCCGTTGTCCGCCGCGACATCAACGGCAAGGGCGCGATCCTCTCGAACGTCGTGTTGTCGCAGGCGAGCCAGCATGCAGAGTATGGCGGCGTCGTGCCGGAAATTGCCGCGCGCGCGCATGTGGAAACGCTCGACCAGGTGATCGCCACGGCGATGGTGCAGTCCGGCCTGAGTTTCCGCTGGATCGACGGCGTGGCGGCGGCCGCCGGCCCGGGCCTCATCGGCGGCGTCATCGTCGGACTCACCACCGCCAAGGCCATCGCCATGGTTGCGGAAAAGCCGCTGGTCGCGGTCAACCATCTCGAGGCGCATGCGCTGACCCCGCGCCTCACGCACGGCATGGACTTTCCATACTGCCTGTTTCTCGCTTCGGGAGGCCATACGCAGATCATCGCCGTGCTCGGCGTCGGCCATTATGTGCGTCTCGGCACCACGGTCGACGACGCGATCGGCGAGGCCTACGACAAGACCGCAAAGCTGCTGGGCCTGTCCTATCCCGGCGGACCGGAGGTCGAAAGCCGCGCCGACCGCGGCCGGCCCGCGCGTTTCAAGCTGCCGCGTCCGATGGTCGGCCGGCCGGAGCCCGATTTCTCACTGTCGGGGCTGAAAACCGCGCTGCGCCAGGAAGCGGAGCGGCTCGCGCCTTTGAGCGAAGATGATGTGTATGACCTCTGCGCCTCGTTCCAGGAAGCGGTCGTCGACATCGTCGTGGACCGGGTGCGCACCGGCCTGTCGCACTTCGTCGAGCGTTTCGGCACCCCGACCGCGCTTGTCGCCGCCGGAGGCGTCGCCAGCAACCGCGCCGTGCGGGCCGGGCTGCAGCGCGTCGCCGACTCGGTCGGCGTCCTGATGATCGCCCCGCCGATGAATCTCTGCACCGACAACGGTGCGATCATCGCCTGGGCGGGCGCAGAGCGCCTTGCGCTCAACATGACCGACACCCTCGAGGCAAGCCCCCGCGCGCGCTGGCCGCTCGAAGAAATGACGCCCGTTTCGGCTTCGGTTTCATGAGTTTCGCGCACCTTGCGGTTCTCGGCGCGGGCGCCTGGGGAACGGCGCTCGCCAACGCGCTGGCGCGCGCCGGGCGCAACGTGACGCTGTGGGGGCGCGACGGCCACGCCGTCGACGCCATGCGCGCCCGCCGCGAAAACCCGCGCCTGCCCGGCTTTCGGCTCGAACCGCGGGTAACGCCCACGGCCGATCTTGCCGCGGCGCGCGAAGCCGACGCCGTGCTGCTCGCCGCGCCGGCGCAAGAGACGCGTGCGCTGGCGCAACGGCTGGCGGGCGTGCTGCGCGCCGAGGTGCCGGCCGTCGCCTGCGCCAAGGGCATCGAGCGCGGCACGCGGCGGTTCATGACGGAGGTGATCGCGGAGGCGCTGCCGCAAGCGGCGCCGGCGATCCTGTCCGGACCGAGTTTCGCGGCCGATGTCGCGCGTGGCCTGCCGACGGCCGTCACGCTGGCCGCGCGCGACCGAACACTCGCCGCCGCGCTCGCCGCCGCCTGCGGCTCGGCGACCTTCCGGCCTTATCATTCGGACGATGTGCGCGGCGTCGAGATCGGCGGCGCCGCCAAGAACGTCCTGGCCATCGCCGCAGGCATCGTGGCAGGCCGCAAGCTCGGCGCGAGCGCCGCGGCGGCCCTCGTCACGCGCGGCTTTGCCGAACTCGTCCGCTTCGGCCGCGCCTTCGGCGCGCGGCCGGAAACCCTGACCGGTTTGTCCGGTCTCGGCGATCTCATGTTAACCTGTTCCACCCTGCAGTCGCGCAATTTTTCGCTCGGCGTGGCGCTCGGCGAAGGCCGTCCGGTCCATCCCGAGCCGGAGGGCGAAAAGCTCGCAGAAGGCGCCTTCACGGCGGCCGTGCTGGTCGAGCTTGCCGATTCGCGGGGCATCGACATGCCGATTGCCCGCGCGGTCGCGGCAGTTCTGGACCAGCGGCTGAGCGTCGACGGCGCGATTGAATCGCTTCTCAACCGCCCGTTCCGCGCCGAAGGATGATAAAATGGCGACGACGCGAGACGATCGCATTCCGGGGCCCGGCGGAGCGGCCGGTTCGGGGCTCTCGTCCTGCGGCACCGAGAGGATCGAAACGGTTGCGCGGTCCTGCGCCGCGCGCCGGGGACGACGCGCGGCGAGGCACACATGGCCTATTGGCTGGTGAAATCCGAACCCGACTCCTGGTCATGGGACCAGCAGGTGAAGGCAGGACCCAAAGGCGAGGCGTGGACCGGCGTGCGCAACCACACCGCCAAGCAAAATCTTCAGAAGATGAAGAAGGGCGACCGCGCGTTCTTCTACCATTCGAACGTCGGCAAGGAGATCGTCGGCATCGTCGAGGTGGTGCGCGAAGCCTACCCCGATCCGACCGCGAAGGCCGGCGACCCCTGGGTCGTCGTCGACGTCAAAGCGGTCGCGCCGCTGCCGAAGCCGGTCTCGCTCGAAGCCATCAAAGGGGAACCGCGGCTCAAGGATATGGCGCTCATCAAATATTCGCGTCTCTCCGTCCAGCCGGTAACCGACAAGGAATGGGACATCGTCACGCGCATGGGCGGCCTGCGCTGACGCCGCTGCCGTCGCGTCGGCCCCCGCACGGTGCTGCGGCCGCTCAGCCGGCCGCGGCGGCCACGACCTCGCCCAGCACCTTCTCCCGCCGGGCCTTGGACCGGGTGCTCCGCAGCGTCTCGGCGAAGCTGTCGAGCACACCTTCCTCGAAGGCGCTGATGACGGTTTCGTGCACATAGCTTCTGGCGCAGATGGCCGGCGTGTTGGCGAGATCCTCGGCGGCAAGACGGATCGCCTGCAGCACCTGCCGGCGCCGCGCGCGCTTGCTGTTTGCCGGCGTCTCGCGGGAAAGGACATCCAGGACCGTTACCGACGCGAGCAACGTACGGAAATCCTTGAGCGAGATCGGAGCGCCCGCCATCTCGCGCAGGAACGTGTTGACGCTGCGCGCCGTCACGGCGCGGATTTCCCCGCCCTGCGACCGGTACTGAAAGAGCCGCCGGCCAGGCAACCGGAGCAGCGCCGCCAGCGCTTCGCAAAGCCGCGGCGCTGCGACCTGCTTTGCTACTTTCTTCCCGCCCTTCGCGCGAAAGCGCAGCGTCACCATCCCCTCGGCCACCGCGACGTTGGACTTGAGCAAGGTCGTCGCGCCCCGATTTCCGGAGAAGCGCGTATGGCCCTCGTCGCCGGGACGGATGGCGGTGCGGGCAACGAGCTCGATCACCGCTGCGAGCGCAAATTCCCGGCACGGCTCCGCACCCGCAAGGCAACGGCCGACGGTCCGCCGGATCTTCGGCAGCGCCTCGGCGAGCGCGGCGAGCCGCCGCGCCTTGCGCAGTTCGCGGACCTTCTCCCATTCGGGATGATAGCGATATTGCAGCCGCCCCGCGGCGTCGCGCCCCAGTGCCTGAAGATGCGCGTTCGCCTGCGCGGCATAGAGCACGTCCTCATAGGCCGGCGGCACGGCGAGGCTCTTGAGACGTTGCAGAACCGCGGGGTCGCGAATCGGCGCGCCGGCGCGATCGACGTAGCGGAACCCCTTGCCGTGCCGCAACCGCCGGATCGAAAGCGCTTCGGCCGTCACGTGGATGAGCCCCAGTCGCTTCGCCTGCTTGAAGGCCGAAGCGGACACGCCACGCCTGACACCGGCAACGGAGCCGCGCGATCCTTCTTCCGAACTGTCTTGCGCAAGGTCCATGACGATTCCCGGACGCGGCCGCCCGGGGGCCCAATCCGCGCCGCGGGGTTTTGTTCCCCGGCGCGGCCGGCACCTGCGCAGGCGCGGCCGCCAAACGCGGAATTGCTCGCCGCTCAGGACCTCAGAATATCGGCAAGGGCGTCGGCGAAGACCTGAGCGCCGAGCACGATGTCGTCTTGGCGCGTGTCTTCGCTCCAGTGGTGGCTGATGCCGCCGATCGAGGGCACGAACATCATGGCGGCGGGGAGCTTGCGGGCGAGATATTGCGTATCGTGTCCGGCGCCGCTCGGCAGGCGCATGTGCCGTCCCGGCGCATGGCGCTCCGCGGCAGCCTCGATCGCCATCATGAGACGCTCGTCCATTGTCGCCGGCAGGCTGGCCGAGCGGCGGTCGACGGCGACGCGGCAGGGGCCGTGCCGTTCCGCCTCCTCGGCGAGCGCATGAAGCCCCGCATCGAAGCGTTCGAGCACCGCAGGATCGACATCGCGGACCTGGAACAGCGCCTCCGCGCGGCCGGGAATGACGCTCGGTGCTCCCGGATCGAGCGTGATGCGGCCGGTGGTCCACACGCTGCGCGCGCCCGCGATCTGTGCAAAGCGGCCGTCGATCCCCGCGAGCAGCCGCACGAGAGCAAGCCCCGCGTCGCGGCGGCGCGCCATCGAGGTCGTGCCCGCATGGTTCTGCTCGCCCGTGATCGTGATGCGGTATTGCCAGATGCCGACGATGGCGGTGACAATGCCGATGCGGCAGCCCTTCTGCTCGAGCGTGTCGCCCTGCTCGATATGCGCTTCAAGAAAGCCGGCATAGCGGGCAGGATCGAGCACGATACGCGGCCGGCCGGAATAGCCCGCCTTCGCCAGCGCCGCGCGCAGCGGCGTGCCGTGGGTGCGGTCGCGCGCCCGGTCGATGTCCTCCTCCGTCAAGAGACCGGTGAAAGAACGGCTGCCGAGGAAGCTGCCGAAATGCCCCTCTTCGTCGCAGAAGGCCGCGACATCGACCCCGACGTTGATCAAGGACGGGTCTTCGGCGATCGCGCGGGCCGCCTCGAGCGCGTAGACCATGCCGAGCGCGCCGTCGAGCCATCCGGCATGGTTCTGCGTTTCGAGATGCGAACCGGACAGCACCTTGCGGCCGCGCGCGGGCGAGCGGCCGAGAATATTGCCGATGCCGTCGATCTCGGCGTCGAGTCCGGCCTCGCGCAGACGTGCGGCGAACCATTCGCGCGCCGCCACATCCTCGGGCGACAACGTCGGACGGTGGACTCCGCTCTTGTAGGCCCCGAAACTGCGCAGCGTGGCGAGATCGCCGAGCACCCGCTGCGGCCTGACGGTCGGCATTTCCGGCCTCCCGATCCAAATGGACGCTGTTCGATGCCAGCAAACGACCCGCAACGCCAGCCTTCGCCGGGCCGTATCGCCGATCCGGCCGCGTTCGTGCGCGCCAACACGCGGCTGCGGGCGGTGCCGCATGCGCGGGAAATCCGGCTCCATCTCGCCGACGAGGCGCTGCCGCTGTGGCACCGCACCGAAGAGGAACTTGGCGAAATAGGGCTCCCGCCGCCCTTCTGGGCATTCGCCTGGGCCGGCGGCCAGGCGATCGCCCGCTATGTGTTGGACGATCCGGTCACCGTCTCCGGCCTGCGGGTGCTCGATCTCGGATCGGGGTCGGGGCTTGCGGCCATCGCCGCCGCGAAGGCCGGCGCCACGCCGGTGGTGGCAAGCGAGATCGACGCGTTCGCGGAGGCGGCCATCCGCCTCAACGCCGCGGCCAACCGCGTTTACGTCGAGGTGATGGCCTGCGATCTCCTGGATCGAGCCGAGGCGGCTGCGCCGCGTTACGACGTCATCCTCGTGGGCGATCTCTTCTATGAACGGGACACCGCGGCGCGCGCGCTCGCGTTCCTCCAACGCTGCGCCGCAGCGGGGACGCGTGTCCTCATCGGCGATCCCGGCCGCGCCTATCTGCCGCGGGAGCGGCTCAAACGCCTTGCCGAGTACCGCGTGCCGGTCACCCGCGAGCTCGAGGATTCCGAGGTGAAACGCACCGCCGTCTGGACGCTGGGCTGAATTGGCGCGCGTGGCCGGCGCCCGCGCGCTCTATCCTGCGCTATGCGGCCATGCGCGACTCGGCCCCCTGCGCGAGGAAGGCGCGGCGCTGCTCGATCGCCAGACGCCTGTCGCTCTCCTCGCGTTCCGCTGCCGCAATCGCCCGCGCCAACGCGGCATTCAGCGCCTTCGCGGACTCGAGCGTCAGCTCCACCGCCGCGCGCGCCCCCGGGGGGAGATCGCCGTTCACGAAATCGATGGTGATCGCGTCTTCGAGCAAAGCGTGCCGGGCGTGATCATAGGCCACCACCGCCTGAGTGAGCTTGAACCAGTCGGCCTCACCCTTGGCCATTCCGGCCGCCGGGGCAATTTCGACGATCGACGTGCACATGTCTCTTCACCTCGCGAGATGCTTGCCGAAAAACGCAAAGACCTTGTTCCAGCCGTCGAGCGCCTGCTCCACGCGGTACATCGGCCGATGATAGTAGAAGATGCCGTGGCCGGCGCCGTCGTAACGGTAGAACTCGTAGGCCTTGCCGTGCTCCTTGAGGGCGGCTTCGTGCCGATTCACTTGTTCGGGGCTGGGCGCGCGATCCTCGTTGCCGAAGATGCCGAGCAGCGGGCAGGAGAGCTGGCTCGTGAGATCGACCGGCGCGACCGGCGTCTTTTCGTTGAGTTCCTCTTTCGCCATGACGACGCGGCCGCCCCAGAGATCGACGCAGGCATCGACGTCGTTGCGCTGACAGGCATAGAGGAAGGCGTGACGCCCGCCGGAGCATGAGCCGAACACGCCCACCTTGCCGTTGTGGCCGGGCTGGGCGCGCATCCATTTCACCGCCCCCGCCGTGTCGCCCACCACCTGCGCATCGGGAACTCCGCCCTCGGCCCTCACCTTCGCGGCCACGTCGTCCGGATCGCCTTGGCCGGAGCGCTCATAAAGATTGTGGCAAATCGCGATGTAACCGTAATGGGCGAATTTGCGCGTGGTCTCGATATACCATTCGCTCCACCCCGGGAGATGATGAACGAGCACGACGCCCGGAAACGGGCCCGGCCCCGAAGGGCGCGCCACGTAAGCCGAGATCGGGTCGCCCTTGTCTCCCTCGATCTTGATCTCCTCTACGGTCATCCCACGGTATGTCATCGCCACCCTCGCCGAGCCGATTGCGTCACGGCCGCCATTCGACCACCGCATCGGCCAGAACAATAGGTCCCTTGCGCCCGAGAAGCCAAGACCGCGAAGGCCGCCGCCTTCTTGAGGGCTCGCAGCGCCGGATCGGTTTGCCTCAGGCCCGTTGCTATCGGTCGCGGCCGCCGAACGGCACCAACGGGTTGTCGATGAGCGCCGCGCGATCCGGCGTGTCGGGCCGCGGCGTGTCGAGAAAGGCGTCGAACAGAGCGCGCACCTTCGCCTCCGGAAGGTCGCGCGTGATGAAGACGAGGCGCGTGCGCCGGTCCGCGTCCGGCCAAGCCGGCAGAGTCGCGGGCGGATGGAAGACATGCTGCACGCCGTGCACCACCACGGGCCGGTCGGGCGCGTCGGCAACGTTCACGATGCCCTTCACGCGCAGAAGATCGGGCCCGTGGAGCGCGCGCAGCAAGTCGACGAACATGTCGAAGGCGGAAGCCGGAATCGGTCGATCGCCCGTGAGCACAAAGGCGCGGATGCGGTCATCGTGCCGGTTACGGTCATGGGCGTGGGCGTGGTCCTCGGAATGATGGTGATGCGCATGCGCCTCGGCGTAACGTTCGGCGGCGAGCCATCGCCGGACGTCTGCCGTTTTCGTTGCCGGGTCGTAGAGGCCGGCATCGATAAGGCGCGCCGCCGTGGCTTCGCCCGCCGCGGCATCGAGGATCGGGGCCGCCGGATTGAGGGCGCGCAGGCGCGCCGTCAGTGCCGGCTTCGCGGCGGCGCCGGAGGCAAGGTCGGTCTTGCTCAGCACCAGCCGGTCGGCAACCGCGGCCTGCTTGACGGCCTCCGGATGCGCATCGAGCGTCGCAGCGCCGTTGACCGCGTCCACCAGCGTCACCACGCCGTCGAGCCGGAAGCGCAGCACGAGATAGGGATGCTGCATGATCGTGTGCAGCACCGGCGCGGGATCGGCAAGGCCCGTCGTCTCGATGACGACGCGGGAGAAGGCGACGCGGCCGTTATCACGGTCGCGCAACAACTTTTCGAGCGAGTCGACAAGATCGCCCCGCACCGTGCAGCACAGGCAGCCGCTTGCGAGCAGCACGCGCTCGCTGCTCACGGCTTCGACCAATAGATGATCGAGGCCCACCTCGCCGAACTCGTTGATCAGCACCGCCGTATCGGCGAGTGCGGGATCCGCGAGGAGGCGGTTGAGCAGCGTCGTCTTGCCGGCGCCGAGGAAACCCGTCAGGACCGTCAGAGGAATCGGAGCGGGAGGGGTGCGGGCGGACCGGGAGGGCTCGACGGACATCGGGTCAGTGCGCGGCCGCCGCGCTCTTTGCCGCACCTTTGGTCTTCGCCGGCGCGGGCCGATTCTGAGGGGCGGCCGGAGCCTTCTTCGCGGCCGGCTTCCCATGCCCCGACTTGACTTCGATGACGGCCGACTTGCGGCCGTCCTTGCCCTTACGGACGGCGACGCCCTTCTTCTGTTTCTGCTTCTTCGCGCCCAGCAGGGCGTCGGGATCGGCCGGCGCGCCCGCCGGCGGGATCACGCTGACGACGACGGGCGGCATGGACGGCGGCAGATCGACAAGCAGCGACGCCTTGTCGATCCCACGCGTGCTCAGAACGCTGGCATAGGCCGAGCGCGCATCGCCCTCGCGCATCGACCCGTCCTCCTCTTCGGAGGCATGGTCGGTGCGGGCGCGCCGATGTTTGCCGCAGATTTCGTCGCGCAGATTCGGCGGCTCGGCGGCGATCGGCTGCAGGGCATCGACCGTGCCGAGGGAGGGTATCAGCCAGGACAGACCGCCGCCGCTGGAGAAGCCGCGCTCGAGCAGCGCGGCGGCCGTTTCGGTGCGGTCCTTGCCGGACGAGGCGCCCAGCACCACCGCGATGAGGCGCCGGCCGTTGCGCGTTGCGCTCGCCACGAGATTGTAGCCGGAAGCGCAGATGAAACCGGTCTTCATGCCGTCGGCGCCCGGGTAGCGGTCGATCAGCTTGTTGTAGTTGCGCATGACCCGCCGGCCGAACTTGATTGCGGGAATGTGCCAATAGAGATCGTATTCTGGCATTTCGCGGACCAGCGTGCGGGCGAGAATCGCCATGTCGCGCGCGGAGGTGATCTGCATCTCGGCCGGCAGCCCGTTGGGGTTCACCCAGTTCGACTGCGTCATACCGAGGCGGGCGGAGGCCTTGTTCATTTCCTCCGCGAAGGCCTCGACGGAGCCCGATACGCCTTCGGCGAGGACGACCGCCATATCGTTTGCCGATTTCACCAGCATCATCTTGAGCGCGTTGTCGACTGTGACGCGGGTGCCGACCGGGAATCCCATCTTCGACGGCTGCTGGGCGAGCGCGCGTTCGGAAACAGTGAGGAGCGTGTCGAGCGAGAGCCGGCCCTCCTTCACCGCCCTGAGCGTTACATAGGCGGTCATCAACTTGGTGATCGAGGCCGGATACCAGGGATAGGTGGCGTTCTCGGCGTGCAGCACCTTGCCGCTGTCGGCCTCGACCAGAAGCAGCGCTTCGGCGCGGGCTTGCGACATTCCGGCGACCGCGCAGGCGGCGAAGCAAAAGGCGAAGGCGATCGACACGAAACGATGCGGCACGATGCTCGATCCGGCGGTATGGCTTCACGGGCCCGGAGGGGCGGATTAGACGCCAAGCCTTGTGTAAACTATGTAACAGGGCGGGCGACGGTGCAATTCGGCCCCCCGTGCCGGCCCGGTCGCGACGAGCGGCATTGATGGTCCGGGAAAGCGTCGAAAATTCGGCGCACCCGGCGGAATCGGGGCGAAGGAGGCGATTTCATGACCGCTTGCATCGTCGGTTGGGCCCACACGCCCTTCGGCCGTCTCGAAGGCGAGACCGTGGAAAGCCTGCTGGTGCGCGTCGCCAACGAGGCACTGGCCGACGCCGGGATTGCGCCGCGGGAGGTGGACGAGATCGTGCTCGGCCATTTCAACGCGGGATTCTCGGCGCAGGATTTCACCGCATCGCTCGTCCTGCAGGCGTCGCCCGACCTTCGCTTCAAACGTGCGACGCGCGTGGAAAACGCCTGTGCGACGGGCTCGGCCGCGGTGCATCAGGGTCTCAAGGCGATCGCGGCGCGCGCCGCCCGGATCGTGCTGGTCGCAGGTGTCGAACAGATGACGACGACGCCCGGCCCGGAGATCGGCCGCAATCTGCTCAAGGCCTCTTATGTGCGCGAGGAGGCGGAGACTGAAGGCGGCTTTGCCGGGATTTTCGGCGTCATCGCCAACCGGTATTTCCAGAAATACGGCGACCAGTCGGACGCGCTCGCCATGATCGCCGCCAAGAACCACAAGAACGGCGTCGCCAATCCTTACGCGCAGATGCGCAAGGACCTCGGCTATGCGTTCTGCCGCACGCCGAGCGAGAAGAATCCCTATGTCGCGGGACCGCTCAAGCGCACCGATTGCTCGCTGGTCTCCGACGGCGCCGCCGCCCTGGTGCTCACGGACGTCGAAACGGCGCTCAGGCTCGGCAAGGCCGTGACCTTCCGGGCCGCACAGCATGTTCAGGATTTCCTCCCGATGTCGCGCCGCGACATTCTCAAATTCGAAGGTTGCGCGCTGGCCTGGAGCCGCGCGCTTGCGCAGGCGGGACTTGCCCTCGATGACCTCTCGCTCGTTGAGACGCACGACTGTTTTACCATCGCCGAGCTTCTCGAATACGAGGCGATGGGACTTGCGCCGGAAGGGCGCGGCGCCGACGTCGTGAAGGACGGCGTCACGGCCAAGGACGGTCGCCTTCCGGTCAATCCATCGGGCGGGCTCAAGGCCAAGGGGCACCCGATCGGCGCGACCGGCGTGTCGATGCACGTTCTCGCCGCGATGCAGCTCACCGAGACGGCAGGGGACATGCAGGTGAAGGGCGCAAGACTCGCCGGCCTTTTCAACATGGGAGGCGCGGCGGTCGCAAATTACGTGAGCATTCTGGAGCGCATTCGCTAAGAGTGCAGGCCGAACAGGGCGCACGGAGAATCGGCCGATGACGCGGACCGGACTGGCGGTCGCGCTCGCGGTGGCGGTGGTCGCCGGGCTGGTGCTCGGGGTTTATCCGCAGCTCGACCTCGCGGTCGCGCGGCTGTTCATGGGCGAGGGGGGCTTTCCCCTGGCCGCCAATGCGACGCTCAGGATCCTGCGCGAAGGGAGCTCGGCGATCATCGCCCTTCTCGCGGCGCCCGCCGCGGTTGCGGTCGGGTTCAAGCTTGTGCGCCCGCAGCGGCGGATGCTCGTGCGCGGCCGGGCGGCGTTGTTTCTTCTCTCCACGCTGGTGCTCGGCCCGGCCCTCGTGACCAATGCCGTTCTGAAGGAGCATTACGGCCGCGCCCGGCCGATCCACGTGACGGAACTCGGCGGGCACGACACCTTCACGCCCTGGTGGGATCCGCGCGGAGCGTGTCCCGCGAACTGTTCCTTCGTGGCGGGCGAGGCATCGGGCGCCTTCTGGACGCTCGCACCGGCGGCGCTCGCGCCGCCGGCGTGGCGGCCGCTTGCCTACGGCGCGGCGATCGCGTTCGGCACGATGGTCGGCCTCCTGCGCATGGCCTTTGGCGGCCACTTCTTGAGCGACGTGATTTTCGCCGGCGTCCTCACCTTCGTCATCGTCTGGCTGGCGCACGGCGCGATCTATCGCTGGCGGCGCACGCGCCTTTCCGACGAAGCAATCGAGCGCGCGCTCGAACGACTCGCCTTGGCGCTGCGCCGCCCGTTCCGCCCGCAGAACCCGCCCCGCCTCATGGGCGAACCCGCCGACCTGCCCGACCGCGGCGGCTGATCCGCGGCCGGCGGTTCGCCGATGCGCTGTGCTCAAGAGCGGTGGCGAGAGCTGCCTTTGACGCAGACGACTTATGCGTCTTCCGCGAACCTCCAAAGAGGTCGACGAACGGCAAGACCATCAATCGGTTAATCGCCGGTATTTCCAGGAATATACAAAATATAGAGACGAATTTGGGACAAGGCCACAGCATATACACAACCGAGGCCGTTGACGAAGAGAGAACCCTCGCCTTAGCCTGAGCCTGCAACCTGAGCGTGCGTTGACCCCTCAATCCACAGAGCCAAGGCACCGCGGCCATGCTTGAGAATCTGTTGGCAGTTTCCACTGAAGTCCCCACCCCAGCGCTGAGACATGCAGCCAACGAATTGCAAATGGTGGCGAACTCCGCTGGAGAAGCCACGCAACAGGAATTGCACAATTATCTTGCTCCGGGCGTCGCCGCGGACGCAGCCGCCCGAATTCGCCTTCACCCGGTCCTGAAAAGCCAAATCGAAGCCGCGATCAACAATGTCAACGGCTCTCTCAAGGGCCCCGCGCAAAACGCCCGCAACGAGATCGATACCTATGGGGCGTTGGCCATCCGCGCCCATTATCGACTGAGCGACCCTGAAGTCCAACGGAAATTCGCCTATTTCCTCCTGGCCGTCGTGACCGCAGGGTTCGAGGGGCGGGATACCACCGGGACGCAGATGGGAAATTTCCTGGGAAGTTGGCGCGGCGGCGGGTTCTGACACGCCGGGCGGACAAGACCTCCTGCGGCGCGCGTCACAAAATCAGCGCCGCGCCCGACAGCACGAGCAGCGCGCCCAGCACCTGGCGAAAGCGTCGTTCGTCGAGGCGGCCGTAGATCGTCCAGCCGACAAGCACGCCTGCGAGCACCGGCGGAAGGGTCGCGGCCGCGAGAATCAGCGCATTGGTATCGAGCGCCGTGCCGCCGATGAGCGACAACGTTCCAATCTGCGCCATCAGGATGAACGGCTGGTAGACGCCGCGTGCCACCTCTTTTGGCCAGCCGCGAAGCTGCGTCCACATGGTCGGCACGACTCCGGAATAGCCGCCGATCCCGCCCATAACTCCGCCGACGAGGCCGACGAGCCCGTCGGCCCACCGCCCCGCCTGCACGTAAGGCAGGCGCGGCGCCGCAACGGCATAGAGTCCGTAGAGAACCATGAAGACGCCGATGCCCGCCTTCAAAACGGAAAAATCCGTGATCGTCAGCAGGTACACGCCGAGCGGGACGCCGATGACACAACCCGGGATGAAAGGCCACAGCCGCGCGGGCTCGATGTGGTGGCGCATGCGCCAGATGAGCCAGCCTTGCACGAACAGACCGACCGAGATGATGAGCGCCGTCGTGTGCAGCGGGTCGAGGACGTGCAGCCAGAAAGACGCCGCGATCACCGCGAAGGCGAAGCCCGCCGCGCCCGTGGCGATGCCGCCGACGAACGCGCCCAGCCACACGATGGCGAGAAGCTCGGGAGTGAGGAGAACGGTCGGCAAGGGACGCTCGGGCACGTTGGCGGGCGGTGCGCAAAGAAGCGGGCTTCGCCGCCCTATGCAAGCCCGCGCCGGCGGCCGAGGTTCTTGACCGCGCGCGGCTCCGGCATGCGACAAAGGGCGCGCAGCGCAAAGGCCCGCGCTGCCTGGAGGGCGCGAGAGGGGTTCTGCAACATGACGGATCACGCAACGGAACGCGACACGGCCGCCAAGGCCCTGCAGGCCGCGCTCGCGCATCGCTTCGGCGAGGACTTCGCGGTCGATCTTAATTTGCCGGGGCTCGACACGCTGGCGCGGATCGCCGGACGTCGCGTGCAGCGGCGCTATCGGCCGCAGCCGATCGAGCCATCGCTGCTGCGGCTGCTCTGCGCGTGCGCGCTGTGCGGGCCGACGAAGAGCGATCTGCAGCAGGCCGATGTCGTAGTGGTCCGGGATCGCACCGAACACAACGCCATTGCCGATCTCTTGCCGGCCATGCCGTGGGTGCGGGACGCAGCGGCTTTTTTGATCTTCTGCGCGAATGGGCGCCGCACGCCGCAGATCGCCGCCCTGCGCGGGAAGCCGTTCCCGAACGATCACCTCGATCTGTTCTTCAACGCCACGGTGGACGCCGCAATCGCGATGACGACCTTCATGCAGGCGGCGAACGCGGTCGGGCTCGGCTGCTGCCCGATTAGCGTGATCCGCGATCATGCCGCCCAGGTCGCGGCCCTTCTTGACCTGCCCGAGAAGGTGATTCCGATAGCCGGCATGACGGTCGGCTGGCCGGTCGAGCCGGGCCATGTGAGTCCGCGCCTGCCGCTTGCCGTCACCGTGCACGAGGACCGCTACGACGACCGTGCGTTCGCCCGGCATGTCGAGGCCTATGACAGGCGGCGCGCGGCGATTCACACGATGCGCCAGCGCGACGTCGCGCGCTGGGGCGAAGCGGCGTTCTACGGCTGGTCCGAGGACAAGGCGCGCCAATACGCGGTGCCGCAGCGCACGGATTTCGGCGCCTTCGTGCGGGCGCAGGGATTCAAGCTGGATTGATCCGATGCGGCCCTCCGCGCATCCGGCGACAGGTTGCGACCGGCCCCTCCCCTCCCGTTCCGGCGCACCCGCCTTGACCTCCCCACGCTTCGGCCGTTCTATCAACGCGGAGGAACGCACGAAGGAACGGTAAAATGGGGGCTCCGCAGCTTCTCGTTCACGACAAGCGGGATACGGTCGGCGTCGTCGTTGTGGAAGGCCTGAAGGCCGGCACCGAGATGCTGTGCGTCGTCACGGAGGACGATTCCGCGTTCCGCCTCACCGCCGCGATGGACGTTCCGATCGGCCACAAGATTGCGCTTGTCGACATCAAGAACGGCGACACGGTCATCAAGTACGGCCAGGACATCGGGCGCGCGGTCGCCGACATCAAGAAGGGCGAGCACGTCCACACCCATAACCTCAAGACCAAGCGGTGGTGAGCGCCATGGCGCAACAGGCTGCGAAGCGCAACGGCAACGGCACCTTCCTGGGTTGGCGGCGCAAGAACGGGCGCGTCGGCGTGCGCAACCATGTCGTCATCCTGCCGCTCGACGATCTTTCCAACGCCGCCTGCGAGGCCGTCGCCAACAACATCAAGGGGACGCTCGCGCTGCCGCACCATTACGGCCGGCTGCAGTTCGGCGCCGATCTCGATCTGCATTTCCGCACGCTGATCGGCGCCGGTTCGAACCCCAATGTGGCCGCTGTCGTGGTGATCGGCATCGAGGAGAGCTGGACGAAGCGCGTCGTCGACGGCATCGCCCGGACCGGCAAGCCGGTCACCGGATTCGGGATCGAGGGCACCGGCGACCTCGGTACCATCGCCAAGGCCGCGCGCGTGGCCAAAGAGTATCTGCAATGGGCGTCGGAGCAGAGGCGCGAAGAGTGTCCCCTCTCCGAACTCTGGATTTCGACGAAATGCGGCGAAAGCGACACCACGACAGGCCTCGCCTCCTGCCCGACGGTCGGCAACATGTATGACAAGCTGATGCCGCAGGGCATCTATGGCGTGTTCGGCGAAACTTCGGAAATCACCGGTGCCGAGCACATTGCCAAGGCGCGCGCCGCGACGCCCGAGATCGGCGAGAAATGGATGCGCACCTTCCTGGCCTATCAGAAGGAGGTCATCGAGGCGCACAAGGTGGACGACCTTTCCGACTCGCAGCCGACCAAGGGCAATATCGCGGGCGGCCTCACCACGATCGAGGAGAAGGCGCTCGGCAATCTCGAAAAGATCGGCCGCACGTGCCGCTATATCGATGTGCTCGAGCCCGCCGAGGCGCCCGCCAAGGGGCCGGGCCTCTATTACATGGATACGTCTTCGGCGGCGGCGGAATGCGTCACGCTGATGGCCGCCGCGGGCTACACGGTCCACACCTTCCCGACCGGGCAGGGCAACGTCATCGGCAACCCGATCCTGCCGGTGATCAAAATCACCGGCAATCCGCGCACGGCACGGACCATGTCCGAGCACATCGATCTCGACGTGTCGGGCATCCTGCGCCGCGAGATGACGCTCGATCAGGCCGGCGACGCGCTGATCGACATGGTCATGCGCACCGCGAACGGGCGGCTGACCGCCGCGGAGACGCTCGGCCACCGCGAATTCGTCATGACCAAACTCTACCGCAGCGCCTGAGGCGGGCCCGCGAAGAGAGGCGGTCGCCATGCCCCTCCTCTCGCTCCCGGAAGCGGAAGCGATCGTGGCGAAGGCGCTCGAGCGGGCGCGCACGAGCCCCGCCAACGCCGCGAGCGTCGCCCGCGCGCTCGTCGCCGCGGAAGCCGACGGCCTCAAGGGCCACGGGCTCTCCCGCGTGCCGAGCTATGCCGCGCAGGCGAAGGCCGGCAAGGTCGACGGTTTCGCGGTGCCGCGCGCGACGCGGCCGCGCGCGGGCCTCGTCGCGGTCGATGCCGCCTATGGCTTCGCCTATCCCGCGCTCGAACTCGCCGAGCGCGCGCTCGCGGAGGCGGCGCGCGAAGCGGGCATCGCCGCAGCCGGCATCCGCCGTTCGCACCATTGCGGCGCTGCCGGCCACCCGGTGGAGCGGCTCGCCGAACGCGGCTTCGTGGCCTTGATGTTTGCCAACACACCCGCCGCGATGGCGCCTTGGGGCGGCACACGGGCGGTGTTCGGAACCAACCCGATCGCCTTCGCTTGCCCGCTGCCGGGCCGGCCGCCGCTGGTCGTCGACCTGTCCCTCTCCAAGGTCGCGCGCGGCCAGATCCTGGCGGCGAAGCAGCGTGGCGAGCACATTCCCGAAGGCTGGGCGCTCGACGCCGAGGGCCGCTCCACCACCGACCCGGCCGCGGCGCTGGCCGGCACCATGCTGCCGGCCGGCGACGCCAAGGGGACGGCACTTGCGCTGATGGTCGAGCTTCTGGCCGCGGGGCTGACGGGAGCGAGTTTCGCGGCCGGCGCGTCGTCGTTTCTGGACGACGTCGGCCCGCCGCCCGGCACCGGCCAGCTGCTCTTGGCGATCGACGCGGCGGCTTTTGCGCCGAACGCGACGGAGCGCTTCGCCGCACTGGCCGCCGCGGTCGAGGCGCAGCCGGGCGCCCGCCTGCCCGGCGCGCGCCGCCTCGCCTTGCGGGGCCGGGCCACCGCCGAGGGCCTTGCCGTGGACGAGCGGCTGCTCGCCCACATCCATAAAATCTGAATCTTAATTCATATATTACCCTGCGGACGAAAGCCGCGCCGGGCGCCCCTTATGTTGCTATGCAAAATTAATTTGCTGCTATGCGGTAAGACCCGGTACCGACTTTGGTATGCCAGGGATATATTGCAGTCCAGACAGGATTTTCCCAGAGGATATTTCCGCCATGACCACTCTGACTTTTCCGACCGTCTCGGGGCGTAACCCGCTGCGCGGGCTCAAGGTGCTGTTTCGGGACGTGATCGCCGGAGTCCGCGAAGCACGGGAGATGCACGAGCGCTACGAGCGTCTCGCCCGCCTTTCGGACAGCGAACTGAAGCGCCGCGGTCTCGACCGGCAAAGCATCGCGCAGGCGGCCGTCTTCGGCCTGCCCCGCTGAACGGCCCCAATAGACGGGGTTCGGATGCGGGCCGGGAGGGCGGGCCATAGGCTCCGCCCTCTTTTCGTTTGCGCGGCGGGCGGTGCTATGCAGGGGCCCTCGTCTCAGCAAGGGGTGCCACCGTGCCGCGCCACATCGTCTGCCTAACCTTCGATTTCGACACCCAGTCCGGTTTCATCGCCCGCGGAATGACCTCACCGACCGCGCTGTCGCGGGGCGAATTCGGGCTCATCGGAGCCCGGCGCATCGTCGCGCTTCTCAAGCGCTACGGCATCCGTTCGACCTTCTTCATCGCGGGCTTCACGATCGACAGCTATCCCAAGGCCTGCGAAGAGGTGGTGGCCGCCGGCCACGAAGTCGCGCATCACAGCTGGGCGCACATTCCGCCGGCCGAGCAGACGCCCGAGGAGGAGGAGGCCGACCTCGTGCGCGCGAACGAATCGATCAAGCGACTCACCGGCCGCAACGCCCGCGGCTACCGCTCGCCCTCCTGGGATCTCAGCCCCGTCAGCGTCGATCTCCTGATCAAGCACGGCATGATCTACGATTCGAGCCTGATGGGCGCCGACTATATCCCTTATCGCGCCCGCCGCGGCGACCATGTCCGGCTCGGCGATCCCTACCGCAACGGCGAGGAGACCTCGCTCATCGAGCTGCCGATCTCCTGGTCTCTCGATGACCACCCGCATTTCGAATATCTGCGCACGCCAAACGGCATTTTGCCGGGTCTGCGGTCTGCCCGGACCGTGATGGCGAACTGGTACGACGAATTCCTCTACATGAAGCGGACTGTCGACTGGGGCATTCTCACCTACACGATGCACCCTTACGTCATCGGCCGCGGCTACCGTATGCTCGCCTTCGAGGATCTCCTGGAGAAGCTCATTGCCGAAGGCGCCGTCTTCATGACGATGGAAGAGGCGGCGCTCGAGGCAAAGGCGAAGCTGTTTTCCTGAAGGACTTTCCCGCGAGCGCATCGGGGAACGCACGGCCCCTCGCATGGACCTGCGTCGACCACGGCTTCGATGCGCGGTTGCGCGTGAGCCCTTCGGCAGAAGCCGCTTCGGACCGGTGCGCTCGGCGGCGTCAATCCCGGTCCGGCGTGCCCAGGGGGAAGAGCGGCCGGAACGGCCGCGCCTCCTCCACTGCCCGTGCGAAGGACGGCCGCGCAAGCAGCCGCGCGCGATAGGCGCGCAGCACCGGATAAGCCTCCGGAATCTGGTACGTCCAGTCCGCGTAGAGCAAGGAGGGCGCGGCCGCGCAATCCGCGAGCGTGAAGTCCGCGCCCGCCGCCCAGGTGCGGCCGGCAAGCTGTCCTTCGAGCCAGGCATAGGCCCGCTCGAGCTTTTCCTTGGTGATGGCCAGCCCTTCTTCGATCTTCACCGGAAGCCGCTTCAGCGCGCTTTCGACCGCAGTCTGCATTGCGTCCATCACATGCAGGTCGAAGAAGCGGTCGAGGAAGCGCACGTTGAGCGCAGCCATCGGGTCTGCGGGGATGAGGCGCACCGGCCCCGGATATTTGAGCTGCAGATACTCGATGATGATGCTGGTCTCGACGACGTCGCGCTCGCCGTCCACGAGCAGCGGGAATTTCCGCAATGGCCAGCGCTTGAGCCACTCGGCCGAGTGCTGCGGCGTCTCCGGCCCGATGCAGCGGAACTCGAAGGGCGTGCCGTTCTCATATAACGCGATGAGAACTTTCTGAGTGTACGAGGAGAAGGGATGACCGTAGAGCGCGAGCGTCACGGGGAACCTCATTCAGACCAATTGCATTTTGCAAGGCGTTGAACCTTATCCTCGTGCTTGCATATTGCAAGTGAAAAATTTTGGAGAACGTCCGTGCCGCAGACGGGACGCTCCGGCTGCCCGATCAACCTGACGCTCGAACAGCTCGGCGACCGCTGGAGCCTGATCGTCATCCGCGACGTGATGTTCGGAAACAGGCGAACCTACGGGGAACTGCTGGCGCAAAGCGAGGAAGGCATCGCTTCGAACATCCTCGCCGACCGGCTGAAGCGCCTGACCGCGGCCGGCCTGCTGACGCGACGCCCCGACCCCAGGCACAGGCAAAAAGGAATCTACAGCCTGACCGAAGCGGCCATTGAGCTTGTGCCGCTGCTCGCGCACATGGGCGCCTGGGGCCGCCGCCATCTCCGCCCGAGCCGGGAATTGTCGGTGCGCGCGGAGCTCCTGGAGAAAGGCGGTCCGCCGTTATGGAATGCGTTCATGGACGAACTGCGCCACCTGCACCTCGGCGCGCCGCGTCCGCCGCGCTCGGTTTTCAGCGAGCTGCAGGCCGCCTACGAAAAAGCGCTTGCGCGCCGCCCCGCGGGATCGTGAACGACGGACGGTCTTGGCGGCGGCGCCGCCGCGCATGTCCTGGTGGGGCGCGGACAGACCCCTTCAGCAGAGACGATGCGGCGCCGGGGACTGCCGTGCAGGCGTGGCTCCTGGAACCCCGGCGCCATGAGTGAAGCTCAGAATCGGTAAACGATACCGCTGCTGATGAGCCACGGGTCGAGGTTCACCTTGCCGGTCATCGGAAGCCCGCCGACGATGCCGTCCCAGTCCGGCCGCAGCCAAAGCTTCTTGACGTCCACGTTGAAGCCCCAGTGGCGGTCGATCATGTAATCGAAGCCGACCTGCAAGGCCGGCGCAAAGCTGTGTTTGAGGTGGCTGCGCGTCACGACGCCGCCGGCTGCTTCCTGGCTGAAGAACCACGTATAGTTCACGCCCGCTCCGAGATACGGCTTGAACGCGCCGAAATTGGTGAAATGGTATTGCAGCGTCAGGGTCGGCGGCAGCAGCCAAGACCGGCCGACATCGACGCCGGCAATGGTCCCGGCGCCCGTCACGTCATGGCGCGTGACGCCGAGAATCAACTCGGCCGCCAAATTCGGCGTGAAGAAATAGGTGATGTCCAGTTCGGGGACGACGGCGTCGGACGTGTTCAAGTCGGAACCGGGAATTTGATGCACGACGCCGGAATCCCGCGTCACCACGGCAAGCGCCCGCAGACGGATCATCCACGGACTTGACGCCTCGACCGGCGGCGGCGCCTTGTAGACCGGCGCCGGCGCAATATCGGCCGCGTCTGCCGCCTGCGCACCCAAAACTGCTGTCAGTGCGATGATGCCGGACCATCGCGCCAAACCCTTGTTCAGCCTCATGTCCAATCCCCAATACCGGCCGAGAGTGGCCGCTCCGAACGCTATCGGCGTAGGCCTGCGCGCGACCCTTGATCTCGATCAAGTCGCTGAGCGGCACGGCGCGGATTGTTGCGGCGGGACCACAGCGCCGGGGCGCTTTTGAGTTGCGGAGCCGGTCGTGGGCGTGCGGCGCGGGCTGTCGACCCCCCCTTCAAAGACTTGAGGGAGTTGGCGCGCGGTAACTAGCGGCGTCGTCCAGTCGCGCCGAACAGAGGCCGCCGGCCCGCGGCACCTCTCGGTCTCGGCGCGCCGCGAGACGTCGCCTCGCGCAGGTGCAAAGATGTTGGGCGGCAACCGTGTCCCGCCCCGGTGAATTTGCTATGCTGCTTCCGTCGTCGCGACGGGGCCGAAACGTTCGACGGACGCGAGCCCAGCCCGCCACCCAAGCCCAATCACGAGACAGCGGCGCCGGTCCTGCCGGCCGGCCACGTGGCAAGGGATGACATCCCGATGGCTTACATCACCACCAAGGACGGTACGCGGATCTTCTACAAGGATTGGGGTTCTCGAGACGCTCAGCCGATCGTGTTCCACCATGGCTGGCCATTGAGTGCCGATGACTGGGACAACCAGATGATGTTCTTCCTGGCGGAAGGATATCGCGTGATCGCCCACGATCGCCGGGGGCACGGGCGGTCGGACCAAACCGACGGCGGCAACGAGATGGACACTTATGCCACCGATGTCGCCGAACTGGTCAAAGCGCTCGACCTGAAGAACGCGATCCATATCGGCCATTCGACGGGCGGCGGCGAAGTCGCACATTATGTGCCGCGAGCGCAAGTCGGACGCGTGGCCAAGGCCGTGCTGATCGACGCGGTCCCGCCGGTGATGGTCAAGAAAGATTCGAATCCGGGCGGCACGCCGATCGAGGTGTTCGACGGATACCGTGCTGCGCTGGCCGCCAACCGCGCCCAGCTTTACCTCGATATTCCGAGCGGCCCCTTTTACGGGTTCAACCGGCCGAACGCGAAGGTCTCAGAGGGGCTGATCCGCAACTGGTGGCGACAGGGCATGATGGGAAGCATCAAGGCCGGATATGAGTGTATCAAGGCCTTCTCCGAAACCGACTTCACCGAGGACTTGAAGGCGATAGACGTGCCTGTGCTGGTGATCCACAGCGAGGACGACCAGATCGTGCCTTACGCGGATTCGGCTCCGCTGACCGTCAAGCTCCTGAAGAACGGCACGCTCAAGACCTACAAAGACCTGCCGCACGGTCTGTGCCAGACCCATCCGGAAATTGTGAACCCGGACATCCTTGCGTTCATTCGCGAAAAGACATGAGCGGACCAACAGCCGCTGCCGGCGCCTGTCATGGCGCAAACGATTGTGCGGGCCCCCGACCGGGTTCCGCACAATCCGTTCAACGCAACACCCACGTCTGAGGGATGTTCCGTCACCCATGTGTCCGGAATGGACAGACGGGAAGTGGCGCGCCCGAAAGGATTCGAACCTCTGACCCCCAGATTCGTAGTCTGGTGCTCTATCCAGCTGAGCTACGGGCGCATTTTCACTCGGCGGCGCCGCAAGCACCGCCGCAAGCCGCGCAGATAGCTATAGGCTTGGCTCGCCATTGGCAAGATGCGAACGGGCGCGAGCGGAGGCGCGCTCAATCGCGCCGGAATACGAGATAACAGGGCATGCGCCCCGCGCGCACGGCCTTCGCCTCGTAGCGGGTTCCGACATAGCCCGGCCAGGGCTTGCGCCAGTCGTCGGCGCGTTCCGCCGTCCAGGTCAGCGCGCCGGACCGCAACACGCGCTCCAGGGTCCAGGCCGCGTAGTCCGGCCAGTCGGTCGCGAAGCGGAAGGTGCCGCCCGGGGCGAGAACGCGGGCGATCTCCGCGATCCGTTCGGCCTGCACGAAGCGCCGCTTCCAGTGCCGCCGCTTCGGCCAGGGGTCGGGATAGAGCAGGTCGATGCGGGACAGCACAGCCGCGGGTAGCCACGGCAGCAGCGCCGCCGCATCCCCGAAGTGAAGACGGACGTTGCGCAGGCCGTGCGCCTCGATCGCCGCCAGCGCCTTCGCCATCCCGTTGACGAAAGGCTCGCAGCCGAGAAATCCGACGCCGGGATTCGCCCGCGCCTGCGCGATGAGGTGCTCGCCGCCCCCGAAACCGATCTCGAGCCGCACCTCCTCGACCGCAGGGTCGAACAGGGCGCGAAGGTCCTGCGGGGCGGGGGTCGCCAAATCCATGGCCAGGCGGGGCAGCAGCTGCTCAAACAGACCGGCCTGATGCGGTCGCAGGGGATGACCCTTGCGCCGCCCGAAAAAGGCGCGGGCCGGCTCCGGCGCGGCGGGCTCGCTCGCCGCACCCCTCTGCCGATCCGCCGATCGAGACGTCTCGTGCATCATGGCGCCACTCTCGCGCGCGCGGCAGCCCCTCGCCCGACTGCGCGTGCTGAAAGCCCCGCCGAAACCGGGCACCGCCGTCGCCGCGGGCGCGCGCCGGCGCCGGTCTGCTCAGGAGAGGGCGCGCCGCAGATCCTCGGCGAGATCGGTCCGCTCCCACGAGAAGCCGCCCTCGTCGTCGGGCTTGCGGCCGAAATGCCCATAGGCCGCCGTGCGGGCATAGATCGGACGCGACAGTTTGAGATGTTCGCGGATGCCGCGCGGCGACAGATCCATCACTTCCGCCAGCACCTTCTCGAGCTTTTCCTCGTCGACCGAGCCGGTGCCGTGCAGGTCGACATAGAGAGACAGGGGCTGCGACACCCCGATCGCATAGGAGAGCTGGATCGTGCAGCGGCCCGCCAGCCCTGCCGCAACGACGTTCTTCGCCAGGTAGCGCGCCGCATAGGCGGCCGACCGGTCGACCTTCGTCGGGTCCTTGCCGGAGAAGGCGCCGCCGCCGTGCGGAGCCGCGCCGCCATAGGTGTCGACGATGATCTTGCGGCCCGTGAGGCCGCAATCGCCGTCGGGGCCGCCGACCACGAATTTGCCGGTCGGGTTGACGTGCCAGACCGTCGATTTGGTGATCCAGCCTTCGGGCAGCGCCTTCACCACATAGGGTTCGACGATGGCCTTGATGTCCGGGGAGGTGAGCGTCGGATCGGTGTGCTGCGTCGAGACAACGATTTGGGTCGCTTCCACCGGCTTGCCGCGCTCGTAGCGCACCGTGACCTGGCTCTTCGAGTCGGGGCCGAGCTGATCGGTCTCCCCCGCGTGTCGGGCTTCAGCCATCAGTTTCAAGATCCGGTGCGCATAGTAGATCGGCGCCGGCATCAGCTCCGGCGTTTCCGTGCAGGCGTAGCCGAACATGATTCCCTGGTCGCCTGCGCCTTCATCCTTGTTGCCGGCCGAGTCGACGCCCTGTGCGATGTCGGGCGACTGCGCATGCAGCAGCACCTCCACCTGGGCGTTCTTCCAGTGGAAGCCTTCCTGTTCATAGCCGATCGTCTTGATCGCGGCGCGCGCGCGCTCGATCACCACTTCGGGCGTGATGGCAGCGGGCCCGCGCGTCTCGCCGGCGATGACGACGCGGTTCGTGGTGCACAAGGTTTCGCAGGCCACGCGCAACTGTCTCGGGTCCCAGCCGTGCTGGGGGCCAAGCTCGAAAAAGGCATCGACGACTTCATCGGAAATGCGGTCGCACACCTTGTCGGGGTGACCTTCCGAAACGGATTCGCTCGTGAAGAGATAATTGGCGCGAGGCACGCGAGGCTCCTGCTGAACGGAAGACATCATACGGGGCAAGCGGCGCGCGTTTGTTGCAGCGGCCGCAGGCCGGGTCAAGTGCGATGCCGTCACGCCGCTTTTGCCCACCGGCGGGGGCCGGTGGGCGGGGCCCGGTGGGCGCGGAACCGCTAGCCCGACTGCGAGGCCGCGATGACCTCGACCAGGTCGACGATGCGCCGGCGCAGCTTGCTGTCCTTGATTTCCATGAACGCCTTGGTGAGGGCGAGTCCCTCCGACGTCGCAAGGAAATCCGAGATGTAGGCGGGCGAGGGCGCCTCGCCCATGCCGCCGGCGGGCGCAAGACCCGGCGCCCCTTCGAAGAAAAACGAAACCGGCACCTTCAGGATGTCGGAAATCTGTTGCAGCCGGCTTGCGCCGATGCGATTCGTCCCTTTTTCGTATTTTTGAACCTGTTGGAAAGTCAGGCCGAGGGCGTCGCCCAGCTTCTCCTGACTCATGTTCATCATCATCCGACGCATCCGCACGCGGCTGCCGACATGCCGGTCGATCGGATTTGGCGCCTTCTTGGCGGTAACCATTTCCCCTCTCCAATCCACGTCAGCCACGTTCATGATGCAAGGCAATTGGCTGGTCTCTCCAAGATGTCCGGCTTGACCAATGCGGACGCGGTGGCTGCGGGCCGGCATCATTGACCGGTCCGTTACTGGGCAAAACGGCCGATTTGGGGCTCTTGCCCGTGCGCCGCCGCGCGTCCCCTCCCAAGCGCAAGCCGGATTTACAGCTTCTTCACAGCGCGGCCCTCTGTGCAATGCACTATCGTGCACAACAGAAGTGCCAACATCACCAAGATCGCGGCCGTCCAGTCCCTGTAGTGCGAAACTACCGTCGGCGCAAGGCGCTGCGGCAATGGCGCATCCAGCACCCCCGCAACTCCGAGAGGAAGCGAGCGGACGATCCGACCCAGCGGGTCGACCACGGCCGAAATCCCGGTGTTGGCGGCCCGCACCAGCGGCAGGCCTTCCTGGATTGCGCGCACGCGGGCCTGCTGGAAATGTTGGTAGGGCCCCGTGCTGCGGCCGAACCAGCCGTCATTCGTCAGATTGAGGAGCCAGGCCGGTTGCCCGCCGGCGCCCAGCCCCTCGTCCGGAAAGATGATCTCGTAGCAGATGAGCGGCAGGGCAGCCGGTGCCCCCGGCACATCCAGCGGCCGCCGTCGCGCGCCCGGCAGGAAGCCCCCGGGGACCTTCGTGAGCTGCATGAGGCCGAGCCGCTCCAGGAAGGCCTGGAAGGGCAGGTATTCGCCGAACGGCACGAGATGAACCTTGTCGTAGACGGACAGCAGAGTTCCGTCCTCGCCGATCACGTAGATCGAGTTGTAGCCGTGCCGCACCCGCCCGCCCGGTGCCGCGTCGGCGGCCCGCGCCGCGCCGGTGATCAGCAGCGTGCCGCGCGGCAGGAGTTCCGCGATCTGCGCCAGCGCATCCGGCTCGCGGGCAAGGAGGAAGGGGAAGGCTGACTCCGGCCAGATCAGGTGCGTGGCATCGCGTACCCCGCGGTGTTCGGGCCCGGTCGCCTGATCGGAAAGCGCGAGATAATGCGCCATCACCCGCTGTTTGGCGCCGTAGTTGAATTTCGTGTCCTGCGGCAGGTTCGGCTGCATGATCCGCAGCTTCACGCCCGCCACGTAATCCGTGGGCGTGGCAACGAGGCGCACCGCGCCGTAGATCGCAAGCCCCGCAAGCGCCGCGGCCCCGAGCGCGAGCGGCAGCCACGGCCGGCGTGTTTCATCGCGCCCGTCGGTCAGCGCCGCCGGGCTCGCGAAGATCGCGACGGCGAGGAATGTGAGTCCCCAGATTCCAACGAGCGCGGCGCCTTGTGCGAGCGGCAGCGGCGCCGTGAGGGCATAGCCGAAGGCGTTCCAGGGAAAGCCGGTCAGGATGTGGCCGCGCAGCCATTCGGAAACGGTAAGCCCCACGGCAAGCGCAAGGATTCGGGTGCTGCCGCGCGTCCAAAGCAGCGCCGCGAGCGCCGTGCCGAGCCCCGTCAGCACCGCGAGCCCGGCGGGCAGGCCGAGCACGGCGAACGGCATGAGCCAGGCGAAGGATTTTGCGTCGACCAGAAAGGCGATGCCGATCCAATAGAGGCCGGCCAAGAAATAGCCGAAGCCGAACCACCAGCCGGTCAGTCCGGCGGCAAGCAGGCGACGCCGGCCGGCCGCGCCGTCGATCAGCCACACGAGAACCGGAAAGGTCAGAAAAAGCACCGGCCAGGCATCGAACGGGGCCATGGCGAGTGCGGATGCGGCACCGGCGCCGACGGCAATCGCCACACGGCGCCAGCCCCAGGACAGCACGACCGTGCCCGAAAACCGCCGCAGTCCGCCGCGCGGCGCCCAGGGGCGCGCAACGGCCGCGGACCGCGAGAGCACGCTCGAATCAGTCATCCCGGACTGGATACAGCAACAGCGGACCGAGGGGGAACGTCTTTTAGCGAGCGCGCAGGCGGGCGGCATCCGCCGGCCACCGGCGTTGGGCAACTTGCGCGACGGCCCGCTGCCCCCCTATCGTGGGCGCTGCAACGAAGCCGTCAGACGCGGCGCAAGGCACGAGGCCGGTCCGGTCGATGCGAAAGGAAAGGTTGCGCGAAAGATCCCGTCACGCGCAGAAAAAACCTCGCGACAGGACGCGACGAAACGCCGCCTCCCAGGCCGGGACCGTTCGCCGCAGCGAACCCATCCGAACCAAGGCGAAATCCGGCCCTCCGCAGCCGGACGCAACGGCGCTGCGGCGGATCGGCACGCGCCTGCACCACGCCCGCCAGCTGCGCGAGTTGCGCATGAAGGATGTCGCAGCGGCGGCCGGCTGCTCGGAAAGCATGATCTCCAAGATCGAGAACAACAAGGCGGTGCCGTCGCTCGGCGTGCTGCACCGAATTTGCGAGGTCCTCGACCTGACGCTCGGCGAACTCGTTGCCGCAAAGGAGGAAAACGGCAGCACCGTCACGCGCGCGGGCGAGCGGCGGGTCGTTGCGCTCGATCCGCTGCGCAAGGGCACCGGCATCCGCCTCGAGCGGCTCGTCCCTTATGCGAAGGGCCACCTCATCCAGGGCAACATTCACATCATCGCGCCGGGCGGCTCGTCCGACGGCACGGTCTCGCACAGAGGAGAAGAGGTCGGCTACGTGCTCGCCGGCGAGATCGAGCTCATCGTCGGAGACGAGACCTATCACCTGCGGGAAGGCGACTCCTTCTTCTACGATTCCGCCCTCCGGCACGGCTACCGCAACTGCGGCCGCGTTGAAGCCCGCGTCCTGTTCGTCAACACGCCGCCGAGCTATTAGGGCGGAACGCGTCGAGATTCCCCGCGCCCCCGCACGCTCCGCGCGAGCGGAAAATCCGGCCCAGCCGCAAACCACACGCGGAAGTGACGCACGAGGCAGCAAAGTGCCCGCCATCGAGGCTTTTCAAGCCACTTGAATGTTGTTACACAAACTTTCCGCAAGCAAAAAGCCGTTCCGGCACCGAGGGATCGAGACAACGCGATGGCCGAAGAACTGTTGATCGACAAGGTTTCGGATCGCACCGATCCGCACTACGAGCCGTTCGGCTGGCATCACTGGCCGCAGCATCCGTGGATGAGCTACCAGTTCCGCCGTGCCCTCGGCGAGACCTCGGAGGGCGGCGGCACCGTCTCGGAATGCTTCAAGGCCGCGAGCCGGATGATCCCGGGCGACAAGGAGAGCTGGCACCGCGAGTGGATGGCGGTGGGCGATTTCAATCGTAAGCGCGGCGACGAGGCGCTGGCCCGCGGGCATGTGCAGACGGCGAAGAATTGCTGGCTGCGCGCGGCCGACTACTACCGGCAGGCCGAGTTCTGGCTTGCTCCGAACGATCCGCGGCGGCTCGCGACATTCGAGCTGATGGAGTCCTGCAGCAAGAAATTCATCGCCCATCTGCATCCGGCCGGCGAGGCGGTGGACGTCCCCTACGAGGACGGTGTTCCGCTCTGCGCGTATTTCGTACGCGCGCCGTTCGACACCGGCCGGCAACCCTGCCTGATTTCCATGGGCGGCCTCGATTCGATCAAGGACGAAATGTGGTTCATGCAGGCGCACGGCGCACTGCAACGCGGCATTTCCGTGCTGATGATCGACGGCCCGGGCCAGGGCGGCACGCTCCGCCGCCACAAGGTTCCGACGCGCCACGATTACGAAGTGCCGATCGGAAAGTGCATCGACTATCTGCTGACGCGCGACGACATCGATCCCAAGCGGATCGCCGTCTGCGGCTCGTCGCTCGGCGGCTACTATGCGGCACGGGCCGGCTGCTATGAGCATCGGCTTGCGGCGGCGATCTCACATGGCGCGATCTGGTCGATCCAGGAATTGTGGGCGAACGCGACCGAGGAGCATGGTCTTGCCGACCACATCAAATGGGTGTTCGGCGCCGCGAGCATGAAGGAGGCGATCGCCAAGACCGCTCCGTTCAAGCTCGAGGGGCATCTCGAAAACATGAAATGTCCCTATCTCATCGTGCATGGCGGCTTCGACGTGCTCGGCGTATCCTCCGCCCGCAAGGTCTACGATTACGCCAAG